>NZ_JBCLVJ010000021.1:0-120932 GCF_048537925.1 Gordonia sp. CPCC 205515 | reverse complement strand
GTCACGCCGACGTCCACCACCTCGGGTGGGACATCATCATGGGTGCTGATGGGCACCCCTGGCTCATCCCGCCCGCCTCGAGAGATCCACGCCGACAACCCATCCCCGCCTACAACCGCCGCACCATGACCCTCGACGACCGGGTCGCGGCATGAGGGTTTCGACACGCCCCTCGCCTTGCGGCTCGGGACGGCTCAACCAGCGGTAGGGGCACGCCCTCGAGTCGGCTCAACCAGCGGAGAGTTCAGCACATTTCCCGCGCACTCGTCGGAAGTCGGGACCGCGCACGATCTTTGACAACTCAACAGTGTGAACACCCGCCCGCGACGCCCGGCCCGGGCTCAGTGGCCGAATCGCTCCGACAGTTGGGTGATCTCGTCGAGACCCATCATCGCGGTGAAGTCGTCGAAGGCCGGTAGGTCATCGAGGGCGGCAGTCGGCGTACCGTCGCGTCGGATCGTCGCGTAGAACTCGCGCATTGCGCGAGTTGCGGCGAGCAGCCCGCCGATCGGGAACAGGATGAGCGCAAAGCCGAGGTCTGCCAACTCTTCTCGAGGCAGCGCCGGCGATCGACCGCCCTCGACCCAGTTGAACACGAGACGATGCTCGCGCAGTTCACCCGCGACCCGACGAATCTCCTCGACGGTGGTCGGCGCCTCGACGAACAACAGGTCGGCACCGGCACCGGCGTAACGGTGGGCACGGTCGATCGCCTCGTCGATGCCATGCACAGCGATGGCATCGGTGCGGGCGATGATAAGCAGATCCGGATCGGTACGTGCGGCGTCCGCGGCTTCGATCTTGGCGATCATCTCGGCGGCCGAGACCACCTCCTTGCCCGCCATGTGCCCGCAGCGCTTGGGCGCGACCTGGTCCTCGAGTTGGATGGCCGCGACACCGGCCGTCTCGTAGTCGCGCACGGTGCGGATGACGTTGAGCGGGTTGCCATATCCGGTGTCGGCGTCGGCGATGACGGGCAGGTCGACGCAGGCGGCGATCCGTCGTGCGTTGTCAGTCATCTCCGTCGCCGTCGCCAGCCCGACATCGGGTCGACCGAGAAGGCTTGCTGCGGTGCCGAATCCGGTCATGTAGACCGCGTCGAACCCGGCCTCCTGCACCAGTCGCGCGGACAGGGCGTCGAAGGCACCCGGCACCAGCACCGGTGCATCCTTCTCGATCAGCGCACGTAGACGCGCACGCGGATGCCGTCGTGTGCCGAGGAAGTCTGCCTGATGAATCATCGGCGATTCTCTCTGTGTCGGAGGGCAGCGTCGTGAAACGGTCGGGTGCCGGCGGAGTCGACGTATTCGTCGAGCCGGATGATCCGGTCGTCGGCGACGGTGACGAACAACGCGGCGGGTACCTCGACGGGACCGACGCCGTCGATCTCGCCGCGCAGGACGTGTTGCTGGACAAACCCTGCGTCGTGGGTGATCCGACGAATATCGGTGTAGGACAGTCCCATTACCGTGCGGGACAACCACCGCAGCACGCGCAGATTGTCGTCCACCGATTGTTCGAGTCCGTCGTCGTTGTGCCAGATGATCGCGTCGGGCGCGTACAGCCGTCGCAGGGTGTCGACGTCACCGGCCTCGATCGCTGCAAAGAACCGGTCCGCGAGCCAGTCGGTCACCGCTCGTCTCCCGTGAGCCCCAGCGCGCCCAGACACATCTCGTCGAGGGTGTCGAGCACCGCCTCCTCGTCGGCGGCGTCACCCTGCACCAGCCACAGGTACAGCGTGTGGTCGACCATCGCCGACATCGCTCGGGCGGCCATCACCGGATCGAGCGACGCGCGAACCAGACCCTCGTCCTGCCAGTGGCGGATGGCTGCGGACGTGCGGTCGACGACCTGCGATCGGTGGTCGTGCCGCAACGTGCGGAACTCCTCGTTGAACGTCGCGACCTGCTCGACGATGGCCATCATCTTCGCGTTGCGCCGATATGCCTGGTAATAGGCGCGATTGGAGGCGATCAGGCGCTGTGCCGGCGACAGATCAGTGGCCCACGGTTCGCGACTGTGTACCTCGGTGAACAGTCGAGTGCTCAATTCGCGGAAAACGTGTTCCTTGGACTCGAAATACCGATAGAACGTCCCATAGGCGACACCGGCCTCGCCGGCGATCTGCTCCACTCGGGCGTCGAGGAATCCGGCGGATTCGAAGACACGTTGCGCCGCATCGAGCAGGGCGTCGCGAGTGGCCCGCCCCCGGGCGGACAGCGACTCGACCGGGGCGGGAACCGACGGGGTATTGACAGGTGCCTTGGCCACGATCAACACTATTCCAACAACCTGACATGACAGTCAAGTCACTTTTGTGCAATGAGGAGTTCCCACATGGCCACCAATCCCCAGTACGAATTGCGCGGCATCAATCACCTCGCGCTCGTGTGCTCGGACATGCGCCGCACCATCGACTTCTACACCGGCATCCTGGGCATGCCGCTGGTCAAGACCATCGAACTGCCCGGTGACCTGGGACAGCACTTCTTCTTCGACTGCGGCGGCGGCAATACCCTGGCGTTCTTCTGGCTCGCCGACTCCCCCGACGCCGCCCCCGGCATCGCCGCGCCGAAGGGCCGCCCCGACGAGGGCGAACTCGCCAGCGCCGTCGGATCGATGAATCACGTCGCGTTCGCGGTACCGCCGGAGCACTTCGACGACTACCGGGCGAAACTCGAGGCCGCAGGCGTCGCGGTCAGCGCCGTCCTCAACCACGACGACAGCCCACGCGGGGTCGCCCGCGATGTTCATCCCGGCACCTTCGTCCGCTCCTTCTACTTCCAGGACCCCGACGGTGTGCTTCTCGAGTTCGCCTGCTGGGTCAAGGAATTCACCGACGCTGACGTCGCGCACGAGCCCAAGACCGCGGCCGACCGCAAGACCGGGGTGAACTCCTGATGCCACGCCTGCCCGAGGTCCCGCGCGCCGATGTCACCGATGACAAGATCCTCTTCTTTTACGACCGTCTCTTCGGACCGGACAAGGACCCAGCCGTCGACCACGGCACCATTCACGGCACGCCCGGCGACTGGTGGACGGTGTTCGCCCAGTCCCCCGACGTCTTCCGCCACGCGGTGCGCGGTTTCGCCCTCTATCGCAACTCGACGATCGATCCGCTGCTGCGTGAACTCGGTCAGGGCCGCGCCGGCTACGCACGCGGCAGCCAGTTCGTGTTCTCCCAGCACTGCAAGCAGATGCGGTCGCTGGGCATGCCGGAGAACAAGATCGCGGCCATTCCCGCGTGGCAGGTCAGCGATCTGTTCACCCCGCTCGAACGCGCCGTGCTCGCGTACGCCGACGCGCTGGTCCTCGACGGCGGCCGCGTCCCCGACGGGGTCTTCGACGTGCTGACCGAGCACCTGACACCCGATCAGATCCTGCAGCTCACCTACATCACCGCGCTCTACGACATGCACGCCACCATGTGCAAGGCCCTGCGCCTGGAGTTCGACGACGTGCCCGAGCGCATCACCGAGGTGCAGATCCCCGAGGGGGTCGAGGTCGCCGACCTGTCGGCAGATCTCGCCGGCGAATAGCGGCCCCACACCGCCCGCGACGCCGCGCCCGCCCGGTAGCCTTCGCCTGTGGACTTCGAGGAAGTGTTCGTCGGCATCGCCATCGGATTCGAGGCGATCGGCGCGATCGCAATGATCGCCGGTTTCGTCATCGCGGTCATCCTCGCCGTCCGCGCCCTCACGCGTGGTGAGGGCGGCAAGGTCGCGTTCTCGGTGCTGCGCACGACGATGGCGTCGGCGATCCTCCTCGGCCTCGAGGTCTTGGTGGCCGCCGACCTCATCCGGACCATCACCTCCAAGCCGTCGCTGGAGGACGCGGCGATCCTCGGTCTGATCGTGCTGATCCGGACCATCCTCTCCATGTCGATCCAAATCGAGATCGAAGGAGTGCTCCCGTGGCGCCGCGCGCTGCTCACCACCGGTCCGCAACTCCTCGGTGACGCGGTGGCACGCGACGCCCGCGCCCGCGACACCGACGCCCGTGCAAGGCTGAACCCATGACGTCATCGGTCGACATCCCCGGCGTACGGTCAGGCACCTTCCACGGGCTCGACGCACTGATCGTCGACACCGTCGCGGCCACCGCGGTGATCTCGCTCTTCGGCGGTCAGGTGGTGTCGTTCGTTCCGACCGGATCGGCCGACGACGTGTTGTGGTTGTCGCCGGCGCTCGCCGACCTGCCCACTCCCCTGCGCGGCGGAATACCGGTCTGCTGGCCGTATTTCGCGCGGGAGGGACAGGGACCGGACGTGCCGTCGCACGGCTACGCGCGCACCGCGCAGTGGGAAGCGATCACCGGGCGGGCCCTCGACGACGGCCGGACCGAAGTGGTTCTCGCGCCCACCGGCCTCGACCACCTCGACCTACGTCTGCAGATGACCGTGCGGGTCGGCGCCACACTGGAAGTCGGGCTGCACACGCACAACACGAGTTCGTCGGCGGCGACGATCACCGAGGCCCTGCACAACTACTTCCGGGTGTCGGACGTGACCGACGTCCGCGTCGAAGGACTGGCCGGACTGACCTATCTGGACAAGTTCGACGACGCGAAAGAAGTGCAACAGCACGGTGATTGGTCGCTACCCGCCGACCCGGCCCGCAGTGACCGACTTTATCCCGATGCGCGCGGCCACTATCGGCTCGTCGACGACGGGCTGGCGCGGGTGATCGAGGTGTCCGCGCGGGCCGCGGCGACCGCGGTGGTGTGGAATCCCGGGGCACAGGTGGCCGAGGGCATGGCCGACGTCGGCGACCATTGGCGCGAGTTCGTCTGCGTGGAGAGCGCGAACGCCGGCCCCAACACGGTGCAGATCGCGCCCGGCGGCACCCACACGATGTGGCAGACCATCTCGGTGGCGCCACTCGACGACGACCTCGTCGAGATCGTCACCGATCCGGCAGAAGCCGGCGCCATCGCCGAGGTCGCCGCAGCCACTTTTCCGCTCGCCTGCCCACCGGATTCCCCGCCCGAGGCGATCGCCGCGTTCATCCGGAACTCGTTGTCGCCGAACGAGTTCGCCCGCCACATCGCCGACCCGCAGAGCGACGTGCTGATCGCCCGCGACGGCCTCGGCGGCCCGATCGTCGGCTACGCACTGCTCCACCACACCGCGCCGACCAACCCCGACGTCGCCGCGGTGGTCACCGCACGGCCGGTGACCGAGGTGTCGAAGATGTACGTGCTGGCCGACTTGCATGCACATCGGCGGGCCGATGGCCGCTCACCGTCGCGGGCGTTGATGAGCGCGGCCCTGGCGCGCGCCGCAGCCCTCGGCAGCGTGCAGGCCTGGCTGGGTGTGAACCAGGAAAACGTTCGCGCGCAACGCTTTTACACCAAGATGGGGTTCACCCGGGCAGGGGTGAAGACCTTCGATCTCGGCGGTCGGATCGAGCACGACTACGTGCTGACGGCCGAACTCTGACACCGACCGGGCACGACCGGAAGCGAACGACCGTTCAGACGCCCGCTTCGGCGAACCGGGACAGCGCCAGCAGACGCGACGTGGCGCGCAGGTATTTCTTGCGGTAGCCGCCGTTGACCATTTCCTCGGTGAAGATCTGATCGAGCTTGGCACCCGACACGGTGACCGGGATGTTGGCGTCGTAGAGCCGGTCGGCGAGCACGACGAGCCGCAGCGCGACCGACTGGTCCTTGGCCGGATGGACGTCGCGGATGCAGACCAGCGACACGCCGTCGACGAGGTCCTTGTATTTCGACGGGTGCAGGGTCGACAGGTGGTCGCAGAGGGCATCGAAGTCGTCGAGGGTGGACCCCGGGGTGGCGTCGGCGATCTCGGTGAGTTCGGCGTCGGTCCGCGGGTCGGGGGCCGGCGGCAGGTCGCGGTGACGGTAGTCGGGGCCGTCGACGCGGATGGTCTCGAAGATCGACGACATCTTCCGGATCTCCCGCAGGAAGTCCTGGGCGGCGAACCGTCCCTCGCCGAGCTGCCCCGGCAGGGTGTTCGACGTCGCCGCGATGGACACGCCCTTGGCGGTGAGTTCGGCGAGCAGCCGCGACACCAGCATCGTGTCGCCCGGATCGTCGAGCTCGAACTCGTCGATGCAGAGCACGTTGTGCTCGGAGAGCCGTTCGACGGCGTTCACGAAGCCGAGCGCACCGACCACGTGGGTGACCTCGACGAACGTGGCGAACGCCTTCGGCTCGGGCATCGAGTGGTAGATCGATGCCAGCAGGTGGGTCTTACCGACGCCGAAGCCGCCGTCGAGGTAGAGGCCGATGCCCTGGACCGGCTGCTTGCGGGAGAACAGGCCGCGTTTGCCGGAGCGGACCTTGCGTGCGCGGGAGACGAAGTCGCGGGCCTTGGACACGGCCTGCGCCTGCGAGGGCTCGGCCGGGTCGGGGATGTAGGAGTCGAAGCTGACCTCGTCGAAGGTCGAGGGGGGCACCATCTCGTCGATGAGTGCATCCGGCGCCACCGCCGGGTTTCGATCGCAGAGTCGTGCCGTCATAAAGGCAGCGTATCGACCTCGGACATGATGTAGGCATGTTCGGTCTCCAGAAAGCGACTCAGCTCACATCCGACGACGAGACCGCCACGTTACGGTGGCTCGCCGAACAGTACGCGTACCCCGCCTCCGACCGACCTTACCTGCGGGTGAACATGGTGAGTTCGATCGACGGCGCAGTCACCCACAACGGCAAGTCCGGGGATCTTGCCGGCCCCGGCGACAAGGCGATCTTCCACGTCCTGCGCGGACTGGCCGACGTCGTCCTGGTCGGCGCGCGCACCGCGGTGACCGAGGGCTACCGTCAGCCCTCGCCCGACGACGCCTTCACCGATGCCCGGGAAGCGGCCGGGCAGACCCCCGCCCCGGCATTGGTGCTGGTCTCGCGCTCGTTGTCGATCCCGGCCGACTACGCGCCGCTGGCCAATCCCACAACGCTGGTGTTCACCTGCGCGTCCGCCGACGCCACGAAACGAGCTGCACTCACCGACGCGGGCGCCACCCTCGTCGATTGCGGTGACGACACCGTCGAGGTCGCCGCGATGCTCGACGAATGCACCCGGCGCGGCTGGCTGCGGGTGCTCAGCGAGGGCGGACCGTCGCTGCTGGGATCGTTCGTGGCCGCCGACGCCGTCGACGAACTCTGCGTCACCACGAGTCCCAACCTCGTCGCCGGCGACGCCGAGCGCATCGCGCACGGCTCGGACCCCGCGCACCTGCGTCCGATGCGGCCGACGACGATCATCACCGACGACGACGGCTTCGTGTTCACTCGCTGGACGCGCGGTTGACTACAGTCGCGGACATGCGTGCGGCGATCCGGGGGCGGGCCCCGAAGACGGCCCGGAAGACGAGGGCACTGACAGCGTTGGTGTCCGCGGCGGCCATCGTGGGACTGGCCGGCTGCGCGGTCGGCCCCGACGTCGGCCCGGCCGTGGTGACCGGCGGTGGCGGTGTGGCGACACCCGCATCGAGCAGCGCCGAAGTACCCCCGTTGCCGGCCATCGCAGCGCCGCGCAACGAACTCGGGTGGACCGAATGTGCGCGCCTGGCCGCCGGACGCTACGGGGCGACCGCACCGAACGGGGTCACCCTCGATTGCGCCCAGACCGTGGTGCCCACCAACCCGGACCAGCCCACCGGCGACACGCTCACCCTGAACATCACCCGCGCCCGCACCGCGGCGACCCCGCCGGACGCCGCGCCGATCGTGCTGACCTCGGGAACCGACATGTCGTCGGGCCGCGCGCTGCTGCTGTTCGCCGACAGCCCGGGGCGTGCGCTGCTCGACAAGCATCCGGTCGTCGCCGTCGACCGTCGCGGTACGACGGCGTCGAGCCCGATCGACTGCATGACCCGCGCCGAGCGGACCGCGATGGTCACCAACGGTCTGGCCGGACGCGCCGCGGCAACCCAATCGGATCGGATCGCGCTGTTGGCGCGGAGTGCCTCGTCGGCCGCCGACGGCTGCACCGAGACCCTCAGTCCGCATCAACTCGACTACGCGGCAAGCTTCGCCGCCGCCGACCTCGAAGCACTGCGCAGCAAGTGGGGCGTCGACCGGCTCGCCCTGCTCGGGGTCGGCGAGGGGTCCGACGTCGTCCTGACCTACGCGGCGAACTACGCCGGCCGGGCGGGGCGGATCATTCTCGACACCCCCACCCCGTTCGGCGCGAACAGCAAGGACCGCGCCGGAACCCAGGCCACCGGTGTGCAGGCCGCGCTGCGGACGTTCGTGCAGCGCTGCTCGGCGACCGGATCGTGTGCGCTCGGCGCCGACGGCACCGCCACCATCGGGTCCGTGCTGACCAAGGGACGCACGGGGCAGCTCGACGGGTTGTCAGATACGCAGGCGTTGTCGGCGATCACCACCGCACTGGCCGTCGCGCCGGCCGGACCGCAGGGTCTCACCGCGGTCGCCGCCGCGGTCGCCGCCGCCGACCGCGGCGACACCGGGGCGTTGCGCGCACTGTCGGACCGGGCCACCGACCTGCGCACCACCGACGGTCAGGTGGTCGGCCGCTGCAACGACGTCAATGGACCGGTGGGCCAGAACGAGATCCCCGGGCTGATCGATGCGTGGACCAAACAGAATCCGCTGACCGGCACCAACGCGGCGCTGTCGTTGATGCGGTGCTCGTCGTGGTCATCGAGCACCCCGACGAAGGCGCCGAACGCGTTTGCCGTCGCTCCCCTGGTCCTCGACGGGGCGAACGATCCGATCAATGGTGGCGGCGGCGCGGACGCGCTGCAGCCCATGTTCATCAAGGCCGGGACCCAGCCGACGGTGGTCTCGTGGGACGGAATCGGGTACTCCGTCGCAGCGCGGAGTGCCTGCGCAGCCGACATCATCGTCGACTATCTGGGGGATGCTCCGCTGGGCGAGCCGCGCAACCGCGGGTGCCCGACAACGTAGTACGGTTCGCGGGTGGCAGTTCTCGACAGGCACCTGTACCCGCAGATGAGCGCGCAGCGGATCATCCCGATGGTGCTGTGGCCGATCAGCATCATGATGATCTTTCATCGTTCGGTGATCCTCGCCGTCAACGGTGATCGCACCAACGACTTCGCGCCCGTCTACGAGGCCGCGCTGCGGTTTCTGAACCGGCAGCCGGTGTATGCCGAGAACCTCAACACCGTCGATCCGCACTACCTGTATCCACCGGCCGGCACCCTGCTCATGGCGCCGATGGCACTCATCGACCCGGAACGATCGCGATGGATCTTCATCGCGATCAGCGTGATCGCGCTGGTTGTGAGCGCTTATCTGCTGGCACGGTTGTTCAACTACTCCGCGCGATCCTGGGTCATCCCGGTGATCCTGTTCTTCTTCTTCAGCACCGAGACCGTCGCGCACACCCTGATCTTCACGAACTTCAACTCGTTCGTACTGCTCGGCATGCTGGCCTTCCTGCTGTTGATGATGCGCCGCCACGACCTGTGGGCGGGCGTACCGCTTGCCCTGACCATCGCGGTCAAACCGGTGCTCGCACCCCTGCTGTTACTGCCACTGCTCAATCGTCAGTGGCGCGTCCTGGTCACCGCCATCAGCATTCCGATCGTGCTGAACATCATCGCGTGGCCGTTGATCGTCGATTCGCACTCGTTCCTGACCCGCACCTTCCCGTACCTGAACGAGGCCCGCGACTACTACAACAGTTCGATCGCCGGGAACGGCGCGTACTTCGGGGTCGCCGACTGGCTGATCATCCTGCTGCGCATCGCCTTCGTCGCGATGGCGGTGTTCTCGCTGTGGTTCCTCTACCGCTATTACCGGCGCGCCGACGAACTGCTGTGGCTGACCACGTCGACCGGCGTGCTGCTGCTCACCACGTTCCTGGTCGGCGCGCTGGGCCAGGGCTACTACTCGATGCTGCTGTTCCCGCTGCTGATGACGGTGTTCCTGCCCGGCTCGACCGTCCGGAACTGGCCCGCCTGGCTCGGTGTCTACGGGTGCATGGCGTTCGACTCGTTCTACTCCAAACGCTGGGAGTGGCCCGGCTGGTGGCTGGAGTACAACAAGGTGACCTGGGGCTGGTCGCTGCTGATGATCGCGGTGTTCTGCTCGCTCCTGTTCCGCTACCTCGACATGCGGCACGACGGCGTCGCCCACCTCGAAGCCGATCCGCCGGGCGGCGGCACCCCCGACCCCGAACTGTTGGCTACCGTGGAGAAATGAGCGAAACCAACGCCCCACAATCCAACGCCGCAGACCTGACCGATGCCCAGTGGCGCGAGCGTCTGACCCCGGCCGAGTACCGTGTGCTGCGCCAGGCGGGCACCGAAGCCCCGTTCACCGGGGAGTACACCGACACCAAGACCGTCGGCGTCTACCGCTGCCGCGCCTGCGACGCCGAACTGTTCCGCAGTGAGCAGAAATTCGAGTCACACTGCGGCTGGCCGTCGTTCTTCTCCCCGCTCGCCGGCGACGCGATCATCGAGCGCGCCGACGACACCCTGGGCATGCGCCGCGTCGAGGTGCTGTGCGCCAACTGCGGCAGCCACCTCGGGCACGTCTTCTCCGGTGAGGGCTACGACACCCCCACCGACCTGCGGTATTGCATCAACTCCATCAGCCTGAAGTTGGAGCCGGGCACCACCGCTCCCTGAGGTGCGGCCGAGCCACCCGATCCCTGAGGTGCGAGGCGCCAGCCGAGCCACCCGCTCCCTGAGGTGCGAGGCGCCAGCCGAGCCACGAAGGGCGCCGGCTCAGGGCAGCGCGTCGATCAACGCGGTGGGTTCGACGCGCGGTCCGGTGAAGAACGGGGTCTCCTCGCGCACATGCAGCCGCGCCTCGGTGGCGCGCAGGTCACGCATGAGGTCGACGATGCGGTGCAGTTCGGGGGCCTCGAACGCGAGTAGCCACTCGTAGTCGCCGAGGGCGAACGACGACACGGTGTTGGCGCGCACATCTTTGTAGGCGCGGGCGGCCATGCCGTGATCGGCGAGCATCTTGCGACGCTCCTCGTCGGGCAGCAGGTACCACTCGTAGGACCGGACGAACGGGTAGACGCAGATGTAGTTGCCGGGGTCCTCACCGGCGAGAAACGCCGGGATGTGACTCTTGTTGAACTCGGCCGGCCGGTGCAGCGCGACGTTGCTCCACACCGCGTTGCTGGCCCGACCCAGGATGGTCTCGCGCCGGAATCGCGCGTAGGCCGCCTGCAGTTCCTCGACCTTCTCCGCGTGCCACCAGATCATGTAGTCGGCGTCGGCGCGCAGACCCGACACGTCGTAGACGCCGCGCACGACGACGCCGCTGTCCTCCAGGGACTTGAAGAAATCGGTCGCGTCGGATTTCGCCTCGTCACGCTCGGCGGGCAACTCTCCGGGGCGCACCGCGAACACCGAGAACATCAGGTAGCGGACGGTGGAGTTCAGTTCGGCATAGTCCAGGCGGCTCATGGGTGTCATTCTTTCATGTCGAGATCAGCGAGCAGTCCGGCCACCGCTCGTCCCGCCTGTCCGATGCACGCGGGAACACCGACGCCGGCATACGCCGAACCGGCTAGCGCGAGCCGCGGCGGCCGCGCGCGCGCCACGTCGGCCATCCGGGTCAGGTGGCCGGGCGCGTACACCGGCAACCCGTTCGTCCACCGCTGCAGTTTCAGGTCGATCACGTGTGGTGAGGCGGCCGGGACTCCTGCGGCGGCGCACACCTCGTCCAGGTCGGCGAGCGCTTCGGCGCGGATGCGGTCGTCGACGCCGGGTTCGATGCAGTCGTCGGGCACCGGCGCACCGAACCGGCCGAACGACGCCCGCACCGACACCGGTCCGTCTCCGGCGAGGTGTGCCCACTTCTGCGAGCTGAAGGTGAACGCCTTGGCGTGCAAGGATTCTCCGGTCGCCACCAGGACGCCGGAATGCTCGGGCAGTGGGGTGCCGCCGTCGAGCGCGATCGACACGACCACCGACGACGCCCCCTGCACCGCGCTCAGTGGCGCGGCCAGGTCGGGCGTTGATTCGCGCAGCAATCGGCCGGCCACCCAGGCGGGCACAGCGAGCACCACTCCGTCGTAGTCGACGGAACGATCGCCGGAGACCTGCAGTGTCCATCCGCCGGGTCGCGAGTCGGCGCGCATCACGTACGAACAGAACTCGGGCGTGACCCCGGCAGCCCGCGCGAGGGTGTCGATCAACACCCGGTAGCCACCGATCAACGCCCCGAACACCGGACCGCCACCGGCCCCCGCGGCGGTGAGTTCGGCGACCGGGGCGGTCAGGTTCGGCGCTCCCGCGTCGAGTCGGGTGGCCAACGCGGGCAACGCTTCTCGCACCCCGATGGCACCGGCGAGGCTGGAATACACACCGCCGAGCATCGGGTCGACGCTGCGGGCCACGACGGACTCTCCGAAGCGGTCGGCGACCAACGCACCCACCGACGGATTGTCGTCGGGCGTCCAGCGCCACGGCCGGTCGGGTTCCCCGGCGATCCGCCCGATGTCGGCCGGATCAGCCAGTCCCACAACCACGTCCGACGACGCGGGAATCCCCATCAGGGCCGGGGCGGGCAGCGGGTGCAATCGGCCACCCGACCAGACGGCCGGACGGCGGGCGGTCGGCGACACCACCCGATCGCCGAGGCCGAGTTCGGTGACCAGGTCGCGGGCCTCGGGTCGTCGGATGATGAATGCCTCGGCGCCGACGTCGACGTGGCGGCCGCCGACCCGGGCGGTGTGCAGAATCCCGCCGAGTCGTTCACCGGCCTCATACAGATCGATCTGTGCGTCCGCGCCGAGCGCCTGACGCAGCCGGTAGGCGGCGGTAAGACCGGAGATCCCGCCGCCGACAACCGCGATCCGCGAAGGCATTACAGGCTGTGGATCAGCTCGACCGCGCGGGTGATCGCATCGGGATCGGTCCCGGGCAGCACCCCGTGACCGAGGTTGAAGATGTGGCCGATCGCACCAGCGGCCACGGCCCGCTCGCCGTCGGCGACCACCCGACGCACCTCACGGTCGATGACCTCCGGCCCGGCGAACAGCATGGTCGGATCGAGGTTGCCCTGCACCGCCTTACCCGGCCCGACGCGGCGGACGGCCTCGTCGAGCGGTACCCGCCAATCGACGCCGATCACGTCGGCGCCGACCCCGGCCATCGACGCCAGCAGCTCACCGGTGCCCACGCCGAAGTGGATACGTGGCACCGCGTACGACGCGACCTCGGCGAACACCCGCGCGCTGTGCGGCGCGACGTAGGTGCGGTAGTCGGCATCCGACAGGGCACCCGCCCACGAGTCGAACAGCTGCACGGCGTCGACGCCGGCCTCGAGTTGGGTCGTGAGGAAGCCGATGGTGATGTCGGTGAGCCGACCCATGAGCACGTTCCACAGCGCGGGATCGCCGTGCATCATCGCCTTGGTGCGCTCGTAGTTGCGGCTCGGTCCGCCCTCGATGAGGTACGACGCGAGCGTGAAGGGTGCGCCGGCGAAACCGATGAGTGCGGTGTCGTCGCCGAGTTCGGCCAGGATGAGCTCGATGGCCTTGCCGATTGCCCCGACCGAACCAGGTTCCAGTCGCGGCAGCGCGGTCACGTCGTCGGCGGTGCGGACGGGATGCGCGATGACCGGCCCGGTGCCCGCGACGATGTCGAGGTCGATGCCCGCGGCCTTGAGGGGGACGACGATGTCGGAGAACAGGATGGCCGCGTCCACGTCGTGGCGGCGGACCGGCTGCATGGTGATCTCGCAGACCAGGGCCGGATCGAAGCAGGATTCGAGCATGCCGTGGTCGGCGCGGATCGCCCGGTATTCCGGCAGCGACCGACCGGCCTGACGCATGAACCAGACCGGACGACGACTCGGGGTGGCTCCGGTGGCGGCGGCGACCAGCGGCAGGTGCGCACGATGCGGGCGGAGGCGGGCTGTATCGGACATCAATGCCCAGCATGCCATGCGACTCGGGGCTCGCTCGGCGCGCCTCCGCCCATGCCGCAACGTCCGGTTTTACCGTCGAACCGTGACCTCTTCTGGAGCTCCGACGGAGCCTGCTGACTTCCGCGCTGCGGTGGCGTCGCTGACCGCCGCGCGGATCCGGCCGGAGATCGAGGTCGGACCGATCCGGCCCCCGCAACGGCTCGCGCCGTACAGCTACGCGGTGGGCGCCGAGGTCGGGACCGCCGACGATACCGACGACGTACCCGTGGACTCGACCGGAAGTTCCTTCGGCCGCCTGATCCTGCTCTACGACCCCGACGGCCAGGAGGCCTGGAACGGCACCATGCGCATGGTCGCCTACGTGCAGGCCGAGGTCGAGGCGGCACTCGCGATGGACCCGCTGCTGCCCGAGGTCGCGTGGAGTTGGCTGGCCGACGCGCTCGGCGTACCGCCGGGCGAGACGTCGAGCAGCCCGGAGGCAAACCACGACCGGTCGATCGAGGTGACCGCCCTCGGTGGCACCGTCACGTCGACGACGTCGGTGCGTTACGGCGACATCGCCGGCCCCCCACGCGCCCATCAACTGGAGTTGCGGGCGTCGTGGACGGCGGTCAACAGTCTCGATCTCGGCGGGCATCTCGAGGCGTTCTGCGAGGTGTTGTCCGCCGCCGCCGGACTCCCGCCGGCCGGTGTCACCGAACTCGGGGCCGTCTGATGGCGCCGGGTTCGCCATGACCGAGCCGACCGAGTCAGCCGAGCCGACCGAGCCGGACACCACTCCCCTGCTGCATCCGGCCGACGGCGTGCCGGAGGTGCTCTCCACCCCGCGCGAGTTCGCCGAGGCCGCCGCCCAGATCGCCGAGGGCAGCGGACCGATCGCCGTGGACACCGAACGCGCCTCGGGCTACCGGTATTCGCAGCGCGCCTACCTCATCCAGATCCGACGACTCGGCGGTTCGGGGTCGTTCCTGCTCGACCCGATCGAGCATCCCGAGGCGCTGGCCCCGGTGATCGAGGCACTCGACGGCCCCGAATGGGTGCTGCACGCCGCCGACCAGGATCTGCCTTGCCTGCGTGAACTCGGCTTCGTCTGCCGCGAGCTCTACGACACCGAACTGGCCGGACGGTTATTGGGCCTGGCGAAGGTGAACCTGGCAGCGATGGTCGCCGAGTTCCTCGGCCTCGGACTGGTCAAGGGGCACGGCGCCGCCGACTGGTCGCGTCGGCCGCTGCCCGACGACTGGCTCAACTACGCCGCCCTCGACGTGGAGGTCCTCGTCGAACTGCGCGACGCGATGGATGCCGCCCTCGCCGCGGCGGGCAAGGATGCGTGGGCACGCGAGGAGTTCCGGTTCATCCTGGACCGTCCGGCACCGCCGCCGCGCACCGACCGCTGGCGCAAGACATCGAACATCCACACCATCAAGAATCCGCGCGCGCTGGCCGCTGTCCGCGAATTGTGGACGGCGCGTGAGGAACTCGCGCAACGACGCGACGTCGCACCGGGGCGGGTGCTCCCCGACTCGGCGATCGTCACCGCGGCGACGGCGAACCCGTCGACCACCGCCGAGCTCACCCGGCTGCCGGTGTTCGGCGGGCCGAAGCAGAAACGGCAGGCGGGTTTGTGGCTTTCGGCGCTCGACCGGGCCCGCGAACTGTCCGACAACGAACTGCCACCGCGGAAGTCGCCGGGGACCGGATTACCGCCGTTCAACCGATGGGATCAGCGCAACCCCGACGGCGCGGCCCGCGCCGCGCAGGTGCGCCCGGTGATCCGGGAGATCGCCGAGACGCACAATCTGCCGGTGGAAAATCTGCTCGCCCCGGACGTGGTGCGTCAGATCTGTTGGGACGGTGTGGATTTGCCGGCCACCGCCGAAACGGTGGACGCGCGCATGGCCGCCGAGGACGCACGACGCTGGCAACGCGACCTGTGCGCGGCTCCGGTCGCCCAGGCACTCAACGCGGCAGCCGCGAGTTCGGTTCCGCCACCGCCGGAACCGAGCTCATCCCCGATACCGTAGCGGTGATCGACCGCGCGAGATCCTGTGCGGTGAGCCCGAATTCGGCAAGCAACTCGCCGCGCGAGGCGTGCGTGACGAACTCCTGAGGGATACCGCGGTGCTGTACCGGCACCGCTACTTCGGCGTCGGACAGCGCGTCGCTGACCGCCGACCCGACGCCGCCACGTACCCCGCTGTCCTCGAGGGTGACCACCAGTCTGTGACGTCCGGCCAGGGCGGCGATCGACGCCGGCACCGGCAGCACCCACCGCGGGTCCACGACGGTGGCGTCAATCCCTTGGCGCCCAAGACGTTCGGCGGTGTCCACGGCCAGTCCGCAGAACGCGCCGACCGCGACGATGAGCACGTCTCCAGCGGCCGGCCCGATCCCGGGTGCGCTACGGTGCAGCACGTCGACGCCGTCGTCGAGCCGTTCGATGGACCGAATGTCTTCGGGCACCGCGCCTTTGGAGAAGCGCAGGGCGGTCGGGCCGTCGGCGACGGCGAGCGCTTCGTCGAACTCCTCGCGGAGCCGGACGGCGTCGCGCGGTGCGGCGACCCGCAGCCCGGGCACGAGCGCCATCAGTGACAGATCCCACATGCCGTGGTGGCTCGGGCCGTCGGGGCCGGTGATGCCGGAGCGGTCGAGGACCAGGGTGACCGGCAGCTTGAGCAGGGCGACGTCCATCAGCAACTGGTCGAAGGCCCGGTTGAGGAAGGTGGAATAGACCGCGACCACCGGATGCAGCCCGCCGAGCGCCAGCCCGGCCGCCGAGGTCATCGCGTGTTGCTCGGCGATCCCCACGTCGAACATGCGGTCGGGGAACTTCTCGCCGAACGGGGTCAGGCCGGTGGGTCCGGGCATGGCGGCGGTGATCGCAACGACATCCCGGCGTCGGGCTCCGGCGTCCACCAGGGCGGTGGAGAACACCGAGGTCCAGTCGTGCGGCGAGACGCTGGTGGCGCGGCCGGTCCGTGGATCGATGATGCCCGTGGCGTGCATCTGGTCGGCCTCGTGGTTCTCGGCCGGCGCGTACCCCATGCCCTTGCGGGTGACGGTGTGCACGATCACCGGACCACCAAACGAATGCGCTTGGCGCAGCGCTGATTCCAAGGCACTGATGTCGTGGCCGTCGACCGGTCCGACATACTTCATGCCGAGATCGGTGAACATGGCCTGCGGGGCGAGCAGATCCTTGAGTCCACTCTTCATCCCGTGCAGCACGGCGTAGGCGGGCGGACCGACGACCGGCACCTGCTTGACCACCTTGCGACTCTCGTCGAGGAAACGCTCATATCCCGGCTGCAGTCGCAGCCCGGACAGGTGCCGGGCGAGTCCACCGATGGTCGGGGCGTACGAGCGGCCGTTGTCGTTGACCACGATGACCACGCGCCGGTCGGCGGCCGCGATGTTGTTGAGCGCCTCCCAGCACATACCGCCGGTGAGGGCACCGTCGCCGACCACCGCGACCACGGTGCGGTCGTCGGCGCCGGTCAGCTCGAAGGATTTCGCCAGCCCGTCGGCATACGAGAGCGCCGCTGACGCGTGCGAGGACTCCACCCAGTCGTGCTCGCTCTCGGCGCGATCCTGGTAGCCGGTCAGCCCGTCCTTCTGGCGCAGCTGGTCGAAGCCGTCCTTGCGGCCGGTGACGATCTTGTGCACGTAGCTCTGGTGACCGGTGTCGAAGATGACGGGGTCCTGTGGCGAATCGAACACGCGGTGCAGGGCCAGGGTGAGTTCGACGACACCGAGATTGGGGCCGAGGTGTCCCCCGGTCGCCGAGACCTTCTCGATCAGGAACTCACGGATCTCACCGGCCAGCGCGACCATCTCGTCGTCCGACAGGCTGCGCAGGTCATCGGGTGAATCGATTGCGTCCAGCACGCCCATCGAGTCCCTCCATCATCTCTCCCCGGGGCGCTTGCACCGCCCGACCACTTCTGTAGATCCTCATAGTCTACGGACCGGGACCAGAGCCGCGATGGCCTCGACATGATGGGTCGCCGGAAAAGCATCGAACCCACGGATCTCCCGCGGGTGATAACCGTGCTCAGCGAACAAAGCCAGATCCCGCGCGAAGCGACCGACGTCACAACCGACGTGGATGATCGTTGGCGGGTCGGCGTCGGCAATGGCCTCGATCACCGTGGCACCGGCACCCGTGCGGGGCGGATCGAGCACCACCACGTCGGGGGTGGGCAGATCGCGCACAGCCGCGGCGACCTCGCCCCGGTGCAGGGTGACCCGATCGTCACCGTCGAAGGTCTCGGCTGCCGCGGCCAGTGCCGCCGCATCGGATTCGACGACGTGCACCGCGGCCACCGACGCCGCGGGGTCGTCGAGCAGCGCCGCGGCGAACACCCCGGCCCCGCCGTAGAGGTCCCAGGCGACCAGGCCGCCTGCGGTCGGCTCGGCGGCCGCGAGAAGGTCGACGACGGCGCGGGAGTAGGTCGCCGGGGCCGCCCGATGCGCCTGCCAGAATCCGGTCACCGGAATCCGCCACGTCCGCTCCCCGACCCGGTGCACCGCCACCGCGTCCCCGTCGAGGACCCGCTCGGCGCGGGGTGCATCGCGACGGCGGCGCGCCGACTGGGCGCGGGCGCGCGACCCACGACCCGAACCGCGCCGGGGTGGTGCGAGTTCGGTCACATGCCGACGGCCGTCCGCGTCGGCGACGACGGCGAGGTCGGCGCCCGGCGTCGGACCGAGGTCGTCGAGCCGGTCAAGCATGCCGGATTCCGGTGCAGCACAATCAAATCCCGCGACGATCGCGGATCCGTGGCGGTGTCGCATGCCGACCCGGCCGGAGCCGTCCACGCCGAGTCGCGTGCGCACCCGCCACCGGGTGCCGTCTGCGCCCGCCCCGTCGCCGAGGGGCGCCACCGGGACGTCGGCTGCGTCGAGCCCCCCGATGCGGGTCAACGCGTCGGAGAGCACCTGCGCCTTGAGGGTCCGGGCGTGCGCGAGGTCGACGAAGCCCAGGTCGCAGCACCCTGCGCCGTGCCGCGCCGCGGGGCACGCGGGGTCGATCCGGTGCGGCGAGGGTTCCAGGATCTCGACGACCTCGGCCTTCCAGAAACTCTGCTGCCGTTCGTCGGTGACCTGTGCGCGCACGAGTTCGCCGGGGATGGCGCCGTCGACGAACACCACCCGGCCGTCCACCCGGCCGACCGCCGCACCGCCGTTCGCCGGCCGGTCGGGCCGAACCTCGATCGTGGTCACCGGCGACGCTCGACGTCGTCGTCGATGGCGCGGGTGTCGAAGGCGCGGCGGGTGTCGCCGGGCGCGGTGTAGACGAGGTCGTCCTTGCGGCGATCCGACGACGACAGCTGCCAGGGCACCGAGGTCACCATCACGCCCGGCTCGAACAGCAGCCGGCCCTTGAGCCGCAGCGCGGACTGGTTGTGCAGGATCTGCTCCCACCAATGCCCGACCACGTACTCCGGGATGAACACCGTGATGACGTCGCGCGGCGATTCGCGGCGCACGCGGCGCACGTATTCGATGACCGGGCGGGTGATCTCGCGGTAGGGCGAGGCGATGACCTTGAGCGGGACGGTGATCTCACTGGCCTCCCACTGGGAGACGAGTTTGCGGGTGTCGCGGTCGTCGACATTGACCGTGATCGCCTCGAGTACGTCGGGTCGGGTGGCGCGGGCGTAGAGCACGGCGCGTTTGGTGGCCATGTGCAGGGTCGAGACGAGCACGATGGAGTGCGTGCGGCTGGGCAGCACGGCGCCGTCCTCCTCGACCCGTTCGAGTTCACGCTGCACCGTCGCATAGTGATGATGGATCAGCTTCATCAGGATGAAGATGGCGACCATCGCGATGATGGCGATCCAGGCACCGGCGGTGAACTTGGTGATGAGCACGATGACCAGCACCGTCGCCGTCATCACCAGACCGATCGAGTTGATCACCCGCGACTGCTTCATCTTTCGGCGTGCCCGCGGGTCGGTCTCGGTCCGCAGGTGCCGCGTCCAATGTCGCACCATGCCGGTCTGACTGAGGGTGAACGAGACGAACACGCCGACGATGTAGAGCTGGATGAGTGCGGTGACCTGCGCGCCGAAAGCCACCACGAAGATGATCGCGGCCAGTGCGAGGAACAGGATGCCGTTGCTGAACGCGAGCCGGTCGCCGCGGGTGTGCAACTGCCGCGGCAGATACCGGTCCTGCGCGAGTACCGAACCGAGCACCGGGAACCCGTTGAACGCGGTGTTGGCGGCGAGCATCAAGATCAGCGCGGTGGCGGTCGCGACGAAGTAGAAGCCGATCGGGAACGAATCGAACACGGCGTGCGCGAGTTGGGCGATCATCGCCTTCTGCTGATAGCCCTCGGGCGCGCCGATCAGGTCGGTCTCCGGGTTCATCACGTACTTGGCGCCGATGCGTTCGGCAAGCAGGACGATGCCCAGCAGCAGCACGATCGCGAAGCTGCCGAGCAGCAGCAGGGTGGTGGCGGCATTGCGCGACTTCGGCTTCCGGAAGGCGGGCACCCCGTTGCTGATCGCCTCGACACCGGTCAGCGCCGCACAGCCCGACGAGAAGGCCTTGGCGACCAGGAAGATGAACGCGATGCCCATGAGGTGACCGTGTTCGGCGTGGATGCCGAAGTCGGCGGTCTCGGACTTCACGTCGTCGCCGAGGACGTAGATCTTGAAGAATCCCCAGATGAGCATCGCCAGCACGCTGACGATGAACGCGTAGGTCGGGATGGCCAGGATGGACCCGGATTCCTTGATGCCGCGCATGTTGACCGCGGCGAGCAGGAGGATCGCCGCGACACAGAACCACACCTTGTGATGCGACACGAACGGGATCGCCGAGCCGATGTTCTCCGCGGCCGAGGAAATGGAGACGGCCACCGTCAGCACGTAGTCGACCAGCAACGCACTGCCCACCGTCAGACCCGCGTTGGGGCCGAGGTTGACCGTGGCGACCTCGTAGTCACCGCCGCCGGACGGATAGGCGTGCACGTTCTGCCGGTAGCTGGCGACGACGACGGTCATGACCACCGCGACCGCCAGCGCGATCCACGGGCTCAGCGTCATGGCGCTCAGTCCGGCGATGGACAGGACCAGGAAGATCTCCTGCGGCGCGTACGCCACCGACGACATCGCGTCAGAGGCGAAGACCGGTAGCGCGATCCGCTTGGGCAGCAAGGTGTGACCGAGTTTGTCGCTGCGAAACGGACGCCCGAGCAGCAACCGTTTCGTCGCGACCGACACCTTTGACACGGTGGACACCAGGCAACACTAGAGCGTGGTGTGGTTCGGCGCCATAACGATCCCTCCTACGGGTAGGTTCGATGCGTTCGGTGCAGAATCATGGACTACGAGGCAATATCCGAAAGTGGGTGAACGTGCAGGTAGTCATCATGGGATGCGGCCGCGTCGGGTCGTCGTTGGCGATGGCGATGCAGAAACGTGGCCATCAGGTCGCCGTCATCGACCGCGACCCGACCGCATTCGGGCGACTGTCCCCCGACTTCCGCGGCACCACGGTGATCGGCGTCGGATTCGACCGCGATGTCCTGATCCGCGCGGGCATCGAAACCGCGGATGCGTTCGCCGCGGTGTCCTCCGGCGACAACTCCAACATCATCTCCGCACGAGTCGCGCGCGAGACGTTCGACGTCGGCCGGGTGGTCGCCCGTATCTACGACGCGAAGCGCGCCCAGGTGTACGAGCGGCTGGGCATCCCGACCGTGGCCACCGTGCCGTGGACCACCGAACGATTCGTCTCTGCGCTCGGCGAGACCTCCACCACCACCGAGTGGCGCGACCCCTCGGGCACCATCGCGATTGCCCAGCTCGAGATCCACGAATCCTGGATCGGACTCACCGTCGGCAAGTTCCAGGAGTCGACCGGCGCGCGCGTCGCGTTCCTCAACCGGGTCGGCCATCCGATCATCCCGGACGTGAAAACGGTTCTGCAGCAAGATGATCAGGTGTTCGCCGCGATCCTGACCGACAATCTCAAGGATGCGCGGGCCATGGCACGCTCCCCGCACACCGCCACCGACTGACCGACCATCCCACCGACGGAAAGCAGGACCATCATGAAGGTCGCCATCGCCGGGGCCGGTGCGGTCGGACGCTCGATCGCCCGCGAGCTGATCGCGAACGCCCACGCAGTGACCCTGTTCGAACGTGACAATCGCCACCTCGACCGAGACGCAGTCCCGGAGGCCACCTGGGTTCTCGCCGATGCCTGTGAACTGAGCAACCTCGAGCAGGCGTCGCTGCAGACCTACGATGTGATGATCGCCGCGACCGGCGACGACAAGGCCAATCTGGTCGTCAGCCTGCTCGCCAAGACCGAATTCGCGATCAACCGCGTCGTGGCCCGCGTCAACGATCCACGCAACGAATGGTTGTTCGGCGAGGACTGGGGCGTTGACGTCGCCGTGTCCACGCCACGCATCCTGGCCTCGCTCGTCGAGGAGGCGGTCTCGGTCGGCGAACTGGTGCGGCTGATGACCTTCCGCCAGGGACAGGCCAATCTGGTGGAACTGACCCTGCCGCCGAACACTCCACTGGCGGGCAAGCCGGTCCGCCGGCTGTCGCTGCCCCGGGACGCGGCGCTCGTGACGATCCTGCGCGGCGGCCGGGTGATCGTCCCGCAACAGGACGACCCGCTCGAGGGCGGGGACGAACTGATCTTCATCGCCCCCGACGAGGCCGAGGCGGCGTTGCGGGAAGCCATGCAGCTCAGCTGAGTTCGCGTTCCTCACGTGCCTCGTCGACGTGCTCTTCGCGGGTCGCCCAGCGCACGAGCAGCACTGTCGCGAGGACCGACAGCGCGGTCAACGGCCAGCCCATGGCGATGCGGGTCACCGCGAGCCACCCCGTCTGGTCGTGGTCATAGAGCTCGGATTGGGTGAGGTAGCGGGCGAAGAACACCAACGCCCAGAACGCGGTGGCGATGTCGTAGGCGAGCAGGGTCCGGCGATGCTTCCGCCAGGCCATCCCCTCACCGTTGATGAGGTTCCAGGCGACACCGACCAGTGGCCAGCGCACGATGATCGACGCCACGAATACGATCGCGTACACCAGGGTGGTCCAGATCCCGAACAGGAAGTAGCCCTTGGCATTTCCCACCCGGTGGGCGATGAACACGCAGATCGCGACGCCGATGAGGCCGGAGATCGCGGGGCTCAGCGGTTCGTGTCGGATGAGGCGGATCGCGAAGACCGCCACCGCGACCACGAGTGCCGCGATCATCGCCGGTATCAGGCCCCAGATGGAGTTGACCGGGACGAACACGATGACGGGCACCGTGGAGTAGATCAGGCCGGAGACGCCGCCCATCTGCTCGAGCATCGAGGGTGTCGCCGCGTCCTCGGGGTTGCTGTCGGCGGGATCTTGGTTGCTGTCGGCGGGATTGTGGTTGCTGTCGGCAGGATTGTGGTTGCCGTCGGCGGGATTGTGGTTGCCGTCGGCGGGATTGTGGCTGCCGTCGGCGGGGTCAGTCGTCTTCGCCATACAGCTCGTAGTACGGGTTGTAGATCACCTTGCCGCCGTCGTACTCGGCGAGGCGTCCCCGTACGGTCATCTTGCGTCCCGGTTCGATGCCCGGGATGCGATTGCGGCCGAGCCACTTGAGCAGCACGGTGTCGGAGCCGTCGAAGAACTCCGCCTTCACCCCGACCTTGGCGGTGCGGGAACAGGTCTCCACCGATCGCAGCTCGCCATGCATGGTGACCTCGTCACCACGACAACATTCGGACGCGCGCTGGGCACCGGTCGCACGGGATTCCTCGGCGATCTGCTCGGCGTCGGCATCCCCGAGATCCTCGGTCAACCGGCGGGTCAACCGCTTGAGATAACCGCTGGTAGGCATCACACACTCCTGAGCGCCTCGTGGGGCTTTGAGCTGTCGGGCGGGGCGGGTGGCTCCGCATTCACCGTCAGCGTAAACCCCAACGCTGCACCTCATCAAACGCCGGGCAAGATCGGTCTATGCCCGCACTCGTGGCCCTGCCCGGCACCGGTTCCGACGGCGATTACGTCCACCGCGCTTTCGGTCCCGCCGCCGCGTCGCTGCACTTGGATCTGATCGCCCTGGAGCCGTCATCCGACCTGGTCAGAGGCTATCTCCAGCAACTCGACCACCTCGCCGACGACGCGGATGAACCGATCGTCGTGGGCGGGGTGTCGATCGGGGCGGCCATCGCGCTCGAGTGGGCGCTGCGTCGCGGCGCCGACTGCGCCGGGGTGTGGGCGGCGTTGCCGGCCTGGACCGGTGATCCCGCGACCGCGCCTGCGGCCTTCAGCGCCATCGTCACCGCCGACGCCCTGGTGGCCGACGGGCTCGAGGCGACGATCGCCGGCATGGCGGCGTCGAGCCCGCCGTGGCTGGCCGCCGAACTGGACCGCTCCTGGCGGTCGCTGTACCCGGGTCTCGTCGATCACCTGAGGCAGGCGGCCGGCTACCGCTCCCCCGAGTCGGCGCAGATCGCCACGCTGACCGCCCCGCTGGCGATCACCGCCGCCGTCGACGACCTGGTGCATCCGCTGCAGGTCGGGCGCGACTGGGCGGCCGCGGCACCGCGGTCTGAGGTGTCCGAAGTCACGCTCGCCGAGTGGGGTCACGACCCATCGGTACTCGGATTCGGTTGTGCGCGAGGATGGCTCGCGCTTCGCTAGAGACAGTCAGTTGCCCCGGACCGCTCCCTGAGCAGCCCGGCGACGGAGGAGCCGAGCGTGTCGAAGGGTGCCCCCTCGGCGTCAGTTGCGGTTGCGATTGCGGAACTGCTGCATCGCCGACCCCGACGACGGCGGCGGCGCGGGTTCCTCGTCGACGAGGCCGGGCGGTGGCTCGAGGCCTTCCGGTATCCCCTCGGCCCCCTCGGCGAACATCTGCTGCTGGGCAGCGGCCACCTGTTCGGCGAGCACCGGCGGCAAGACCACCGGCAGCGGTTCACGCGGCGGGTACGGGTCGCTGCCACGTCGCACCACCGACTCGGCGAGCACCGCCCGCGCGAGCCGGGACAGTTCCTCGGCATCGGTGTCGGGTCCGCTTGCGACACAACGGATCATCCAGCGCGGGCCGTCGACCCCGACAAACCTGTGCGATGCGCCGGGAACGTCGGCGACCACCTCGCGGCCCCAGTGTCCGTCCTCGATGGACACCCGGGCACCCTCGTCGCGCAACGACTCGGCGAGTTCGGTGACCACCTCACGCCACAGTCCCGGCGACTTGGGGGCGGCAAAGGCCGTCACGTTGATGCGGCCGTGCGGGGTGACGAGGTAGACGGCCTCGGGTTGGTGATCGGCGGTCATCTCGACGGTCACCTGACCGCCCTCCACCACCGGCACCAGCACCGAGCCCAGGTCCAGGTGCGAGTTCGCCAGGTCGTCGGCGGAGGTGGCCAGCGCGTCGATGTCGTAGGGCCCCTGCGCGGAACCGATCGTCAGGTCGTCACTGGCCATGGTCTGTGCTCCTCGTGGTGGCCGGGGTCTCGGCGAGTATCGCGTGGCCGCCGCTGGACCCGTACCCGCCGGCCCCGCGGCTGGTGTCGTCGAGCTCGTCGACCTCGACGAACTTCGGGAGTTCCACCCGCTGGACCACCAGCTGCGCGATGCGGTCGCCGCGCGCGATGGAGATCGGTTCGGCCGGGTCGAGATTGATCAGGCACACCTTGATCTCGCCGCGGTAGCCGGCGTCGATGGTGCCGGGGGTGTTGACGATGGACAGCCCGGCGCGCGCCGCCAGGCCGGACCGCGGGTGGATGAGCCCGACGGTGCCGACCGGCAGGGCGATCGCGATGCCGGTGCCGACGAGCTGACGACGTCCGGGCGGTAGTTCCAGGTCGATGGTCGAGCAGAGATCCACGCCGGCATCGCCGGGATGCGCGCGGGCGGGTAGGTCGATGTCCGGATCGAGTCGCCGGACGGCAACGGCGGGAATGTCACTCACGAGGGCAGACTACGCTGGTCGCGTGACTCCCCCTGCACCACACGCGGACCAGCCAGTGTCCGAACACAACTCGGCCTCGGACAAGTACCACGAGCGGCTGCGGGTGCCGTGGTGGTGGTGGTTGGCCGGTGCGGTGGCGACCGGGGTGATGGGATACGAGATCCAGCTCTCCGCGCATCGCGCGTCCTGGAGCTTCGCCGGCTACATCGTGACCGCGGTGCTCATCGCGTGGCTGCTGTGGTCGATGGGGCGGGTGCAGGTGCGGGTCACCGCCGATGGTGAACTCGTCGCCCATCGGGCGCGTCTGCCGCGGTCGGTGATCGCGCGTGGCGCCACCGTCCCGGCGACTGCGAAGAGTGCCGCGCTGGGCCGTCAGCTCGACCCGGCGGCGTATCTGGTCCATCGCGCGTGGGTGAAGACCATGGTGCTGTTGGTGCTCGACGATCCGGACGACCCGACACCGTATTGGCTGGTGTCGACCCGGAATCCGTCGGCGTTGCTCGCGGCGCTCGAGGTGCCCGATGCCGCAGCGGAGGCCGGTCTCGACAAGTAGACCGGCCGGCCCGGCCCGAGGGGGCCGGAGAGCTCAGACCGTGCTACTCAGGCGCAGTCGACGCAGATCATCGAGTTGCCGTTCTGGCGGGCCAGCCGGCTGCGGTGATAGACGAGGAAGCAGCTGGTACAGGTGAACTCGTCGGCCTGTTTGGGGATGACCCGCACCGACAGTTCCTCGCCGGACAGGTCCGCGCCCGGCAGTTCGAACGATTCCGCGGTGTCACT
Organism: Gordonia sp. CPCC 205515; assembly: GCF_048537925.1. NCBI lineage: Bacteria > Bacillati > Actinomycetota > Actinomycetes > Mycobacteriales > Gordoniaceae > Gordonia > Gordonia sp. CPCC 205515. The sequence continues at coordinate 94,361 of NZ_JBCLVJ010000021.1, read as the reverse complement.
CTCGTCGACGTCGACGGCCGACGACTGCGCTTCGCTGCGTCGTGCCTTCAACTCCTCGAGGGAGTCCTCGTTCATGTCCTCGGTCTCGGTGCGTCGTGGCGCGTCGTAATCAGTAGCCATTGTGTGTACCTACCTACCTGGTTGAGAGTGTGAGGGGCGCTCTCGGATGCCGGCTTGTGGCCGGGCAAACGTAGGGTGCGCGAGTCCGCCGGGATTGTCTTGCCGACGGCGTCACTACAACGTCGTGACCGGTGCAATTCGTTACCCGGAACCCGCCGGACCCGTGTGACATTCGTCACATTTGATCCGACTGCTCTCCCGACTCTGGGAGAGCGGGCGCCCGAAGCATAGTGCACCGGTGCCGTCGGGTCAACGACAACCTTTCGCGGATCATTCCCGGCGTGTCCGAACCGATATCCCGCGGGCCGGACCCCTTACAGTGGGGGCTGCCCGATGCGGTGGAGAAGGAGCCTGTTCACGGTGGTGTCGCAGATTACGACGGGTTCGCCCGTCGACCCGCAAGGCCGGCCGTTCCGCCGGCGCCGCGCCCGCCCGGCGATCATCGTCGCCGTGCTACTTCTGCTCGTGGGCGTGGTCACCTGGATCGTGGCGTTGGCCGGATCCGGCTCGGCCACCGTGCCCACCGCCTGCAACCAGCCGACTCCGGCGTCGGTCGATCCGTCGGCGAGCGCGGCGTCAGCTCCGGCCGCACCGCCGCCCCCCGCACCGGCCACCCCCGCCGCCCCGGCACCGAAGCTCACCGCCGCCGACCGCACACAGATGCTCGAGGTGGCGCCGGCCGCCCTGTCCACCTTCCAGGTCCGGGTGCTCAATGCGTCGTCACAGCGCGGCGCGGCGCGCTCGGTCTCCGATGACCTGACCGCGATCGGCTTCAACCCGACGCCGAACGATCCGTACGCCGACGACGCGCTCTACCCCAATCGCGACCTCAACTGCGTCGCGCAGATCCGGTTCGGGCCGGCGGGCAAGGCCTCCGCCGCCGCGGTGTGGGTTGCCCTGCCGTGCGCCCAGCTGATCGAGGACGGTCGTCAGGGCACTGCGGTGGATGTCGCCCTCGGCGAGTACTACGAGAGCCGCGAACAGTCCCAGGACGCGCAGGCGGTACTGGAGGCCTTGCGGTCGCCGGATGCCACCAACCCGAAGAGTGGCGCCGATCCGACGCTGGTGAAGGCCGTACACAGCCAGACCTGCTGACCCCGGTCCGGGCTCGTCAACGGGTCGGGAGTGCCGTCCGCGCTCCGAGGTCGTCGAGCATGCCGAGGAAGTCGTCGGCGATACCGGGGGCGACCGCGATCGTCGGATGACCGTCGGTGGATCGTGAGTCCGGCGGCGGCGTGTCGACCAGCGCGCCGGCCTCGGCGGCGATCAGTCCGCCGGCCGCCCAGTCCCATGGTGAGAGTCCGTGCTCGAAGTGTGCGTCGACGGCCCCGCTGGCCACCATGCACAGATCCAGGGCGGCCGCCCCGACCCGCCGAACGTCGCGGATCCGGGGCAGCATGTCGGCGATGATCGTCCCCTGGGCGGCCCGACGATCCGCGTCGTAGGAGAAGCCGGTGGCCACCAGAGCCAGGCCGATATCATCGATTGGGTTGCAGGACAACGGAATTCGACCATCACCGGCGTCCACGTGCGCACCGTGCCCGAGTGCGGCGGAGTAGGTGACACCGCGGGCGACGTCGACCACCGCGCCGGCCACCGAGCGGCCGTCGATCTGCGCGGCCACCGACACCGCATAGGCGGGGATGCCGTACATGAAGTTGACGGTCCCGTCGATCGGGTCGACCACCCACCGGACCCCGGTGGGCACGTCGATCGTGCCGCCGGCCTCTTCGCCCAGCACTTCGTCGTCGGGTCGCCGGGCATGGAGTTCCGCGCGGATCAGTTTCTCGGTTTCGGTGTCGGCCAGAGTGACCGGATCGGTCGGGGTGGACTTGGTGGCGACCGCATCGTTGCCCACCGTGGTGCCCACCACCCCGAACAGTTCCGGCCGCCGACGGCGCACGTGATCGGCGGCGCTGCGCGCCACCTCGATCGCCACCGCCTCCAACAGCTCGGGCTCCGACAGCTCGGGAGAATCTTCGCTCACTGCAACCACTTTGCCATGCGGCCCAGCGCTGCGCCGTCGCGGTGGATAGCCTGAGATCCGGTACTGCCGCACTACCCCACCTTCTGCCTGGCTTGACCGGAGAGGACGCCTCACATGCCCGACGCAACCAACCTCAGTTTCGGTGTCGATGTCGGTGGTTCCGGCATCAAGGGCGGCATCATCGACCTCGATACCGGAGAGATGGTCGGCGACCGGCACAAGGTGCTCACCCCGCAGCCATCCACCCCGGAGGCCGTGGCCGCCGGGGTCGCCGAGGTCGTCGAGCACTTCGACTGGACCGGCCCGGTGGGCATCACACTGCCCGGTGTGGTGACCGACGGGACGATGCGCACCGCGGCCAACATCGACAAGGGCTGGATCGGCACCGACGTCTACCAACTCTTCGGCACGACGCTCGGCGACCGCCGACTCTCGGTGCTCAACGACGCGGACGCGGCGGGCATGGCCGAGGACCGGTTCGGCGGTGGCGCGGGCGTCGACGGCGTGGTGATGCTGCTGACACTGGGTACCGGCATCGGCAGCGCGATCCTGATCAACGGCACCCTGGTCCCCAACACCGAACTCGGGCACATGATCATCCACGGCAAGGAGGCCGAGCATCAGGCGTCGTCGAAGGTGAAGGAGGACAAGGGCTGGTCGTATGAGAAGTGGACCCATAAGCTCTCCCGCGTTCTCGAGGCCTACGAGGCGTTGTTCTGGCCGAAGCTGTTCATCGTCGGCGGCGGCATCAGCCGCAAATCCGACAAGTGGATTCCGCTGCTGACCAACTCGACCCCCGTCGTGCCGGCCACGTTGCGCAACACTGCGGGCATCGTCGGCGCGGCGATGGCCGTGGACACCGGATTGCGCACCTGAGGCCCCTCCCCGGCCCGACTGACCTGCGCATTGCCACATCTGACGATGCGATGTCGTTACAATGGTCGAATCGGTGCGCAATCGCCGAGACATCAAGCCCTGATCCGCGGCAGCGCATGCTGTCGTGTGAGAAATCACGAGTCAGTTCGAAAGGTTGTACGTGGCAGCCACCCAGACCCAGCAGGCCGACACCGACGAGTCGGTCGACGCGACGACCACCACGCAGGACGCGCCGGCAAAGCCACCGGCCAAGAAGGCCGCCAAGAAGGCCGGTCCGCGCAAGGCCGCCGCCAAGAAAGCCGCACGCAAAGCCCCCGCGAAGAAGGGCGCCAAGAGTGCCGACGGCGCCGACGCCGAGGAGAATCTCGACGACGACGCCGATGCCGGTTCGATCGACGACATCGACGATGCCGATGTGGAGCTCGAGGACGACGTCGAGATCGACGACGATGACGACGACGATCTGACCGCCGAGGACGACGAGTCGGACGACGACTCCGAGGACGACGCGGAGAGCACCCCCGCCACCGCGGGCGCGTCGACTGCCGCCAAGCCCGCCGACAAGGCCAAGGACGACGAACCGTCCGAGAAGGACAAGTCCTCCGGGGACTTCGTCTGGGACGAGGAGGAGTCCGAGGCGCTGCGGCAGGCCCGCAAGGACGCCGAACTCACCGCGTCGGCCGACTCCGTGCGCGCCTACCTCAAGCAGATCGGCAAGGTTGCGCTGCTCAACGCCGAGGAAGAGGTCGAACTCGCCAAGCGCATCGAGGCCGGCCTGTTCGCGACCGAGCGACTGCGCCGGATGATGGAGTCGTCGGAGAAGCTCAGCACCGCGGCCAAGCGCGACCTGAACTGGATTTCCCGCGACGGCAACCGCGCCAAGAATCATCTGCTCGAGGCCAACCTGCGTCTCGTGGTCTCGTTGGCCAAGCGCTACACCGGCCGCGGCATGGCCTTCCTCGACCTCATCCAGGAAGGCAACCTCGGTCTGATCCGCGCGGTCGAGAAGTTCGACTACACCAAGGGCTACAAGTTCTCCACGTACGCGACTTGGTGGATTCGTCAGGCCATCACCCGTGCGATGGCCGACCAAGCCCGCACCATCCGCATCCCGGTGCACATGGTCGAGGTCATCAACAAGCTCGGCCGTATCCAGCGTGAGCTGCTCCAGGATCTCGGCCGCGAGCCGACTCCGGAAGAGCTCGCGAAGGAAATGGACATCACGCCGGAGAAGGTCCTCGAGATCCAGCAGTACGCGCGTGAGCCGATCTCCCTGGACCAGACCATCGGCGACGAGGGCGACAGCCAGCTCGGTGACTTCATCGAGGACTCCGAGGCCGTCGTCGCGGTCGACGCGGTCAGCTTCACCCTGCTGCAGGATCAGCTGCAGTCAGTGCTCGAGACCCTGTCCGAGCGCGAGGCCGGTGTGGTGCGACTGCGGTTCGGTCTCACCGACGGACAGCCCCGCACGCTCGACGAGATCGGCCAGGTCTACGGGGTGACCCGCGAGCGCATCCGGCAGATCGAGTCGAAGACGATGTCCAAGCTGCGGCACCCCAGCCGTTCGCAGGTGCTGCGCGACTACCTCGACTAGACCCATGCCGGACAAACCGGCAGATGTCAAGGGTTGGACGCAGGGCGATTCTCGGTTGGGCCGGTAATGTCGCTTTCCGGCACAGTGGTCCCTCATGAGAACCATCGTCCTGATCGGCTTGGTGGGCTTTGCCGCCCAACTCGTCGACGGCAGCCTGGGCATGGCCTACGGCGTCACGACCACCACCCTGCTGCTCGCCATCGGCACCAATCCGGCCGCGGCGTCGGCGACCGTCCACCTCGCGGAGATCGGCACCACCCTGGTGTCCGGTGTCTCGCACTGGAAGTTCGGCAACGTCGACTGGAAGGTGGTGCGCCGCATCGCCATTCCGGGCGCGATCGGCGCGTTCCTGGGTGCGACGATCCTGTCGAAGCTGTCCACCGAGGCGGCGGCGCCGATCATGGCGATCATCCTGCTGCTGCTCGGTGTCTACATCCTCGTGCGGTTCACCTTCTCCGGGATCCCGCGCCACAACCTGGGTAAGCCGCTGCGGAAGCGATTCCTGGGACCGCTGGGGTTCGTCGCCGGCTTCGTCGACGCGACCGGCGGCGGTGGCTGGGGTCCGGTCGGCACTCCGGCGATTCTGGCCAGCGGCCGCCTCGAACCCCGCAAGGTGATCGGATCGATCGACACCAGCGAGTTCATCATCGCGCTCGCCGCCAGCCTCGGCTTCCTGCTGAGCCTCGGCTCCCAGGGCATCAACTTCGCCTGGGTGGGCGCGATCCTGGTCGGCGGCGTGCTCGCCGCACCGATCGCCGCCTGGTTGGTCCGGCACATCCCGCCGCGACTGCTCGGCGCCTCGGTCGGCGGACTGATCGTGCTCACCAATACCCGCAGCCTGTTCCGCAGCGATCTGCTCGACGTGCCGCAGCCCGTGCAGACCGGGGTGTACGCGCTGATCGTCGTCGCCTGGGCCGCCGCGTTCGCGTACTCGCTGCGTCAGTACCTGCGCGACCGGGACCACGAGTCGTCGGATGCCATCAGCGCGCTGCGCGAGAGCCGGGAGATCGAGGTGGCGGCCGCGGCCGACGCCGATCCGGACCGCTCGCGCGTGTGATCTGCGTCGCACTGTAGGTAACGGCAGATTGTGCGTGTGTTGCGGCTGCCGATCCTGGTGTTACGGGTGAATGACGACACACCCGGGGGACCCGCGGAACAATACGGAGCCCCCAAACGTCTGAAAGAGTGAAGGCGACACATCACTACGGATGTGTCGGCTCAGGAAGGGAATGGCGAAAGCGCACTGCGCCGACGCCGGACCGGGACGGAGGAACCATGTCAGACACCGCCACCACATCCCCGATCTACATGCCGCTCACCGCTGCCGACCGCTGTGACCGCTGCGGTGCGGCCGCCAAGGTACGGGCCGTGCTGCCCGCGGGCGGAGAACTTCTCTTCTGCCGTCATCACTTCAACGATCACGAGGCGAAGCTCGTCGAGCTCTCCGCCACGGTCGTCGAATCCGCGGGCGAACTGGTCTAGAGACCGAGCACATGTGTCGCGACCCGGCCGGAACACTCCGGCCGGGTCGTCGCATATCCGAGGGACGGCAGGGCGTCAGCGCCACTCGCGCAGCGCGGCGATCCGCTCGCGTAGCTGATCGGCGCTGGCCATCGCGGTCGGCGGCCCGCCGAGGCGGGTGCGCAATTCGTTGTGCACCATGCCGTGCGGTTTGCCGGTCCGGTGGTTGTGCATCGCGACCAGCGTGTTGAGCTCCTTGCGCAACGCGTGCAGGTTCTCCCCCGCCGGTCGCTCTGCGGGCGCGGCAGCAGGTGCGGCGGCCGTTGTGGTTCGGACGGTCACCTGCTCGTCCTGCCGCTTGCGCAGCAGTTCGCGCACCTGATCGGCGTCGAGCAGGCCGGGCAGCCCCAGATAGTCGGATTCCTCGTCGCTGCCGGCGAAGGTGGCCGTGCCCCACGACGCGCCGTCGAAGATGACCTGATCGAGCTCGGCGTCGGCGTGTAGCGACTGGAACGCCTTCTCCTCCTCGCCGGGTTCGTCCTTCTGCTTGTTCGCGTCGATGAGCAGGGCGTCGTCGAGACCCTCGCTCTCCCGGTGCGGTTTGCCGAGCACGTGATCACGCTCGGCCTCCATCTGGCTGGCCAGATTCAGCAGCACCGGCACCGACGGCAGGAACACACTGGCGGTCTCGCCCGGCCGACGCGACCGCACGAACCGGCCGATGGCCTGCGCGAAGTAGAGCGGCGTCGACGCGCTGGTGGCGTACACCCCGACCGCAAGCCGCGGCACGTCGACGCCTTCGGACACCATCCGCACCGCGACCATCCACTCGTCGTCGGAGGCGGAGAACTCGGCGATGCGGCCCGACGCCTTCGGGTCGTCGGAGAGGACGACGGTGACCTTCTTGCCGCTGATGTCGGTGAGCAGTTCGGCGTAGTCGCGCGCGGTGGTCTGATCGGTGGCGATGACCAGCCCACCGGCGTCGGGGATGCCTTTGGCACGTAACTGCCGCAGCCGCGTGTGGGCTGCCTGCAGGACCGACGGAATCCAGTCGCCGTGCGGGTCGAGCGCGGTGCGCCACGCCCGGGCGGTGTGTTCGGCCGACAGCGGCTCGCCGAGGCGCGCGGTGAACTCCTCACCGGCGCTGGTGCGCCAGCTCGCCTGACCGCTGTAGGCGAGGAACACGACGGGCCGCACCACGCCGTCGGCGAGGGCATCGGCGTAGCCGTAGGTGTGGTCGGCCTTCGACCGTTGCACGCCCCCGGGTTCGGGCTCGTAGGTGACGAACGGGATCGGTGAGTCGTCGGAGCGGAACGGGGTACCGGTCAGCGCCAGACGTCGCGTGGCGTCGGAGAACGCCTCGCGGATCGCGTCACCCCACGACTTCGCGTCACCGCCGTGATGGATCTCGTCGAGGATGACCAGTGTGCGCCGGTTCTCGGTGCGTACCCGGTGCCGCGACGGGTGCGCCGCGACCTGTGCGTAGGTCAGCGCGACGCCGTGATAGTCCGAGCTGGTCTGGCCGGTGGCGTTGCTGAAGCGCGAATCCAGGGCGATACCGACGCGGGCGGCGGCCTGCGCCCACTGATGCTTGAGGTGTTCGGTGGGGGTCACGACGGCGATCTGGTCCACGGTGCGGTCGTCGAGGAGTTCGCGCGCCACCCGCAGCCCGAAGGTGGTCTTACCGGCCCCCGGGGTGGCGACCGCGAGGAAATCGACGGGACGGCGCGTCAGGTACTTCGTCAGGGCGCGTCGTTGCCAGGCCCGAAGTGGTGGTCCCGCCGGCTTGGCCTCCGGCGTCTCGACACCGTTTTCGGCTGCTGAAGTCACCTGTGCACTGCTCCTGAGTTCCCTCGACCGGCATGAAAGATCCCCAAGCGCCGACGGTGAGCACGGTCAGTGACAGAGATCGCAACCGCACGGGATCGCCATCGCAGGCCAAGGGGACGCGGGCAATCCTACCGCCGGACGCCGACAGGATCTCACCGCGACACCGCCCTGCGGCCCGCGATCGGCTCACTATTCGGCACACGCCCAGGGCCGGTCACCCGTTTCCGCAGCGAATCGTGGATGCTAGAGCCATAGTCAGCAGTCACCGGAACCCAGCGCCCATCACCGACGACCTCGCGTCGTCGGCCGATGCCGCGACCGTACCCATCGAAGCCACCCGCGACACCCCGGTCGTCGATCCGCGCGAGGGGCACCACAACCCGACCGCCGAGGTGACCGGCGGACCCGGGCTGCCGGTGCTGCCGAATCTGCACCGGCTGGTGTGGCGCACAATCGTCAAGGCCTGGGACGACGGGATCGTCGGCTGGGCCGCGCAGGCCGCGTTCTGGCAGGTGTTGTCGCTGCCGCCGCTGCTGCTCGGGTTGCTCGGCTCGGTCGGATACGTCGCCGGCTGGTTCGGACCGGACACCGTCGAGGTCATCTACGAGCGCATCCTGGCGTTCGCCAACCGGACGTTCTCCGCGAATGTGGTCGGCGACCTGATCAAGCCCACCGTCGACAACGTGCTCGGACGCGGACGCGTCGGCGTCATCTCGGTGGGTTTCATCCTGTCGCTGTGGGCCGGGTCGGCGGCGGTGTCCTGCTTCGTCGCCTCGATCGTGCGCGCCCACGATCAGCACGAGGTCCGCAACCCGGTCTGGCAGCGCATCTTCGCGCTGCTGCTCTACGTGGTGTTCCTGGTGGTGTCGGTGTTCATCCTGCCGCTGGTCGCGCTGGGTCCGAACTACCTGCACGAGATCGTGCCCGATTCGTGGGATCCGATCATCACCAACCTGATCGACTACGGCTACTTCCCGTTCGTCGCGGTGCTGATGCTGATCGTGCTGACCACGCTCTATCACCTGGCTTTGCCCAACCCGCTGCCCTGGCATCGGCTCGCCGGGGGCGCGGTCGTCGCCGGCATCTTCTTCTGGGTGGCCAGCTATCTGCTGCGTATCTATCTGACGGTGATCACCCGCGCCGGCTACACCTACGGCGCACTGGCGACCCCGATCGCGTTCCTGCTGTTCGCGTTCTTCCTCGGCTTCGCCATCGTCATCGGCGCCGAGTTCAACGCGGCCGTGCAGTCGCTGTGGCCGGCCAAGCCGACAGCGTCGGTGCAGGTGCGCGAGTGGATGTCGTCGCAGACCTCCGACATCACCGGCCAGCTCAAGTCGCTGCCGGACCGGCTCTCCACCGGGCCGATCCGGCGCAGGTGATCGTGCGCGGGTGATCGTGCGCAGAGCCGCTCAGTCGCCCTTGCGCATCCGCTTGTAGATCTTCTTGCACTTCGGGCAGACCGGGGAACCGGGCTTGGCCGAGCGGGTCACCGGGAAGGTCTCACCGCACAGCGCCACCACGAAGTTGCCCATGACCGCACTCTCGGCGATCTTGTCCTTGCGGACGTAGTGAAAGAACTTGGGGCGATCGTCGTCGCCCTGGTCGGTGGTGTCGGCGTCCGGCCGTTCGTCGACATCGACATCGGTACGTTCGTCGAGATCTGGCCGCTCGATCGTCTCGGTTCCCATGCCGACCATTGTGCGCCAGGTAGTCCTGTTGCGACCAACCAATCCCGTCGCTGCATTCGCCGGGTGAAAGTGGGACAGTGGACAGATGGGCCGCGAAGGATTTTCTGCACACTCCGCCGACGGCGGTTTCGGCGGCACCCGGCACGATCATGCCGAGCTCCGGGACGCCGTCCTGATCACCGATGCGCAACAGTCGCTCGATGACCAGCACCGGGCACGGGTGCGAAAATACCTGACGCTCATGGCTTTTCGCGTTCCCGCACTGGTCATAGCGGGTATCGTCTACGGCGCGACCGCCAACGGGCTGCTCGCGCTGGCGATCGTCGCCCTGTCCATCCCACTGCCCTGGATCGCGGTGTTGGTCGCCAACGACCGACCGCCACGCAAGCGCGGTGAGGTGCCGCACTACCTGTACGGGCACGATCACACGGTCGTCGGACCGCCGTCGCTCTCGCCCGACGGCCGCGTCATCGACTCGACGACGGTCGATCCGGACCGCCGCGACGACGCGGTGTGATTCGCCAAGTGTGATTCGCCACTAGTTCCATCGAGGTAAGACTCTCAGCGATTTCTCATGTAGCCGACCGAGGGCGTCGAGGAAAGCACAGGTCAGCGGCCCGTGCCGGGTCGAAGGTCGCACTGGTCCCGGGAACTTTCGACCCTCCGAGCGCGTTGGACCCTGTGAACGCACTCAAGTCAGGAGGCCGAATGTCACGCTCGACAATTGCACGCCCTACCACGACTACCCGATATACCGACGATCCCGAAGCCACCGGGACCCGACCTGCCATGACCGAGCAGGATCTCGACGCTCAATCCCCCGCCGCCGATCTGGTGCGCGTCTACCTCAACGGCATCGGCCGGACCGCGCTGCTCAATGCGGAACAAGAGGTCGAACTCGCCAAGCAGATCGAGGCGGGTCTGTACGCCAAGCATGTCCTGGCCACCAAGAAGCGCCTCTCGGCCGCCAAGAAGCGTGATCTGGGCATCATCGTCCGCGAGGGCGAATATGCACGGTCGCACCTGCTGGAAGCCAACCTCCGTCTCGTCGTGTCGCTCGCCAAGCGCTACACGGGCCGCGGGATGCCACTGCTGGACCTCATCCAAGAGGGCAACCTCGGCCTGATCCGCGCCATGGAGAAGTTCGACTATGCGAAGGGCTTCAAGTTCTCCACGTATGCAACGTGGTGGATTCGGCAGGCGATCACCCGCGGCATGGCCGACCAGAGCCGCACCATCCGGCTGCCCGTCCACCTCGTGGAGCAGGTCAACAAGTTGGCGCGGATCAAGCGGGAACTGCATCAGCAGCTCGGCCGCGAGGCCACCGACGACGAGCTGGCCAATGAGTCGGGCATCCCGGCGGAGAAGATCGCCGACCTGCTCGACCACAGCCGCGACCCGGTGAGCCTGGACATGCCGGTCGGCAGCGACGAGGAGGCACCGCTGGGTGACTTCATCGAGGACGCCGAGGCCACCTCCGCGGAGAACGCCGTCATCGCCGGTCTGCTGCACTCCGACATCCGCTCAGTGCTCTCGACGCTCGACGAGCGCGAGCAGCAGGTGATCCGGATGCGATACGGCCTCGACGACGGTCAGCCGCGCACCCTCGATCAGATCGGACGCATGTTCGGCCTGTCCCGCGAACGGGTCCGGCAGATCGAGCGCGAGGTCATGACCAAGCTGCGCCAGGGAGACCGCGCCGAACGTCTGCGCGCCTATGCCAGCTGATCAGCCAGCCAGCTGATGCGCTAGTTCAGCCTCCTCGGTCCGGTGTCCGCACGTGTGGGCACCGGACCGATCGTTATCTGGGCATTGAGCACCGCGACGCCGTCCGGCGACACCAGGATCGGGTCACAGCTGACCTCCCGGACCTCCGGGATGTCGTCGACGAGGGTGGAGATCCGCATCAGCAGATCGATCAGCGCTTCGCGGTCGACCGGCGCCTCCCCGCCATATCCGGCCAGCAACGGCGCCGAGCGCGGCTCGTCGAGCAACTCGGCGGCATCGAGCGGGGTCAGCGGCACCGCCCGATAGCCGTGGTCACCGAGCAGTTCGTAGGTGCGTCCGGACAGTCCGAACGAGATCAGCGACCCGAACGACGGGTCGTCGCGCACGCCGATGACGGTGCCGATGCCCTTCGGAGCCATCTTCTGCACGTGCATGACCTGATCGCCGGTGAGTTCGGTGAGCTCGGTGAAGGCGGTGATCACCGAGGTGGCATCCGGCAGATCGAGGCGCGCGCCCTCGCGGTCGAGGCGGCCCCGCCACACCTCCGAAGTGGCCTTGACCGCGACCGGAAAACCCAGGTCATGACCTGCCGCGGACGCTTCGTGCATGGTGCGGACCTCGCGGAACGGGACGACTGCCACGCCGTAGTGGGCCAGGATCGCCGCCGACTGCACATGCCCGAGCACGTGCCGGACCGTCACGTCGGCGGTGTCGTCGCCGACGAGGTCGGCCAGCGCCTCCCGCACGTCGGCACGCGCCGCCTCCGGGTCGGTGCCGACCGGGCGATGCACCTCGCTTTCGGGGCGCTGCCGCCACCGGGCGTACTGCCACGCTCGCGAAAGCGCCACCGCGGCCCGTTCCGGACTGCCGTAGGACGGGATCGAGCCCGCCTCGGGCAGCCCATTGGGTCCGGGCTTCATCAATCCCGGCGGGATGCCCTCGACCGCGAGGAACGTGGAGACGATCGGCTTGGGTTGGTCGGGCTGCTGGCTGTTGGCGGCGGCCATCAACGCCCGCGCATGCCAGTCGGCGTCGACCGCCACCGGCGGCACGAACACCACCAGCACCGCGTCGACGGTCTCGTCGGCCATCGCCTCGGCGACCGCCGTCTCGAACTGGTCCTCGGAGGCACCGGCACCGAGATCGATCGTGTCTGTCACCTCGAGGCCACCACTGCGTGCGGTGTCGGCGGCCAGGCTGCCCAGCACCGACGAGTTCCCGATGATCCGGGTCCGCGGCCCGCGGGGCAGCGGCTGATACGCGAAAATCGTTGCGCAGTCGAATAATTCGGAGATGGTGTTGACCTGGATCACACCGGCCTGCTCGAGCACCATGGCCGCGATCTGATCGTCGAGGCTCGCCGCCGCCGACCGCGCGGCCCGCACCGGACTCATCGCACCCTTGCCCGACTTGACCGCGACGATCGGCTTGGACCGGGACACCCGCCGGGCGATGCGGGAGAACTTCCGTGGGTTACCGAAGCTCTCCAGATAGAGCAGCACCACGTCGGTCGCGGTGTCGGTGTCCCAGTACTGCAGCAGGTCGTTGCCGGAGACGTCGGCGCGGTTGCCCGCGGAGACGAAGGTGGACAGGCCGATCTGACGGCGGGCGGCGGTGTCGAGGATGGCGATGCCCAACGCACCGGACTGGCAGAAGAAGCCGACCCGGCCGGCCGCGGGGATACGCGGCGCCAGCGTCGCGTTGAGGGCGACGCCGGCATCGTTGTTGGCCACCCCCAGCGCGTTCGGGCCGACCAGTCGCATCCCGTGTTCCCGAACCTGTTCGACGAGGCGGTGTTCGCTCTCCAGTCCTGCCATGCCGGCCTCGCCGAATCCCGACGACACGACGACCAGGGTGCGCACCCCCTTCACCAGACAATCGTCGAGCACCTCGCCGACGATCTCCGCAGGCACCGCGACGACCGCGAGGTCGATCGGGTCGGGGATGTCGCGCACGGTGCGGTAGGCGCGGATACCGCGGACCGACGGCGGCCGCGGATGTGCTCGTCGCTGGGCCGGGGTGGGTCGCGCCGGGCCGGGTCCGTGCCGGCCGCCGTGACCGGCTTGGTGCCCGTCGTCGCTGTCGGCCTCCTCGGCCGGTGCGGGGCCGTTCACCGGGAACACCGGCCCGGTGAAACCACCCGCGATGATGTTGGCCAGCAACGCATTACCGACCTTCTTCGGATCGGTGGAGGCGCCGATCACCGCGACCGACGACGGCCGCAGCAGGTTGGCGACGCTACGCGCCTCCGACGCCCGCTCCCGGGCGTTGCGCACCGAGGTCAGCGCCTCGGTCGGGTCGATGAGGAACTCGACGTGCACTGTACTGCCGTCGAAGCTGCGGGAGAGTTGGTAGCCCGCGTCGCGGAACACCGCCACCATGTTCGGGTTCTCGCTGAGCACCTCCGCCTCGAAGCGGGTGAATCCGTTCTCGGCGGCCGCCCCGGCGAGGTGTTCGAGCAGGATCGGTCCGAGGCCGCGACCCTGGTGTTCGTCGGCGACGACGAAGGCGACCTCCGCCGATTCGGGGCGGCCGTCGAAGCCGAGTCCCTCGTAGAGGCCGATGGCGATGATGTCGCCGCCGAGGACCGCGACGATCGCCACCCGGGTCTGGTAGTCGACCGTCGTCATCCGCGCGACCTCACGCGGCGGGAGGGTCGGCGTCGGACCGAAATACCGCATGTAGCGGGTGCGTTCGGACAGTCCGCCGTGGAACCGGACGACCCGATCGGCGTCGTCGGGCACGATCGGCCGCAGATGCACCACCCCGCCGTCGGAGGCGAGGACGTCGGCGATCCAGTGCCGCGGGTAATCCCACGGTTCCCGCGGTTGGGGTTGATCAGCAGGTTGATCAGCCGGGTGCTCGGTCGTGTCCTGCGGTTCGGTCACATCAGTCACGAGGGTCCTCCGGATCGAGACCGTGCAGCGGGTACACCGCACGACGGGTGGCCAGGATCGCGCGGTCGGTCTGCCGTTGTGCGGACTCGTTGATGCCCGCGGGGGGTTGCTGGCCGGTGTCGCCATCCCACGGTACGTACTCGACATCTCCCCCGTCGCCCATCACGCCGACCGGTGGCCGAGAGTATTCGGAGTAGACATGTTCGGCGACGTCTTCGGCCGTGGCGCACCAGGATTCATCGATCTTGGTGTCGACCGCGACGTCCTTGCCGAGGGTGACACCGATGAGGTGCGACCAGCTGCGCGGCACCACGTTGACCACGCCGTACCCGCCACCGCCGACCGAGACCCATTTGCCGTCGCAGTACTTGTCGGCAAAGCCCCGCATGGCCTGCATCGCCGCGCGCTGCCCGTCGACGGTGAGCGCGAGATCGGTCAGCGGATCTGCCCGATGACTGTCCGCGCCGCACTGACTGATCAGGATCTGCGGTCGGAACTGTTCCAGCACCGACGGCACCACCGCATGAAAAGCTCTCAGCCACAATCGGTCCGACACATCCGGCATCAACGCCAGGTTGACCGCGGTGCCTGCGGCGTCGTCGTCGCCGACCTCGGTGGGCCATCCGGTGCCGGGCCACAGCGTCGCCGGATGCTGATGAATCGAGACGGTCAGCACCCGCGGATCCGCCTGGAAGGCAACCTGCACCCCATCGCCGTGATGGGCGTCGATGTCGATGTAGGCGACGCGGTCATAGCCGTTGTTCAGCAGCCAGTCGATGGCGACGGCGCAGTCGTTGTAGATGCAGAAGCCTGCGGCGCGCGAGCGCATCGCGTGATGCATGCCACCGCCGATGTTCACCGCGCGTCGTACCGAACCCGACGCCACCGCCTGGGCAGCGGCCAGCGTCCCGCCGACCAGGAGCCGGGCGGCCTCGTGCATGCCCTCGAAGATCGGATTGTCGGCGTCGCCGAGGCCGAAGAGCCGTTCGAGCAACGGACCGGAGAGCGCGGCGGTGCCCGAACCCACGGCGCGCACCGCGTCGATGTAGTCGGTCGAGTGCACCGTGGTGAGCACCGAGTCGTCGACATGCAGCGGGGCCATGGTGTCGACGCCCTCGAGGATGCCCAGGCTCTGGGCGAGGGTCATGGTGAGTGCGAGTCGTACCGGATTCATCGGGTGGGTGTGGGCCCACTTGTACGACAGGAAGTCCTCGCTCCAGATGACTGCCGCCGACTCGTCGCGCGTGGTCTGTGTCACGTCCTCAGGCTAGGGTATGGACAGACGCGGCGGGCCACGACTCCGACACGCGGGCATAAGGGCCCCCGCGCCAGGTCAGGGTACCCTTGTGGGGACGAAGGGACTGCGCACTGTGAACGATCTGGTCGATACCACTGAGATGTATCTACGGACGATCTATGACCTCGAAGAAGAGGGCATCGTGCCCCTGCGCGCCCGGATCGCGGAACGCCTCGAACAGAGCGGCCCGACCGTGTCGCAGACGGTGGCCCGGATGGAGCGCGACGGCCTGCTGCGCGTGGCCGGCGATCGCCACCTCGAACTGACCGACAAGGGCCGCGAACTCGCGGTCGCGGTCATGCGCAAGCACCGTCTCGCCGAGCGTCTGCTCGTCGATGTCATCGGGATGCCGTGGGACGAGGTCCACGAAGAGGCGTGCCGCTGGGAACATGTCATGAGCGAGAATGTCGAACGACGGCTCCTCGCGGTGCTCGACAACCCCACCACCTCGCCGTACGGCAACCCGATCCCGGGCCTCGAACTGCTCGGCGCCGAGCGCGCACCGCTGACCGACGGCGCGACCCGACTCTCCGACCTGCCGCAGGGCGAGCCGGTCGTGGTGATCGTGCGCCGGCTGGCCGAGCACGCGCAGTCCGACCACGAGCTGATCGCCGCGCTGCGCGATGCCGGTGTGGTCCCCAACGCCCGTGTCACGGTCACCGTCAGCGCACAGAGTGTCACTGTGACCACCCCCGGGCATGCCGGCCTCGACATGAACGAGGAGATGGCACACGCCATCTTCGTCGAGAAGATCTGATCCCACCGCATCCGGTGGGATCGTCAGCACGCCCGTTGCGCGGTCGACGGCGGCGGTAGGTGCACGCCGAGTTGCTCGGCGACCTCGTAGCATGCCGGGATCGTGCCCGAAAGGGTCTGCGGCGGTAGGCCGTTGCGCAGCGCGGTGTCGAGCAGGATCGCGAAGTTCCAGGTGGGCTCGGCGTCGAGGGCGTGGTCGAGCGCGACTCCGGCGTAAGCACCCTCGCCGGCGACGTAGTACAGGTGACCGAGCATCGTTGCGGCGCTGGCCGCCTGGGCGCCACGCAAGCGGCGCGCCAGCGAACTCCACAGCTTCTCGGCCTCGTGCCGGAAGTCGGTGACCGCCAACACAAGTGCTGCGTCTCGTACGTTCAGATCGGTGAGGCCGGCGCCCATCGCGGTGACGGTGGCGCAGTCCAGGTCGTCGTCGGTGCGTCCGCCGACGACGTGGTCGACGATGGTGCGCAGCACGGTGGCCTCGTCGAGACCTGCGGTGTCGACGTCGTCGCGGTGGGCACCCACGCAATGGTCGAGCGGGGTAAGGCCGGCGGCGATGTCAGATCGCTTGTGCAGCACCCGACGGCCGTGTTTGACGGCCGCGGCCAGCGCGGTCGGACTCGAGTGCGGGTCACCGAGGACGCCGGTGCCGGGCAGCGGTGTGCCGAACATCTCGGTGAGACGTCGGCCGTTCATGCGCGGGGTGTCGCGGCGTGCATTCCATACCGTCCGCCACTGCGCGCCGGCGGCGAAACGCGGCACCACGAAGCCGGCGAGGATGCCACCGGCCTCCTCGAAGTGGGCGTCGACGATCTCGCAGATCCGCCGGTAGCGCAGGCTGTTCGTCGGGTAGCGATCGTCGGCGATGACCGCGACGACACTGCGGGCGTCGTGCCGGACCGTGATGTCGCCGAGTTGGGTGAGCAGGTCGATCATGCCGGAGACGAGTGCACCGTCGTCGTCGAGGACCAGGTCGTGGCGCATGGTGGTGCGCACCTCCTGCGGGTCGTCTCCGAAGGCGAGCAGTATGAGGGAGCGTTCCGGGAGAAAGCCGATCAGGCCGGGAATGGCGGTGAGCAGGGCGGATGGGGTGAGCCGGCGAGCGCCGCGCGCTCTGGGTGTGGTGGTCATGCGGCCAGTGTCGAACCGCACAGGGCATGTGCCATCCAGCCCGCTGCCGGGTCCCCGGGGTTGTGCACACCGGGATGTCCCATCCCCAGATCCCGCTTGCCGGATGCGAGGACAGGGCGTGCGGGGACTATCCGAACGCGGCCTCGACGGCGTTGCCGAACAGCGCATTCAGCTGCCCGGACGCGGCCGAAGAGATGGGGTCACTGCCCTGCTGCCGGTACTCGACGAGAACCCGCACACCGTTGCGCTGGGCCATCAGCAGCTTGGTGGCGGTGACCATGGCCGAGGAGCCGGTGGCCCCCGTCGTCACCTGCCGCTGCCAGGCTCCGGTCCGCACCGATCCGGCGACCTTGGGCGCCGGCAGCACATCGGTGGTGACCAGTGAGGACGCGGTGGGTGATGCCCCGGAGACGAACCGCGGGCACCGGCGCGCCTGGTTCACGACGTCGTCAAGTGACTGATCGGCGTGTACGACGGCGGTGGTGAAGGTCGCCGTCGAGGTCGCCGGGTCGGGGCCGACGAAGACGACCGCGCCGGCACTCGGGACCGCAGGCGGCGTGCAGTCGGCCGGGGTGACGGTCCCGTGCAGCGGACGACCGGTGATGTCGGCGAGCGCGCCGGGTACCGCCGGCGTCGGCACCCGGGTGGCGCCGGCCGGGAAGACGTCGGCAGCCACCGACTTCGCACTCAGATCCGACGATCCCGCGACGGCGTTCCCATCGACGGTGGTACACGCCATCGCGGCCAAGCAGGCCGCGAGCACCACGAGCGGTCCGACGACGGGCCGGTGCCGTCGGCGGGCACGCGTTGGGGTATCGGTCACAAGGGCTTACTGTGCCATCGACCACCGACTCCCCGGCGTACCGACACGGCCCCAGAACCCGACCGGGGAATCCGAACAGCAGAAGCGGTGTTGAACGGGGCAAATCTGCATTGATGCGCGAAATTGGCCCTGCCACCCGTCGATGCGAGAGAATGAGGAAACGTCAAACGAGGAGGGACCACCCCATGGACGAGCGGTCGGCCGAGCACAGCTCGCTGTACTCGCTGGAATTCCCGGCGCCCCGGGTCGCCGACGACGAGGGCATCGGACCGGTGCTGATCCACGCGCTCGACGGATTCGCCGACGCGGGTCACGCCGTGGCACTCGCCGCGACCCATCTGCGCGATGCCCTGGACTCGGAGCTGGTCGCGACCTTCTCCACCGATGAACTGATCGACTATCGGTCGCGACGACCCACCATCACCTTCGACGGCGACACCTTCACCGACGTGACCATGCCGTCGCTGACCATGCACGCGATCCGCGACACCGCAGGCCGCCCGTTCCTGTTGCTGGCCGGGTCCGAACCGGACCTGCGCTGGGAACAGTTCGTCGAAGCGGTCCGCAGGCTCGCCGAGCACTTCGGTGTGACCGACGTCATCGGCCTCAACGCCATCCCGATGGCGGTGCCGCACACCCGTCCGTCGTCGTTGACCGCACACGGCAGCGACGTCGAGCGGCTCGGTGATCTGCCGCGCTGGGGCTCGGCGATGAAGCTGCCCGCCAGCGCGTCGATGCTGCTGGAACTGCGCATGGCCGACCATGACTTCCGCACCGCGGGGCTGTCGGTGCATGTGCCGCACTACCTGTCGCAGGCCGATTACCCCGCGGCCTCGGCGCGGCTGCTCAGCGCGGTCGGCGAACTCACCGGCCTCGAACTGCCGCTCGCCGCGCTGGACAACGCCGCGGAGAAGGTGCGCGCGCAGGTCGACAACGAGGTGTCCGGCAACGCCGAAATCGAATCCGTGGTCAGTGCACTGGAGAACCAGTACGACTCCTTCACCGCCGCCCAGGCCGAACGTGCGTCGCTGCTGGCCGCGGAGGATGAACTGCCCACCGGCGACGAACTCGGCGCCGAGCTGGAGCGGTACCTGGCCGAACAGCTGCGCGGCGATCAGCCCGACGCCGGCGACGACACCACAGGTGGTCCCTCATCGCTGAG
This sequence comes from Gordonia sp. CPCC 205515, assembly GCF_048537925.1. NCBI lineage: Bacteria > Bacillati > Actinomycetota > Actinomycetes > Mycobacteriales > Gordoniaceae > Gordonia > Gordonia sp. CPCC 205515. The sequence goes on along the minus strand of NZ_JBCLVJ010000021.1, from coordinate 75,014 downwards.
GTGAACGCGACGACCGGCGACCACCTTATTGCCGCCGACGACGAGGACACCGCGTTCGAGACCTTCACGGGCTGGTGGAACGAACGCGGACTCGAGTTGTATCCGCATCAGGACGAGGCGCTGCTCGAGCTGATCGCCGGCAGCAATGTGATCTTGGTCACGCCGACCGGATCGGGGAAATCGTTGGTGGCCGCGGGAGCGATCTACTTCGCCCGCTGCCGCGGCGAACGCGCCTATTACACCGCTCCGATCAAGGCGCTGGTCAGCGAGAAGTTCTTCGAGCTGTGCGGCATCTTCGGTGCCGAATCGGTCGGTCTGCTCACCGGTGACGCCGCGGTCAACGCCGACGCACCGATCATCTGCGCGACCGCCGAGATCGTCGCGAATCTGGCGCTCCGCGACGGCCCACGCAGCGACATCGGCACCCTGGTGGCCGACGAGTTCCACTACTACGGCGAAGCCGACCGCGGCTGGGCCTGGCAGGTGCCGCTCATCGAGTTACCGGACACCCAGTTCCTGCTGATGTCGGCGACGCTCGGCGACGTGTCGTTCTTCGTCGACGACCTCGGTCGCCGCACCGGGCGGCCGACGTCGGCGATCACCGGCACGGAGCGTCCGGTGCCGCTCGACTACTCGTACGCGATCACCCCGATCCACGAGACCATCGAAGAGCTCGTCGACAAGGGCCGCGCGCCGATCTACGTGGTGCATTTCACCCAGGCCTCGGCGGTCGAACGCGCGCAGGCGTTGCTCTCGGCGCGGATCACCGACAAGTCGGAGAAGGCCGCGATCGCCGAGGCGATCGGCGACTTCCGGTTCGCCACCGGCTTCGGTTCCACCCTGTCCAAGTTGTTGCGCGCCGGCATCGGCGTGCACCACGCCGGGATGCTGCCGCGGTACCGTCGTCTCGTGGAACGCCTTGCGCAACAAGGACTCCTGAAAGTCGTGGCCGGCACCGACACCCTCGGCGTGGGTATCAACGTGCCGATCCGCACCGTGCTGTTCGCCGGTCTGTCCAAGTACGACGGGGTACGCGTGCGTCGACTGCGGGCCCGCGAGTTCCACCAGATCGCGGGCCGCGCCGGCCGCGCCGGCTTCGACACAATCGGCTACGTGGTGGCCCAGGCCCCCGACCACGACGTGGAGAACGCCCGCGCCGTCGCCAAGGCCGGCGACGATGCGAAGAAACTCCGAAAGCTGGTGCGCAAGAAGCCACCCGAGGGCTTCGTGTCGTGGGGTGAGAAGACCTTCACCCAGCTCGTGGACGCCCCCAACGAGCCGTTGCGCTCGCACTTCCAGATGACCACTGCCATGCTCATGGAGGTCCTCGCGCGGCCCGGTGACTGCTTCGCCGCGATGCGACATCTGTTGGAGGCCAACCACGAACCGCGCAATCGGCAGTTGCGGCACATCAAGCACACCATCGCCCTCTACCGCGGTCTGCGGGAGTCGGGCATAGTCGTGCAACTCGACACACCAGACGCCGACGGCAAGAACGTGACGCTCTCGGTGGATGTGCCGGAGAACTTCGCGCTGACCAATCCCCTGTCGTCGTTCGCGCTCGCCGCCTTCGAACTGCTGGACCCGGAGTCGTCGACCTACGCCCACGATGTGGTGTCGATCCTGGAGTCCACCCTCGAGGACCCGCGGCCGCTGCTGTTCGCGCAGCGCAAGGTCGCCCGCGATGCGGCGATCGCCGAGATGAAGGCCGATGGCGTCGAATACGAAGAGCGGATGACGCGGCTCGAGGAGATCACCTGGCCACGGCCGCTGGCCGACGAGATCGAGTACGCCTTCGGCGTTTACCGCCGGGGCCACCCGTGGGTGTCGTCGTATCCGCCGTCGCCGAAGTCGGTGCTGCGAGAGATGCTCGAGCGCGCAATGACTTTCACCGAACTGATCTCCGCCTACGGACTCGCGCGCAGCGAGGGCGTGGTGTTGCGCTATCTGTCGGACTGTTATCGCGTGCTGCGCCAGGGACTTCCGATGTCAGTGGTCACGGAGGAGATCGAGGACATCACCGAGCAAGTCGGCGCGATGGTTCGCGAGGTCGACTCGAGTCTGCTCGACGAATGGGAAGAACTGACGCACGCCACAACCGAATGATCACCCGAGTGTTTCAACAGAAAGGTTGGTAATCATGCCCCTCCAAGGAGAATACGCACGCGGAGCGTCCGACTGGTCGGCCGATCAGGCGGAGAAGATCGAGAACTCCGGCGGCGCCGACGGTACGACGATGCGCGGCATGCCGGTGATCCTGGTGACCTCGGTCGGCCGCAAGTCGGGCAAGTTGCGCAAGACCCCGCTCATGCGTGTCGAGCACGACGGCAGCTACGCGGCGGTCGCCTCGCTCGGCGGCGCCCCGAAGAACCCGGTCTGGTACTACAACATCGTCGCGAACCCGCACGTCGAGGTCCGCGACGGCGAGCAGATCGGCGACTACACCGCACGCGAGGTCACCGGCGACGAACGCGCGCAATGGTGGGAGCGGGCCGTCGCGGCCTACCCCGATTACGCCGACTACCAGACCAAGACCGACCGCGTCATCCCGGTGTTCGTGCTCGAGCCGCAGGGCTGACCCGAACGGCGTGCCGCCCGTGTCCGAAACTCAGGACAGGGCGGCGCGCATCTTGTCCGCGAGTTCGCCGACCTCCTCGGTCGTCATCACGAACGCCGGCGAGATCTGAAGTGCGCCTTGGCCTGCCGCGCGACCGCTGACCCCGTGCTCGCGCATCGTGCCCACCATCGGCAGCGCCTGCGCCGGGTCGGCGAGCTGGACGGCGGTGACCGCACCGAGACCGGTCCGGACCTCGGCAACCGCGTCGAGCTCGGCCAGCGGCGAGAGCGCTTGGGCCAGATCGCCTTCCAGGCGGCTCGCCTCGGCGAGCAGGTTCTCCCGCTCGATGATGTCGAGGTTGGCCATCGCCGCGGCCGCAGCTCCGGCGTGCCCGCCGTAGGTGTAGCCGTGCCGCCACCACACGCCACCGCTGTAGAACGGTTCGGCGACCCGCGGCGCGATGAACACGGCACCCATCGGGACATAACCCGACGTCAGGCCCTTCGCGGTGGTCATCATGTCCGGCTGCAGGTCGAAACGTGTTGAGGCGAACCAGGAGTCACCGCCGATGCGGCCGAATCCGGTGACCACCTCGTCGGCGACGAACAGCACGTCGTGGTCGCGGCAGATCTGGCGCACCTCGGCCAGGTAGCCCTCCGGCGGCAGGTAGATGCCGCCGGCTCCGATGATGGGTTCGCAGAAGAACGCAGCGATCCGATCCTCACCCAGTCGCTCGATCAGGCCGAGCAGACTCTTGGCGTTGTCCCACTCGACGGACTCGGCGTCGGGCATGAGTTCGCCGTAGCCCTCCCTGTTGACCGGGATGCCGGCCAGCGCGGTTCCCGCCACGTGCATGCCGTGATAGGCCTTCGTCCGCCCGACGATGATGTTCTTGTCCGGCTTGCCCATCTCGTGCCAGTACCGGCGGGCGAGCTTGGCGGCGGTGTCCACCGAGTCGCTGCCACCGGAGGTGAAGAAGATCTTGCTGCCGGGCACCGGCGCGATGTCCGCGAGTCGATCGGCGAGCGCCACGGTCACATCCGAGGTGAAGTCGCCGAATCCCGAATAGTGCGCGAGCTTGCCGAGCTGGTCGGCAACGGCGTTGGCCACCTCGGTGCGGCCGTGCCCGATGTTGGTGAACCACAGTCCGGCCGTCGCGTCCAAGTACTCCTGGCCGTCGACGTCCCAGATCCGTGCACCGCTGCCGCGGGCGACCTGGAACGGACCCGAGGCGCTGACCGCACCCATGTCCGCGAAACCGTGCCACAGAGAATGAGCCATGTCGCCCATCATGCCGGGCGCACCGAGAAGGCGGCCACGGCACCCCACTATCCTGGAGAAATCATGCCCGCCCGCACCGCAGCCGATCGTCGCGCCCTGTTCGACGGTCTCGCCGACGTCACCATCGCCGACGAACACCGACTGCGTCGTCGTATCGACCAACTCGGCAGGCCGTCGGACAAGCAACCGTCGGACAAATCCTGGGACAAGCTGACCACCGACATCACCCGCGCCCAGCAACGTCTGGAGCCGCGGCGGGCGGCGGCCCCGACGATCTCCTATCCCCCGGATCTGCCCGTGTCGGCGGCACGCGAGGAGATCGCCCCCGCCATCGCGGCCCATCAGGTGGTCGTCGTCGCCGGCGAGACCGGCTCCGGCAAGACCACCCAGCTACCCAAGATCTGTCTGGAACTCGGTCGCGGGGTGCGCGGCGCCATCGGGCACACGCAGCCGCGACGCATCGCCGCCAGTTCGGTGGCCCGCCGCATCGCCGACGAGACGGGCACCGAGATCGGCGACGCCGTCGGCTTCTCCGTGCGCTTCACCGATCGATCCGGCGCAGACACCCTCGTCAAGGTGATGACCGACGGCATCCTGCTGCGCGAGATCACCACCGATCCCCTTCTGCGCGCCTACGACACGCTGATCATCGACGAGGCCCACGAACGCAGCCTCAACATCGATTTCATCCTCGGCTACCTCAAACGCATCCTGCCGCGACGACCCGACCTCAAGGTCATCATCACCTCGGCCACCATCGAACCCGAGCGGTTCGCCCGGCATTTCGCGGTCGACGATCGGGTTCACGATGATGACGTGCCGATCCTCGAGGTCTCCGGCCGCGCCTATCCGGTGGAGCTGCGCTACCGACCGCTCGGTGCCGACGACCCCGACTCCGACCACCGCGACCTCGACCAGATCCAGGGCATCGACGCCGCCATCGGCGAACTCTGGGCGCACGAACGCGGCGACATCCTCGTGTTCCTGCCGACCGAACGCGACATCCGCGACACCGCTGATGCCCTCAAGCATCGGGCATCGGCGGGCGCGGAGATCGTGCCGCTGTACGCGCGGCTGTCCATCGCCGATCAGCAGAAGGTGTTCTCTCCCTCGTCGGGTCGGCGAATCGTGTTGGCCACCAACGTCGCCGAGACCTCGCTGACGGTCCCCGGCATCCGCTACGTGATCGACACGGGCACGGCACGCATCTCCCGGTACTCCACCCGCACCAAGGTCAATCGCCTGCCGGTCGAGCCGGTGTCACAGGCCAGCGCGCGGCAGCGGGCGGGACGCTGCGGACGTGTCGCACCCGGCATCTGCATCCGGCTCTACAGCGAGGACGACTTCGACGCCCGGCCCGGGTTCACCGACCCGGAGATCCTGCGCACCAACCTCGCCGCGGTGATCCTGCAGATGGCCTCGCTGCGCCTCGGCGACGTGTCCGCATTCCCGTTCGTGCAACCACCCGACGAGCGGGCCATCCGCGACGGCATGGCGGTGCTCACCGAACTCGGCGCGATCCGTGAGGTCGCCCGCGACGACCACGAACCACGCCTCACCCCCGTCGGCCGCGACATGGCCCGCATCCCCGTCGACCCGCGGCTGGCCCGGATGCTCATCGCCGCACACGAACTCGGCTGTCTCGATCACGTCCTGGTGATCGCGGCGGCCCTGTCCATCCCCGATGTCCGGGAACGACCGTCCGACCATCGGGAGGCCGCCGACGCCGCCCACCGCCGGTTCGCGGTACCCGGCTCGGAGTTCCTGGGCTTTCTGCAGCTCTGGGACTATCTCGACGAGCGTCGAAAAGAGCTGTCCAACAATCAGTTCCGACGCACCTGCGAACGCGAGTTCCTGCACTTCCTGCGGATCCGGGAGTGGCGGGAACTCCATCGGCAGCTCTCCCGGATCGTGTCCGACCTCGACTGGGCCACGACGGCGACCAGCCGCGACGCCGACGCCATCCACCGTTCGATCCTGTCCGGATTGCTCGGCAACATCGCCGCCCGCAACGGCGACTCCCGCGAATACACCGGCGCCCGCAACACCACCGTCGCGATCTTCCCCGGTTCCTCGTTGTCGCGGAAGCCGCCGCAGTTCATCATGGCGGCCGAGGTCATGGAGACCTCCCGACTGTTCGCGCACACGGTCGCCGGCATCGACCCGCTGTGGGCGGAGAAACTCGCCGGCGATCTGGTCCGCCGCAATTACAGCGAACCGCACTGGTCGTCCAAACGCGGGGCGGCGATGGCGTATGAGCGGGTCACCCTGTACGGGGTCACCCTCGTCGCGCAGCGGCGGGTGCCGTTCGGCACCATCGACCCGGTCACCTCCCGGGAGATGTTCCTGCGGCATGCCCTCGTCGAAGGCGACTGGCGCACCAATCATGCCTTCTTCGAACACAATCGGGATCTCCTCGACGCGGCCGCCGACGTCGAGCACCGTGCCCGCCGACGCGACGTGGTGATCAGCGAGCAGCAACTGTTCGACTTCTACGATGAGCGCGTCGGTGCCGAAGTGGTCTCTGCCCGACACTTCGACACCTGGTGGAAGAAGACCCGACGCACCCAGCCCGACCTGCTGGATCTCAAGCCCGAGGACGTCGCGGCCGATGTCGCGGTGGCCGACACCGACTTCCCCGGCGCCTGGCAACAGGGTGAGACCCGCTTCGAGTTGCGCTACCGATTCGAGCCGGGCGATCCCGACGACGGTGTCACCGTGGTCATCCCGCGGCCGCTCCTGGAACATGTCCGGCCGGCCGGATTCGATTGGCTGGTACCGGGTTTGCGGTCCGACCTGGCCACCGAACTCGTCAAGACCCTGCCCAAGGCGCTGCGCAAGTCGATGGCACCCGCGCAACGCTTCGCCGACCTCGCGCTGTCGCGGCTCACCCCGCGCGCCGAACCACTGATCAGCGGGCTGGCGCGCGAGCTGTCGACGATCACCACGATGACCATCTCCCCCGGCGACTTCGACGCCACCCGCCTGCCGCCCCACCTGACGATGAACTTCGCCGTCGTCGACCGCTCCGGCACCGTCCAAGGCAGCGGCAAATCCCTCCCGGAGTTGAAGAAGCGCTTCGGTGATCGGTCCGACGACGACCCGCAGCGACCCGTCTTCACCACCTGGACCGCCGACGGCATCGGCACCCTCGCGCCGACGGCCACCACCACCGTCGCGGGGCAGATCATCACCCGCTACCCGACGCTGCAGGTCGTCACCGATCCGAGTAGACGGCCGGCCGGCGTGTCGGTGCTCGATGTCGCATCGGAGGCGGACCGCGACGTGCGGATGACCCGCGGGATCATCGCCCTGCTCGAACGCGCGCTGCCGGCACTGTCCAAGAAGATCACCTCGGGCCTCGACCCCGCCGGCCGACTCGCGCTGAGCCAGAGTCCGTACGCGCGGATCGAGGATCTCGTCGCCGACTGCACGCGCCGCGCCATCCGCGACGCGGTCGCGGACCGCAACCTGTCCGCGATCCGATCACCGCAGCAGTTCGAGCAACTGCGCGACACCATCCGCCCGACGGTCAGCGATACCGCGCCCGAGTATTTCGCACTCGCCACCGCCACCCTGCGGGAACTGCCCGCAGTCCGGCGCGAGATCGAACGCCTCACCGGGCATCTCGCCGCCGACGACGTCGCCGACCAACTCGACCATCTGGTGTTCGACGGATTCGTCGCGGCCACACCTCGCAGGCATCTGCAGCACCTGCCCCGGTATCTGCAGGGTGCAGCCGTCCGCCTCGCCGATCTGCCGGCGGCCGCGACTCGGGATCGGGAGGGCGTCAATGCCGTGGATCGGGTTGTCGCGCACTGGAATCGTCGACTGAATCAATTGCCGGCGGCACACCGCGACACATTCAACGAGTTCGCTCACTGGACGGTGGAGGAACTGCGTGTCGGACTGTTCGCCCAACGGCTGGGCACCGCCTACCCCATCTCGGAGAAGCGGGCGTTACGAGCTCTGGACGGATTCGGTTGAGATCTGGTCGTCGGCCGACGGGGACATCGGGTCGTCCACGGACGAGGACACGCCTCGCAGATCGTCGATCTCGTGCTGGAAGTCCTCGATCGAGTCGAACGAGCGGTAGACCGATGCGAACCTGAGGTAGGCGACCTCGTCGAGGTCGCGCAGGGGACGCAAGATCGCCAGCCCGACCTCGTTGCTGGGGATTTCCGCGGACCCGGACTGCCGGACGGTGTCCTCCACCTGTTGTGCGAGTTTGGCCAGCGCGTCCTCTTCGACGGCACGGCCCTGGCAGGCGCGACGCACGCCGCGCATCACCTTCTCGCGGCTGAACGGCTCGGTGACACCATTGCGCTTCACCACCGACAGGACGGCGCTCTCGACGGTGGAGAACCGGCGCCCGCACTGTGCACACGACCGGCGGCGACGGATCGCCTGGCCTTCATCGGCGACGCGTGAATCGATGACCTTGGTGTCCTCGTTCTTACAAAACGGGCAGCGCATGCCCCCGAGAATACCGCCCACGCGTCACCGGTACGCGGGCGCGACCAGCGCCTGCCCCACATGCAGTCCGGCGCCGGACAGGTCGTTGCGGGCCACGATCTCGTCGATGACGGCCTGCCGCGGCACGTCGGGGGCGATCCGCTCGGCAATCGACGTCAGCGAATCGCCCGACCGCACGTGCACCACCTCGGTGCCGATGGGTGCGGGCGCGACCGACGCGGCGTAGCCGGAACCGACGATCGCGACCACCCACACCAGCCCGGCGAGCGCCACGCCGACCAGCACGGCCACGGCTGCGGCGCGGCGGCGGGCGTAGACCCGGCGGGCGACGGTCGGGCGGGGCTCTGCCACCGCACCCGCCTGCTGTGACGCGCGCAGACTCGACGCCGGGGCCGCGCACCGGCTGCCCCGCACCCGCGGCGTCGCGGGCAGCGGGCCGAGCGGCCGTCCGTCTGCCGGACGACCGAACGCGGGTTCGACTCCCCGCACCGGGCGATCACCGACCCTGGTGGCGCGCACGCGACCCTTCGGGGCGGCGGTACCGGTAAGAGCTGCGGAGCTGGTCGGGGCTGCGGTGCGGGTGATGGTGGCGGTGCTCATGGTGTCCTCCGGAGGGTGTCGGTTCGAACACGTGAACGTCGAACACGTGATCGATAAAACGTATGTTCGAGTTTTAGCACGCCCCTCCGACAAAGTCGCGACAAACCGCAAAACACCTCGAACACATGTTTGAACATGTCGGTGACTTCGGCTACTGTCGGCGCTGTACCACTCGAACGACCAGCCGTTTCGCAACCCGAACCAGTTCCCGACCGAGAGGAAGGACTCACCGATGAGCAACAAGTCCGGCGGGCACGACGCCCGGCATACCGGCCAGGCCACCACCGGCCCGGCGGCCGGCGCCCAGGACCCGGAGACCGCCGAGGCATCCCTGACCCCGCGCCAGCGCGGAGTGCTCGACTACATCCGGCAATCCGTGCGTGAGCGCGGGTACCCGCCGAGCATCCGCGAGATCGGCGACGCGGTGGGGCTCACCTCGACGTCGTCGGTGGCCCATCAACTGCGCACACTCGAGCGCAAAGGTCTCCTCAAGCGCGACCACAATCGGCCGCGCGCGGTGAACATCTCCGACGGCGAGCACAACAACCCGCCGGGTGGCAGCGCTGCGGCCGACGGCACGCCCTTGCCGACCCCGGCGTTCGTGCCGGTGCTCGGACGGATTGCGGCAGGCGGCCCGATCCTCGCCGAAGAAGCAGTGGAGGACGTCTTTCCGCTGCCCCGCGAATTGGTCGGCGAGGGATCGCTGTTCCTGTTGAAGGTGGTCGGCGAGTCGATGATCGACGCGGCGATCTGCGACGGGGATTGGGTGGTGGTGCGTCAGCAGAGCGTCGCCGACAACGGCGACATCGTCGCCGCGATGATCGATGGCGAGGCCACCGTCAAGACGTTCAAGCGCAAGAACGGGCACATCTGGCTGATGCCACACAACGCCCTGTTCGAGCCGATCCCCGGCGACGACGCGGCGATCCTGGGCAAGGTCGTCACGGTGATGCGGCGGGTCTGAGCCACCGGCCCGGCACCCGCCGCATCATTCCCGGCCCCGGGGTCAGTCCGCCAGCGCGGCGGTGGCGGCGGCCCGTGCGGCCACCGGATCGGTGGTGGCCAGCACGGCCTCGGCGGCTTTTCGGCACTGGTCGAGAGTGACGCCCGACAGCCGTGCACCAACGGCCGCGGACGCGGCCGGCGCGGCCGAGAGCGAGTTCACGCCGAGGCCCACCAACACGCACGCGAGGAGCGGATCGGCAGCTGCCTCACCGCACACACCGACCGATTTGCCTGCCGCGACGCCCGCCTGCCCCACACTGTGGATGAGGTGCAGCGCCGCGGGTTGCCACGGGTCGGTGAGCCCGGCAAGCTCCGGCGACATGCGGTCGGCGGCCATCGTGTACTGCGTCAGATCGTTGGTGCCGATCGAGACGAAGTCGACCTCGGCCAGGATCGCGGGGGCCAAGATGGCCGCGGCCGGGACCTCGACCATCACGCCGGCGATCATGCCGCGCTCCCGGACCTGCGCCGCGAACTCGGCGGCTTCGGCCGGCGTCGCGATCATCGGTGCCATCACCCACGGCGTGTTGCCGCTGGCCTTGCCTGCGGCGGCGATGGCGTCGAGCTGATGTTCGCGGATCTGCGGGTTGTCGGTGGCAATACGGTTGCCGCGCACGCCGAGTGACGGATTCGGCTCGTCGAGCTTCGTGACGAACTTCAGCGGCTTGTCCGAGCCGGCGTCCAGGGTCCGGATGACCACCTTCTGGCCGTCGAACGCGTCGAGAACCTCTTTGTAGAGCGCCGTCTGCTCCTCCACCGACGGTTCGTCCGGCCGATCGAGGAACGCCAACTCGGTGCGGAACAGGCCAACACCTTCCACCGGGAACGACGTCGCCGTGCGGGCCGACGCCCCGTCGGCGACGTTGGCCACCACCAGCACCTCATGACCGTCGGAGGTTCGACCGGGTCCCGTCCACGACTTGACCGCCTCGGCCTCTTTACGGCTCTGTTCGACTGCGGCGACCGCGGTCGCCTCGTCCGGGGACACCTCGATGGTGCCGGCCGTGCCATCGACCAGCACCGGAGCGCCGACCGGGACATCGGTGAGGCCGGATACCGCGACCACACACGGGATACCCAACTGGCGGGCGATGATGGCGGTATGGCTGGTGGGTCCGCCGAGCCGGGTCACCAGCGCGATGATCAAGGCCGGGTCCAGTCCCGCAGTGTCCGCGGGCGCGAGGTCGTCGGCCAGCAGCACCGATGCGACGTCGGGTTCGGGTACTCCTGGTTCGGGAACGCCCAGCAACTCGGCGACGATCCGATCGCGCACGTCCTTGAGGTCGGTGACCCGCTCGGCCATCAGGCCGCCCACCTTGGTGAACATCTCGACGAACTGTTCCGTCGACGCGATGGCCGCCGCCGGCGCCGGCGTGCCCTTCTTGATCAGCGCGGTGGTCGCCCCCACCCAGCCGCGGTCCTCCGCGAGTCCGGCGGTGGCGGTGAGCACCTCGGCGGCAGCGCCGGAGGCGTGTGACGCCCGATCGCGCAGCCGGCCGGCGACGGCCGCGGCAGCGTCGGTGAAGCGTCTCGACTCGACCTCGCGCTCCTCCTCGGCGATCGTCGACGCCATCGCTTCGGGGTCGTAGACGGGCCGTTCACCCGGCCAGACCGCGGGACCGTAGGCCTTTCCGCTGACCACCGGAGTTCCGTTCAGTACCTGTGTCTGACCCACCGCAGCACCCTTTCTCACATTCGTTGGTCGGCCGGTTGCGGCCACCTGTCAATACGACCACACGGACATCCCTTCGCGTCGGTGAACCGCCCGCGCATCCCGGTGTGCCATGTGGTGTCGAAAAGCATCTTCTGTGAATCAAGTTACAGGAAATCCTTGACTTCTCCACACAAACAGGCGTAAACAAAGACATAGCAACATCAAAAACCACATAAACCAACAGAGAGGAGGCCACGTGTACGCCGAAGAACGACAACAAGCCATCGCCGAGCAGGTTCGGACCCACGGTCGCGCGTCGGTGGCGGCACTGGCCTCTCGTTTCGACGTCACCAGCGAGACCGTGCGCCGTGATCTGGCCAGCCTGGAGCGGGCCGGCCACCTCCAGCGCGTCCACGGCGGCGCCGTCCGCTCCGGCACCACCGAGATCCTCGGTGAACAGGGCATCGACGAGCGGCAGAGCAGCCACACCGAGGAGAAGGCGGCGATCGGCCGGGCCGCGACACGCTTTCTGCCGCCCGACGGCGGATCGGTGTTCTTCGACGCCGGGACCACCACCTACCAGGCCGCACTCACCCTTCCGCGTGACCGTCGGCTCACCCTGATCACCCACAGCATCCCGATCGCCGCCGCACTCGCGGGCGACGGCGCCGCCGATCTGCACATCCTGGGCGGCCGCGTACGCGGACTGACCCAGGCGAGCGTGGGTTCGGAGACGACCAGCGCACTCGCCCGTCTGCGGGTGTCGACGGCCTTCGTCGGCGCGAACGGCATCAGCGAAGCGCATGGACTCTCCACCCCCGACCCGGACGAGGCCGCGATCAAGTCGATGATCGTCAAGGTCGCCAATCGTGTTGTGGTACTTGCTGATTCATCAAAATTGGAGCGCGAGGATCTGTCCTCGTTTGCCGATCTGGCCGATGTGGACGTACTGATCACCGATTCCGGGATCGACCCCGCCACCTCGGCCGCCCTGTCCGCCCGCGGCATCGAAATGGTGATCGCATGACCGAGAGCAGCCCGATGATCCTGACCGTCACCGCCAACCCCAGCCTGGACCGCACGCTGGAACTCGCCTCCCCGCTGCACCACGGCGAGGTGCAGCGCGCCGTCGCGGTGCGCGCCGAGCCCGGCGGCAAAGGCGTCAACGTGGCCCGCGTGGTCGCGCAGGCGGGCCTGGCCACCCGCGCGATTCTGCCCGCGCGGGTCGGTGATCCGCTGCTGGCCGCCCTCGACGACGTCGCCCTGCCGTATGTGGCGATGCCGACCGACGGGGAGGTCCGCTCCAACATCACCATCGCCGACCCCGACGGTACGACCACCAAATTGAACGCGCCCGGTGTCGCCCTCGACGCCGCCGCGGCCCGACGTCTGACCGACCTCGTCGTCGAGCACGCGCAGGGCGCCGCCTGGGTCGCGCTGTGCGGTTCGCTCCCACCGGGACTGCCCGATTCCTGGTATCGCACCGTCATCGACGAGCTCGCCGGACTGGAGTGCCGGATCGCGGTCGACACATCAGGTTCTCCGCTCGCGGCCACGGTGACCGGCCGGGTCGATCTCCTCAAGCCCAACGACGAGGAACTCGCCGCCGCGACCGGCACCGATCCGGATGTCCTCGTCTCCGCGACGAGCCGGGGCGACTACGAACCGCTGGTCGACACGGCCCGCACGCTGGTCGAGCGCACCGGCGCCGCGATCCTGGCCACCCTCGGCGCGGCCGGCGCAATGCTCATCACCGATGCCGGCACCTGGTTCGCCACGCCCCCGCCGATCGTGCCGCGCAGCACCGTCGGCGCCGGCGACTCCTCGCTGGCCGGCTACCTGATCGCCGAGACCCGTGGCGACGCCGAACCCGATCGCCTGCGTACCGCGGTGGCCTACGGCTCGGCCGCAACAGCGCTGGCCGGCACGCAACCTCCCTCCCCCGACCAACTCGATCTCGACGGCGTGCGGATCACCGATCTCTCAGGAGCCGCCCCGGTCCGATGACACCGCAGCACCCCGACAACCCCACCGACTTCTCCCCCACGGAAAAGGAAAACCGATGACCACACAGATCATCTCGCCGCAGACGGTGAGTCTCGACGTCGACGCGGGCAACGACCCAGCGGCCGTGATCGGGTATCTCGCCGATGCGCTCGCGGCAGCCGGCCGCACCAGCGACCCGGCCGAGCTCACCCGCGCGGCCCTCGCTCGCGAGGCCAAATCCGCCACCGGACTGCCCGGCGGCATCGCCATCCCGCACGCCCGCGCCGAGTCCGTGGGTGACGCCAGCCTCGCGATGGCCCGCCTGTCGAACAAGGTCGACTTCGGCGCCCCCGACGGACCGGCCGACATCGTGTTCCTCATCGCCGCCCCCGCAGGCGGCGCGAGCGAACACATGAAGCTGCTCAGTGCCCTCGCCCGCGCCCTCGTCCGGCCGGACTTCGTCGCCGAGCTGCGTGCCGCGGACAGCGACGAGCGCATCGTCGAACTCGTGGAGGAGGCCATCAACCCGGCACCGGCCACGAGCTCCACCGCCACGACCACCGCAGCGGCGGCCACCGCGGTCGCCGCCCCGGCCGCGGCAGGTGCGGCGGCCTCGACCACCGGGGCGACCGCGGGTGGCAAGCGTCCGTCGGTCGTCGCGATCACCGCCTGCCCCACCGGCATCGCGCACACCTACATGGCCGCCGATGCGCTGAAGTACGCCGCCGAACGTGCCGATGTCGATTTCCACGTCGAGACGCAGGGATCGTCGGCCACCACCCCGTTCGCCTCGGACGTCATCGCCAACGCCGACGCGGTGATCTTCGCGACCGACGTCGGGGTCAAGGGCAAGGAACGCTTCCACGGCAAGCCGGTGATCGCCTCCGGTGTCAAGCGCGCAATCAACGAGCCCGACAAGATGATCGCCGAAGCCGTTGCGGCAGCGAATAACCCGAACGCGACGGTGGTCACCGCCGGGGACGGCGGCGCGGCGCCGGATGCCTCGGCCGAGGCCGGCGGCGTCGGCTGGGGCAAGCAGATCCAACAGGCCCTGATGACCGGTGTCAGCTACATGATCCCGTTCGTCGCGGCCGGTGGCCTGCTGATCGCACTCGCGTTCCTGCCGTTCCTCGGCGGATACGAGATCGCCAACAAGACCCTGGACACGACCAAGTCGCTGAGCGACGGCCAGTTCATCGCCCTGCACTTCAGTCTCTGGGATCTACCACCGGGTGGCCTGGGCCAGTACATCGGCGCGGTGTTGTTCGCGATCGGTGGTCTGGCGATGGGCATGCTCGTGCCCGTGCTGGCGGGCTACATATCGTTCGCCATTGCCGATCGGCCCGGTATCGCCCCCGGTTTCGTGGCCGGCCTGGTATCGGTCGCGGTCGGCGCAAGCTTCATCGGCGGTCTGGTCGGCGGTCTGATCGCCGGATTCGTCTGCCTGTGGATCTCACGACTGAAGCTGCCGCAGTGGGCACGTGGTCTGATGCCGGTGGTGATCATCCCGCTGCTGGGCAGCCTCGTGGTCGGTGCCTTGCTCTACATGCTGCTCGGCAAGCCGCTGGCATGGGTCACCACCGAGATGACCAACGGTCTCAACAGCATGTCCGGCGGGTCCAAGATCATCCTGGGCATCGTGCTCGGCCTGATGATGTGCTTCGACCTCGGTGGCCCGGTCAACAAGGCGGCCTACCTGTTCGCCACCGCGGGCCTCGCGATCGCCGGTACCGCACAGCTGGAGATCATGGCCGCGGTCATGTGCGCCGGCATGGTTCCGCCGCTGGCGCTGGCACTGGCCACCGTCCTGCGCCCCGGCCTGTTCACCGAGCCGGAGCGCGAGAACGGCAAGGCGGCCTGGCTGCTCGGTGCGTCGTTCATCTCCGAGGGTGCGATCCCGTTCGCGGCGACCGATCCGTTCCGGGTGATTCCGTCGATGATGGCCGGTGGCGCTCTCTCCGGCGCCCTGATCATGGCGTTCGGGGTCACCCAGCGCGCTCCGCACGGCGGTATCTTCGTGTTCTTCACGATGAACCACTGGTTCCTGTTCTTCGTCGCACTGGCGGCCGGCACGGTGCTCTCGGCCGTCCTGGTGATCGCGGCCAAGCAGGTCGGACACACCCGCAAGGACGCCGTGGTGGCGCCCGAGCTCGAAACCGTACCCGCCTGAGCCTGATTCGCTAGGTTGAGTACAAGCACGTCCCACACACCAGAAGGAGCGACCATGCCCAGCACCACCGTCACCGTCGGTTCGGCCGTCGGACTGCACGCCCGACCCGCGACGATCATCGCCGAGGCGGCTGCCGAGGCCGGCAGCGAGGTGACCATCGGTCTCGAGGGTGGCGATCCGGTGGACGCCGGGTCGGCGTTGATGATCATGACCCTCGGCGCCGAGAAGGGCACCAAGGTGGTCATCACCGCCGAGGATCAGAACACCCTCGACAAGATCGCCGGACTCGTCGCGAAGGATCTCGACGCCGACTAGTCGACGACCTCATCGCACCGCGGGCCTACCAGCACTCATCTGCTGGTAGGCCCGCGGTGTCTGTCCGGTCGCCTGCCCAAACGCGGCGATGAATGCGCTCGGCGTGGCCCACCCGCACAGATGCGCGGTCGCCGCGATCGACCGCCCCTCGGCCAGGTGGATCATCGCGTGATAGACGCGAATGGTGTTGCGCCACTGCGGGTACGTGAGTCCCATCTCGGTGCGGAACAGTCGCGCCAGGGTCCGTTCACTGGTTCCGGCAGCGCGGGCCAGGTCTCGCAGTGGGCGTAGCACCGAGAGATCCGCCATCACCGCCAGGCAGGCTGCCGCGAGCCGCGGATCGCGCGGGGCCGGCAGCGACACCGGCTCCTGCGGCACCCGGCGCAGTTGGTCGCGCAGCACCGCACGGATACGCCCGAGTTCCGGGTCGCCCAAGGAGGTGTCGGTGCAGGCGATCACCAGCTCCCGCACCAGGGGCGTCACCGAGATGACGGCCGGCCCGGCGGCGTCGAGGACCCGATCGCCGGTCAGGAACCCGACGGTGTGGAAGTCGCTCGAGCCGTGGAACCGATGTTGATGCCAGACACCGGCCGGCACCCATACGGCGCGGTTCGACGACGCCACCCAGTGCCCGGCGTCGGTCTGCACCGCGATGACCCCGCTGCTGACGTAGATCAGCTGATCGTCGTCGTGCCGGTGCCGGTCGACGATCTCGCCCGCCGCCCGCACCGAGGTTTGGGTGGGCGCAACCTCGTGGTGGCGGTTATCCGACATGAGTTGACAGAATATCGGAAGACAGCAAGCCGGTTCACGCGGCAGCATCGTCTGCCATGAGCGTTGACGACGACACAGCTGGGGGCGACACCGCCGAGCACGAGGCGACCGCCACCCCATCGGGCTGGCGGCGCATGCGACTGTGGGCCACCGCGCACATGGTCGACGACTTCTACCAGGGGCTGGTACCCGCCGCGGTCCCGTTCTTCGTCCTCGAACGGCACTACTCCTACACGGCTGCATCGGGTCTCGCGCTCGCGGCCACGCTGGGCAGTGCGCTGCCGCAGATCCTGATCGGCGCCATCGCCGACAAGCGCCGCATGGTGTGGATGTCACCGCTCGGGCTGGCTCTGGCTGGTATCGGTGCGGGGTTGTCGGGAGTGGCCGGCACATACGCGGCGGTGTGGACCCTGTTGCTGCTGTCGGGTTTCGGGGTCGCGATGTTCCATCCGCCGGCCGGACGCGACGCACGGGTCGTCGCCGGTGACAGCGCAGGCGCGATGAGCTACTTCGCAGCGGGCGGCAGCGTCGGGTTCTTCCTCGCCCCGGCGCTGGCGACGCCCGCTCTCGACGCGTGGGGTGTCGGTGCGACCGCCGTGTTCATTCCGCCGGCCGTGTTGATGGCGTGGGTGTTGTGGCGGGCCCAACGACGGGTGCACGCGCACACTCGCGCGGCGATGGGCTCCGGTGGACGGGATCGCTGGGGCATGTTCGGCACACTGACCGCCGTCGAGGTCGTGCGCTCGACGATCTCGTTCGGCATCAACACCTTTGTGGCCCTGTACTGGATTCGCCACCTGGGTGCGACGAGCGGCCTGGCCGGTTTCGCGCTGACCCTGCAACTGGTCGGCGGCGTCGCCGGCACCCTGCTCGGCGGACGGCTGGGCGATCGGTTCGGCATGGTCCGCACCGTGCAGATCGGCAACCTCGCGGTGATCCCCGCACTGTTCGCCATGTTGGCCTGCCAGAGCGCCATTGCCGCGCTGCCGCTGGTCTTCCTGGTCGGTCTGGCCACCAACATCCCGTTCGCGGTGCTGGTGAAACTCGGTCAGGATTATCTGCCGAACCGGCCGGGCACCGCGGCCGGGGTGACCCTCGGGCTCGCGGTCAGCGCCGGCGGACTGTTCATGCCGATCCTGGGGTGGATCGCGGACCGGCATGGCACGCCGGCGGTGTTCGTCGTCCTCGGGCTGATCCCACTGGTGGCGCTGGCATTGTCGACGGGGTTGCGGGAGCCCGAGCCGCTAGTGGTGGCGACTACGTGATCGCCAGTTCCTCGAGCTGCCCGGCAAACGCCCGCGGTACCCGCACCGTCATGCGGGTGCCGTCGGCGGTGTGCTCGGCCGAGAGCACCTCGCCCTCTTCGTGGATGCGGGAGACGAGATCGCCTCGGGTGTAGGGCACGTCGATGGTTAGCTCGACATCTGCGCGTCCGACGAACTCGCGGATGCGGTCGAACAGCTCGGGCAGTCCCTCGCCGGTGCGCGCGGACACGAACACCGCGTCACCGAAGGCGCCGCGCAGCTCGGTCATCCGGTGACCGTCGATCGCGTCGATCTTGTTGATCACCAACAACTCTGGCGGAGGTGCCACCTTCTCCTCGGCGACGATCTCGTTGATCACCTGTCGCACCGCCGAAATCTGTTCGGCGGGAAATGGATCCGCGCCGTCGACGACGTGCAGGACCAGATCGGCGTCGACGACCTCTTCCAGCGTCGAGCGGAAGGCCTCGACGAGTTGGGTCGGCAGGTGCCGGACGAAGCCGACGGTGTCGGTGAACACCACGGCGCGGCCGTCGTCGAGGGTGGCGCGGCGGGTGGTCGGGTCGAGTGTGGCGAACAGCGCATCCTGTACCAGCACACCGGATCCGGTCATCGCGTTGACCAGACTCGACTTGCCGGCGTTGGTGTAGCCGGCGACGGTCAGGCGCGGGATGGCGTTGCGTTCACGGGCGGCCCGCATCACCGTGCGGGACTTCTTCATCTCGCGGATCTCGCGACGCATCTTGGCCATTCGCTCGCGGATGCGTCGGCGGTCGGTCTCGATCTTGGTCTCACCCGGACCACGCAGCCCGACACCGCCGTTGGAGCCGGCCCGGCCACCGGCCTGCCGGGACATGGATTCACCCCAACCGCGCAGCCGCGGCAGCATGTACTCCATCTGGGCGAGGGAGACCTGCGCCTTGCCCTCGCGGGAGGTGGCATGCTGAGCGAAGATGTCGAGGATCAGGGCGGTGCGGTCGATCACCTTGACCTTGACCACCTTTTCCAGCGCGGTCAGCTGCGCGGGCGTGAGTTCACCGTCGCAGATGACGGTGTCGGCGCCGGAGGCGAGCACGGCCTCACGCAGTTCGTCGGCCTTGCCGGAACCGATGTAGGTCGACGAGTCCGGTTTGGATCGACGCTGGATGAGGGCGTCGAGGACCTGGGAGCCAGCGGTCTCGGCGAGCGCGGCCAGTTCGGCCATGCTGGCCTTGGCCTGCGCCGCGGAGCCTTCGGTCCATACCCCGACGAGCACCACGCGTTCGAGCCGCAGTTGGCGGTACTCGACCTCGGTGACGTCGGTGAGTTCGGTGGACAGCCCCGCGACGCGCTGTAGGGATGCGCGCTCGGAGAGTTGGAGTTCACCGGTGGTGGGATCGGCGAGCCCACGGACCCGGGGGTCGGCGGTGTTCTCGTCGTCGGAGACCATCTCGAAGTCGTCGTCGTCGAAGACGACCTCGGGGTCGCGGGGATCGATGATGGGTGTTGCTGCTGATTCGGTCATACGTGATCCATGATGGCACGTTCGGTGACCGCAAAGCACATGGTTATTTGGCCGGCTCGTCCCAGCCCGGCCGGAAGATGCCGTCGGCGACGAGCTTCGACGGCCCGCGCAGGGTCGCGCCGTCGGCGGTGATACCGACCTCCACCTGCCCGCCGGGCACGGTGATCTGCAGTGTTCCGGTCTGCTGGCCGGTGGCCACGAGGATCGCCGCACCGGCCGCGACGAGGCCGGTCCCGCAGCTGCGGGTCTCCCCCACACCGCGCTCGAATACCCGCATCGCCGCCGGTAGGCGCCCCTGCTCGTCGGCCGGGCCGCCTGCGGTGACGATCTCGACATTCGCACCGGCCGGGAAGGCCTCGGCGTCGAGCTCGACGCCGAGCATGAAGTCGACGGCGGCCAGATCGTCGGCGGTGAGATCGGGGACGACGCAGGCCAGGTGCGGGTTGCCGACGTCGATCATCTGTCCGCGGTAGAGGTCGTCGCCGATGCGCACGGTCGATTCACCGTCGATGCGCACCCGACCCATCTGCACGGTCACGTCGGCGTCCACGTCGTCGGCCGAGTGCACGATCACCGGGCGCGCCCCCGCCCGGGAGCCGACGGTGAACTCGTCGGTGGCGACGAGGTCGGTGGCGCGCAGGTAGTGCGCGAAGACCCGGACGCCGTTGCCGCACATCTCGGCGATCGACCCGTCGGCGTTGCGGTAGTCCATGAACCAGTCGTCGGGGGCCACCCCGTCGGGCAGCACGTCCAGGACACCACGTTCGACGAGCGCCGACGAGCGCACCACCCGCAGCAGTCCGTCGGCGCCGACGCCGCGTTGCCTATCGCACAACGCGGCCACGAACGACTCGGTCAGATCCAGTTCGGCGGCCGGGTCGGCGAGGATGACGAAGTCGTTCTGGGTCCCGTGACCCTTGACGAAGCGCAGGCTGCTGTCCACGCGACCAGCGTACGGGGTGCGGTCTTCAGGATTCGACGACGCGGCGGGCGTCGTCGAGCAGGTGCCGATCGGCGGCGTCGAGCCACACGATGCGGTGGTCGCGGCGGAACCAGGACCGTTGCCTGCGGACGTAACGGCGGGTGCCGATGAAAGTGAGTTCCTCCGCCTGCGCGACGTCGTACTCCCCGTCCAGCGCGCTGAGGACCTGCGCATATCCGATGGCGCGCCGAGCAGTGACCCCCGCGCGCAGCCCGTGCCCGATCAGCCCGTGCACCTCGTCGACAAGTCCCTGCTCGAACATCAGGCGGGTGCGGCGGCGGATGCGGTCATCGAGTTCGGTGGTGTCGCGGTCGAGCGCGATGATGCGGGTCCCCCACCGCGGTTCACCGATGACCGGCGCCGACGCCGCGAACGGTTGCCCGGTGAGTTCGATGACCTCCAACGCCCGCACGATCCGCCGACCGTCGGTGTCGAGGATCGACGCCGCGGCCGCCGCGTCGACCTCGGCGAGCCGACGGTGCAGGGCGGCCACCCCGATCTCGTCGAGAAGCGCCTCATAGCGCGCCCGCACCGCGGGATCGGTGGCCGGGAAGCGCCAGTCGTCGAGCAACCCCTGGATGTACATCATCGATCCGCCGACCAGCACCGGTGTGCGGCCGGCCGCGAGCAGTCGTTCGACGTCGCCGCTCGCGGCTTGCTGATAGCGCGCGACGGTGGCCGTCTCGGTGACGTCGAGGACGTCGATCTGATGGTGCGGGATACCGCGGCGCTCATCGACGGGAAGCTTCGCGGTACCGATGTCCATGCCGCGGTATTGCTGCATCGCGTCGAGGTTGATGATGTCGCCGTCGAGGTGCTCGGCGAGATCGAGCGCGAGATCGGATTTGCCACTCGCAGTGGGACCGACAACCGCGACCGGCGGGTGCGCACTCACTGCGGCGTCCACCGCGCAACGATGTAGCCGACACCGAAAGGTGCTTCGGTACAAAGCTTTTCGGACTTCACGTCGCGTCCTGCGCACAGGGCGGCGGCCACCTGCCACGCCGCCCGACCGCCGACACCCTCGGTCGCGCACTCGGCCACGTCCAGTTCGGCGAGAGCACCGAGATCTGCGTCGCCGATCGCTGCGTCCAGGCGCGCCTGCAATTCCACCGCGGTGGGCCGCAGACCGCCGCCCGGGGACTTCGCCGTCAGCGAGATCGCCCCGTCGCCGACGACCAGCACCCCGACCGGGTCCGGGTCGGCATCGAGTTCGGTCGCCAGCGTCACCCCGATGCGCGCACAGTCCTCGGCGGTCGCGTCGGGGTTCACCACGATCGGGCGCACCGACTCCACCGCCACCTGCTCGCGCAGCCACCCCGCGATGAGCATGGAGAGTGGTAAGGGTGCGCGGCCCTTCGTGGCTCGGCTAGCGCCTCGCACCTCAGGGATCGGGGCGGCTCGGCTAGCGCCTCGCACCGCAGGGATCGGGGACCCCGCCGACAGCGTCACCGGCACATCCACCCCGTAACCCGCAAACGTGCCCACCGACCCGGCATCGAACGACGTCGCCGACCCGTCGCCTGCACCGATCGCCACCCAACTGCGCGCCGCCGACGCCAGTTCCGCGGCCGCGGCGAGCGTGGCCGTCCGGATCGGTTCGGCGTCGTGGGCCATCGGCCCGCAGAGCGCCGGCACCAGCAACGGAGCACTCGGGACGAACACCACGGAGGCCAACACGACCCCGACGCTAGCCGACGGGTCCGACACCGAGACCGGCAGGCACAGATGCAATGTCGTCGCAGCGGCCCCACGGCGGACCCTGACCTGCTTGAATGGTGAGACCGGTGCCGTACCGACGCGGAAGTGACCACCGGGACCGAGTGACCGGCAGCCGTGACGCGCGGCAGAACCTGCGGGAGAGGGCACCTGCACATGACGAATCCGATCGATCCGACCACCCCAGAGACCGTCACCCCGGAGACCGCCACCCCCGAGGCCGCCACCGACGACTCGGCCGCGGCCACTCCGGCACCGCGTCCGGCTCCCCGCCCCGGCCCCAAACCGGGCCCGCGGCCGGGTCCCCGACCCCGTCCCGACGACGTGGCACCGACTCCCACTCTGGTTCCGCACGGCGACCCACACAAGTTCGGCCGCATCGACGTCGAGGGCGTCGTGTGGCTCAAGACCTCTGACGGCGAACGACAGATCGGGTCCTGGCAGGCCGGCACGATCGACGACGGCCTGCAACACTTCGCCCGCAAGTTCGACGACCTCGCCACCGAGGTGGAGATCCTCGAGGAGCGCCTCGCCGCTCGCTCGGGCGATCCGCGTAAGGCGCAGGCGGCGGCCAAACATCTCCTCGACGACCTGCCCAACGCCGCGGTCATCGGCGATGTGTCCGCACTCGAGGCGCGTCTGACGGTGATCGTGGGCAGCGCCGACGATGTGGCCGATTCGATTAAGGCCGAACGCGAGGAGACCCGCCGGGCGGCCATCGCCCGCAAAGAGGAACTCGCCACCGAGGCCGAACAGATCGGCACCGAGTCGACGCAGTGGAAGGTCGCCGGGGATCGGCTGCGCGCCATCCTCGACGAGTGGAAGACCATCAAGGGCGTCGACCGCAAGACCGACGATGTGCTGTGGAAGCGGTATGCGAAGGCCCGCGACGCGTTCAACCGTCGTCGCGGAGCGCACTTCGCCGAACTCGACCGCGAACGGGCCGGCGCGAAGGCGCGCAAGGAAGAGCTGATCACGCGCGCCGAAGAACTCTCCGATTCCACCGACTGGGGCCCCACATCGGCGAAGTTCCGCGAGTTGCTCACCGAGTGGAAGGCGGCAGGCCGCGCCCCCCGCGACGCCGATGACGCACTGTGGCAACGGTTCAAGGCCGCCCAGGATGTGTTCTTCGCCGCGCGCAACGCGGCGAGTTCCGAGCGCGACAACGAGTTCGCGGCCAACGCGACCGCCAAGACCGCCCTTCTCGACGAGGCCGAGAAATCCATCGATCCGGCAAGCGATCTCGAGGGCGCACGCCGCGAGTTCCGGTCGTTCCGCGACAAGTGGGACGAGATCGGTAAGGTGCCGCGCGACCAGATGGGATCACTCGAGGGCCGGGCCCGCGCCTTGGAGAAGCGGATTCGCGACGCCGAGGACGCCCAGTGGCGCAACAGCGATCCCGAAGCGCAGGCTCGTGCCGCCCAATTCGCAGACCGGGCAGCGCAATTCGAGGATCAAGCCCGTAAGGCCGAGGAACGCGGCAAGGCCAAGGATGCCGCCAAGCTCCGGGAGCAGGCGGCGCAGTGGAAGGAATGGGCCGACGCCGCGGCGTCGGCGATCACCGACCGCTGACGCCTACTGACGCGGCGGGATGGTCCTGCTGTCACCCCTGAACTCCGCGATCACCGTGTCGTCGGCGGCGCGCCTCACCGTGACATCGGTGATGCCGTTGCGGCCGTAGCGTTCTCGTTCGTAGGCGGTCGCGATGAGCCGGTCCCCGAGTCGGGTCGCTGCGATGAACCGGATGTCGGCGCGGGCCGCGACCGCCGCGTCGTCGCGGCTGTTGCAGGCCGCGGCAAAAGCGGTGTCCGCCAACAGGAAGACGTATCCGCCGTGGGTGATGTCGTGGCCGTTGACCATCGTTTCGGTGACGGTCATGCCCACCACCGCGCGGCCGGGTGCGAGTTCCAGTAGTTCGATGCCGAGCGCGGTGGCCGCCGCATCGCCCGCGAGCATCTCGCGGGCGATGCGGCAGTCACCGGCCGGTGCGACGTTGTCGACCGCAGGGCTCATGAGCCGCCGTCACGGACGAGCACCGAGGTCTGCTCGGCGATGAACAGGGTGGCACCGCCGCTGGCGAAGTTCGGGACGTCGGCGCCGGCGGCCTCCATCTCCGGCGATCCGAGGCCGGCCGCCATCGCCTCGGGCGACTCGAATTCCAATTGCGCCACACCGTAATACGGTGAATCGCCACCCATGCCAGAGCACTTGCCCCAGGTGTAGTCGAGCAGGCCGGGGATCTTCGAGGCCAGCGGGATGTGCACCGACTCGTAGTGCTTATCGAAGGCGGCAGGATCGTCGGGCTGTCCGTAGCAGACCATCACTCGGGTAGTCATCAGGCATTCTCCTCTTCACTACTGTCGGGTTTCGCGACGAGCGTCAACACGTCATAGGTGGCGACGGGTTGCTCGTCCTGGTTCACCACGAGGGCATCCCAGCGAACCTCACCGTAGTCGGCGGAACTGCGCGGGGTGATCTGTTTCGCGGTCAACGTCACCGTCAGGGTGTCGTCGGCTTTGACCGGGGTGAGGAAGCGCAGGTTGTCGACACCGAAGTTGGCCAGCACCGGTCCCGGCGCCGGGTCGACGAACAGTCCTGCCGCCAGCGAAACCACGAGGTAGCCGTGCGCGACGATGCCACCGAACAGCGGGTTGGCGCTCGCCGCGGCTTCGTCGGTGTGGGCGTAGAAGGTGTCGCCGGTGAACTCGGCGAAGTGTGCGATGTCGGCGCGGGTGACCTGCCGCGGCCCGGCGATGATGGTGTCGCCGAGGCGCAACTGCCCCAGGTCTTTCCGGAACGGGTGCACCGCGTCGACGGTGCGCGGGGCGCCGTTGATCCACGTGTTGCCGACCACCGACAGCACCTCCGGGGTGCCCTGTACCGCGGTGCGCTGCATGTGGTGCAGGACGCCGCGGATGCCGCCGAGTTCCTCCCCGCCACCGGCGCGACCGGGGCCGCCGTGCACGAGCACCGGCAGCGGTGAGCCGTGTCC
Organism: Gordonia sp. CPCC 205515; assembly: GCF_048537925.1. Classification (NCBI taxonomy): domain Bacteria; kingdom Bacillati; phylum Actinomycetota; class Actinomycetes; order Mycobacteriales; family Gordoniaceae; genus Gordonia; species Gordonia sp. CPCC 205515. Next base: position 49,737 of record NZ_JBCLVJ010000021.1, on the reverse strand, counting down.
GGTGGACTCTTTCGCGTCGTCGCGATTGAGCACCAGGATGCGTCCGTGATACGGGGCGACGCCGAGTACCAGTTCCCGGGCAAAGGCCGTGTCGGCGGTGACCACCGATGCCACCAGGCTGCCGTCTCCGCGGGCGACGAGGTCGATCGCGTCGGCGGTGTCGGTGTACCCGATGACGGTCGCGACGGGGCCGAAGGCCTCGATCTCGTGCGGTTCGGCGGCGTCACGGTCGTCGCAGCGCAGCAGGATCGGGCCGAGGAACGCACCGTCGGCGGGTCCGGGGTTCGCCTCGGGGTCGCCGAACACGATCGTCGACGACTTGGCCAGGCCACGCACCGCGCGGCGCACCTCGTCGCGCTGCTCGATGCTCGCGAGCGCACCCATGGTGACACCGTCGGCATTCGGGTCGCCGACGACGACCTTCGCCAACCGCGCCGACACGGCCTCCACGACGTCGTCCATCAGCGCCGCCGGCACCAGTGCCCGCCGGATCGCGGTGCACTTCTGGCCCGCCTTGGCGGTCATCTCGCCTACCAATTGCTTGACGTACAAATCGAATTCGTCGGTGCCGGGCGCGGCATCCGGACCGAGGACCGACGCGTTCAACGAGTCGGCTTCCGCGGTGAAGTGCACGGACCGACCGACGACCACCGGATGGGCGCGCAGCCGGGCCGCGGTGTCGGCGGAGCCGGTGAACGCCACCGAGTCCTGGCCGTCGAGCTGATCGAGGAGATCTCCCGCACTGCCGCACAGCAATTGGACCGACCCCTCGGGCAAGACGCCCGATTCGACGATCCGCCGGAACACCTGCTCGGTGAGGTACGCGGTGGCGCTGGCAGGTTTGACGATCGAAGGCACACCGGCGATGAAGGCGGGGGCGAGCTTCTCCAGGAAACCCCACACCGGGAAGTTGAAGGCGTTGATCTGCACCGCGACACCGCGGCGACTGGTGTGGATGTGTCGCGCGACGAAGGTCCCCCGCTTACCCAACTGCTCGACGTCGCCGTCGAGATGCACGGTGTCGTTGGGCAATTCGCGACGCGCCTTGCTCGCGTAGCTGAGCAGGGTGCCGAATCCGCCGTCGATGTCGATCGCCGAATCGCGCGCGGTGGCACCAGTGGCGGTCGAGAGCGCGTAGAACTCGTCCTTGTGTTCCATCAGGGCCAGCGCCAACGCCTTGAGCGCCAGCGCACGCTCGTGAAAAGTCAGCTGCGCCAACGCCGGACCGCCGACCTCGCGGGCGTGGGTGACCATGGCGGCCCGGTCGATCCCGGTGGCCGAGATCCGTGCCACCTCGGTTCCGTCGACGGCGCTGCGCAGCGCCGTCCCATCGTCGGTCGCGCTGACCCAGCGGCCCGCGACATAGCTCTGCAACAGTGAACTCACATCATCTCCGTCCAAACCAACCATTCGGTCAGTAATTACGATGGCCGGACACTCCGTGGATGTCAAGGGTGCCCGTCAACGGACGAGACGGAGACGCCTCAGGCGCGCATGCCGGAGAAGGTCAGCGCGATGACCGCGTCGGCGAGTTCCTCGGCACTGTTGCCGCCACGCGGCCGATACCACTCGATGATCGAGTTGACCGTGCCGAACAGCAGGCGCGCGGTCAGGTGCGGATCGATCCCCGGGGTGAGGTCACCTTCATCGGCGGCCTCGCCGACGAGCCCGGAGACGAACTCGTCGAACTCTCGCCGCCGGGCCAGCGCGTCGCGCTCCACCTTGGAGTTGCCGCGCACCCGCAGTAGCAGAGTGACGTACGGCAACTCCGCAACCAGCACCTCAATACTGCGCCTGACCAGGTGCTCCAACCGGTCGATGGCAGGACCGGTGGTGGTCTTCGACTCGGTGGTGATGGCGAACAGCGCATTGAGGGCACGTCCGAGCGCCAGCTCGAGGAGTTCACTCTTGCCCGAGACGTGGTGGTAGATCGAGCTCTTGGACAGGCCGAGGCGTTCGGCGAGCACCTCCATGCTGGTGCCGTCGTACCCACGCTCGTTGAACACCTTGACCGCCACCGACAGCAGGGAGTCGAGATCGTAGCCCGGTCGGCCGGGCTGACCGGTGCGGCGGACACGGCGGGCAGTCGTCATGGGTCAATCTTGTCAGATCGCGGCACGCACCGACTAGGCAAAAGGTCCCGACTCGGCTACAGTTACCGACTGAATGTTCGGTAATTGGAGGCTGCATGCTGACGAAATCGTCGTCGATCACGATCAACGAACTCACCGACCGGGTGGTGCTCACCCTGGATCGCCCGGCGTCCCGGAACGCCATCACCGCCGAGATGATCGCGGAACTCCACGACGTGTGTTCGCTGATCGAGGCCGATCCGCGACCGCTGCTCATCCACGGTGCCGGTGACCATTTCGCCGGCGGCGCCGACATCGGCCAGCTCCGTGACCGCCGCCGCGACGACGCACTGGCCGGGATCAACCGCACCCTGTTCGACCGGATCGCGGCACTGCCGTTGCCGACGGTGGCGGCGGTCAACGGGTATGCGCTCGGCGGCGGCGCCGAACTCGCCTATGCCTGCGACATCCGGATCGCCACTCCCACGGCCCGGTTCGGCAACCCGGAGCCCGGTCTCGGCATTCTCGCTGCCGCCGGCGCCACCTACCGCCTGCCCGATCTGGTCGGCGGATCGGTGGCACGCCAGATTCTGCTCGGCGCCCGCATCCTCACCGCCGACGACGCCCACCGTCACGGCCTGGTCGCCGAAGTGGTCGCCGCCGACGACCTCCTGCCGGCCGCCCATGCCCTTCTCGACCGCATCGCCGCCTCGTCGCCCTTGGCGCTGCGAATGACCAAGTCGGCCTTGGCAAGTCAGTCTCGTCAGATCGTGTCCGAAGACATCATCCAAGCCGTATTGTTCGAGACATCCGACAAACAGGACCGCATGACCGCATTCTTGGAGAGGAAGAAGTGAGCAATCCAGCAGCGAACATCCCCGAGTCCGTCGCGGTGATCGGCGGCGGACGGATGGGTGCCGGTATCGCCCAGTCGTTTGCCGCCCTCGGGTCGTCGGTGGTGATCGCCGAGACCCGGGATCCGGTAGGCGCCCTCGATCGCGTCCGCACCGGACTGCAGCGGGCCGCCGAACGCGGGAAACTCGACGACGACCCCGATGTCGTCGCCGCCCGCGTGTCCACGGTGGACGCGCCCGGCGCGATCCCGGCGGATAGCACCCTCGTCGTGGAGGCCGTCCCGGAGGACACGGCCCTCAAGTTGGCGGTCCTGACCGATGTCGGCGGTCGGGTCAAGTCCGATACAGTCATCGCCAGCAACACCAGCTCCCTGCCCATCGGCGAATTGTCGACCGCCACACCGGAACCGGCTCGGTTCCTGGGTATGCACTTCTTCAACCCGGTGCCCGCGTCGAGTCTGGTCGAGTTGGTCCGCGGCAAGCAGACCGCCGAGACCACCATCGCGCAGGCCACGGCCTGGGTGGACGCGCTGGGCAAGACCGCGATCGTGGTCAACGACTCCCCCGGCTTCGCCACCAGCCGCCTCGGCGTCCATCTGGGCCTCGAGGCGATCCGGATGCTGGAGGAGGGTGTCGCCGACGCCGAATCCATCGACCGCGCCATGGAACTCGGCTACCGCCATCCGATGGGCCCACTGCGCTCGACCGACCTGGTGGGCCTCGACATCCGGCTGGCCGTCGCCGAACACCTCGCCGCCACCCTCGGCGATCGCTTCACACCGCCCCAGCTGTTGCGCGACAAGGTCGCCCGCGGCGAACTCGGCCGCAAGACCGGGCAGGGCTTCTACTCTTGGACCGACGGAAAGGCATCCCGATGACCACTGATCAGCCCACCGCAGCAACCCTCGAGATCACCGACGGCCTCGCCACCATCTCACTGACGCGCGCGACGGCCGCCAACGCGCTGGACCGCGCCCTCAAACACGAACTCCTGTCCCACGTGCGGGCCGTCGCCGACGACGAGTCGGTGCGCGCGGTGCTGCTCGTGGCCGACGGCAAGAACTTCTGCGTCGGCCAGGATCTCGGCGAACACGTCGAGGGACTGCGCGCCGACCCATCCACCGCGATGGCCACCGTCGGCGCCGACTACAACCCGCTGATTCGGGCGCTCGCCGGCCTACGCGTCCCGGTGATCGCCGGCATCAACGGTGCGTGCGTGGGCGCGGGGCTGGGCATCGCCCTGGTCGCCGACATCCGGGTGGCCGGCGACTCGTCGACCTACGCCACCGCGTTCACCGGCATCGGCCTGGCCGCCGACAGCGGCCTGTCCTACACGCTGGCCAAAGCGGTCGGCCCGTCACGCGCGGCCGGACTGCTCATGCTCGGCGACCGCTTCGGCGCCGCCGACGCCCTGACCTGGGGCCTCGTCCACCGCGTGGTGCCCGACGCGGAACTCCGGGAGCAGGCGACCGCCCTGGCCACCCGTCTCGCCACGGGTCCGACCGCGGCCTACCGCGAGGTCAAGGCACTGCTCCACCTCCCCTCCGCCACCCTCGACGACGCACTCGAGGGCGAACGCGCAGCCCAGGAATCGCTCGGTGCCACCCGCGACCACAGCGCCGCCGTCGAGGCGTTCCTGGCCAAGTCCAAGCCGGTCTTCACCGGTTCCTGACCGTGTCACCAGCCGTTCGGTGATCACCACGAGGTAGCCCCTTGCGTGTGATCGCCGACACGGGCATAATCCAATTACCGACCGAATATTCGGTTATGGAAGGAAGTCGTATGGCCAGCCCAGCCACCGAATCCGCACTCGCCGCGGATTTTCAGACCACCATCGACCACGATCAGCGCATCGAACCGCGCGACTGGATGCCCGAGAAGTATCGCGCCAGCCTCATCCGTCAGATCGCCCAGCACGCCCACTCGGAGATCATCGGCATGCAGCCGGAGGGCAACTGGCTCACCCGTGCCCCGTCGCTGCGCCGCAAGTCGATCCTGATGGCCAAGATCCAGGACGAGGCCGGGCACGGCCTCTACCTCTACTCGGCCGCCGAGACCCTCGGCGCCGACCGCACGGACCTGACCGAGAAGCTGATCTCCGGCCGGCAGAAGTACTCGTCCATCTTCAACTATCCGACGATGACCTTCGCCGACGTCGGGGTGATCGGCTGGCTGGTCGACGGCGCCGCCATCTGCAATCAGGTGCCGCTGTGCCGTAGCTCCTACGGGCCCTACGGGCGCGCGATGATCCGGGTCTGCAAGGAGGAGTCGTTCCATCAGCGCCAAGGCTACGAACTGTTGATGACGATGATGCGCGGCACCGACGACCAGCGTGCGATGGTGGCCGACGCCGTGAACCGCTGGTGGTGGCCGTCGCTGATGATGTTCGGCCCGCCCGACGACCAGTCACCCAACACCGAGCAGTCCATGCAGTGGCGGATCAAGCGGCACACCAATGACGAACTGCGACAGAAGTACGTCGACATGAGCGTCCCGCAGGCCGATGCCCTCGGCGTCACCTTCCCCGATCCCGAGTTGCAATGGAACTCCGAGACCGGCCACTACGACTTCGGCTCCCCCGACTGGGACGAGTTCATGGCCGTCGTCTCCGGCAACGGCCCGGAGAACACCCGCCGACTCGCCCACCGCCGCGCCGCCCACGAGGACGGCGCCTGGGTCCGCGCCGCCGCCACCGCCTTTGCCAACCGTCACCGCGAGGAGATCGCCTGATGTCGACCAGCCCCGACAATCCCAGTCCCACCACCGATGTCACCTGGCCGCTGTGGGAGGTGTTCATCCGCGGCAAGCGTGGCCTGAACCATGTGCACGTCGGTTCGCTGCACGCCGCCGACCGCGACATGGCCCTGCACCGCGCCCGCGACCTGTACACCCGCCGCAACGAGGGCGTCAGCATCTGGGTTGTCGCCTCGGCCGACATCCACGCGTCGAGCCCGTCGGAGAAGGACCCGTTCTTCGCGCCCAGCGGCGACAAGGTCTATCGCCACCCGACGTTCTACGAGATCCCCGACAACGTTCCCCATATGTGAGGAGGGCAGACACGATGAATCACGACTCCACCGAACACGACAATGCATTCACCGGCCTGCTCGACCACGACAGCCACGGACAGTGGGCCTTCGGCACCAGCTTCGACGACCCGCTGGCCGGCGTCGACACCACCGTGCCCGACGACGTCGACCGCGCCGCACTCGCCCGCTATTGCCTCGCCCTCGGTGACGACGCCCTCGTCGTCGCCCAGCGGATCTCCGAATGGAACTCGCGCGCACCGGAACTCGAGGAAGAGTTGGCGATGGCCAACACCGGACTCGATCTCCTCGGACAGGCCCGGCTACTCCTGGCCCGCGCCGCCGATGCGGATCCGACGGTGACGCCGACGATCTCGGAGACCTCACCGGTGCCGCCGGAGGACGCGCTCGCCTTCTTCCGCGACGACCGCGCCTTCACCAACGTGCGTCTGGCGGAACTGGAGAACGGCGACTTCGCACGCACCATGGCCCGGCTGCTGATCTTCGTGACCTGGCGGCTGGCCATCTTCTCGCACCTGCGCACCTCCCGCGATCCGGTGCTGGCGGCTGTTGCGGCCAAGGGCATCAAGGAACTGACCTACCACCGCGACTACGCCGCACGCTGGGTGGTGACCCTCGGCGACGGCACCGACGAGTCGCGCCGCCGGATGATCGCCGGACTCACCGACGTCTGGCCATTCGTCGACGAACTGTTCGTCTCCACCGAGACCGACACCGCCCTCGCGGCCGCAGGCGTCGGCGTCGACCCGGCGCGGACCCGCGCCGAGTTCGACCAGGTCCTCGACCAGGTACTCCGTGCCGGGCGCCTGGAGCGTCCCGACACCCACCAGGCCGGTGCGCTGGGCGGTCAGATGGGACGCGGCGGCGTGCACACCGAAGCGCTCGGCCATCTCCTCGGCGAGATGCAGTCGGTCGCCCGCGCGCATCCGGAGGGAACATGGTGACCGCCGCGATGATCGATCAGGCCGAGGCCACCCGGATCGTCGGCTCGGTGCCGGACCCGGAGATGCCGTTCCTGTCACTCACCGATCTCGGTGTGGTCCGCGACGTGGCGGTCGAGGGGACGTCCGTCGTCGTCACCATCACACCGACGTATGCCGGGTGTCCCGCGATGAAGACCATCCGCGACGACATCGAACGCACCCTGGCCGACCACGGTGCCGCCGACGTCCGCATCGAGACCCGGTTGCAGCCCGCCTGGTCCACCGATTGGATCTCCGATGCCGGCCGCGCCGCCCTTGCCGCGCAGGGATATTCGACACCGGGGAGCGCACCGAGCATGCCGGCAGGCCCCATCCCCCTCACCCTGATCCCCCGCCCTCGCCAACTCCAGTGCCCGCGTTGCGGTTCGGCACAGATCACCCAGATCTCCGAGTTCGGCGCCACGCTGTGCAAGGCGGCCTATCAGTGCCGCGACTGCCGTGAGCCCTTCGAACACATCAAGGAGATCTGACGTGACCACCCCAGTCTCTGAAGCCTCGGCCTCTGAAGCCCCAGCCTCCCCGTTCCACCGCCTGCGCGTCGCCGACGTCGAGCAGCTCTGCGACGACGCCGTCGCGGTCACCTTCTCGATCCCCGACACGCTCATCGCGGACTTCGCCTTCTCCGCCGGGCAGTCGCTGGTGTTGCGCCGCACCATCGATGGCGTCGAGCACCGCCGCTCCTACTCCATCTGCAATCGGGTCGGCGCCGCCCCCCGTGTCGGCGTCCGCGAGGTCCCCGGCGGCCTGTTTTCCGAGTGGCTGGTCCGTGAGGTCGGCGCCGGCGACGAGATCGACGTCGCCACTCCCTCCGGCAGTTTCGTCGCCGACCCCAGCGAACCGGGCCACCACCTGCTGGTCGCCGCCGGGTCGGGCATCACCCCGGTGCTCTCCATCGCGGCGTCGGTCCTGGAGAACCCGAAATCCCGTGTGACGCTGGTCTACGGCAACCGGACCACCGGTTCGGTGATGTTCGCCGAGGAGATCGCGGACCTCAAAGATGCCCACCACGAACGACTTTCGGTGATGCACCTGCTGTCTCGGGAGCCCCGCGACGTCGAGATGTTCACCGGCCGCGTCGACACCGACCATATGGCCGCCATCCTCGACGACCTGATCCCCGCCACCTCGATCGACCACGCCTGGCTGTGCGGCCCACTCGAGATGGTCGAGCAGGTGCGCACCACGCTCGTCGAGCACGGACTCGAACCCGCGCGCGTACACCGCGAACTGTTCTTCGTCGGCGACGAGCCGCCGGCCCCGCGGCCCCGACCGACCGGCGCGCCCGGTGCCGACGAGGCCACCAGCGCGGTGACCGTCATCCTCGACGGCCGCGCCACCACCGCGGCGCTGCCGCAGGACGAGACGATCCTCGACGCCGCCGAAAAGATCCGCGCCGACCTGCCATTCGCCTGCAAGGGCGGCGTGTGCGGCACCTGCCGCGCCAAGGTCACCTGCGGCGAGGTCGACATGCGCCGCAACTACGCCCTCGAGGATTCCGAGGTCGCCGACGGATTCGTCCTGACCTGCCAGACCTTTCCGGTCAGCGACGACGTGACCGTCGACTTCGATGCATGACCCCACCACCACACCCACCAGCCCGAACCCGGTCGAGAAAACGGAGTCCGACACCATGACCGCCACCGCTTCCGCACCCGCCCCGCAATCCGCCGCCGGCATCGAGCACGCGAGCCGCGACGAGATCGGCGCCCTGCAACTCGATCGCCTCAAGTGGTCGCTGCAGCACGCCTACGACAACGTGCCGCACTATCGACAAGCCTTCGACGACAAGGGTGTCCATCCCGCCGACCTGAAGGAACTGAAGGATCTCGCGCTCTTCCCGTTCACCGCGAAAGCCGATCTGCGCAACAACTATCCGTTCGGCATGTTCGCGGTGCCGCAGGACCGGATCTCCCGACTGCACGCGTCGTCGGGCACCACCGGCCGCCCCACCGTCGTCGGCTACACCGCGGGCGACCTGGACAACTGGGCCGATCTGGTGGCCCGCAGCCTGCGCGCGGCGGGCGTCAAACCGTCGGACAAGGTGCACGTCGCCTACGGCTACGGCCTGTTCACCGGCGGCCTCGGCGCGCACTATGGCGCAGAACGACTGGGCTGCACCGTGATCCCGATGTCGGGCGGAATGACCGAACGGCAGATCCAGCTCATCGAGGACTTCAAGCCGGACGCCATCATGGTGACCCCGTCCTACATGCTGACCATCGTCGACGCGATGATCGCCAAGGGTCTGGACCCGGCCAAGACGTCCTTGCGCACCGGCGTTTTCGGTGCCGAACCGTGGACCGAGCAGATGCGCCGCGAACTCGAGCAGACCCTCGACATGGATGCCGTCGACATCTACGGACTCTCCGAGGTGATGGGCCCCGGTGTCGCGCAGGAATGCGTGGAAACCAAAGACGGACTGCATATCTGGGAGGATCACTTCTACCCGGAGGTCATCGATCCGATGACCGGCGAGGTGTTGCCCGACGGCGAGGAGGGCGAACTCGTGTTCACCTCGCTCACCAAGGAAGCCATGCCGATCATCCGATACCGCACCCGCGATCTCACCCGTCTGCTGCCCGGCACCGCCCGCACCATGCGACGGATGCAGAAGGTCACCGGCCGCACCGACGACATGATCATCCTGCGCGGCGTCAACCTGTTCCCGACCCAGATCGAGGAACTCATCCTCACCCAGCCCGCCCTCGCACCGCAGTTCCAGTGCGTGCTGGACCGCCCGGGCCGGATGGACACGCTGACCGTGCGTGTCGAGCCTCGCCTCGAGGTCTCGTCCGACGAGCACACCGCAGCGACCGCGAATCTGCAGAAACTGATCAAGGACCGCATCGGTGTCTCGGTGGAGGTCATGATCGCCGAACCCGGCACCCTGCAACGATCGACCGGCAAGGCGAAGCGACTGGTGGACAACCGGCCCAAGGCCTGAGGCCATGACCGTGACCGACACGGCCGGCGACACACTCGGATTCGACGAGTGGTCGGCGGCCGTGTCGTCGGCGTTCGTGCCGCTCACCGCGTCGCCGCAGGTGCCCGTGGGACGCTTCCGCGGCGGACTCGAGGGCGCCGAGATCGGCGGGCTGCGGATGATCCGGGTGCGTGGGACCGGCGCGGAGATCCGCAGATCCACCCGAACCATCCGGCGCGCCGATCCCGGCGTCCTCAAGGTGGCGTTGTCGGTGTCCGGCAACTCGGTTGTGCACCAACATGATCGGACCGCGAGTCTGGCACCGGGGGACGTCACGGTGTACGACACCAGCGTCCCCTACCGTCTGATGCTGCCCGACCAGTTCGACATGCTGGTGGCGGTCGTCGACCGCCGGCGGCTACCGATCGGCGACCGCGAATGCATCGACGGCACCGCCCGCACCATCTCCGGCGCCGACGGCATCGGGAGCATCCTGCGACCAGCCATGCTGGCCCTGCATCCGTCCGAGCCGATGGCCGGACTGGCACAGGCGGCCGCACTGCTCGAGGCCGCATTCCTCGATCTGGTCGCAGCGTCGTTGCGCACCAACGGGTCTGCCGACCCGCCGGCTTCCGGCGACGCCGTTTACCTCGCCGCGCGCGACCACATCGAAGCCCACCTGGCCGAACCGAACCTCTCCCCGGCGTCGGTCGCCGCCCACCTACGGGTGTCGCTGCGCTATCTGCAGAAGCTGTTCGCCGCCAACGACGAAACGCCGGCCGCGTACATCCGGCGTCGCCGCCTCGAACGCAGCCGGCGTGATCTCGCCGACCCACTCCTCACCCATCGATCCGTCGCCGCCATCGCCGCCGCCCACGGATTCGTCGACGGCTCGCACTTCTCCCGGGTGTTCCATGCCGCATACGGTCTGTCCCCCAGGGATTTCCGGCAATCAGCCAAGTGATCTCGATGCGCTCGCTCGCAAGCTCGCGTGCTTACTCGATCAGCGGGAAGGAGAGAGTAAGCCCGGCGACGAAGGAGCCGAGCGCATTTCCCCGCTGATCGAGTAAGCCCGGCGACGAAGGAGCCGAGCGCATCGAGATCACCTGTCACGCAAGGAAAGAACTCCCACTCAGTACATGATCACACCACGCACGTTCTCCGCGCGGAGCATGGCGTCGTAGCCGTCGTTGACCTGATCGAGACTGTAGGTGCGCGTGATCATCTCGTCGAGCTTGAGATCACCCTCCATGTACAGCCGGAGCAGGTGCGGGATGTCGTAGCGGATGTTGGCGTTGCCGAACCACGCGCCCTTGAAGGTCTTACGGAGGGCGGTCAGGTCGAACAGGCTCATCGACACCTCGGTCTCGGTGATGGCGCCGACCGAAACCTGCACACAGACACCACCTTTGGCGACGAGGCTCATGGCAGGCGCGACCAGCGCGCCACTGGCGACGGCGACGGTGATGAGCACCTTGTCGGCCAGCCGACCCCAGGTGAGGTCGTTGAGCAGCGGCAGCGCTTCCTCGATCGAGGCGACCGCATGGGTGGCACCGAAGATCTTGCCCTGTTCCCGCTTGAACTCCGACGGGTCGACCAGGATCACGTGCCGGGCACCGGCCAGCGCCGCACCCTGCACGGCACCGCAGCCCACACCGCCCATGCCGAGCACCACGACGGTCTCGCCGGCCTGCACACCCGCGGCGTACACCGCCGATCCCCAGCCGGTGGTGACACCGCAGCCGACGAGCGCGGCCTTGTCCAGTGGGATGTCGTCGGTGAGCTTCACGCACGACGCCTGGTTGACGACGGTCACCGGCGAGAAGGTGCCGAGCAGACACATCAGGGCGGCGTCCTGGCCATTGACGTGGTGGCGGGACGTACCGTCGGAGATCTGCAGACCGACCATCAGATCGGCGCCCAGGTCGCAGATGCTCGACATACCGCGCGCACACGACGGACACTTGCCGCACGCCGGGATGAATCCGAGTGCGACGTGATCGCCGACCTCGAGATCATTGACGCCGGGACCGACCTCGGTGACCACCCCGGCACCCTCGTGGCCGCCGATGAACGGGTAGGCGACCGGGATACTGCCGTCACGGATGTGTTCGTCGGAATGGCACATGCCCGACGCGGCGAGCTCTACCTTCACCTCGCCGTACTTCGGCGCGTCGAGTTCGAGTTCCTCGATCTTCCAGGGCGTGTTGGGTTCCCACAGGACAGCAGCTTGCGTCTTCATTCGAGTTTCTCCTCAGTGTGGTGACGGGTGGTTGATGTACGACTGGAGTGATCACCGTCACAAGACGACGGTAACCACTTTTTCCTCGGTATTGGCCTCGATTCCCGACCATCCGAGTTCGCGACCGATGCCGCTGGTCTTCATGCCGCCCCACGGCAGCGCCGGATCGATGGCGGCCCACCCGTTGACCCAGACAGCTCCGGCGCGCACCTGACCGGCGAGCGAATGCGCATACGCGACATCGCGCGTCCAGATGCTCGCCGCCAGTCCGTAGGCCGAGTCATTGGCCATCCGGATCGCGTCGTCGACGTCGTCGTAGGCGATGACCGTACCGACCGGCCCGAAGATCTCCTCCCGCGCGATCGTCATGTCGTTGGTCGCGTCGGCGAAGATCGTCGGCTGCACGAAATAGCCGGCACCGTCGCGGGCCGCACCACCGGCGGCGACGCTGGCACCGTCCCGCTTGCCGGCCTCGATGTAGCCGAGCACCGAATCCCGCTGGCGGGCGTTGACCAGCGCACCCATCGTGGTGGCCGGGTCCAGCGGGTCACCGAGGACCTGTGCGGCCGCGGCCTGTGCGAGGCCGTCGACGACCTGGGTGTACAGCGACCGATGCACCAGCACCCGGGTGCCGGCGGCGCACACCTCGCCCTGGTTGAAGAACAACCCCATCGCGGTGCCGTTGACGGCCGCCTCGAGGTCGGCGTCGGGCAGGATGATCTGCGGCGACTTGCCACCCAACTCCAGGGTGACCCGACGGAACCGTTCCGCGGCGACCACACCGATGTGCCTGCCGACGCGCGGGCTGCCGGTGAAGCTGATCTTGTCGACGTCGTCGTGGGTGATCAGCGCCTCGCCGGTCACCTCGCCGAGGCCGGGCAGCACGCTGACCACCCCGGCGGGCACACCTGCCTCTTCGATGAGCCGCGCCAGATGCAGGATCGACAGCGGTGCATCCTCCGGCGGCTTGACGACGACGGTGTTGCCGGTGGCCAGCGCGGGCGCCAGTTTCCAGGCGGCGATCATCAGCGGTGTGTTCCACGGGACGATCGCGGCGATCACGCCGACGGGCTCGCGGACCGTGTAGGAGTGGGTCGGCCGACCGAAGTAGCCTGCGGTCGGAATGGATCGGCCGGTGATCTTGTCGGCCCAGCCGGCGAAGTGCCGGAAGGTGGCCGCGGCGTTGGGCACGTCGAGCATCGCGGGTTGCCCGACCGGTTTGCCGACGTCGAGCGCCTCGAGCGTCGCGAGGAGTTCCGCGTCGCGGTCGATGAGGTCGGCGATGGCGTTGAGCACCCGCCCGCGGGCCGGGCCGGACATGGCGGCCCATTCACCGTCGAGTTGAGCTCGGGCGGCGCGGACCGCGTCGTCGACGTCGGCGGCCGATGCCGCGGACACCGTGGCGAGCAGCTCTTCGGTGGCCGGATTCAGGTCACGAAAGGTATTGCTGCCCTGGGCCTCTCGCCACTCCCCGGCGACGAAGAGCGATGTCGCCGCCCCGTCGGGCAAGCGCGCGTCGGCGCGCGACTCGGTCACTGCGGTCATCGTTGATCCTCCTGATCGACGTTGTGATGTCGATCACCAGGATCACGCGGGAGACAAGTAGGAACTTGACCATACGCGCACAACTACCAACCAATTCACGCACGCGAGAATTACGCCGACAGCAACCACTTTTCCGCCGACAGCAACAGTCGGTAGTTGCTGTCGGCGGGAAAGTGGTTGCTGTCGGCGGGAAGGTGGCTCAGGTGTTGTTGGAGTCCGGTTTCCGCTGCAACGACCGCGCGAGTTCTTCGCGGGCCGCGGCCTCCTTGCGCCGCTCCTCCTCCAGCGCGAGGTGGTAGGTGCTGCGCGCCCACACCACCCGCGCCCAGTGGAACGTGAGGACGACCGCGGCGACCAGGCCGAGGATCAGTCCGATACCCACGCCGCTCGGCGGTTCCACACCGCCGACGCCCGGGGTATTGCGCGACCACCACGCCAGTACCCCGGCCACCACCGATACGGCACTGCCGCACAGCGCGATCCAGGCGATCGTCCATCGTCGGGTGAGCAGTGCCAGCACCGAGAACCCGATGTCGAAGATGAGCAGCAGGTAGACGAACACCTTCGAGGTGATGGTGATGCGTGCGGCGTCGGCGTCGGGCGCGGACGTGAGCACCTCGATGCCGCTGGCCGCCCCGGTGTGCGGCAGCACCAGCGACAGCATCGCGAGCAGTACCGCCCCGGCCACCACGAGAGCACGCATGCCGGGATCGATCTCCCCGGCCACCTTGCGTTCGGCCTTGCGCAGATCGCTCTCATATTCGGCCAATCGGCCGGCACTCACCCGGTCCCGGGCGCGTTGCGCGGCCTGGGCCAGTTCGTCGTCGCGGGAATCGGCGGGACGGTCGTCGTCGGTCATCAGTTACATCCTCCTGCACAGGCATTCGCAGCGGCCGGTTCGACCGGCGCGGCACCGATCGTCGGCATACCAAGGCCGACCCCGACGGGCGGGGTCGTCGGCATGCGGCTGGCTTCATGGGCGTCACCGGCGCGGGTACGTCGGTGGGTGGCCACCCCGGCATCGGCGATGAGGTGATGCGGCGCGGCTTCGGTGACCCGCGTGGTGATCACGTCGCCGGGCCGGATCGCCTCGGCTGAGGAACCGGCTCGGTCGCCGGTGGCGAAGTGCACGAGTCGCCCGTCCCGCGCGCGACCGGTCATACGCTGGGTGTGCGCGGATTTGCGACCCTCGTCGGCGACGACGAGCAGTTCGACCTCGGTGCCGATCAACGCCTGGTTCTCGGTGAGGCAGATCTGCTCCTGCAGTGCGATGAGTCGTTGGTAGCGTTCGCTGACCACCTCGGGCGGCACCTGGTCGTCCATGGTCGCGGCCGGGGTCCCCGGACGCGGCGAGTACTGGAAGGTGAAGGCACTCGAGAAGCGTGCGGCGGCAACCACATCCAGGGTCGCTTGGAAATCCTCTTCGGTCTCGCCGGGGAATCCGACGATGATGTCGGTGGTGATCGCGGCGTGTGGCATGGCGGCACGCACCTTGTCGAGGATGCCGAGGAACTTGGTGGTGCGATAGCTGCGGCGCATGGCGCGCAGCACCCGATCCGATCCCGACTGCAGCGGCATGTGCAGCTGCGGACAGATGTTCGGGGTCTGCGCCATCGCCTCGATGACGTCGTCGGTGAACTCGGCCGGATGCGGCGAGGTGAAACGCACCCGCTCCAGGCCGTCGATCTGCCCGCAGGCGCGCAGCAGTTCGGCGAACGCCCCGCGATTTCGCGGCTGCTCCGGATCGGCGAAGGACATGCCGTAGGCGTTGACGTTCTGCCCCAGCAGGGTCACCTCGAGCACGCCTTGGTCCACGAGCGCCTGCACCTCGGCGAGCACATCCCCGGGTCGACGGTCGACCTCTTTGCCACGCAACGACGGCACGATGCAGAACGTGCACGTGTTGTTGCAGCCGACCGATACCGACACCCAGCCGGAGTAGGCGGAGTCGCGGCGGGCGGGCAGCGTCGACGGGAAACGGTCGAGGGCATCGAGGATCTCGACCTGCGCGGCCTCGTTGTGGCGGGCGCGGTCGAGCAACGCGGGCAGCGAACCGATGTTGTGGGTGCCGAAGACGACGTCGACCCACGGCGCCTTGCGCAGCACGGTGTCCTTGTCCTTCTGTGCCAGACATCCGCCGACGGCGATCTGCATGCCGGGCCGCGACGACTTGACCGGCGCGAGGTGCGAGAGGTTGCCGTACAGCTTGTTGTCCGCGTTCTCCCGGATGGCGCAGGTGTTGAACACCACCAGATCGGGGTCGGCGTCGTCGTCGGCCCGGGTGTACCCGGCGTCCTCGAGCAGACCGGCGATCCGCTCGGAATCGTGCACATTCATCTGGCAGCCGTAGGTGCGGACCTGGTAACTGCGACCACTCATGCCCGGCTCGGCGGTGACCTCCGACGGCGCGACACGCCGCTGCGACAACTCGATACTCACTGGATCCAGGGTACTGGCCAGCGCAAATCGCCCCGATGCCTGGAACCGGGCAGATTCCGCGAGGCCAAACAGCGCGACGCCGGTCACGTTCGCCCCTAATGTTTACGCTTATGACCGTTTCGCCGAGCGAAGGGCCCGCCGCCGGGTCAGGACCGATGATCGCCATGCGCGACGTGCAGAAACACTTTGGTGACCTGCACGTGCTCCGCGACATCAACTTGGAGGTGCCGACCGGCCAGGTGGTGGTCGTGCTCGGGCCATCCGGTTCCGGTAAGTCCACCCTGTGCCGCACCATCAACCGACTCGAGCCGATCGACAGCGGCGAGATCTACGTTGAGGGCATTCTGCTCCCCGACGAGGGCAAGGATCTGACGAAGCTCCGCGCCGACGTCGGCATGGTGTTTCAGTCGTTCAACCTGTTCGCCCACAAGACGATCCTGGAAAACGTGTCGCTCGCCCCGATCAAGGTGCGCAAGCAGAAGAAGGCCGACGCGAACAAACGCGCGCTGGAATTGCTCGATCGGGTCGGCATCGCCGCCCAGAAGGACAAGTATCCCGCACAGTTGTCCGGCGGACAGCAACAGCGCGTGGCCATCGCCCGCTCGCTGGCGATGAACCCGCAGATCATGCTCTTCGACGAACCGACCTCGGCACTGGACCCGGAAATGGTCAACGAGGTCCTCGACGTCATGGTCTCGCTGGCCAAGGAGGGCATGACGATGCTCGTGGTCACCCACGAGATGGGCTTCGCCCGCAAGGCCGCCGACCGGGTGATCTTCATGGCCGACGGCGCGATCGTCGAGGACACCGATCCGGACAGCTTCTTCGACAATCCGCAGTCCGAGCGTGCCCGCGACTTCCTCGGCAAGATCCTGGGCCACTGATCATGCGTCGAACCACCAAGACAGCCGGCGTCCTGCTCGCCGCGGTACTGCTGCTCGCCGGCCTGCTGTCGGCGTGCGGCAACAGCGAGCCGCGTAATCTGGTCGACTCGATCCGCAGTGGCTCGGTCATCCTCGGCACCAAGTACGACCAGCCCGGCCTCGGTATCCGCAACCCGGACAGGACGGTGACCGGTTTCGATCCGTCGGTCTCCACGTATGTGGTCAACCACATAGCCGACGAACTCGGCGTCAAGCACCCGGAGATCCAATGGCGGGAGACGCCGTCCGCGCAGCGCGAGACGCTGATCGACAACGGCGAGGTCGACATGATCGCCGCCACCTACTCGATCACATCGGCGCGTGCCAAGAAGGTCGACTTCGCCGGTCCCTACCTCATCAACTATCAGGGCCTGCTGGTCCGCAAGAACGACGACTCGATCAGCGAGCTGACCGACTTGGACAAGGGCAAGAAGCTCTGTTCGGTGACCGGCTCGACCCCCGCCCAGAACGTGAAAGCCCAGCTGCCGAAAGTCCAACTGCAGGAATATGACTCGTACTCGTCGTGCGTGGAGGCATTGCGTCGCGGCAAGGTCGATGCGCTGACCACCGACGAGGTCATCCTGGCCGGATATTCGGCGTTCTTCCCCGGCGAATTCAAACTCGTGGGCATGAGCTACCCGAAGGACGCGTGCGTGAAGGATGCGTTGAAGAAGGCCGGCACGCCGTTCTCCACCGAGTACTACGGCATCGGCCTGGCCAAGGGGTTCCCCGACACCGTCGCACAGGTCAACAAGGCACTGCAGGCCATGTTGGCGCCCCCGGCCGGTGGTGGTCCATCGGCGTGGGACACCGCGCTACGCGACGCACTCGGCGATGAGGAGGTCGACTCGATGATCGCGAGGGCCGACGCCCCGGACTCGAAGTACAAGTTCACGCCGGACCCCGGGAACCTGACGTTCCTGGATTCCGAACCGACACCGTGTCCGCCGGAACTGAGCTGAGGGGGGTCTGATCATGGGTGATCTCTGGTCGGACATGGCGCCACAGTTGTGGCCCGCGTTCTGGATGACCATCAAGCTGACGTTCTTCTCCGCGGTCGGTGCGCTGATCTGGGGCACCATCCTGGCGGCGATGCGGGTGTCTCCGGTGCCGGTGATGCGTGGCTTCGGCAACGTCTACGTCAACATCGTGCGCAACACCCCGTTGACGCTGATCATTTTGTTCTGCTCGGTCGGGCTCTATCAGAATCTGGGACTCGCCCTCGCGCCGGACAACGAGAACTTCATCAAGAACAACAACTTCTGGCTCGCGGTGCTGGCGTTCGTGCTCTACACGGCCACTTTCGTCTGTGAAACCCTGCGGTCCGGGTTCAACACCGTGCCGCTCGGGCAGGCCGAGGCCGCCCGATCCCTGGGCCTCGGTTTCACCCAGGTCTTCGGGATCATCGTGCTCCCCCAGGCGTTGCGGGCGGTGATCGCGCCGCTGGGCAGCGTGCTGATCGCGCTCACCAAGAACACGACGATCGCGTCGGTCATCGGCGTGGCCGAGGCCTCCCTGCTGATGAAGGAGGAGATCGAGAATCACGCCGATCAGATCGTCGCGGTGTTCTTGATCATCGCGATCGGATTCATGATCATCACGTTGGCCGAGGGCTTCTTCTTCGGCTATCTCGCGAAGCGACTGGCGGTGAAGCGATGAGCACCAATGCAACTGTCCTCTACGACGCACCGGGCCCCACCGCCCGACGACGCAACGCGATCATCGCGGCCGTGTTCATCGCGCTGCTGATCGCCGTCGGCGCGTGGATTCTGTTCGTGCTGGCCGGCAATGATCAGCTGACCTCGGAGAAGTGGAATCCGTTCGTCAAGTCGACGACCTGGACCACCTACGTGCTGCCCGGCCTGTGGGGCACGCTCAAGGCGGCCGCCCTCTCGATCGTGCTCGCGCTCATCCTGGGTGCCGTGCTGGGTATCGGCCGGCTCTCCGACCATCGGTGGGTCCGGGCGATCGCCGGGTTCCTGGTGGAGGTGTTCCGCGCGATCCCGGTGCTGATCCTGATGATCTTCACCTACTACCTGTTCGCCGAGTACGCCGTCGTCCCGTCCTCCCAGCTGGCGTTCGCCGCGGTGGTCACCGGTCTGACCCTCTACAACGGGTCGGTGATCGCGGAAATCCTGCGCGCCGGCATCAATTCGCTGCCGAAGGGACAGACCGAGGCGTCGATGGCGCTCGGCCTGGGCAAGAGCCAGATGATGACCTCCATCCTGCTGCCGCAGGCGGTGACCGCGATGCTGCCGGCCCTCGTCGCGCAGATGGTGGTGGCGTTGAAGGACAGCGCCCTGGGTTATGCCATCGGCTACGTCGAGGTGGTCCGTTCGGGTATCCAGTCGGCGTCGTACTACGGCAACTATTTGCCCGCGCTGGTGGTGGTCGCGATCGTGATGATCATCATCAACCTGGCACTCTCCTGGTTCGCCACCTATCTCGAACGTCGACTCCGGCAGGGACGGCGCAAATCCACGGTGGCCGACGCCGAGGAGACCGACCTGGCCGCGATGGAGAACATGCCCGGACGCTAGCCGAGCCCCCGATCCCTGAGGTGCGAGGCGCTAGCCGAGCCCCCGATCCCTGAGGTGCGAGGCGCTAGCCGAGCCTCGAAGGGTCAAGCGCCTCGTTGACGACGTCGATGGCCATCGCCTGCGGATACCCGCGCCTCAGCAGCATCCCGACGAGGCGACGGAACAGCTTGTCTCGCATGGATGGATCGTCGTGTAGCTGCGCTAGCTGGGACGGCGTGAGTTTCTTGGCCACCAGACGCTGCGCCACAGCACGCTCGTCGTCGGGGTCGACCTCATCGAGCGCCGACTCGATGATGGCGGTGTCCACACCCTTGGCGCGCAGCTCCTGACGGAGCGCAACCCGGCCGCGCCCGGAGTTCGCCTGTCGCGCACGCACCCACTCGCCCGCGAACTCGGTGTCGTCGATCAGCTTGTGCTTGTCCAGTCGCGCCAGTACGTCGTCGACGGTGTCGGCGTCGAAACCCTTGCCCGCCAACCGTTGCGCCATCTCGTGCCGGGAACGCGCGCGGACCCCGAGGAGTCGCAGTGCGGCGTCCCAAGCACTGGGGCCGGTACGCTCCTCGGGGTCCTGCGTCGTGCTCACGTCAGAATTCGACCGGGGCGGGAGCCACGTCGTCGGCGTCGACGACGGCGCCGATACCCAGCTTCTCCTTGATCTTCTTCTCGACCTCGTCGCGGATATCGGTGTTCTCCAGCAAGAACTTCCGCGCGTTCTCCTTGCCCTGGCCGAGCTGATCACCCTCGTAGGTGAACCACGACCCGGACTTGCGGATGAAGCCCTCGGCGACACCCATGTCGATCAGCGAGCCCTCCTTGGAGATGCCCTGGCCATAGAGGATGTCGAACTCGGCCTGCTTGAACGGCGGCGCCACCTTGTTCTTGACGACCTTGACGCGGGTGCGGTTACCCACCGCGTCGGTGCCGTCCTTCAGGGTCTCGATGCGGCGGACATCAAGGCGCACAGACGAATAGAACTTGAGCGCCTTACCACCGGTGGTGGTCTCCGGGGAGCCGAACATCACGCCGATCTTCTCGCGCAGCTGATTGATGAAGATCGCGGTGGTCTTGGAGTTGTTCATCGCGCCGGTCATCTTGCGCAGCGCCTGGCTCATCAGGCGGGCCTGCAGGCCGACGTGGCTGTCGCCCATCTCGCCCTCGATCTCGGCCTTGGGCACGAGTGCGGCCACCGAGTCGATCACCAGGATGTCCAGTGCGCCGGACCGGATCAGCATGTCGGCGATCTCGAGGGCCTGCTCACCGGTGTCCGGCTGCGACACCAGCAGGGCGTCGGTGTCCACCCCGAGGCGGGCGGCATAGTCCGGGTCGAGCGCGTGCTCGGCGTCGATGAACGCCGCGATGCCGCCCTGCGCCTGCGCGTTGGCCACCGCGTGGAGCGCGACGGTGGTCTTACCCGATGATTCCGGGCCGTAGATCTCGACGACCCGGCCGCGCGGGAGTCCACCGATGCCGAGGGCGACGTCGAGGGCGATCGAACCGGTCGGGATGACCTCGATCGGCTGACGGGTCTCCTCGCCGAGACGCATGACCGAGCCCTTACCGAAGTTCTTGTCGATCTGGGCGAGGGCGAGATCGAGAGCCTTCTCACGATCCTGGGGCGCTGCTGCCATGGGGTTCTCCTCCGAACTCTCCGCCGGTGCTCCGGTCGGTTGGATTGTGTTCTGCTGACGTGGTGTGGACGTTAGCGGTGGGGTCTGACAAATCTCGTCGGCTGGGCTCTGGCGTCGGTGTTCTCTACTGACTTGGACGCGCCCGATGCGTGCGCGGTTCCGTTCCATCACCACAATGGACGAACATGTGTTCGATGGCAAGTGTGACACGCGGGCGTGCCGCCCGGATCTCTCAGGTCACCAGAGATTGCGGGGGACGTCGAAGTCCCGGCAGATGGCGACCCAGACGTCGCGAGGGTCGATGCCCGCCTCGATGGCCTGCGCACCGGTGCGGCCACCGAGTTCCACCAGCACGTGATCGCGCAGCATGGAATCGGCCGAGGACACCCCGAACTGGGTGGTGAGGAGTTCGGTGAATTCGGTCAGACGCACGACCGCCAGCGTACTGGTGTCAGCGCGGGAGGTACTTCTCGACGATCGGCACCGGGTCGAGCACATCACTGCGGGTCGCCGCGGCTCGCTCGGCGGCCTCGGTGAACACCGGGTCCACCAGCACCTGCCGGACCGCGTCGGCCAGCGCCGACACCTCCAGTGGCCGCACCAGCAGTCCGCCACCCTGTCGTCGCACCCGGTTCGCGAGCTCCCATTGATCGCCACCGCCGGGCACGGTCACCACCGGCACCCCGGCCGCCAGCGCCTTGGCGAGCATGCCGTGGCCACCGCCGCACACCACGGCCCGGGCGTGCGCGAGAACCTCGTCCTGGCGCCCGGTACCCACCACAACCCGCTCAGACGACGACACCCCCTCCGGCGGCTGCAGTGCCGAAACTACAACGCGCACAGGCATTCCCAGCTCATCGTCGGTCAATGCGGCAAGTGCGGTGCGGGTCAGGTCGACGCCGGTGTCCGCGGTGGACGGCGCGACGAGCACCAGCGGTTCGATACCCGGCGGCCGGTCGAACACTTCGTCGGTCGGCTCCCACAGCAATGGTCCGACGACATGGGTGTCGGCGGGCCAGTCCGGGCGAGAGACCTCCAGCGCCGGCAGGGTTGCGATCAGGCGTGCGGCCGGCCCACCCGGTCCGCGCAGTCCGATTCCGGCCCGGGCATGCGAACGCTGCCGCTCGCCACCGCGCACCGAACGGGCGGTCGCGGCGCGCATCAGGGTGTCGCGCAACCGTCCACGCCAGCCGACGCCGGGTTCGAGCCCGGAGCCGATCGGCGGCAGACCGCGCGACGGCCGGTAGAGCGGATGTGGGGAGAGCTCGAGCCACGGGATACCGGTCAGCTCGGCCGCCCATCCCCCGCCGACGGTGATGACGTCGGAGATGACCAGCTCGATGCCCCGCGCCCCGAGTACCGGTGCGAGCTCCACCGCGATCCGTGCGGCGCGGTGGCTCAGTTTCGCTCCGGCGTCCCCGTCGTCGTCGCCATGCTGGACGGCCAGTCCGGGGAGTTCGGCGATCTCCACGCCGTCGACAACGCGTGCGTCACGCCACCGCGGTCCGGTGAAGACGACGATCGGCCGGCCCGCCGCGGCGAGCCGCTCGGCCAGCGCGAACGCCGGAAAGGCATGTCCCGCATCGGGTCCCGCGACAAGCGCGACCCGTGCGGTCGATGGTTGTGGGATGGATCAGTTCCCGGTCTGCGGCGGCTCGACGGTCGGCTGCACCGGCGTGGTCGAGGGCTGCGCGGGCGTGGTGTTGGTGGCGCCGCCGGTGGGCAGTGCCCCACCGTTCATGCTGGCGCGGATCTGCTCGAGGCGGGCGTGGCCGGCCATCTGCACACCGGCCTGCTCGACCTCCTGCATGCGACCCTGCACCGAGTTCTGTGCCAGCTCGGCCTGCCCGATGGCGTTCGCGTAGCGACGCTCGATCTTGTCGCGCACCTGGTCGAGGTTCGGGGTGTTGCCGGGGACCGCGAGTTCGCTCATCTGATTGAGCGACGCGCTGACCTGCTCCTGCATCTTGGCCTGCTCGAGCTGCGTGAGCAGCTTGGACCGCTCGGCCAGCTTCTGCTGCAGCATCATCGCGTTGCGCTCGACGGCCTGTTTGGCCTGCTCGGCCGCCTGCAACGACTGGTCGTGCAATGCCTTGAGGTCTTCGACGCTCTGCTCGGCGGTCACCAACTGCGCGGCGAAGGCCTCGGCGGCGTTGGTGTATTCCTGGGCCTTCTTGACGTCACCGGCGGCCGATGCCTGATCGGCCAGCGTCAGCGCCTGACGCGTGTTGGCCTGCAGCTTCTCGATCTCCTCGAGCTGCCGGTTGAGCTTCATCTCCAGCTGGCGCTGATTGCCGATGACCGATGCCGCCTGCTGGGACAGCGCCTGATGCTGACGCTGGGCATCCTCGATCGCCTGCTGAATCTGAACCTTCGGGTCCGCGTTCTCGTCGATTTTCGCGTTGCCGAGCGCCATCAGGTAGCGCCACATCTTCACGAACGGATTCGCCATAGCTTCTCGTCAGCTCCCATATCCGGTAGGTCCAGCGGTGTGTGACACCAATCTAGCGGGTGTCACCGACGGTCGACGGCAGGAATCACGCGGCCGCGAGCGCAGCCGGCGCAGGAATGACCACCTTGGTGTCGAGGACCGCCATGTCGGCGTCGCCGACCGCAGCCCCGGCGACAACCGCGTCGTCGTCCACGTGCGGACGCATCGAGTGCCCGATGTCGAGCAGCAGATCGGCGATCTCCACGTCGAGCGCATCGCAGATCGCTGCGAGCAGCTCCGACGACGCCTCCTTCTGTCCGCGTTCGACCTCGGACAGGTAACCCAGACTCACGCGGGCAACGGTGGACACCTCGCGCAGTGTCCGGCCCTGGTCGGTGCGGACCCGGCGCAGACTCTCGCCCAGCGCCTCGCGCAGTAGCACTGCCATCGAGCGTCCTCCTCACTGCTTCGTGCCGACGGTCGGTCACAACGCTTGATCGTCGGGACAACGTACGCGCAGCGCGACGAGTTCCCGGGACCCGCGTACACCGACCGTCGATGTGCGAAAACCCGTGCCGACGACAGTAGTCCACAATGGTTGCGCCCGCCCCACCGGACACCCCGCGTCGAGCACGTTGCGCCGAGGGCGAACACCTTCGAACAGCTGGGGTCAGCGGCGTCCGGCGTCGGATGACGAGTCGGGCGCGGCACCCGTCGAACGGCTGCGCAGCGCGACCGCCTGCCAGATGTAGTCGAACCCGGTGATCACGGTGACCACCACCGCCGCCGCCATGACCACGACGGCCGCCACGTGCCAGGCACCGGCCAACGGCAGCAGATACAGGCCGATCGCAATCGCCTGCAACAGGGTCTTGAGTTTGCCGCCGCGGCTGGCCGGGATCACCCCGTGCCGCAGCACCCAGAACCGCAGCGCGGTGACACCGAGCTCACGGACCAGGATGATCGCGGTGACCCACCAGGAGAGGTCGCCGAGAATGGACAGCCCGACCAGGGCGGCACCCATCAATGCCTTGTCGGCGATCGGATCGGCCATCTTGCCGAAGTCGGTGATCAGACCCCGCTGTCGCGCGATCTTCCCGTCATAGCGATCAGTGATGGCCGCGACGGCGAACACTGCGGCCGCCGCGATCCGCCAGCCGGTGTCGTGGCCACCTGCGGCGAACAACACGACGATGAACACCGGAACCAGCACGATCCGGAAGACGGTGAGCGCGTTGGCGATATTGACCACCGGCACGTGATGCACCGGATCGGTGATGTGATCGGGCGCGCGGCCCGCGTTCGCGAGTCCCCGATCTTCGACGGCGCGGCGCATACGATCGGTCATGCCACACCGATCCATTCACTCCGGACCGCGGTCCGGCGCCCCTGTCCACGCACGTCCCCAGCCTATCTGCCGGGTTCGGCGATCGGATCGCGGCACCACCGAAACCGGCGTGCGGCGGCTTTCGATGCGCGACTACTGTGATCACCCATGGCCACCGACGCGCCCGAACCGACTCCGGAGGACCCGCACCAACCGGATCTGGTGATCCGCCGGGCGCGCACGTCCGACGTCCCGCGCATCAAGGACCTCATCGACCAGTACGCCGGCCGCATCCTGCTGGAGAAGAACCTCGTCACCCTGTACGAGTCGGTCCAGGAGTTCTGGGTGGCCGACGTCGAAGGGACTGTCGTCGGCTGCGGCGCCCTGCACGTGCTGTGGGCCGATCTCGGTGAGGTCCGCACCGTGGCCGTGGACAAGAACTCCGGCGGACGCGGGATCGGGCACCGGTTGGTGGCCCGCCTGATGGACGTGGCGCGCGAGCTCCAGTTGTCCCGGGTCTTCGTCCTCACCTTCGAGACCGCCTTCTTCGGCCGGCACGGATTCGTCGAGATCGAGGGCACCCCGGTGACCCGCGAGGTCTTCGAGGAGATGTGCCGCTCGTACGACACCGGTGTCGCCGAGTTCCTCGACCTGAGCTACGTCAAACCCAATACTCTCGGCAACACCCGCATGCTCGCCAACCTCTGACATCCACCCCGAACAGGAGCCGACGATGGCAATCTTCGCAGTGCACTACGGCTATGGCCCGGCCAAGGCCGCGATCCGCGATGAGTACCGACCGCTGCACCGCGAGTGGCTGCTCGAGGAGTTCAACGCCGGCAACGTCGTGGCGACCGGCCCCTACCCGGACGGATCCGGGGCACTCATCCTCATCCGTGCCGACAGCCTCGACGGCGCCGAGGCGTTCCAGAACAACGACCCGTTCATCGCCCACGAGGCGGTCGATCAGGTGCGGATCGTCGAATGGACCGAGGTGTACGGACCGTTCGGCAACTGAGCCGAACGACCGTTTCGACACGCTCCTCGTACCTCGTCGCTGCTCAACGAGCGGTGGTCAGTTCTCGCTGATCTCCGGCGTTTTCGGCTTCCTCGAACTCATCAGGCTCGCGACGGTGGTGATCACCAAGGTGCCGATGATCACGCCCAGCGACACCACCGTCGAGATCTCCGGCACCGCGACGTGCTCGCCACCGTTGATGAACGGCAGGGTGTTCTCGTGCAGCGCGTGCAGCACCAGCTTCACGCCGATGAACGCGAGGATGAACGAGAGTCCGTAGGACAGGTAGACCAGGCGGTCGAGCAGGCCACCGAGCAGGAAGTACAGCTGTCGCAGGCCCATCAGCGCGAACGCGTTGGCGGTGAACACCAGGTAGGGCTCCTGGGTCAAGCCGTAGATCGCCGGGATGGAGTCGAGCGCGAACAGCACATCGGTGAAGCCGATGACGATGAGCACCATCAGCATCGGGGTCGCGAGTCGCTTACCGTTGGCCTTGGTGAACAGCTTGTCGCCGTCGTAGGTGTCGCTGGTGCGCAGGTACTTCTTGACGAAGCGTTCCAGTCGCGTCTCGCGCTCTTCCTCGTGTTCGACGGGGTCGTCGCTCTCGCGCAGCAGCTTGATCGCGGTGAAGATGAGGAACGCGCCGAACAGGTAGAACACCCAGCTGTAGGCGTTGATCGCGGCGGCGCCGACGGCGATGAACAGACCACGCAGGACCAGCGCCATCACGATGCCCAGCAGCAGCACCTTCTGCTGATACTCCTTGGGCACGGCGAACTTCGACATGATGATGACGAAGACGAACAGGTTGTCCACCGAGAGGGCTTTCTCGGTGACGTAGCCGGCGAAGTATTCACCGCCGTAGGTGTTTCCCCATTTCCACCAGACGAAGAGGCCGAACACCACCGCGATGCTGATGTAGATCGCAGACCAGGTGCCCGATTCCTTCAGCGATGGCGCGTGCGGCACCCGCACATGGGCGAAGAAGTCGAAGACGAAGAGACCCAGGATCACCAGACAGGTGATGATCCAGATGGTGGGTGAGACATGCATGATGACGAGTTCCTCCAGCAAGCAGCACAAGGTTGCGATGCCAGAGGTCTCTCCCGCCGGTTCCGGTGGATATTTCCGAAACCGACCGGTGCATCCGGGCCGGCCGTCCAGCGATGATCGGCACCGCTGGGTCGGGGCGACCGTATTGACGGACACACCACGAGGTGGGGATACTCCCCTCTTCGATCTTGTGACAGCCTAACCTATCGACGCCTACTCTGGCACCCATGACTCGGCGGACGAGATCAGACCGGCCCGCCACCGTCGCCGATATTCACGACCTTGCGCTGGCCATGCCGCATGTCACGATCTGGAACGACGACCGTTCCCGGCCGATCTACCAGGTCGGCGGGAAGTCGTTTGTGTTCTTCCGCACGCCGCGACCGGATGCCGTCGACCCGGACACCGGCGAACGCTACGACGACGTGGTGGTCTTCTGGGTGCCGTCGGCGGACGACAAACTTGCGCTCATCGGCGACGAGAACTCACCGTTCTTCACCACCGGCCACTTCGACGGCCACCTCTCCGTCCTGCTCCGCACCTCACGGGTCGGCGAGCTCTCGCATGCCGAGCTCGCCGAGGTGATCAGCGACGCGTGGCTGTCCCGCGCATCCGCCCGGCGCGCCCGCCTGTGGTTGGAAGAACACGGATTACAGTGAGCAGCAACGCTATTCGCTGCCACCCTCGTCCCCGCCACCGGTGATCGACGCGATCACCCCGGCCAGATCGTCGGGCTTGACCAGCACCTCACGCGCCTTGGATCCCTCCGAGGGTCCGACGACGCCACGCGTCTCCATCAGGTCCATCAGGCGGCCGGCCTTGGCGAATCCGACGCGCAGCTTGCGCTGCAGCATCGACGTCGACCCGAACTGGCTGGACACGACGAGCTCGATGGCCTGCAGCAGATCGTCGAGGTCGTTGCCGATGTCGCCGTCGATCTCCTTCTTGTCGCCGGCCTTCGCGGCGGTGACACCCTCGGTGTACTCGGGTTCGCCCTGCACTCGGGTGAAGTCGACGACCGCCTGGATCTCCTCGTCGGTGATGTAGGCGCCCTGCATGCGGATCGGTTTGCTCGCGCCCATCGGCAGGAACAAGCCGTCGCCCATGCCGATCAGCTTCTCCGCGCCGGGCTGATCGAGGATGACGCGCGAGTCGGTCAGCGACGACGTCGCGAACGCCAGCCGCGACGGCACGTTGGTCTTGATCAGACCGGTGACCACGTCGACCGACGGCCGCTGAGTGGCGAGCACCAGGTGGATCCCGGCGGCACGCGCCTTCTGCGTGATGCGCACGATCGCGTCCTCGACGTCGCGGGGCGCGGTCATCATGAGGTCGGCGAGCTCGTCGACGATGGCGAGGATGTACGGGTACGGCGTGTAGACCCGTTCGCTGCCCAGGGGGGTGGTGATCTCGCCCGAGCGCACCTTGCTGTTGAAGTCGTCGATGTGCCGCACCCGGGACGCCTTCATGTCCTGGTAGCGCTGTTCCATCTCCTCGACCAGCCACGCCAACGCCGCGGCCGCCTTCTTCGGCTGCGTGATGATCGGGGTGATCAGGTGCGGGATGCCCTCGTACGGTGTCAGTTCCACCATCTTGGGGTCGATGAGGATCATCCGGACCTCGTCGGGGGTCGCGCGGGTCAGCAACGACACCAGCATCGAGTTGACGAAGCTCGACTTACCCGAGCCGGTCGAACCGGCCACCAGCAGGTGCGGCATCTTGGCCAGGTTGGCGCTGACGAACTCGCCCTCGATGTCTTTACCGAGGCCGATGACCAGCGGATGGGTGTCCTTGCGGGTCTTCGGTGCGTTGAGCACGTCGGCCAGCCGGACCATCTCGCGATCGCTGTTGGGGACCTCGATACCGACCGCCGACTTGCCGGGGATCGGCGCGAGCAGGCGCACGTTGTCGGTGGCCACCGCGTAGGCGATGTTGCGCTGCAGCGCGGTGATCTTCTCGACCTTGACGCCGGGACCGAGTTCGACCTCATAGCGGGTGACGGTCGGGCCGCGGGTGTAGCCGGTGACCGCCGCATCGATCTTGAACTGCTCGAGGACCTCCCCGATCCGCTCGATCATCTCGTCATTGGATCGTCCACCCTGCTTGGGCGGTTCGCCGTCGACCAACAGCGACGACGGCGGCAACTGGTAGTCACCCTCGGCGCTCGGTGTGGCCGGGAACGGCATCGGCGGTGCCGCGGCGACGTCGACCGTCTCGGCGGGTGCGGCGGGTTCGGGAGCGGATCGCTTCGGCGTCTTGCGCGCGCGGGCGGGCGTCGGCGCGGCCTCGGGTTCGGGCTCGCCCAGCGGTTCGGTGACCTCGTCGTCGAAGGACACGGTGTCCGCGGCGGCGAAGTCAGCGGCGTCGACATCGGGATCGACCGGCCGGCGCGACCGACGGGATCGCCGTGCGGGCGGAGCGTCGGGCGGGTAGTTGTCGAACGGGTCGGGCGAGTACCCGCTGCGGTCGGCGATGACCTCGGTCACCTGCTCGTCGTCGAGCGGCTCGGCATCGTCGTACTCGTCGTCGTAGTAATCGTCCTCGTCGTCCCACGGTGCAGCGTTGTCGTCGGATCGACGCGACCCGACACCGAGTCCGAGGTACCCCGACACCAGATCGGCCACCTCGCGCACCGTCTTGCCGCTGATGATCAGGACACCAAACGCGATGCACAGCAACAGAATCGGCACGGAGATCCATGCGGAGACGCCGGCGGTGAGCGGCGTTCCGACGGCGAAGCCGACGAAGCCTGCGGCGTGCGAGCGGCCGGGAAAGTCGATCGGTGCGCCGGCCACGAGGTGGATGAGACCGAGGATCGGCAGCACCACCAGCAGGCCCGCACCGAGGTAGCGGCCGCGATGTTCCGGATTCGGTGGGCGGCGCATCAGCATGATCGCCCACGCCAGCAGGGCGAGCGGCACGATCACCGCAATCGATCCGACGATCGCGCGGACCAACGCGTCGATGAACGCACCGGCCGGTCCGCCGGCGCCGAACCAGACGCTCGCGGCGACGAGTAGGGCGATCGCGAGCAGCGCCAGCGCGGTGCCGTCGCGGCGGTGGGTGTGCCCAGACAGGTCACGCCCAGACACGTCACGGGTGCCCGACCGCGCGCGAGGCCGGACGTCGGGTTCGTCGTCCTCGCCGAGTGGGTCGTCGAGCAGCGGTCCGTCGATGTCGAAGCCGTCGTCGAGTGGTTCGTCGTCGCGGAATCTCTCGGGCCGGGGGTGTCCCCCGCCGGCGCGGGCGAGGCTGCCGACGCCGCGCGCCATCAGCCCCCAGCCGGCGCCGAGTCCGCGTCCGACCGCAGAGGCACCGGAGGCGGCCACCGATTTGCGGTGGATGTCGGCCGAGGCGTCTTGGGTGCGGGTGCCCCGTGTGTTGGTGGCACCCGATTTGCGTGTTGCGCCCGATTTCCGGGTCGACGAGCTGGTGCGGGTACCCGAGGTCGAGCGCGACGCCGACGACGCGCGCTTGCTGGTACTGGTGCTGTTGGCCCCCCGGCTACTCGACTTCGTCTTTCCGGCGGTCGCGCGCGCGGGAGTCTGCCGGGCAGATGTCTTCCGCGCACCCGTGGTCGATTTCGAAGCCATGCCCGACAGCCTAGTCGGCTCCCGTCACATCAGAAACAGGGGCAACAGGGGTAACGCGGTTGTGTAGCGAATTCGTAACCCTTCGACAAGCTCAGGGATCGGGGGAAACGTCAGAATCCCCGCTTCGCCGATGCGACCGCGGCCACCGCGTCGTCGGCCCCGGTGTAGGTGACGCTGATCGGCGCCCGTCCGAACGCGAAGAGGACCAGCTCACCAGGTGTGCCGACGACGGTGACCGGCGCACCCTTGCCGCCCGAGGCGACAACCTGGCCGTCGGCGGTTTCCAAAGTGGTCGCCGCCGGTGCCTGGCGCAGCGCCATCTTGCCCATCGTCTTGGCCGGTGTCAGCAGTGCCTGCTGCATGTCGTCCGGCAGCGTGCGCGGGGTCCAGTCGGAGTCCGGGGCGGCCGCGCCCCGCAGCACATCCTCGTGGTGCACGAACATCTCCGCGAGGTTCGCGAACCGATCGACGAACTTGAACGGCGACCAGATCGGTGGACCGGAGGCGAGTTGATCGAGCAACGAGCTCCACGGCTGGTCGGCCGCGTCGGCCCGCACCTTCTCGGTGTGACCGGCGAACTGCTTGATCATGATGCCGGGACCGGTGTCGGGGCGGCGTTCCCGAACCACGAGGTGGGCCACCAGATCTTTGGTGGTCCAGCCGTCGCACAGCGTGGGTGCGTCGGGACCGACATCCCGCAGCGTGGCGACGAGGGCGGCGCGTTCATCTTGGGCGAGTGTCACCACTCACACAGTAGCGCCGTCCTCCGACGACGTCAGGATTCGACGGCAAGCACCGTCGGCACGATCATCGGGCGGCGACGGTAGGTGTCGGCGACCCA
The DNA here is from genome assembly GCF_048537925.1 of Gordonia sp. CPCC 205515. Classification (NCBI taxonomy): domain Bacteria; kingdom Bacillati; phylum Actinomycetota; class Actinomycetes; order Mycobacteriales; family Gordoniaceae; genus Gordonia; species Gordonia sp. CPCC 205515. The sequence continues at coordinate 18,278 of NZ_JBCLVJ010000021.1, read as the reverse complement.
CTTGCCGACCGCCCGGCGAATGGTCTGCGCGATCCGGTGAATGTCGGTGACACCCTCGGCGGCGAGGCCGTCGAGCGCCTTGGCGACGATGTCGGCCGCCGCCTTGAGGGCGTCGGGGTCGTCGGAGAAGCCGCGCCCGGAGATCTCCGGGGTGCTGATGGCGCGCCCGGTTTCCGGGTCCACCGCGACGGTGATGGCGATGAATCCGCCCTCACCGAGCACCAGTCGTTCCGAGAGTGTCGACTCGCCGACGTCGCCGACCGACAGTCCGTCGACGTAGACGTAACCGACCGGTACTCGACCGACGATCTCGGCGCGACCGTCGACCAGGTCGACCACCACGCCGTCCTCGGCCAGCACCACCCGCTCCTCGGGCACGCCGGTTGCCACCGCCAACTTGGCGTTGGCCCGCAGATGCCGCCATTCGCCGTGCACCGGCATGACGTTGGTGGGCCGGACCGCGTTGTAGAGGTAGAGCAACTCCCCCGCCGACGCGTGCCCGGAGACGTGCACCTTGGCGCTCTGCTGGGTGATGACCGTCGCACCGCGCCGCGCGAGTCCGTTGACCACCGCGAACACCGAGTTCTCGTTGCCCGGGATGAGTGAGGATGCGAGGACGACGAGGTCGTCGGCGCGGATGTTGATCTGCCGGTGTTCGCCGCGCGCCATCCGCGACAGCGCCGAGAGCGGTTCGCCCTGTGAGCCGGTCGAGATGAGGACAAGGCGGTTGTCGGGCAGGGTGGCCGCGGTGTCCAGGTCGACCTCGACGCCCGCCGGAATCGTCAGGTAGCCGAGGTCCTGCGCGATCTGCATGTTGCGCACCATCGACCGTCCGACGAACGTGACACGCCGGTTGTGTGCGTGCGCGACGTCGACGATCTGCTGGATGCGGTGCACGTGGCTGGCGAACGATGCGACGATCACCCGCTGCTTCGCGCGGCCGATCACCTGGTCGAGGACGGAGCCGATCTCGCGTTCGGGTGTGACGAAGCCGGGCACCTCGGCGTTGGTGGAGTCGACGAGGAACAGGTCCACGCCGTCGTCGCCGAGCCGGCTGAAACCGGCGAGGTCGGTGAGCCGCCCGTCGAGCGGAAGCTGGTCGAGCTTGATGTCACCGGTGTGCAGCGCCACCCCAGCACCTGTGCGGATGGCCACCGCGATCGCATCCGGGATCGAGTGGTTGACCGCGAAGTACTCGCAGTCGAACGGGCCGTGCTGGGTGCGCTCCCCTTCGGTGACCTGAATCAGCTTGGGCCGCAACCGATGTTCACGACACTTGGCGTCGACGAGGGCAAGGGTGAACTTGGAGCCGACGACGGGGATGTCGCTGCGCAGCCGCAGCAGGAACGGCAGCGCCCCGATGTGGTCCTCATGACCGTGGGTGAGGACGATCGCGTCGATGTCATCCATACGGTCTTCGATATAGGTGAAGTCCGGCAGGATCAGGTCGACGCCCGGCTGTGCGTCCTCGGGGAAGAGGACACCGCAGTCGACGATGAGGAGTCGCTTGTTGTACTCGAAAACCGTCATGTTGCGGCCGATTTCGCCGATGCCGCCGAGCGCGACGATGCGCAGTCCGTTGCGTGGCGCCTTGCGCGGGGTGCCGAGTCGGTCGACGGCGGGGGTCACCGACGCCCCTGCGCCGCGAGTGTCCCGCTTGTTGTCCCGACGGTCGCGGTTGCCGCCACCGCGCCGCTCGTGTTTGCCGCTACCCGAACGGTTTTGGCCATCGGACTGCTTGCTCCGCGCCTCCGGCTCCGGGGCGGCGTGCCGTGGTTCGGTTTCGGCCGGCCGACCGGTGTCCGCCGATGGCGGCTCCGGCGGACCCGCCTTGCGGCTCGCGGTACGGCGCCGACGTCCCGGTCCCGTCATCAGGAAAGCACCCCTGCCGCACGGAGATCCGCGATCAGTGCCTCGATCTGCGGTCCGTCCGCCGGCACCTGCGGAAGCCGGGGATCGCCGACGTCGAGTCCGAGGATGCGCAGCGACGCCTTGACCATGGTGACGCCACCGAGTCGGCCCATCGCGTTGACCAGCGGCAGCATCGAGAGGTTCAGCTCGCGGGCTGTCTTGAGGTCACCCTTTTCGACCGCAATCTGCATGTCTCGCAGGCGATCTGCGACGAGGTGTCCGATCACGCTGACGAAGCCGGTGGCGCCGACCGCCAACCACGGCAGGTTGAGTGCGTCTTCACCGGAGAGGTACTCGAGATTTGTCGATGCGATGATGCCGGCCGCCGAATGCAGATCGCCCTTGGCGTCCTTGACGCCCTTGATGTTCGGGTGCTCGGCGAGCGCCAGCATCGTCTCGTTGGCGATGGGCACCACCGAGCGCGGCGGAATGTCGTAGAGCAGCACCGGCAGGTCGGTGGCGTCGGCCACCGCCCGGAAATGCCCGAGCAGCCCGGCCTGCGGCGGCTTCGAGTAATACGGCGTGACCACGAGCAGTCCGTGCGCCCCGACCTTTTCGGACTCGATGGCGAATCGGACACTCTCCGCGGTGTCGTAGCTGCCCGCGCCTTGGGTGATGCGCGCGCGGTCGCCGACGGCGTCCAGGACGACGCGCAGCAGGTCGAGTTTCTCGGTCACGGTGGTCGTCGGCGACTCGCCGGTGGTGCCGGAGACGACGAGCCCGTCGCAGCCCTTGGCGACGAGGTGTTCGGCCAGTTCGGCGGCCTTATCCAGATCGATCGAACCGTCGGGCTTGAACGGGGTCACCATGGCCACGCCGATGGTCCCGAAAGGATGCGTGTGGAGCTGGTCCGCGCCTGCGTTCATGGTGCTCAAGGCTACCGCCTGCGGAGCGTGTCGACGTACGTGGGCGCGGATGACGCGCCGGGTCGGCGCCTCCGTCAGCCTTCGAGGACAAACGGCGACGTCGCGACCTCGGTGCCGTCGGCCAGGGTGCCGATCTCGAAGTCGCCGAACACCGTCGGCGCGACCCGCATCAGCTGCCGCAGACACTCCACCGCGAGCTGCCGGATCTCCACGTCGGCGTGCTCGGTGGCCCGCATCCCGACGAAGTGCCGCCAGGCCCGATAGTTGCCGGTGACGACAATCTTGGTCTCGGTCGCATTCGGCAGCACCGACCGCGCGGCCTGCCGGGCCTGCTTACGCCGCAGGATGGCGTTGGGGACGTCGGCGAACTTCGCCTCCAGGGCGTCGAGCAACTCGGTGTAGGCCTTGCGGCTGGCGTCGGTGGCCTCGGTGAACAGCGCCTCGAGTTCCGGGTCGCCGAGGATGGCCGGCGGCGGGACGACGTTGGAGTCGTGTTCGGGGACGAACCGCTGCGAGAGCTGCGAGTAGGAGAAGTGCCGGTGCCGGATCAGCTCGTGGGTGCAGGAGCGGGAGATGCCGGTGATGTAGAAGGTGACCGACGCGTGTTCGAGCAACGACAGGTGCCCGACCTCGAGGATGTGCCGCAGGTAGCCGGCGTTGGTCGCGGTCCGCGGATTCGGCTTGTCCCAGCTCTGATAGCAGGCGCGACCGGCGAACTCGACGAGCGCTTCCCCACCGTCGGCGTCAGTGCTCCAGTCGATGTCGGGTGGCGGCGTGAACTCGGTGGCGGCCACCATCTGCACCCTCAGCGGCACCATCTCGGACACGTTTCTCCTCCTCCGCGCAGCGTTCACCACCGCCGGTCGTTGCGACGTGGTCGGGGTCGATTGTCCATGAGCGACCCGATCCGCTCCGCAGCGCCCTGTGGGTCACCGCCCGCGAGCGTCGTGCACCGTCAGGTCGACCCGATCGTCGTAGAAGCAGATCAGGTCGCGCACCGGCAAGCCGTCCTGCAGGGGGTCGAGATAGGTCCAGGCCACGTCGGCGACGAGTTCCCCGTCGACGAGTGCCGACCAGTAGGTCGCATGTCCTTTGTACGCACAGGCGGTCCGGGTCTCGCTCGGCACCAATCGATCCATCCGCACATCGTCGCGGGGGAAGTAGTGCCGCGGCGGCAGGTAGGTCTCGAGGAGCAGGGTGGGCCGGTGGGATTCGGCGAGGACGGTGTCACCGATCCGGACGACGACGTGGCGCGACGTCGCCAGGCAGTCGATCCGCTTGAACGGATCGTGCGGATGGGACACGGCCAGATCCTCTTCGTCCCACCATTCGTCGAATGCCGCCCAGTCCAACGCGACGTATCCGGCGAGGTCGGGGTCGTCGGGGACGAATGCCGCCGCGGTCAGGGTCTGACCGGATACCGGGATGTCCCAGGAGGTGCCCGAGGCGGTGTGGAGTCCGAAGGGGTGGTCCGGGGTGAGGATCGGCGGGTGCTCGGCCGCCTTGGACACCGCTGTCGAGTTTTCGAGCGCCGGATCGATGTCGGCGACCGGCACCGCGTAGCAGCCAACGACCCGATACGGCTCCCACACCTGCACGACGTCGATCGAGTCGACGATGGTCCGGTTGCCGACCTTGGCCCGGACCCGCCGTCGCATCGGGCACCATCGGAGTTCCGCGAGGCGCGACATCGTGAACCGGTCCATATCCACGGCCATGACGCGAATTCTGCGCTCTTTCCGGCGACGTTGCCAGAGCCGCCGACGATCAGTTACGCGGAATCGCCCCGGGGATCTCGACGACGCGGCCCGCGTGCGTGGTGGCGTAGACGTTGCGCGCCGAGAACCCGGACCCGTCGGCACCGACCGTGATCCCAGCCGGGACCAGCAGCTCGGTCGCAAGGACGCACGCCGTGCGGTTGCGGTCGATCCGCCACACCTGCCCGCCGAGGTAGGTCGGCAGGTAGAGACGGCCGGCCCGATCGATGTCGAGGTCGTCGAAGAACACCCACCCCAGCCCGGCCGGTGGCCGGAAGTAAGTATGTCCGACGGCGGTTCGGGTGTCGATCGCGATGATCCGCGTATCACCCAGGGAGACGTTGGCGTACAACGTTTTTCCGTCCGGCGATACCGCCAGGCCGTTGGCCGGGGTGGCCCCGTACCAGCCGTGGTCGACGTGTCCGTCGGGACGAATCCGGTCGATCCCCGATGCCGCAGCACTGGACACGTACACGGTGCCGTCGGGTCCGCGGGCGACGCCGTTGGCGCCGGACAGGCCGGAGGCGCGCACGGTGGTGCGCCCGGTTGCGGGATCGACCGCGACGAGCCGGGCGGGCGTGGCGCCCACCGGGAGGGTGGATCCGGTGACGCCCGATCCGACGAGCACCCGGCCGTTCGGCTCGGGCGCGAGTCCGCCGGGCGAGTCCACGGGCGACAGTAGACGTGGACGCGCACCGGAGCGGTCGATCACGTCGAGACGGTTGCCGATCCAGTCGCTGAGCAGCAGCCGCCCCCGTCGGTCGAAGGTGGCGGCTTCGAAGACGCTGCCCGGCTGATCGGCCAGCACGCGCGGCGCGCCGACGCCGGCGCACGCCGGGAGCGCATCGCCGGGCGCTGCCTGCGCCGAACCCACCCCGATGGTGATTGATCCGCTGACCAGCGCGGTCAGGGCCAGTGCGGCAGCTATCACGCGTGGTTTGACGACGTTCCTCATGAGATCCCCCATCTCGGCTATGTCATTCGCGGTCAATGGTTGCAGAGTCCTGGCATCGCGGTGAACATTTCCGCCGGGCCGATTCGATGCCGATCCGTGTGGGCTAGCGTCAGTCAGATGACCATCCAAAATTCAGCCCTCCGCCGACGCCTTGCGGGTGCTCTCGCCGCGGCCGCCATCGTGACGACCCCGGCCGTGGTCGCGCCCGCGGTCGCCGCCGCCGCCCCGGCTCCCGCTCCCGCCCCGGCGCCGACCGCGACCCGCCAGCTCATCGACCTGCAGGGCACCGACAACACCCGCACCTTCTCCGCGTACCGGACCACCGACGGAAAGTCGATCCGTAACAACGTGGTTCGCAGCGACAACCTGTCCCGCATCACCCCCACCGACCAGCAGACGCTGAAGAAGCTGAAGGTGACCTCGATCGTCGACCTGCGGACCTCGCTGGAAAGTTCACTCCAGCCCGACAAGCCGGTCCCTGGTGCGACGCTGCACCACTTCGACGTGCTCGGCGCGACGCCGCCGACGACGCTGATCGATCTGCAGTCGGCCTACCGCGCGTTCATCACCGACCCGCAGGCCCGCCAGGCGTTCCGCAACACGCTGCTGAACATCAAGAACACCACCGCCGCCGGCAACACCGCCCTTTTCCACTGCACTGCGGGCAAGGACCGCACCGGCTGGACCGCGGCCACCCTGCTGACCATCCTCGGTGTCGATCGCAAGACGGTGAACGCCGATTATCTGGCCAGCAATGTCTATCGGCATGCGAGCCCGAACGATCCGCTCAACGGAGTGAACATCTCGCTGCTCAACGCGTCGTTCGACACCGCCAACCAGAAGTACGGCAGCTTCGACAACTACGTGCACAAGGGCTTGGGCCTGACCGACGCCGACATCGCGAGCCTGAAGAAGTCGCTGCTCACCGACAGCGGCAACGGCCTGCGCTGAGCACTTCCCTTCCGGGTGAGTCTCGGGTCAGCCGTCGAGGAGGGCGGACAGCTTCGCGCAGGTGTCCTCCCACCCCTCGACGGCGACCGACTCGACGCCGAGGTCCTTGACCGGGCGGTCATTGCCGCCCTCGTCGAGCCGGTCACCGAAGAACAGGATGTCGTCGATGCCGAGACTGAGGATGTCCATCAGCTTCTTGGTGCCGTAGGCCTTGTCGATGCCCTTCTTGGTGACGTCGACCGACGTCGACCCGCCACTGCGCACCTCGAGGTCCGGGAGTTCGTCCGCGGCGTAAGCGCGCAAGCGCTCCTTCTTCGCACCGTCCGGATCCCACGCGGCCTTGGCGTCGACCGGCGCGGTCTGCCCCAACGCACTGAAGGTGATCTGGCTGCCACGGTCCTCGAGAATCTGCCCCCACGGCTTCGCCTCCCACAGCCCGAGCTCCTTGGCCCCGGCCTCGAGGGTCGCCAGCGTGCGCCGCTTCTCGTCGTCGCTCAGGTACTCCGCGTAGACGGTCTCCCACACGCTGCCCGACCACCGCACGTATTGCGTGCCGCACGTCGGCATCAGGTGCAGGTTGGCCTCGCCGTCGAACACGCCCAGTCGGGCGATGACCTGCTTCTCGAACTGCGTGAAGTTGCCGCCCGAGATGACGCAGCCCTTCGTCGACGACAGCAGCCGCTGCAGGACGTCGACCATCGCGTCGGGCAGCGGGCTCTTCGACGGCGCCAGCGTGTCGTCGAGGTCGAACATCACCAGCTGGTAGTCCCGGCCGTGGTACGAAACCGTCATCGAAGTCCCTTTACGTTCGCGAATGTCCGCTCGATCAAATGTCCGCTTGATCAAATGTCGTCGTGACCCTATCGCAGCGGTGCTCAGCCGAGCTGTTTGTCGAGCGTGGCTGCGGTCACATCGAGGAGTCGCGTCGCCTCGGCCGGGTTGATCCGCGCGAGCGTCTGCGCGGCGACCAGCGCTCCGGTGATGATGGTCGCGCGATCGGCGGCGGTCGCCGCATCGGCGTCCGGGTATCGGGCCGCCACGCCGGCACTGACCGCGGCGAGTAGTTCGGCGTGATAGGCGGCGATGACCTCGCGGACCGCGGCGTCGTCGCCGAGGGTGGTGCCGGTGGTCGCGACGAGCAGACAGCCGGTCGGGTCGCCGCTGTCGGATAGGCGCTCGATGGCGGCGGCCATCCTGCGGAGGTGTTTCTGTAGTGCATCCGGCGCCACCTCGGGTGCACGCAATGGCTCGAGTTGTGGCCGCACGACGGTGGTCAGGTACTCCTGCGCGACCGCGTCGAACAGACCGCGCATGCTGCCGAAAGCGTGGTAGACGCTCGACCGCGACAAGCCGGTCGCCCGTTCCACGTCACTTACCGATACCGCATCGAAACCCTTTTGCCAGAACAGGTTTCGAGCGGCACCAACGACCTCGGCGGTGTCGTACGCCTGTGTTCTGCCCATCACGTTTCCTTTCCACACACTTGCTCCGGCGGCCAGTCTACCCCTATTGTGTAACGGTCAGTTCAAAAAGGAACCGGAGCGCACCCATGACAGTTCTAGCCGCAGTGCTCGCCTGCATTGCCGCCGCGATCCACGTCTACATCTTCGCGCTCGAAGCACTGTGGTGGACCACCCCGCGTGGCCGTGCCGTCTTCGGCACCACCGAGGCCGAGGCCGCGGCGACCCGCCAGTTGGCCTTCAACCAGGGGTTCTACAACCTCTTCCTCGCGGCGATGGCCGCGATCGGCGCCGTGACACTGCTGCTCGGTCACACCGCGGTCGGCACCACGCTGATCGTGGCCGGATGCGGCTCGATGGCGCTGGCGGCCGTCGTGCTGGTAGCCGCCGATCGCACCAAGGGTCGACCCGCGTTGATCCAAGCGGCCGCACCCGTCCTGGCACTGGCCGCCCTGTCCCTGACCGCCCTCTGATTCCTCGATCGAAAGGTATTACCATGTCGCACAACAGCACCCAGATCCAGCTCGTCAACCGCCCGGTCGGCTGGCCCACCGACGCGGATTTCCGCACCGTCACCGTCGACTACGACGACCTGCCGCCGGGCCAGGTACGGGTGGCCAACGAGTTCATCTCCGTCGACCCGTATATGCGTGGCCGGATGATCGACACCCGCAGCTACATTCCGCCCTTCGGCCTTGACGAGACGATGACCGGCGGCGCGGTCGGCCGGGTCGTCGAATCGACCGTCGACGACCTGCCGGTCGGCGCTTTGGTGTCGCATCAGTACGGCTGGCGCGATGTGGTGCAGGAGGACGCAGCCGGGTTCCGCAAGCTTCCCGAACCGCCGCAGGGCTTTTCGTCATCGGTGTATCTGGGCATGCTCGGTATGACCGGACTCACCGCCTACGTCGGTCTGCTCACCGTCGCCGGCATGCAGCCCGGCGACACCGTGTTCATCTCCGGTGCAGCGGGCGCGGTCGGTACCGCCGCCGGCCAGATCGCCCGCCTCAAGGGCGCCAAGCGCGTCGTCGGGTCGGCGGGTTCGGCAGAGAAGGTTGCGCTGCTGACCGAGCGCTACGGCTACGACGCGGCGTTCAATTACAAGGACGAACCGTCGGTGCGTAAGCAGCTGCGGGCGGCCGCCCCGGACGGCATCGACGTCTACTTCGACAACGTCGGCGGCGATCACCTCGAGGCGGCGCTGGATTCGTTCAACGACGGCGGCCGAGCGGCGCTGTGCGGTGCGATCGCCCAGTACAACAGCACCGAGCGCACCCCCGGACCGGCGAACATGGCCAACATCATCACCCGCGGCCTGACGCTACGCGGCTTCACCGTCGGCCACCACTTCGATCAGCTGCCCGAGTTCACCGCCGAAATGGCGCAGTGGATCGCCAAGGGCGATGTGGTACATGACGAGACCGTTGTCGACGGCATCGACAACGCCGTCGACGCGTTCCTGGGTCTGATGCGCGGGCAGAACACCGGAAAGATGGTGGTGCGCGTCAACCAGTGACGCGTACGGCCGCCTCGAGCGTTACTGCCAGATCACCGCGCTCCGCGACGGCCACACCGTCGAGCCCCAGCCAGCCGGCCATCGCCCGCAGGTCGGCCGCCAGCCGGTCGGCCACGCGATGTGCGTCGCGGCCGGGTTCGAGGTGTGCGGCAAGCACGTGCAGGACGCCGGCCTTGCGGTCGGCCTTGAGGTCGACACGCGCCGCGATGTCGTCGCCGAGCAGGTACGGCAGCACGTAATAGCCGTGCACGCGTTTGTGTTCGGGCACGTAGATCTCGATGCGGTAGTGGAAGTCGAAGAGCCGTTCGGCCCGCGGGCGGAAGAACACGAGCGGGTCGAACGGCGACAGGATCGCCGACCGGTCGATGCGACGCGGGATCTTGGCCGAGGTGTGCAGGTAGGCCGGATCCTTCCACCCGGCCACCGCGACCGGCGTGAGTTCACCGGCCTCGACGAGATCGTCGACGGCCGGCCGCATGTCGGCGGTCTTGCAGCGGTAGTAGTCGGCGATGTCGGCGACTGTCCCGACACCGAGCGCCGATGCGGCCCGTGCGGCGAGTTCCCGATGGGCAGCGGCCTTGTCGATGCGCATCGCGGCCCGGTCTGCGCCGACGACGCGGTCGGTCAGGTCGTAGTGTCGCACGAAGTTACCGTTGCGAGTCGCCGACAAGTCACCGGCCGCGAACATCGCCTCGCACACATGCTTGACCTCGCCTCGCTGCCACCAACTTCCGACGGTTCCCGGTTCGCGTTCGATCCCGAGGTGCGCTTCGATCTGCCTCGGTGTGCTCGCGCCGTGCTCGACGATGACGTGCTGGACGTCGGTGGCGAGCGATCGGTTGCGGCGCATGACCTCTCGCGTGTACCGATACCGTCCACCACGGAATTCGTCTCGGCGCCAACCGAACAGCGGCCAGTCATCGATCGGGATGAGCGCGGCCTCGTGCGCCCAGTATTCGACGAGGAGCCGATCTCCCCGCCGTGGGCGCCACGCCGCACGGTCGAGGAGTTCCGGATCGTAGGGGCCGAGTCGACTGAACAGCGGCATGTAGTGCGCGCGGGCGGCGATGTTGACCGAGTCCATCTGCAGCAGTCGGGTGCGCCCGACCACCCGACGCAGATGTGTGAGCGTGGGCGTCCCGGTCGGCACTCGGTCGGTGAATCCCTGCGCGCCCAGGGCGATTCGCCGGGCCTGTGCGGCCGACAAGTCTGATCGGCTCATCCGCGCACGAGCGCATGCCTGACGTAGTCGACGAAGCGATATCTGACCCCCGACGACGAGGTGAGCCACTCCCCCGACTCGGCGGCATCCCAGGCATACGGGTCGACCTCCGGCGCGAACGCGTCCGCACCCTCGACGAGCATGTCGATCTCGGTGATCCGCAGGTGGGTGGCCGATTCCATTGCCGCACTGTAGATCTGCCCACCACCCATGATCACCACGGTGTCGCCGGCGAGGTCGAGCGCCTCGGCCAGCCCGCCGACGATCTCGGCACCCTCCGCGACGAAGCCCGACGATCGGGTGATGACCACATTGCGCCGACCCGGCAGCGGACGAAACTTGGGCGGCAATGACTCCCATGTCTTACGACCCATGATCACCGCATGCCCGGTGGTCAGCTCGCGAAAGCGCGCCATGTCCTCGGGTACCCGCCACGGGATGGTGTTGTCGCGGCCGATCGCGCCCGCCCGATCCTGGGCCCACACCACGATGACTGTTCGGTTGCTCATCGGACCCACCTAGACCGCCACCGGCGCTTTGATGCCCGGATGGGACTCGTAGCCGACCACCGCGATGTCGTCGAACTCGTAGTCGAAGATCGAATCCCGGTGCCGCAGTTCCAGCTTCGGGTACGGATATGGTTGACGCGACAACTGGCGCTGCACCTGCTCGACGTGATTGTCGTAGATGTGGCAGTCGCCGCCGGTCCACACGAACTCGCCGACGTCCAGCCCCGCCTGCTGCGCCATCATGTGCGTCAACAACGCGTACGACGCGATGTTGAACGGCACTCCGAGGAACAGGTCGGCGCTGCGCTGATAGAGCTGGCAGGACAGCTTGCCGTCGGCGACATAGAACTGGAAGAACGCGTGGCACGGTGGCAGCGCCATCTGTGGGATCTCCCCCACGTTCCACGCCGACACGATGTTGCGCCGCGAGTCCGGGTTGGTCTTGAGCATCTCCAACGCCGCGGAGATCTGGTCGATGTGGTCGCCCGACGGTGTCGGCCAGCTGCGCCACTGGACGCCGTAGACCGGTCCGAGCTCACCCTGCTCGTCGGCCCACTCATCCCAGATGCTGACACCGCGTTCCTGCAGCCAGCGCACATTGGAGTCGCCGCGCAGGAACCACAGCAGTTCGTACACGATCGACTTCAGATGCACCTTTTTTGTGGTGACCAGTGGGAACCCCGCGGACAGGTCGTATCGGAGTTGATGTCCGAACAGGCTCCGTGTACCGGTCCCGGTGCGGTCCGCCTTGGGCGTGCCGGTCTCGAGCACCAGACGCAGCAGGTCCTCGTATGGGGTCGGGATGGTCGCGGTCGAGGTAATGTCGTGGGTGGCCGAACTCACGGGGACCAGTGTAGTAGGCCGGTCAGCGGCACCATCAGCTGATTCCTCACATCCCGGCTCAGTGGTGATCGACGCCGCATCTATCTGACCCGGCGCGTTGCGCCTACGTCCACGCTGATGCCGAGTGACCGGCAGCCGCAGATCTTCATTCCCACCAGCTCTGGCGGCTGGCGATACCCTTGTCCCGCTTTGATCTCCGGCTGAAAGTATATGCGCAGTAACATAATTCGATATCATCGATGGCGAACGAAACCCATTCCGACCGCCTCGTAATCGCTTTCGCGAACTTCTCTGCACCACTGCACCCACGACAGCCAAATGTGTTGCCGGACACCGCTTCGAAGCGGCTGTGACGTACCCCGGATCTCAGACATCTCTCATCCCCGGCGCGTAGCGTGAAGGCACGGTCAATGGTGTCCGCATTCTGAACAAATCGCACGAAGGAAAGCTGTAACCCCATGAACGACACTGCACTCGCGACCGCTCTCATCACCGAGATCGCCTACGCAAGCCAAACCGCCCCGGCACGGGCGTCCGAGCTGGTTCACCTGGCGCACTTCGCCCAGCTGCCCACGCCGGCCATCAGCGCCGCCATCGACGGCCACCGCACCCACGCCCTCGACGAACTACGCATGGACGCCTACCGCGTCATCGCCGTCGAGGACAGCAAGTCGACGCGCTACTACGAGGTCCGCGCCACCGACGACCACCGCCGCATCGTGGGCTTTTACGACGCCGATATCGCTCGGGACGCCGCTCGCGTCCTGAATTCGGGAATCCCCGAGGTTGCCGTGTCGGTCGGCGACACCCTGCGCTGAGCGACTCGCCCTATCGGCGACACGCCGCCGATAAACCCGACCCCCGATGACGCAGGTGCGACGATGTGTGGCGTACGTCACGCAAGGAGTGAGCATGCAGACACATCCCGTCCGCTTCAATGACCAGCGCATCGACGTCCCCATCGCCGACGCGAACGACAAGCAGGCAGCGCGGCAGGCCATTTGGCGCGAGGTGTGGACCCACCGACTCCGCGGCAAGCACGGCGCCCACTCCGGTCTCGTCGAGGAACTGCAGGTCGTGCGCACCGCGACCGGGCCCCACGCGATCGGCGTCATCTCCTACGGCTACGACGAGGTCATCGGCTGATTCGGGCAAAGGACGGGTTCCGACCCGCTAGAGTCGGGACAACCGTAGCGCCGACACACTTCGGGGAGTGTGATGTCAGCCGAGATCGAGACCTTTGACGCCGTCATCGTCGGCACCCGCTGCGCGGGTAACGCCGCGGCGATCGCGCTCGCCGAACGCGGGCTGCGTGTGCTCGGCCTCGACGCCGCGACCTTTCCGTCCGATACTCTCTCCACCCACCTGCTCTGGCCGGCCACCATGGCCGAAATCCACGCGATCGGCGCGTTGAGCAGGGTCGAAGCCGTCGGCGCCCCGCGACTTCCGATCGCGCAGGCCGACCTCGAAGGTATCGGCTTCCAGATCGGGTACTCGCCGTATGACGGCTTCAACTATGCGATGTGTGTCCGGCGCACGGCACTCGACGACGCCTTCGTCGCCACCTCCCGCGCCGCCGGCGCCGACATCCGTGAAGGCTGCCGCGCCACCGAGGTGATCCATCACCGCGGGCGCGTCGCCGGCATCCGCTACACCGAGAAGTCCGGTGCGCTCCGAGAAGCCCACGCCCCCTTGATCATCGGCGCCGATGGACGTAAGAGCGTCATCGCCGCGCAGGTCGGCGCCACCACCCCGTACCGGTCTGCCCCGAGCGGCCGCGCCTGCTTCTTCGCCTATTGGAGCGATCCGCACCCCGAACGTCGGCACATCGCCGCCCAGTGGCGCGTCGGCGGCCTGCTTGGCACCGCGTTTCCCTGTGACCGGGGCGATGTCCTCTCCCTGTTACAGCCGCCGGTGGCACTGGCCCCAGAGTTCAAGGGCCGCAAGGCGAAAGACGCCTATCTGCGGGGCATCGCGGCCCTCCCCGGCTTGGCCGAGCGACTCGATGGCGCCGAACTCAAGTCCACGGTCCGCGCCTGCACCGATATCGAATCCTATTTCCGGACCTCGGCGGGACCCGGGTGGGCATTGGCCGGCGACGCCGGACATTTCAAGGATCCCGTGACCGCACAGGGCATTCGGGATGCACTGCGCTACGGGCGACTACTCGGCGAGGCGGTGGCCCCTATTCTCGGCGCCACCGGTCCCACCGACCTGGCCGCACTCGACGCAGCGACCCGCACGTGGGCGCACCAGCGCGAGGTCGACTGCCTGGAGATCTATCAGTGGACCAATCTCCTTGCGGCCGGGCAGCCGCCGACCCCCATCGAATACGAGCTCTATCGCCGGGCAGCCGCCGATCCCACGTACGCGAACATCTTCACCGACGTGTTCTCCCGCACCCGCCGACCCGCGGACATGACGCGCCTCGGGCCCGTCCTGGGGATGACCGCGCGGGCGCTGAAACGACCGGACAACTCGCACCGCGCGGTCCTCGCCGACCTGGCCGGCCAGGGTCGTCAGGCAACGTCGAATTGGGTTGAACGACAACGAGTTGCCCGCTCTCCGGGCCGGTGAACGAGAAAGAGATTCTGGGATCTGATCAGGCCATCAGCCCAGCGGCCACGGTCGCGCCCAACTCCCAGCATTTCTCGAGGTCGTCCTTGCCGGGCTTGCCCGACACCACCACATACTCGGCGGATTTGGTCCACCCCAGCCCGGTGGTGATCGCATCCACGGCCCGCTCGGCACCTTCGGTGCCCTCGTTGCCGTGCAGGTAGAGGCCGAACGGTCGGCCCTTGGTGGAGTCGAGGCACGGGTAGTAAATCTGATCGAACGCGTGCTTGAGCGCGCCCGAGATGTAGCCGAGATTGGCCGGCGACCCCAGCAGGTAGCCATCCGCGTCCAACACATCCGACGCGGTCACCGACAGCGCCGCCTTACGGACGACCTCGACGCCCTCGATCTCCGAATCGGTCGCCCCGGAGATGACCGCCTCGAACATCGCCTGGCAGAACGGCGACGGCGTGTGGTGAATGATCAGCAGGGTGCTCATGCTTCCTGCCCGTTGTATTGCGCCACTGCACGTTTCATCATCTGCCGGGCGCGGCTGCGGTCGCCGGCGTAGTCGTAGGCGCGAGCGATCCGATAGGTGTTGTGCCAGTCGTTCGGATCGGCTTCCCACTCCTGCTTGACCTGGGCGAACAGGTCGTCGGCGGCGTCGCGTTCGATGCGTCCCGAGGCGCGCCGAGGCAACGACGTCACGTCGAGCTCCCGGCCTTCCTCGACCATGATCCGGGCGAGCTTCTGGTGTTCGATGCCCGCCCGCAGGGTCGCGTAGATCAGCCACGCCCCGATGAACGGCAGGATGATGACGCCGATGCCGATACCGATACCGGCGACCGTCCCGGTGGAGATGAGCGAGATACCCCGCCATCCGAGGATGGCGAAGTAGACGATCATGGCGACGACGAGAAACCCGATCACCCAGACGATCGGGCGCGCGTCGCGGTTGTTGTGATCCTTCTTCGCCATGCCCTACAGATCCATCAGTTCTTCCAGGCCGACGGTCAGTCCGGCGCGCTTACCGATCTCGCGGACTCCGAGCAGCACGCCGGGAGCGAACGAGGTCCGGTCGAGCGAATCGTGACGGATCGTCAGGGTCTCCCCCTCGGTGCCGAGCAGCACCTCCTGATGCGCGACGAGCCCGGCGAGCCGGACGGAGTGCACATGTACGCCGTCGACCACCGCGCCACGGGCACCCTCGAGTTCCTCGGTGGTCGCGTCGGGACTCGGTCCGACGCCGGCCTCGGCGCGCGCCTCCCCGATCAGCTTGGCCGTCCGGTACGCCGTGCCCGACGGAGCGTCGGCCTTGTGCGGGTGATGCAGTTCGATGACCTCGACGGAGTCATAGAACCGCGCGGCCTGGGCGGCGAACCGCATCGAGAGGACCGCGCCGATCGCGAAGTTGGGCGCGATCAGTACGCCCACGCCCGGATTGTCGGCGAGCCACTCCCGCACCTGAGCCAACCGCTCCTCGGTGAAGCCGGTGGTGCCGACGACGGCATGAATCCCGTTGTGAATCAGGAACTTCAAGTTGTCCATCACCACACTGGGGTGGGTGAAATCCACCACAACAGCGGTATCGGCGGAGACGAAGTTCTCCAGCGTGTCGCCTTTGTCGACGCCGACGCTGAAGGTCAGATCGTCGGCCGAGTCGACCGCGGCGACGATCGCTTGACCGACCTTGCCATTGCTGCCGAGTACGCCCACCCGGATTTCACCTGACATCGTTCCTCGAGTCCCTTCGTCGTACCGCGTCTGTCCGACCACCGAGTCTATTGGGCTGCGACGATCAGAAGATCGGCGCACCGCCGCGCCGATGCTCGAACACCAGCGAGGTGGTGGTGCCGGCCACCTCGGGTCGGGCGTTGAGGATTTCGACGAACTGCCGGAGTGCCTCGGTGTCGGCGGTGGCGACGTGCAGCAGGTAGTCGTCGGTGCCGGCCAGGAAGAAGACGTCGATCACCGCATCGTGCCGTTCGATCTCTCCGACGAACTGCCGGATCTGACCGCGAGCGTCGGCCTGCAGGCTCACCGCCACCATCGCCCGCAACGGCCGACCGACCGCGGCCGGGTCCACGTCGGCGAAGTAGCCGCGGATCACGCCCAGATCGCCGAGGCGGCGGATCCGTCCGTGGCAGGTCGAGGCGGCAATTCCGGCGCGGGCGGCCAGCTCACTGTTGGGCATGCGGGCATCGGTCTGCAGGAGACGCAGGAGTGTGCGGTCGGTCTCATCGAGCAGCGGATCGGCAGCTCGAACATCCTTCGGCTGCGGGGCCATCATGATCGCATCATTCGAATTATCGTCATCACGAGCGCCATCTTAGAGAATTATCGACACAGATATTGTGCTCTTTTCGATGTTCCTTCACTCTTGAGTTATCGCAGTGTTGCGGATCACCTCGCAGTCCACATTCCCGAATACTTCAGGAGCACCCGTCATGCTTATCGGCATCCCCACCGAGATCAAGAACCACGAGTACCGCGTCGCCATCACTCCGGCCGGCGTCGCTGAGCTGCACAATCGCGGCCACGAGGTTGTCATCCAGGCTGGCGCGGGTGAGGGTTCGTCCTTCCACGACATCGACTACAAGGAAGCCGGCGCACAGATCCTGTCCACCGCCGAGCAGGTCTGGGAGCAGGCCGACCTGATCCTCAAGGTCAAGGAGCCCATCGCGTCCGAGTACTCGCTGATGCGCGAAGGCCAGACCCTGTTCACCTACCTGCACCTGGCGGCCAGCCGCCCCTGCACCGAGGCCCTCCTCGAGTCGAAGACCACCTCGATCGCCTACGAAACCGTGCGCGCCGCCGACGGCTCGCTGCCCCTGCTCGCCCCGATGAGCGAGGTCGCCGGACGTCTCGCACCCCAGGTCGGTGCGTACCACCTGATGAAGTCCGAGGGCGGCCGCGGTGTCCTCATGGGCGGTGTCCCCGGCACCGAGCCGGCCAACGTCGTCGTGATCGGCGGCGGCGTCAGCGGCGTCAACGCAACGACGATCGCGATGGGCATGGGCGCTCAGGTCACCGTGTTCGACCTCGATATCACGAAGCTCCGCGCCATCGACGCACGCTTCGGCGGCCGCGTCCACACCCGCTACAGCACCTCGCTCGCGCTGGCCGAAGCCGTCCGCGAGGCCGACCTGGTCATCGGCGCAGTCCTGGTGCCGGGCGCCAAAGCCCCGGTCCTGGTCTCCAATGACCTTGTCTCGCAGATGAAGCCGGGCGCCGTGCTGGTCGACATCGCGATCGACCAGGGTGGTTGCTTCGAGGACTCGCGGGCCACCACCCACGACGACCCGACCTTCACCGTGCACGACACCGTCTTCTACTGCGTCGCGAACATGCCGGGCACTGTGGCACGCACCTCGACGATGGCACTGACCGGCGCCACCCTCCCCTACGTGCTCCGTCTCGCCGACCAGGGCTGGGAGCAGGCCTGCCGCGCCGACGCCACCCTGGCCGCCGGCTTGTCGACCCACGACGGTCAGCTCTTCACCCCGGAAGTTGGTGCCGCACTGGATATCCCGGTCGCACCGCTGCCGTTCTGATCGACATCTGAACCTTTCTGCCACCGCCGGGTGTGCGCATGACGTCTCTGCGCACGCCCGGCGGAAATTTCTGTGTGGTCACCGGATGACCGACACGGCAAGCGTCCTCCGGGTGTCGCCCGCCGGGACCCCCTCGCGTCCCGCGAGGGAGCCCACTGGCCGCGATCACTGTGGGGGT
>NZ_JBCLVJ010000020.1:0-133291 GCF_048537925.1 Gordonia sp. CPCC 205515 | reverse complement strand
GCCCTGAATTTCGTTGACAGCGCCCAGGATAACGACGTCACAGGCGCCGTCGATGAAAATCTGGGCGCTGTCAAGGAAATTCAGGGCGCTGTCAACACGAAAGGCCCGTGGCGGGAAGGCGGCGCTGTCAACGTTCGTGCTGGCGCGTGGGGTGGTCGGCTTGCGTGACCAGCCGTCACCACGCCTGCTCGAGATCCGCGTGCTGCCGCACCCACGCGTGCATCGCAATCCCCGCTGCCACACCGGCATTGATACTGCGAGTGGAACCGAACTGCGCGATGGACACGGTGAGGTCGGCATGGTCCTGGGCGTGGTCGCTGACCCCGGGTCCTTCCTGCCCGAACAGCAGCATGCAATCTCGCGGTAGCGCAACGGTTTCCAGCGGCTGCGCACCCGGGGTGTTGTCCACCGCCACGACGGTCAGCCCCGAATCACGTGCCCACGCAATCAGATCCGCCACGTTCTCGTGATGACGCAAATGCTGATAGCGGTCGGTGACCATGGCGCCCCGCCGATTCCAGCGCCGTCGTCCGACGATGTGCACCGCGGACGCCAGGAACGCGTTGGCGGTGCGTACCACGGTCCCGATGTTGGCGTCGTGCGCGAAGTTCTCGATGGCCACATGAAACGGATGTCGCCGGGTGTCGAGGTCGGCGACGATCGCCTCCCGCGTCCAGTACCGGTAGGGGTCGACGACGTTGCGGGTGTCGCCGTCGGCGAGCAACTGCGGGTCGTACTGGGGATCGGTCGGCAGTGGTCCGTCACGTTCGACGTCCCACGGACCGACACCCACCGTCGGTCCCGCCTGCCATTCGGTCGGACCGGGCTCGTCGGCGCCCACAGGATTGTCAGGGCCCCCAGGATCCTCAGGGCTCACAGAATCGTCAGGGCCCGCAGCCACGTCAGGCAAGTCCGAGGTCGGCCAATCCGAGCAGCGAACGGTAGGGCACGCCGAGCTTGCCGATGACCTCGTCGGCACCGGTGGCGCGATCCACGACGGTCGCAACGCCGACGACGTTCGCGCCGATCGCCCGGGCCGCCTCGACCGCGGTCGACGGTGAGGCACCGGTGGTGGAGGTGTCCTCCACGATGAGCACGTCGTGGCCGACGATGTCGGGGCCTTCGATCTGGCGTTGCATGCCGTGTGCCTTGGCCGCCTTGCGCACCACGAACGCGTCGATCGGCCGGCCGTCGGCGTGCATGATCGACGTTGCGACGGGATCGGCGCCGAGCGTCAGGCCACCGACCGAGTCGTAAGACCAGTCGGCGGTGAGTTGCCGCATCAGCGTCCCGATCAGCCGGGACGCCTCGTGGTGCAACGTCGCGCGCCGAAGGTCCACGTAGTAGTCGGCCTCTTTGCCCGACGACAAGGTCACCTTGCCGCGGACCACCGACAATTCGGTGACCAGCGCAGCCAGACGGGCAAGATCGGCAGCGTCGACCGAGGGTGTTGACGAAGTCATCTCACTCATTCTTCGATTCGGGGTGCTCAGATTACGGAGCGCGGTGGCGATTGGGCCGATCCGTGGGCTGCACCGGCATCGGCTGCATGCGACGGCCGGTCGTCGGTGGCGGTCCGGCCGGTTCGGCACCGGTCGACGGCGCCGCCGGACGCGACGGCGTCACCGGCGGTGCGGTGTCGGGAGCCGGCCGAGCCGCGTCGGGAGCCTGCGGGGCCACGTCGGGAGCCGGACTCCACGCCTGCTCGCCGGCCTCGATCCGGGCGCGGCGCTCGGCGTCGCGCATGTGATCGGTCTTTTCGTCGGCGAACTCCGCGCGGGTCGGGCCGTGCGGGTCCCGCGGGTCGGGCGCATCCTGCGGGTCGGTGACCGGCGGCAGCACCCGCAGGAGGTCGGCGAAACGCCGCACGACCTCTAGTCCGGTGTCGAGATGCTCGTTGTCCTTGGTCAGTGGCATCGAGCCGACCGCCCAATTGCCCTCGTTCCACAGCACCTCGATGTAGGACGGGGCGGTATTCGCCAGCGTGACCATGCGGCGATCGCACACCCGCCGCGCGACCTCGAGATTGTTGGAGAACATCACTCGCGGACCCATCGCGCCGAGGAGTTCGACGTCCTCTTCGGCCGGGGCGAGGACGTCCTCGTGGCGGAGGTCGACGACGACGCGCGAGGTCGTCGACCGGCGCACAGCGACCACAGTCGCGGTTTCGGCGACGTCGAACACCACCGCTTCCGCGCCACCGTAATGCCCGAATGCCACATCCTGAACCGTCGCCGTCTCCGGCAGGTTCATGGTCGCGCGGTGAAACACCTTGCGCAGCTTGGTGTCCGACTCACGGAACTTGAACTCGTGCTGGTCACCCCAGACTGCGCGCTGATGGCGCGCGACACTCGAGCGCTGCCGATCCAGCCACAGCAGAACCCCGGCACCAATCAGCGCCAGCACAGCGATCACGAAATACACGATGGTCATCGCGCTACAGCCTACTATCGAGGGCCGCGCGGAGCGGTCGCGACATAGCCTCTGTCTTTGTCGACCACATTGCGCAGGACGCCGGCCGGGACCGCGGGCGACTCGAGGTAGCGGTGCAGATTGTCCAGGAAGAGGTCCGCGAGCACGTCCCGCCACCCGCGGACGTCGCCGCTCATGTGGGGCGAGATCGCGACGTTTCGCATGGTCCACAGCGGGCTGTCGGCCGGGAGTGGTTCGGTGTCGAAGACGTCCAAGGACGCGGCACCGATCTCGCCGGTCCGCAGTGCATCGACCAAGGCCGACTCGTCGACGAGCGCCCCGCGTCCCACGTTGATGAGGTGCGCATCGCGACGCATCGCCGCCAGGACGGGCGCGTTGATCATGCGTTCGGTCTGCGCGGTGAGCGGGGCGATCGCGACGACGTTGTCGAAGCCGCCCACATACTCGGCGAGGTCTGCCGTGGCGTGCACGGTGCCGAAATCGGGGTCGTCGACCCGCGCGGTGCGCCCGGCCCCCTCGACCCGCAGACCGACGGCCCGCAGCAGCCGGGCCGTGGCCCGGCCGATACCGCCGGTACCGATCACCAGCGCCGAGGTGCCCGCGGTCCGCGTCGTCTCACGGTGCCGCCACTCCACCTCCCGCTGATAGGCCTTGGACTCGTGTAACTGCTTGTCGCGGGCGAGGATTGATGCGAGAACGAACTCGGCGATCGGCTGATCGAATACCCCCGCCGCGTTGGTGACCACCACATTCGAGTCCCGCAGGTCGTCGAAGAGCAGCGAATCCACCCCGGCCGCGCATACGTGCACCCAGCGCAGGTCCTGCGTTGCCGGACCCCAATTGTCTTTCAGCGCACGGGAGAAGAAGTCCCACACCAACAACACTTCGGAGCCGGGCAGCGCGGCCCCCAGGTCGGCTTCCGTGCAGTAGCGCACCGTCGCGATGCGCTCGATCTCGGCGAGGTTGTGCGGCTGTGCAGCATTCGGTGACCCCAACAGCGTCACCACAGGCGGATCCGGAGTCATGATCCCACCGTAAGGGACATCAGCGACTCACAGGACCACCGGCACCGCACCCGTACGGCATCCCGACCTGTCGAGCAACGACCCCAACCGCTTCGGTGTCGCCAGCGTCACCGATCGGTCGACAACAACCAGGCCGGGCACGAGACCTTCCAACTCCTGCTCGAACTCGGCGAGTTCGCCGACGGTGCGCAACCAGACCCCCATGATGATGTTCGCGGTACCGGTCACCTCGCAGCAGACCCGCACTTGGGGCAACTCGCCGAGCGCGGTACTCAACGCCGCGATCGACCGCGATGTCGCACGAGCCCATACGTTGGCGGTGACCGGCCATCCGCTGATCACATGCGCCACCTCGCATCGGATCGACAGGACGTGTTCACCGACCAGGTTCGTGAGCCGGCGCCGGACCGTCGGTGCGCTCAAACCCGTTGCCGCCGCGAGGTCAACCGCAGAACGACGTCCATCCGCTGCCAACTCCGCAATCAGTTTGAGGTCGATCTCGTCTGGCTCGTGGGCCAGTGGCCGACTGACCGGTCTGTGCTCGGCGATCACCGCCTCCTCGTCCTCGGTCAGCGCATGCACTCGCCACCGTTCGCTCTCGCCGAGCACTCGGGTGACCACCCGCGTTCGAGTTCTGGCCACACCGTCCCAGTCGGCGAGTTCCTGAACCCAATCACCCAGGTGGTCCAGACTCTCGATCATCACCGTCAGCAGCAGGTCACCGTCGCCGGCGATGCGCTGAATGGTCGCAACATGGCGATCATGAGCGAGCCGTGCGACGACCTCGCCCCGTCCCGCCGCAGTCTGCACCTCTACGAACGCGCTGCACCTGGTGTTGAGATAAGCCGCGCCGGGATAGGTCACGATCCACGCCAAGCCACTGTCCACGAGCCGCTCCCAGCGACGGGATGCCGTGGCAGCACTGACCCCTGCCACGTCGCCGATCACGCCCCAGGGTGCACGCGGTGCAACCTGCAGCGCGTGCACGATTTGATAATCGAGGTCGTCGGGCACAGGACAATCCTGCATCACAGCCCGATCGTTTTTCGCTATCGCACAACCCCGAGACATTCGGCGATCCGGCTCCTACGTTTCCTCACAGCCCATCACGACCGCGAACAGCGGTAACAACCAGGAGGTAACTGTGCAGGTCTGTGTCATCGGCGGCGGTCACGGCTCATACGCCGCAGCTGCGGAAATGATCGAGAACGGGCACCGGATCACGTGGTGGCGGCGCGACCATGCTGGCTTCGAGCCGCTGGTCGCTCGTGGCGTCCTCGAGATCGACGATCATCGTGGTCGTCGTCAGGTCGCGGTCGGCACTTCCGACGGAATCGCTGTGGTCGAGGATCTCGGCGACGCGTTGCGCGATGCCCGGGTGGTGATCGCGCCGGTACCGGCGCACGCGCACGAATCGCTTGCGCGGCAGATGGCGCCGCACCTACGCGACGGTCAGGTGGTGTACCTTCCGCCGGGCAGCTTCGGCTCAATCGTCTTCGCGCAAGCCTTGCGCGAGATCGGCAACGACGCCGACGTCGCGTTCGCCGAGACGGGCACATTGCCCTACCTCGCCCGTAAGCACGGCGACGCTCGAGTAGTGGTGAGCGGCTACGCGACCCGCCTGCCCACAGGCGTGTTCCCGGCCCGCCACACCGACCGCGCCCTGTCAGCACTCGCCGAGGTGTACCCGGCGATCGAGCGTGTCGAAGACACGCTCAGCGGCGCCCTGATGAATGCCGGTCCGATCATTCACCCACCGCTTATTCTGATGAATGCCGGTCCGCTGGAGCACTTTCCATCGTGGGACATCCACAACGAGGGCACTCAGGAGTCGATCCGTCGGGTCACCTCCGCGCTCGATGCCGAGCGGATCGCGGTCCGGACGGCCTTGGGCTACGCGGCCCCGCACTTCCCGCTGGCCGACCACTACACCGCCGATGGCGACGAATGGATGTACGGCAACGCCGCCCACGAGAAGCTCACCGACAGCGGCGATTGGCGGGAAAACATCGACCTGCGAACGCACCGCTACATGACCGAGGACGTGGAAATCGGTCTTGCGCTGCTCAGTTCGGTGGCGCGCTGGGCAGGCGTGTCCACGCCGGTGGCCGATGGACTGCTAGCTCTCGCCAGTGCTGTCACCGGCCGCCCTACGGGCTCGGCGGGACGCACCTTCGGGCGGCTCGGACTGGCAGACTTCGACCGCGCCGGTCTGGCCGACGTGCTCGATGCCGGCTACACCCGGCAACTCGCCACGACCGGTGATGCACTGTGACTGTCTCCCACGTGACCATCGTCGGCGCGGGCCGGATGGGTCAGGGCATCGCGGCGGCCCTCGCGTTCGGCAACGTGCAGGTCACTGTCGTCGACCTCCGTGATCGCGGGGGCGCCGCAGCGACGTATCACCACGCATTCCTCGCAGCGGTCCGCGCGGCCCTCGATCACAAGGTGACGCTCGGACTGCTGGCCGAGGACCGCGTCGCCGACGTGGCCGGTCGCGTCGACATCGTCGCCGCCACCGATGCGGCGCAGGCGATGGCCACCACCGGCATCGTCTTCGAGGGGGTACCCGAAGTGGCCGAGGTCAAACGGGACGCCCTGCAATGGACCGAGACCATGGTCGGGCCGCGTGTGCCGATCGCGTCCACCACATCGAGCTTCCTGGCCGACGATCTCGCCGCCTATCTCAGTGCACCCGAGCGGTTCCTCAATGCACACTGGCTCAACCCGGCCGATCTGATGCCGTTAGTGGAGGTGAGTCCCGGCCGGACGACGACCGCCGAGACCATCGACACAACCTGGGACCTTCTGACCGCTGTCGGCAAGACTCCGGTGCGCTGCGCCCCATCACCCGGCTACATCGTTCCGCGCCTGCAAACACTGGTGATGAACGAGGCGGCACGGATGGTCGAGGAAGGCGTGGCAAGTGCCGAGGACATCGACACCGCAGTCCGCATCGGCTTCGGTTCCCGCTTCGCGGTCCTGGGGCTCCTCGAGTTCATCGATTGGGGAGGATGCGACACCCTGTTCCACGCCTCGCACTACCTGCGCCGCGAATTGGGTGAACGTTTCGCGCCGGCGCCGCTCGTGGAGTCCAATATGATTTCGGGTCGTCGTGGAATCACTGATGGTGCAGGGTTTTACACGTTCGACCAGAACACCGTCGCCGATTACCGAGCGCAGCGAATCGCCGATTTTGCCCGCCTGCTCGACTCCCTGGGGCGGCTGAGCCGTCAGGAGGAGTTCGCCACCACCGACTGACCTCCACCAACAGCGGACCGACCCCGGCGACCAGCCACCTGGCCGCGCGATCCAACCTGTCAATACTGCAGAGCCGTAAGGCTTTTCCCTATTCCCTACTTCGGTCGAGTCCACCACCATCGAATCGACCACGAGTACAGCCATCGATCGCAACACATGCCCGTTGCGATCCATCACCGACGAGGAGTGATCCGTGGTAACCCTAGACCCAATGGCCCGAGACGCCCAAAAGACCACGCGGGAGCGGCCCGCCCGATTGGCCGTCGCCTCCGGCGCCGGCACCATCTTGGAGTTCTACGATTTTGCGATCTACGGCACCGCAACGGCGTTGGTGTTCAACAAGGTTTTCTTCAACGTCGACGACCCATGGTTCGGCACCTTCCTCGGATTCGCCACGTTCGCAGTCGGATTCGTCATGGCACCGATCGGCGCGGTGATCTTCGGACACTTCGGCGACAGGATCGGTCGCCGCAAGGCCCTTACCGCCGCGTTCCTGCTCATGGGTGGCTCCACTCTCGCGATGGGCGTGCTGCCGGGTTACCAGGCAATCGGCATCGTGGCGCCGGTCATCCTGATCTTCCTGCGAATGGTGCACGGTATCTCACGTGGCGGTGAAATCGGCGGTGCCGCTCTGCTGGCGGCCGAACACGCGCCGACACACCGCCGTGGGTTGTACGGTTCGTTCGTCACACTCGGCTCGCCGGTCGGCGGCATACTCGCCAACCTGTCGTTTGCGTTGGTGCTGCTCATGCCGATGGATCAGGTCGTGTCCTGGGGCTGGCGCATCCCCTTCCTCATCGGCGGCATCGTGCTGGCGATCGGTGTCTGGACCCGGACGCGAATCAGCGAAACGCCCGAGTTCATGAATCAGCAAGAAACCGCACAGGATCGACCGAGGACATTTGCGGTTCTCCGTCAGAACTGGCGACGCGTGGCTCTGGCCGCGGGCATCAATCTCGGCCAGAACTGCTACGCCTTCCTGCTGTTCACTTTCATGCTGTCCTTCCTGACCGAGACCGATCCCGGACGCGGATTCGACCGATCCCCAGTCGTTTTCGGCAGCACCATCGCGCTCGCATGCCACGCGGCGACCGTCGTGCTCGGCTCCCACCTCTCGGATCGACTGGGCCGCAAGACCGTCATCGGGTTCGGCATGGCGACATCACTGGTCTTTGCGCCATTCCTCTTCTGGGTCACTGCCGTCGGCTCCCTAGCTGCCTGCATCACGGTGATCTCGATCGGTTTCGCGCTGACCGGCTTCGTGTACGGTCCGATGCTGACGACGTTCTCCGAGCTCTTCCCGATTACGCAGCGGTACCGCGGAATCGGCATCGGCTTCCAGGTTGGCGCTGTCCTCGGTGGCGGACTCGCCCCCATGATCGCCAATCGGATCGTAAGCGCCACCGGCAGCGTGATCCCGGTTGGGGTCTACGCGGCAGTCCTCATGGCGATCAGCCTCTGCTGCCTGCTCGTCATCAAGGAAACCGCACCCCTTGTCGCCGGACGCAGTATCCGGGAGCGCATCGGTGCGTGACCCGAGCCGGCCGTAGTTGACAGCATCCTGTCTAAATGACAGGATGCTGTCATATACGAAAGGAGTACATCATGCGAAGCGTCCATCTCGCCCTTTACGACACCCTCGCCGACTGGGAGTTCGGCTATGTCGCCGCCGGCATCAACAATCCCGAATACCAGCGAGAACCCGGATCACTGCAGATCATCACCGTCGGCGCGACAGCCGACCCGATCCGCACGATCGGCGGCCTCACCATCACGCCGGACACGACCCTCGCCGACGTAAATCCCACCGACAGCGCAATGCTCGTCCTGCCCGGTGCGCAAACCTGGATGGACGGCAACACCGAGTTCGTCGACGCCGCCCGCCGGTGGGCCGACGCCGGCATTCCGGTAGCCGGAATCTGCGGCGCCACAGTCGGATTGGCCCGAGCCGGACTTCTCGACGATAGACGCCACACCAGCAACGCGCCCGAACAGCTCGAACCCACCGGATATGCGGGAGCCGAGCACTACGTCGACGCACCGGCGGTCACCGATCGGGGGATCATCACCGCAGCCGCTGTTGCTCCGATCGAGTTCGCCCGCGAGGTCTTCGCCGCACTCGACGTCTACGACGCCGCGATCCTCGACGCCTGGTACCAGCTCTACGGCGAGCACGATCCGAGCGGCTTCTACGCGCTGCAGTCCCAGCAGTGATCGGCGAGCAGCCGAATCTGCAGCGCCTACTGTCCGAGAGCGCGCTGACCACTTTCCGCCTCAACGGGCAGTTCCTGGCCCTCGCTGAACAACTCGCCCAGCCAGCAGGCCTCACCGCTACCCGGTGGCAGGTGCTCGGTGCGGTGATCGACACTCCACTGTCGGTCTCGGACATCGCCCGAGCAATGGGCATCACCCGGCAGAGCGTGCAGCGCACCGCCGACCTGCTGGCCGACGAAGGACTCGTCGAGTACCGGGAGAATCCGCGGCACCGCCGCGCCAAGTTGGTGGCCATCACCGAAGCCGGTCGGGCCGCGAACGACCGGATCAGCCCGCAACATCGCGCTGCTGCGGAGGCGATGGCAGCCGCGATCGACACCGCCGCGTGGCAGCAGGCACTGGACGGGCTGAAGGCGCTCAGCGCGGCACTCGAGGCGATGAAGAACTCGGGCTGACGACTCAACTGCCTCCACATCGTCGAATTGTTGACAATCCGACGATTGACCGTCACCGTGTCACCATGACCACTCTCACCGACACCTCCACCCGTACCTCACTCAGCCCCCTCCTGAAACAGGCGACGCCGGTGGTCGTGGATCATGCGCACGGATCGTGGATTCGCGGCACCGACGGCAACGACTACCTCGACTTCACCACCGGCATCGGCGTCACCAGCACCGGCCACTGCCATCCTCGGGTCGTCGAAGCGGCACAAGCGCAGTGCGCCAAGATCATTCACGCCCAGTACACGACGGTGATGCATCAGCCGCTACTCGAACTCACCGACCGTCTCGGCGCGGTCCTCCCAGCCGGGCTCGACTCGGTGTTCTACGCCAATTCCGGTTCCGAAGCCGTCGAGGCGGCAATCAGGTTGGCCCGTATGGCCACCGCACGCCCGAACATCATCGTGTTCCAGGGCGGATTCCATGGCCGGACCGTCGCCGCCGCCAGCCTGACCACCGCCGGCACCCGATTCTCCGCCGGCTTCTCGCCGCTGATGAGCGGCGTGCACATGGCGCCGTTCCCCTACGCCTACCGCTATGGCTGGGACACCGACACCGCCGTCGACTTCGCCCTGCGCGAGCTCGACTACCTGCTCACCTCCCGCGTCGCACCGAACGACACCGCGGCGTTCCTCATCGAACCCGTCCTCGGTGACGGCGGCTACCTGCCCACCCCACCGCGATTCCTGCAGGGGCTGCGTGAACGCGCCGACCGCCACGGCATCACGCTCATCCTCGACGAGGTGCAGGCCGGCTTCGGCCGCACCGGCAAGTTCTGGGGACATCAGCATGCGGCGGGGCTGTCCCCCGACATCCTCATCACGGCAAAGGGTTTGGCGTCCGGTTTCCCGATCTCCGCGATCGCCGCCTCCACCGACCTGATGAGCAAGGCGTGGCCGGGCTCGCAGGGCGGCACCTACGGGGGCAACGCCGTCGCCGCCGCTGCTGCGATCGCGACCCTCGAGGTCATCGAGGACGAGGGCCTCGTCGAGAACGCCCGCATCCGCGGCGAGCAACTCCTCGCCGGACTCGGTGAGATCGCTCCTCGCTTCGAGCAGATCGGCGACGTCCGCGGCCTCGGATTGATGGCCGGCATCGAGTTCGTCGTACCCGGCGAATCGGGCGCCCCCACCCCCGACGCGGCGACGGCCGCCGCCGTCCAGCAGGCCACCACCCGCCACGGGCTGCTCACCCTCACCTGCGGCCCCGCAGGCAACGTCGTCCGACTGATCCCCGCACTGGTCGTGACCGAGGACGAAATCGCCCTTGGCCTGCAACGTTTCACCGCCGCCCTGACCGAAGTGCTCGAGACCGATACCCTCGGTGAGAGATGACGCATGCCGACAGCTCAGCAGTAACCGGCGGCGACCTCGATGTCGTCGGCGATCTCGCGCGTCTCGGTGTGGAGGTCGACGGCTCGACGCGACGCCTCGCCGAGTACTCCTATGACGCGTCGAACTATCGAGTCCGACCGATCGCGGTCGTGTTCCCGCGCACCGTCGACGATGTCGCCGTCACCGCCGCCTACTGTCACGAGCACGGCGTACCGATCATCGCCCGCTCGGGTGGCACGTCCATGGGCGGCAACGCCATCGGACCCGGCGTGGTGCTGGACTTCTCCCGGCACCTCAGCCGGGTGCACTCCGTCGACGCGGCGGCGCGCACGGCGGTGGCCGATGCCGGGATCGTGCTCACCACACTCGCGGCCGAAGCACGTGCCGCCACCGACGGACGCCTGACCTTCGCGCCCGATCCGTCGTCGGCGTCACGCGCCTGTCTCGGCGGAGCGATCGGCAACGACGCCTGCGGCAATCATTCGGTCCGCTACGGCCGCACCACCGACCACGTGGAGGAGCTGCACCTGGTCACTGCGGACGGCCTGCGCCTCACCGCCACGCGCACCGGACTCGCCGCAACCGACGAATCCGACACCGCCGCAACCGAACGTGCCCTCGCACTGTCGGAGCACCTACGTGACCTCACCGCCCGCAACCTCGGGATCCTGCGCACTGATCTGGAGACCATTCCCCGCCAGGTGTCGGGATATCACCTCGCACATCTGTTGCCGGAGAACGGATTCGACGTCGCCCGCGCCCTGGTGGGCAGTGAGGGGACCTGCGCGATCGTGGTCTCGGCTCGTATTCGCCTGGTGCCGGTGGCGTCGTCGCAACTGCTGGTCTGCGTCGGGTATCCGTCGGTGGTCGACGCCGCCCGTGATGTCCCGGCCATCCTGCCGTACGCGCCGTCGGCGATCGAGGGCATCGACCGGAGCATCGTCGCCACCATGCAGGCGCGACGCGGCCGCGACAGCGTCACCGGCTTGCCCGGCCTGACCGGCGAGACACGCAGCGCGGCTTGGTTGTTCATCGACCTCGATGAGGACAGCGCCGACCGGATGGGCGAATCCGACGTCGCGTCCACCGCGAAACGGCTCGTCGAGGACTTGAGGGCGCAGGGCCGGATGATCGACGCCACCACCGTCGACGACCCCGCCGTCCGACAAGCACTCTGGCGCGTCCGCGAAGACGGCGCCGGGCTCTCCTCCCGACTCGCAGATCCCGACGACGACAGCATCGGCGCCGGCTACGAATCCTGGCCGGGCTGGGAGGACGCAGCCGTCGCTCCCGAACGATTGGCCGACTACCTCGACGACTTCTCGGCGCTGCTGCAGCGGTTCGATCTCACCGGCGTCATGTACGGGCACTTCGGTGCGGGTTGTATGCACGTCCGTATCACCTTCGACCTGCGCACCGCCGAAGGCCGCGATCGGATGAACCGGTTCTGCACGGCCGCAGCCGAACTCGTTGTCGCCCACGGCGGCTCGCTGTCTGGAGAGCACGGCGACGGTCGGGCCCGGTCGGCCCTGCTGCCGATCATGTACTCGCCGGCGATGCTCGACGCTTTCGCCGCGTTCAAACGCATCTGGGATCCGCGCGGCACCCTCAACCCGGGCAGCATCATCGACCCACCACCGATCGCCGATCACCTTGCCCTCGACGGTGTGCCGCAACGACGCTGGCCGACGGAACTGAACTTTGGCGGTACGCACACCTCCGATGATGACGACGAACCGCACCTCGATCCGTTCGTCCATGCGGTGCAGGCGTGTATCGGCGTCGGGCGGTGCCGCACCAGCAGCAACGGGGTGAT
Source organism: Gordonia sp. CPCC 205515 (assembly GCF_048537925.1). Lineage (NCBI taxonomy): Bacteria > Bacillati > Actinomycetota > Actinomycetes > Mycobacteriales > Gordoniaceae > Gordonia > Gordonia sp. CPCC 205515. The sequence continues at coordinate 120,705 of NZ_JBCLVJ010000020.1, read as the reverse complement.
GTGTCCCAGCTACCGCGCCACCCGCGACGAGAAGGACTCCACCCGCGGCCGGGCCCGGGTGCTGCAGGACATGGTGCGCACCGCACCCGACATCGAATCCGGCTGGCGCTCCACCGATGTCGCCGACGCACTCGACCTATGTCTGTCCTGCAAGGCGTGTTCGACGGACTGCCCCACCGGCGTCGACATGGCCTCTTACAAGTCGGAGTTCCTGCATCACCACTATCAGGGTCGACGACGCCCGCTCTCGCACTATTCCCTTGGTTGGATGCCGGCGTGGCTGTCGGCGGCGGGCCTCGCGGCACCAATCATGAACGTCGCCATGCGAACCCGCCTCCGCAAGCTCGCCGCGTATGCCGGTGGGCTCGACCCGCGGCGCTCAATGCCTGAGTTCGCGACCCGTCGGCAGCGGCGGGGTCACCTCGGCCCGCTAACCGCTGTGGACGCGACCACCGACACCGTCCTGTTCGTCGACTCGTTCACCCAGGCGTTCCGCCCGCAGGTGGCCACCGCCGCGGCAGAGGTGTTGGGCGCCAACGGTGATCGGGTCGGTTGCACTGCCGACAACTGCTGCGGCCTCACCTGGATCTCCACCGGACAACTCACCCACGCCCGGAAAGTTCTGTCCCGCACCGCCGACGCACTCGACGACGGCACCAACCGGCCGATCGTCGTCCCGGAGCCGAGTTGTGCGGCGGCCCTGCGTAAGGACCTGCCGGAGCTCGTCGACTCGCCGGCCGCACGCCGGGTGTCCCGGCGCGTCCAGAGCTTCGCCGATCACCTGCCTACCCTTATCGAGAACGGCTGGCGACCGGCGACACTCCCCGCATCGGTGACGCTGCAAACCCACTGCCACGAGTACGCGGTGTTCGGTGCCCGTTCCGGCCGCGCCGCCCTCGAGGCACTCGGCGTCGACGTGCACACCGCCGACGGATGCTGCGGTGTGGCGGGTAATTTCGGCTTCGAGAAGGGACACTACGAAGTGAGCATGGCCGTCGCCGAACACGCCCTCGCACCGGCACTCCGATCCGCACCCGACCGCCCCGTGATCACCGACGGCTTCAGCTGCGCCATGGCCGTCTCCCACCTCACCACGGTCGATCCCGGCATCACCGCCACCGGCCTCCACCTCGCCGAACTGCTCACCAATCCGAAAGGAGAACCCCGATGACCACCACCACCTCCGCACCCCCACAAGCCCTTTCCCGCGTCCACCCCGACCTCCTCATCGACGGAACCTGGACGCCCGCGCAGTCGGGCGCCCGCTTCGCCGTCGAGAACCCCGCCACCGGCGAGACTCTCGCGCAGGTCGCCGACGGGAACGCCGACGACGCCCGGCGCGCGCTGCGTACCGCCGCCGACCGTCAGGAGGCGTGGGCCGCGACCTCCCCTCGCTCCCGCAGCGAAATCCTCTACCGCGCATACCAACTCATCGTCGACCGCACCGACGAGATCGCCGCGGTGATGACCGCGGAGATGGGTAAGCCGCTCGCCGAGGCACGCGGCGAGGTCGCTTATGGTGCCGAGTTCTTCCGCTGGTTCGCCGAGGAAGCCGTTCGCATCGGCGGCGACCACACCATCACCGGCGACGGCGCCAACCGCATCGTGGTGTCCAAACAGCCTGTCGGTCCGTGCATTCTGATCACCCCCTGGAACTTCCCGCTCGCCATGGGCACCCGTAAAATCGGCCCGGCCATCGCCGCCGGTTGCACCATGGTGTTCAAGCCTGCCGAGCTAACCCCGCTGACCGCACTGCTGTTGGCGGACATCCTGATCGAGGCCGGTCTACCCGACGGTGTCCTCAACGTGGTCACCACCACCGACCCCGGCGCCGTGGTGACCGAGTGGATGGACAGCGGACTGGCCCGCAAGGTGAGCTTCACCGGGTCCACCGAGGTCGGCAAAACCCTGCTGCGCCAAGCGGCCGGCACCGTCATGCGGACGTCGATGGAACTGGGCGGCAACGCTCCGTTCATCGTCTGCGCTGACGCCGACCTCGACCGAGCTGTCGACGGGCTGATGGTCGCCAAGATGCGCAACATCGGGCAGGCCTGCACTGCGGCCAACCGAATCTTCGTGCACCGCAGCGTCCAGGCCGACTTCACCCAGCGCCTCGTCGACCGCATGAGCGCCCTGGCGGTGGGCGATGGCAGCCAGGACGGCATCCAGGTCGGACCGCTGGTAGAGGACAAGGCCGTCGCCAAGGTCGAAGGACTCGTCGACGACGCCATCACCAAGGGCGCCACCGCACAGTGCGGGGGCGCACGGACCGACGGTCCCGGCCACTTCTATCCGCCGACCGTGCTCACCGACGTCTCGATCGACGCCGACCTCACCTCGACCGAGATCTTCGGCCCTGTCGCGGCACTCATCCCGTTCGGCACCGACGACTCCGATGACGACGGACTCGACGACGTCATCGCCATGGCCAACGACACCCCGTGGGGTCTGGTCGGTTACGCCTTCACCCAGGACATCGATCGCGCCGATGCGCTGTCGACCCGCCTGCAGGTCGGTATGGTCGGCATCAACACCGGCCTCGTCTCGAATCCGGCTGCACCCTTCGGCGGCATCAAAGAGTCGGGTCTCGGGCGCGAAGGCGGGCGGCTCGGTATCGACGAGTTCCTCGACATCAAGTACGTGGCCCGTCCGATCAACCGCTAAGGAGGAGTATGTATCTCGGCGCTCAGCTGTTCACCGACAGCGAGTACGAGCAGCGACTCACCCGGGTCCGGGAGTTGATGGATCGTCAAGGGCTGTCGGCGATCATCGTCACCGATCCGGCGAACATCTTCTACCTCATCGGCTACAACGCCTGGTCGTTCTACACCCCGCAGATGCTGTTCGTGCCGATCGAGGGCGACATGTACTTCTTCGCCCGCGAGATGGATGCCCATGGCGCACACCGCACGACGTGGCTGCCCGAGGAGCAGATCGTCGGGTACCCGGAGAGTTACGTCCACCGCCCGCACGTGCACCCGTTCGACTGGGTGGCGTGGGCGCTGCGACAGCGGCATCTGATCGCACCCGCCTCGAAGGCCGGCTCCGTTGGCCTGGAGATGGACTCACACTTCTTCTCCCCCAAGGCCTATCGCGCCCTGTTCAACGCGATACCCGAGTGGAAGCTGGTCGACAACTTCGAACTCGTCAACTGGGTGCGGTCGGTGAAGTCGGACGCCGAGGTCCAGTTGATGCGGCAGGCCGGCATGGTGTGCTCGGAGGCCATGCGCGCGGCGATCGACACCATCGATGTCGGTGTGCGCCAATGTGATGCGGCAGCCGCGATCTCGCAGGCCCAGATCACCGGTACCGACGAGTTCGGTGGCGACTACCCGGCTATCGTGCCGATGATGCCGACCGGCGCCGCCGCCGATACCCCGCACCTCACCTGGAACCAGGGCACCTTCGCCAACAACGAGGCCGTCGTCATCGAGTTGACCGGCGCCCACAAGCGCTACCACTGCCCGCTGGCGCGCACCGTCTCCCTGGGCAAGCCGTCGAAGGACCTGGATTACGTCGCCAAGGCGACCGCCGAAGGCCTCAACAATGTCCTCGACGCCATCCGGCCGGGCGTGGCCACCCGCGAACTCGCCTCCACCTGGAACTGGAGCCTGGCCAAGTACGGTCTCGAAAAACATTCGCGGCTGGGCTATTCCATCGGCATCGGCTATCCACCGGACTGGGGTGAGCGCACCATCAGCATCCGCACCGAGGACGAGTCGGTCCTGGAGACCAACATGACCTTCCACATCATCTGCGGAATGTGGATGGAGGACTACGGTTTCGAGCTCTCCGAATCCGTACGCGTCAGCCCCACCGGTGTCGAAACCTTCACCGCCTTCCCCCGCGAACTCATCCGAAAATGAGGTGATCACCATGACCGCACAAGCACCGACCATCCCGCTCGCCGGCCGCGCGAAGGATCTCGTCGGGTCACTCATCGACTCGTCGACCTCCCTGCTCGCCTCCCAAAAGCACGACATCGTGCGCTTCGCCATGGGCGCACCCGCCGATGAGGCCGTCCCCGCTGACGAGTTCCGGCAGATCGCGGGCGAGATCCTGGACAACTCCTCATTCACCTACGGCGCCACCGAAGGCGAACCACGACTGCTGCAACTGCTCGTCGACTACCTCGCCACCACCCCCGACCCGTCGAGCCACGAACGACTCGTCATCACCACCGGCGGCATGCAGGGTCTCGACCTCGCCTGCAAGTTGTTCGTCGACCCCGGCGACTTGGTGATCGTCGAATCCCCCACTTACACCAACGGCAGCGCCACCGCCCTCTCCTACGGCGCGCAACTCCTCGAGGTGCCGGTCGACGACGACGGCATGCAGGTCGACCAACTCGAATCCCTGGTCGCGCACACCCACCAAATACCGAAGGCGATCTACACGATCCCGACCTTCCAAAATCCGTCCGGCGTGACGCTGTCGGAGGAACGCCGCCGCGAGCTGCTGCGCCTCGCGCACCAGTGGGGTGCGGTGATCATCGACGACGACCCGTACGGTCTGCTGCGCTTCGCCGGCACCGACATTCCCACCTTCCAAACCCTCAGCCCCCAGGATCCGCTGGTGTTCTCGGTCCGCACCTTCTCCAAGATCCTCGCTCCCGGGTGGCGTGTCGGCTGGGTCGACGCCGATCCGTCGTTGCGCCAGTTGCTGATCAACGGGAAGCAGGCCATGGACACCTGCACCAACGTCCCGAACCAGCACATCGTCGCCGAGTACATCGCCCGCGGCGGTCTCGAGGACCACCTGGCGACCATCCGCACGCTGTACCGCGAACGCAAAGAGGCGATGATCGACGCCATCCGCACCCACCTCGGTGACCGTGTCTCCACGACGGACCCAGAGGGCGGCTTCTTCCTGTGGGTCACGCTGCGCGATGAGTTCGCCGAGATCGACACCCGGGAACTGTTCGAGGTGGCACTCGCCGACGGCGTCGCCTTCATCCCCGGTCCGGCGCTCTCCCCCGGCGGACGATTCCGCAACGCACTGCGCCTGTGTTTCGCATCCAGTACACCCGAGCGAATCGACGAGGGTATCCACCGCCTGACCACAAGCCTGGAGAAGATGGCGCATACTGCATGAAGGATTTTCGACGATGAGAGGTGAAGCGGTGTCACTGACGGAGGCCGAGACCGGAGTGCTGTCGCACATCACACCGGACACCGTCGCCATGCTCACCGCCGGTTTGGTGGAGGCGCCCAGCGAGAATCCGGGCGGCACCGAGGCCGACGCCGTCGCCGTCTTGGCGCAGGCCTGCCGCAGCGCCGGTTTCACCGTCGACCTCCACGAGGTGGCGCCCGGCCGCCCCAACCTGGTGGCCACCCTCGAGTCCGGCACCGGACCCGGCCTGATGCTGCTCGGCCACTCCGACGTCGTACCGGCGGGCCCCAACTGGACACACGATCCGTATCGACCGCAGTTCGCCGACGGCCGCATCTACGGGCGCGGCACCACCGACATGAAAGGCGGTCTGGCGGCGGCGGTCTGCGCGATGCAGGCGTTGTCGCACGCCTCGGCTTACGGCATCAACCTCGGGGGGCCGGTGCAGTTGGTCTGTACCGTCGACGAGGAAGAACACGGGCTGGGGGTGCGCGACTTCGTGACCCGCCACAGCGAATACTCCTTCGCCGGATGCATCGTCGCCGAGCCCACCGACCTCACCATCGTGCGTGGCTGCCGCGGCGCGTCGTACCTCGAGATCAACATCACCGGCCGCGCAGCACATTCCGGTCGTCCTGCCGATGGACGCAGCGCCATCGAGGCCGCCGCCTCGATCATCGACCTCATCCGCTTCGATCATCAGCAACTCGGCATGACCGCCGACGACCTCCTCGGCTCCGGCACCTGGAACGTCGGCACCATCCAAGGTGGGCAAGGAATCTCCGTGGTCGCCCCGATGTGTGAACTCGGCATCGACCGCCGCCTCATGCCCGACGAGGATGCCAACGTCATCGCCGACCAGTTGCGCTCGGCTATCCGCGATTCCGCGATCGACACCGACGGCATCACCGTCGACGTCAAGGTCACCATGGAGATGCCCGGCTTCGCCACCCCCGCCGACCACGCCCTGGTCACCACCGCGGTCTCCGCTGTCACCGCCACCGGCCGCGCCACTTCCGTCGGCGGCTGGACCGCCGCCTGCGACGGCGGCTTCGTCAGCCGCGACCTCGGCATCCCCACCATCGTGTTGGGGCCCGGCAACATCAACGCCGAGGCCCACCAACCTGACGAATCAGTCGCCATCGACGACCTCGAAACCGCGGCCCGCACCTACACTCTCGCCGCCCTGCGCCTGCTGACCCAGACTGCTCGTTGAGCCCCCATCCCGCACGCCTCACCGCTCGTTGAGCGCGACGAGCGAGCGAAGCGGGCCCGACGCTGGTCGAAACGAGACATCCAGCGCGGGAGCTGGTTTCGACGGACGTCACCTCGGCTAGCGCCTCGGCGACTGCTCAACCAGCGGTTGCCTTTCTCCCTGAGCGAGCTGCTAGCCGAGCCGGGAAAGGCCGCGTTGCCGCTCCTCCAACCGTCGAATCAGATCCCGAATCCCCTTGTCCCGCTCCAACCGTAGATCGAGCAGCGGATTGATCAACCCCCGCAGCGCCGCGTACACGGTCCACTGCCGCGGCGCGATCACCCGCGCTCGTCGGCCGGCCACCGCGTCGACGATCACCGCCGCCGCATCCTGAGCGGTGATGCGACGGCTCAGCGGCCACGGCAGTTCGGACCCGATCTCCCGGCCGAGTTCATCGTCGTCGAGCGTCGCTCGGGTCAGCGCGGTCTCCACGATGCCGAAGTAGGCGATGCCCGCCGACGCCCCGTGCGCCGCGAGTTCGATGCGCAGTGCGCGACCGAGTTGCTCGACACCTGCTTTGCTGATCATGTATGCGGCGCCGCCCATTCCGGGCGCGAAGGCCGCACACGATCCGACCACCTCGATGTGCCCGCCGGCAGCGATCACCGGCTCGATCCCGGCCCGCACGGTGTTGAACACACCCAGCAGGTTGATGTCGACGACCCGCTCGAAGGCCTCCGGGGCGACGGTCCGCAGGGTGGCCGGCGGAGGGGTGACGCCCGCATTGGCGACCACAACGTCGAGCCGGCCGAATCGATCGAGTATGGCCCGCACTGCGGACTCCATCGAATCTAGCACGCGCACATCGGCTTCCACCGTCAGCCACCGGTCGGTGGGGAACTCGCGGGCGATGGCTGCCAGTCGGTCGGCGGCAACGTCCGCCAACACCACCCGTGCACCGCGCGCGGCCAGCAACCGCGCGGTTTCCAGACCGATGCCCTGGGCCGCACCCGTGATGAGCGCAACTTTGTCGTCGAAGGACGCGCGTGCGCCGGACTGCACCATGCGAACCGTCATCGTGCCACCAACACCTTCTCCGACGACGTCGCGGTGCGGCCCCGACCGGCCATGCGGATGCTGAAGTCGCTCAGTCGGATACGCCGCATCCGGTGGCGCATGGTGAACACGAATCCTGGCCAGAAGGTGAAGTTCCGTCCCGAGCCGCTCAGGTAATAGCTGCTGCATCCACCGGTATTCCACACCGACGACGTCAGGCCCTTATCCACTTCGTCGACAAAAGCCTGCTGCGCCGTGGGGGTCACATCGATACTCCGAATCCACCGCCGGCCCATGGTTTTCAGGGCGTCGATGACGAAATCGAGTTGCGCTTCGATCGTGACCACCTGGGAGGTGTAGACCACCGAGTTCGGGCCCAACATCATGAACATATTGGGGAATCCGGTCACCATGGTGCCGAGATAGGCACGCATCTCGCCGGCCCACACCTCCGCAAGGCTCCGGCCGTCGGTTCCGCGGATACGGCCAAACCCCTCATTGGCCGTCAGCTTGAACCCGGTTCCGAAGATGATGGCGTCGACCGCGTGCTCGGCGCCGTCGGCGGTGACGATGCCGGTTGCCGTCACCCGTTCGATGCTGTCGGTGATCACCTCGGCGTTGGAAGCGGTCAACGCCGGATAGTAGGTATTGGAGAATGTCGGTCGCTTACAACCGAATTCGTAGGTCGGCGTGAGCTTCGCACGTAGTTCCGGATCGGTCACCTGCCGACGCAGATGATGCCGCCCGGCGGCGGCCATCGGCTTGAGCAGCGCGGGTTCGCGCACCAGCCCGGGCACCATCATCTCCTGCACGAGGGCAAAGGAACCTCGCATCGCGCGTTGCGCCCAGGGGATCCGCCGGAACGCGTCCTGCAGGGCAGGAGCGATCGGCTGATCCGGGTGCGGCAGAATCCATGTCGGCGTCCGCTGGAACAGCCTCAGCGCCTGCACCTTCGGCTGGATCTGCGGCACGAACTGGACCGCCGAGGCCCCCGTCCCGATAACGGCCACCGATTTCCCGGCCAGATCGTAGTCGTGATCCCACTCGGCCGAGTGGAAGATGCGACCCCCGAACTCGCTGAGTCCGGGCAGATCTGGGACCGACGGCTCGCTGAAGGGGCCGGTGGCGAGCAGCAGAAACGTTGCGGTCCAGGAGCGCTCGGTGCCCGTGCGATCGACCGTGACGATCCGCCACACTTGCGCGAGCTCATCCCAGTCGGCGCTGCGCACATCGGTGCCGAGTCGGGTGTGGGCGGGAACGTCGTAGTCGTCGGCGCAGCGTTCGATGTAGGACTTGATCTCCTCCTGCAGGGGGTAGAGGCGCGTCCACTCCGGGTTCGGCGCGAACGAGAACGAGTACAGCGCGGACGGGATGTCGCATTGCGCGCCCGGATACGTGTTCGCCTGCCAGGTGCCACCGAGTTCCGTGGCCCGTTCGAAGAGCAGGTAGTCGTCGATCCCGTTGCGGGTCAGCTGGATCGCCGCACCCACGCCACCGAATCCACCACCCGCGATGGCCACCCCGACATGCGTCGGGACATCTGAATCTGTTGTGTTCATGGATGTTTCCTTCTTCAGTGGTCAGAGGTCGAGGACAGCACGGTCGGCAGCGCGGGATACACAGATCATCATCGAGTCGTCGCGCTGCTCGCCGATCAGGACGCGGTCGCGATGATCGACCTCGCCGTCGAGGACACGCACCCGGCACGCCCCGCAGAATCCCTGCCGGCACGAATACCGCACATCAGGTTTCACCCGCCGGACGGCCTCGAGAACGGTTTCGTCCGCCGCGACCTCCACTTCGGTTCCGGTGCGTGCCAACGCAACCGTGAACCGCTGTCCCCCGACAACCGGCGGTGGGCTGAACCGTTCACTGTGCAACTCGATACCGGCCGCCGCGACGTCACGCACCGAGCGAACCGCATCCAGCATCCCGGTAGGTCCGCACAAATACACTGCGGCGCGCGCCGAAGCGTGCGAAACCATCTCGGCGACATCCGGTGTGCCGCACTCATCGTCGGGCCGCACCTCGACGCGGCTCGAGTCCAGTGCCACGAGTTCGTCGACGAACGGCATCGATGCTCGCGACGCTCCGGTGTAGATCAGCCGCCACTCGGCGCCGGCGGCCGCGGCGGCCCGCACCATCGGGGCGATGGGCGTGATCCCGATCCCGCCGGCGAGAAACAGATAACTCGGCGCCGCAGCGAAGTTGAAGGCGTTGCGCGGACCGCGCACGGTCAGCAGGTCACCGACCCGGAGCCGATGCATCTCGACCGACCCGGTCCCGTCGGGCAGTCGTCGTATCGCGATGCGGTAGCTGCCGACATCTGCGGGATCCCCGGTCAGCGAGTAGTGGCGTTGCCGCCCTTGCGGAGTGAAGACATCGATGTGCGCGCCCGGCGTCCACCGTGGCAGTGGTGTGCGGTCGGGCCGGCACAGGGTGATCGCGCGTACGCCGTCGGCGACCCCTTCACTACCGGTCACCATCAGCCTCAGGTCGAATCCGGTCCGCCGGATATGCCCCGACGGCGACAGTCGGTCTGCGTGGCGCCCCTCGGCAAAGATCCGCGAGTATCCGCGTGCCACGCGACCCATCGCCTGCAAAGTGCGCGTGGGGTTGTCGACGTCCGTCAGCGGCGCTGTCAGATAGTTCATACCTGCGCCGCCCGCGCCGCCGGGGACTGTGCCAGGTAGCGGACGGCCTTGTCGATGTCGCCCATCGTCGACGGGTGGAATCCCGGCCGCAGGTAGTAGTAGATCTGCTCGAACAGGAACGACAGTCCGGGCACCAGGTGGCGTCGCGCCGCCCGTGCGTACTCCCACGGCCAGGGTCGACGCCGGCGCACGGTGGCGTCCTCGCGGTACAGGTGGGCTGCCGTGGAAAACCACAGCAACGCAAGTCCACTGCAGGCGACCACCGCGGTGCGGGCGCGTCGCAGGTAGCTACCGTCCACATGCTGGAATGCGTCGAACGCCACGTTGCGATGCTCGAGTTCTTCGGCGCCATGCCAGCGCAACAGGTCGAGCATCGTGGGGTCGACGCCGATCCGGTCGAATTCCCGATTGTCGAGCAACCATTCACCGACGACCGCGGTGAAATGTTCAGCCGCCGCGTAGACGCCGAGTCGCTCGGCGAGCCACGCCTTGCGGGCCCGTGCGCCGATGATGTCGTGGTCACCGAAGATCTTTGCCACGGCGTACTCGATGCGCCGCATGATCGGCGTGATCTCGACGCCGTTGGCGCGCAAGTAGTTGCGGAACCCTTCGTGCGACGACGCATGCGTCGCCTCCTGGCCGACGAACCCGACGACTTCCTCACGCAGTCGTTCGTCGTCGATGTACTCGAGTGCCTGTGCGAACACGTCGGCCATGGCCCGTTCCCCCTCGGGCAACACCAGGTGCATGACGTTCCAGAAATGCGTGGCATACGGCTCGCCGGGAATGTACTCCAGCGGCACCCCGGTCCAGTCGAACGCCACCGGCCGGGCATTGATGGCGTACGCCTCATCGGTGTACTCGCGGCTGATTTGTGCGGTCACAGCGATGTTCTCCCCTTCATCGCGCGGATGATACGGAGATACATATTACATATCTTTGTTTCACTGTCCAGGGTCGGTTAACCTCGGTACATGTCAGTTCCCGGCTTGTTCTCCCAGCCGGCCACGTCCGCGGATGATTCCGACCCGATCCTCGACGCGGCTCTTGCGGTCTTCGCCGATATCGGTGTCCGCCGCGCGACCGTCGACGAAGTGGCGCAACGTGCGGGGGTCGGCCGCGTCACCGTCTATCGACGTATCGGCGGTAAGAACGAGATCCTGGCTGCCGTGCTGATCCGGGAATCCCAGCGACTCTTCACCCAGGTCCGCGAGGCCGCCGACGCGGCAAGCACTTACGAGGATCGGGTGGTGTATTCCTTTGCCACCACCGTGACCGTGGTGCGGTCCAACCCGGTGTGGAATCGCCTCCTCGAACTCGAACCGGCCACCGTGCTCGACCAACTGACCATCAACGCATCGACGGTCCTCGCGGGCGCCGTGGCCGCCACCGCCGACGTCCTGCGCGGCCCCGACGTCCCCTTCGACGAGGCCGAACTCCTCGCCCGCGCGGAAATCCTTGTGCGGATCACACATTCGATCCTGCTGACCCCGCACATCACCCTGCCGCTGAGCACCTACGACGAGGTCGAGGCCTTCGCTCGCAAACACCTCGTGCCCATCGCGGCGCTGTAGCGTCGCAACGGGCACGAGGGACTATCGGTTTCAGCGGGGCGTGAACGTCACTTCGCCGACGCCTCCTGCAGCAACCGCAGATCGTTCTCCTTACTGGGAATCTCGGTACCGCGCAACGAGCATCCCGCGGTTTCCTTGAGGAACGCCAGCGCGAGCATGCCGATGGCACACGCGCCCATCATGTAGACGGCGGGGAACAGATTCCAGCCCGTCGACTCGACCACCGCGTCGTTGACCAGCGGAGCGGTACCACCAAACGCCGCGGTCGCCACGTTGTAGGAGATGGCGAATCCCGCGTAGCGCACCTGCGTCGGGAACATCGCCGGGAAGGTCGCCGAGATGGTGGCCAGCTGAGGGATGTAGAGCAACCCCAGGACGACGAATCCCACGATGGCCCAGGCGAAGCCCTGACCCATCAACCAATACAGCGGAAGCGACAGGACGAACAGCCCGATCAGCGAACCCCACCACATCGGCTTACGGCCGGTCGAGTCCGACCAGCGGCCGAAGAACGGGATCATCACCATCATGACCAGCTGACCGATCAGCACGACCGTCGACCCCGATGAATCGGATAGTCCGATGGTGCTCTTCAAATACGTTGGCTGATAGGCCAACAGCGTGTAGTTCGCGACGTTCAACGCGATGACCATGCCGAACATGATCAGGATCGGCCGCCAGTAGTTGCTCAGCAGATCCTTGAAACCCTGCCACGCCGAGCGCTCGACCTCGGCCTCATGTTCCAACTCCTGGAACACCGGGGTGTCCTCCATCTGCGACCGCAGATAGAGCCCGATCAGGCCTAACGGCAAGGCGATGAAGAACGGGATGCGCCAGCCCCATGTCTGCATGGCGTCATCGGAGAGCAACAATTCCAGCAGCAAGACCATGGCAGTACCCGTACAGAAGCCGGCGAGAGTGCCGAATTCCAGGAACGACCCGTACTTGCCGCGCTTCTTGTCCGGCGCGTACTCGGCCATGAAGGTTGCCGCACCACCGTATTCACCGCCGGTGGAGAAGCCCTGGATCACGCGGAGAGCGATCAACAGGATGGGTGCCCAGACGCCGGCCACCGCGTGGGTCGGCAGCACACCGATCAGGGCGGTCGCGCCGGAGATCAGCAGAATCGTCATGGCCAGCACGGATTTGCGTCCGATGCGGTCGCCGATCGGACCCCAGATCATGCCGCCGAGCGGCCGCAGCAGGAAGGAGATCGCGAAACCCAACATGGTGCCGATGGTTCCGAGATCGCCCGGAAAGAATGCCTGGGTCAGATAGGTTGTGGTGGCCGCGTAGACGCCGTAGTCGTACCATTCGGTTGCGTTGCCGATGGCCGACGCGCCGATCGCCTTACGGAGCAAGGTCTTCCCCTCCGGCGACTCCGGATCGGGGGCAATGTCTTCATATTTCCCGGGTGAGGATGCTGCAGTCATCTGTGCCTCTTTCGAATCATTGGGCCAGTTGTCCCTTCGCTCTCACATCAGTGGATTGGGCTGTGTGCGAACCGTTTCCGAACTTCGTCACGCAGTCGACGCGGTCTCCGACGTCGTGCCGTCACCGATCAGTCGGTGCAGGCCGTCGGACATGTGCGCAATCATCAATCTGTCAGCCATCGCCGTGTCTCGCGCCGCAATGGCATCCACCAATGCCTGGTGCTCGTCGATCCTCTCCTTCCCTGAGGAATATGTTCCTCGCATGGCGCGCAAGCACATTCGCGTCTCCACGACGATCGTGTCGTGCAGGCGCGAAAGGCGCTTGCTGCGCGCATGTTCCACCAGACACTGGTGGAACGCCATGTCCGCCTCGGCCATGTCTGCGCCGTTCGGCTCCTCGATGAATACCCGCATCCGCGCGACGGCGGCGCTCAGTTCGGCGACCGCCAGCGGATCACCGAGGCCGATCACCTGCTCGAGCGCCGCACGTTCCACCGCGGTTCGCGCGACGTACATGTCCCTGATGTCGTCGTCGTCCATCGACACCACGAACAGCCCGCGATTGCGATGACTGACCAGAAGCCCTTCAGCGGTCAGCCGTTGCATCGCCTCCCGCAGCGGACCACGACTGACACCGAGATCGGCAGCGAGCCCGGCTTCGGTCAGCTGAGAGCCAGGCGGAAAGTTACCGTTGGCGATCGCATCGTGCAACTTACGAGCGATGATCGCAGGTGTGGATTCCTGCACCAACGGCGCAAGAATCCTCTCGCGTCCCCGGTCCTTTGGCTTCGTGGTCATCGACATTACCCCTTAGTTATTACCCTCATTCGCGCGAATAAGACAATGTTTCGCCACGCGCGCCACCCATCCAGACGTCATTGCACGCCGCCGCGAACTCGGCCAATCCTTCGACTACCGTGCCGAAAACGTTGCCGGGAACCCAGCCGACATCACCGTTGACCAGCAGGTTGTTGCGTCCGTAGAAGACCGCGAGGTCGATCAGCATCTGATGCTGTCCAGGAGCCGATCCGGTCTCATAGCCGTAGGCCGGATTTGTCAGGACTCCATCGAAGGTGAAGTAGCACAGGTCACCCGGAATCGGAGTGACGGTTGAGTTTTCGGGCCCCGGCTCATTCGGCGCAAACGCGGGAAGTAACGTATAGATCTCATTTCGAGCAAATTTGCCGTGATACACCTGACCCGCGAGAGGCAGTGCGTCCCAGACCGCGTTCGCCGTGCGGGGGGCTTCGTCGTCGAGAAGGCGGGCGACCGCTGTGACGCCGCGCTGGGTCAGGGTCACCGAGATGTGCCGATCGGTCATCTGCTTCCCCTCAGCGACGGTAATGACACCGCTGACTCGTAGGCGGCGGCCACCCGCAGCACGACATCGTCACGGTGCCGCGCGGCGACGATCTGGAGGCCGGTGGGTAACCCGGCATCCTCGTCGTCGCCGGCGGAGAGGCCACTCGGGATCGTCAACGCGGGTTGCCCGGTCAGATTGAAGGGATAGGAGTACGGAGTCCACGATGTCCAGTCCTGGCTTTCCGAGTGGGCGGGCACATCCGAGCCGGCCTCGAAAGCGACCCCCGGCAGCGTCGGTGTGACCAGCACGTCGTAGCGCCGGTGCAACTCACCCATCTCGACACCCAAGGCCATCCGTAGCGCGGTCGCGTCCAGGTAGTCGGCGGCAGAGAACTCCCGATGCCGCGAGAGTGCTTGTGCGAGTCCGGGATCGACCTTGCCGATCGCCTCCTCACCAAAAGCGCTGAGGACCATCTGCGCTCCGCTGAACCACAGTATGTGGTAGGCCCACGCCGGGTCTTCCCAGCCCGGGTTCACCTCGTCGACCTCAGCACCCAGACCACGGAGCACCTCCACAGCCGCATCCGTATTCTGCTGAACCACAGGGTCATTGGCGCCGTATCCCAGGTCGCGACTGTAGGCGATCCGAACATCTCGCAGGTCCGCGGGTGCCGTGGCCAAGTCATCGGCCACGCTGTGTGTCGGGGTCGGCATCGCCGACCAGTCGCGGTGGTCGAATCCGCTGAGGACGTCGAGCATCGCTGCGCAGTCGGCGACGGTCCGGCACATCGGTCCGGCGTGCGCGAGGGTCCCGAACGGGCTCGCCGGGTAGAGCGGTACACGTCCGTACGTCGGCTTGAAACCCACTATGCCGCAGAAGGATGCGGGAATTCTGATGGAACCACCGCCATCGGTGCCGACGGTCAAGGTACTCAGACCTGCGGCGACCGCCGCCGCACCCCCACCGCTCGAACCACCGGCCGTCCGCTCGGTATTCCACGGATTGCGGGTCACCCCGTACCGCAGGCTGTCGGTGACGCCCTTCCAGCCGAACTCCGGCGTCGTGACCTTGCCGACCAGCACCGCGCCCGCCTCCCGCAGTCGCGCCACAGCCGGCGCGTCGACCGTCCATTCCTGGTCATCGGGATCGAGGAGTTCGGATCCGCGCAGCGTCGGCCATCCCGCGGTCAGCAGGAGGTCCTTGATGCTGACCGGCACCCCGTCCAGCGGACCGAGGGGACGACCCTGCGCGTATCGCCCGGCGGAGTCGGCCGCATCCCGCAGCGCCGAGTCCGCATCCACAAGGCAGAACGCATTGATCGCAGCGTCTTCGGTTTCGATGGCCTGCAACGTGTCCGTGGTCGCGGTCACCGGCGACAGCATGCCGGAGGAGTAGCCGTCGACCAGGTCGGTGGCACTCATCCAGCGGGTTGGTACGTCCATGGGCTCCTCGACGTCTCCGGGCTTGGTAGATTGTTGACAATCTACTCGGGAGGTGCCGTGGTGACAACCGAACAGCCGGCGATTGTCATGCTCTATCCGGGCCACGCAGCCGAGGACGACTTTCCCGCCGCTGAGCGTGCGCTGGACGGTCGCGTTCGCCTCCCCGTCGAGATCACCGCGATCGAGTCCGACGCCCACACCGTCGAGGCCATGCTGGCCGTCGGTTCCGCCGACCGGTTGCTCGATGCGGCCCGACGAGCATCCCGACATGCGCCGGACGCACTCATGTGGGCATGTACGTCGGGCAGTTTTCTCTACGGCTGGGACGGTGCCCGCGCCCAGGCCGACCGCCTCGCGGCCGACGTCGGGGTTCCGGTGTCGTCGACGTCGCTGGCCTTCGTCGACGCGTGCGCCGCGCTGGGCGTCACGTCGGTGGCCGTGGCCGCGTCCTATCCGGTCGGCGTGGCAGACGGGTTCACCGCCTTCCTCCGCGAGGCCGGCATTTCGGTGACAACGCTGCACACCTTCGACATCGAGTCCGCGACCCTCGCCGGCGACGTCGACGAGATATCGCTGCAGCAGATGATCCAAGCTGTGCATGGCTCTGCAGCACAGGCGATTCTGCTTCCGGACACCGCTCTGCACACGATCGGCCACATCGACCGACTCGAACGAGGCCTCGATCGACCGTTGCTGACAGCGAATCAGGTGACGGTGTGGCAGGGGCTGCGGATCGCGGGTGTCGAGCCGCGCAGCGCAACCCTGGGCTGTCTCTTTCGATCAGGATTCGACGGTCGGCGCGGCTCGGATCACGCAGCCCGCGCGAACAGGAGCTGACGGTCGCTGTGCGGCAGCGCGCGGGATACGACGCCCGCGGCACGCAGCGCAGCCCAGGCCGTGACCTGGTTCGCCGACAGCACCGGTTTTCCGAGTTCGGCCTCCATCGCAGCCAGGATGTCATAGGTCCACAGGTTGGTGCAGGACACGAACACGGCCTCGGCGTCGGGATGGTCGGCAGCCCTGATGAGTTCACACGTCCGCGAGTACGGGATTGTCCAGATCTCGTGGTCGCGGCCCAGTTCGGCATCGGCGACGACCTGTCGACCCGACTCGGCGAGGAAGTCGCCGAGCAGCGCGGTCAATGCCGACGTGTACGGGGTGGCGATCGCCACCCGCCCGATCGCCATCACATCCAGCGCCTGCAGCAACGCCTCGGAGGTGGTGACCGCGGCTCGCGCGCCGGCGGCCCGCATACAGTCCGACAACGCGTGTGCCCCCGCCACGCCATCGACAAAACTCCCTGACGCACAGGCATATCCGACGACCCGCGGGTCCACCGCGAGCACGCTGCGCACGGCTGCGGCGATCTGGCGATGATCGTTGAGCTCACGGCACAGCGGCACGTCGACCGGCGCATCGAGGAAGCCGGTTCGGGTGAAGTACAGCGACACGCCCTCGGGCATCCAGCGCCACAGCTCACGATCTGTGGCCATGTCGAACGGACACACCATCCCGATGCCCACCTGCGGGTCGGGTCCCGCAGGCACCTGTTTGATCGCGCTCACCCCCGGATGATGACACATTGTCGGATTGTTGACGATCATCCGGCGATGACGTTTGCGTTACGAATCACCGCTGGTCAAGAGCATGGCCACCGGATCGCGGATCGCGTCGATGAATCTGTATGGGCACCCGATGCTGTCGCGGCTCGGTCACCGCACGAAGCGGTAACCCATTCCAGCTTCGGTGAGCAGATGCTGCGGATGGGTGGGATCGTCCTCGAGTTTGCGCCGCAGACTCGCCAGGTAGACCCGCAGATAATTGGTCTGGGTGACATAGGTCGGGCCCCACACCGCGTGCAGGATCTCCTTTTGCCCGACCAGTTTTCCCTCGTTACGCACGAGGATCTCGAGGATCCCCCACTCGGTGGGCGTGAGGTGCACCGCCGCCCCATCGCGGGTCACCGACTTCGCCGAGAGGTCCACGACGAACGTCCCGGCGTCGACCACCGGCACTTCCGATACGTCGGCACTCGCGGCACCGCGTCGTACCGCAGCTCGCAACCGGGCCAGAAACTCCTCCATACCAAAGGGTTTCGTCACGTAGTCGTCGGCTCCGGCGTCGAGTGCGGCAACCTTGTCGGCGGCGTCGGTACGCGCCGACAGCACGATCACCGGCACGTTGGTCCACCCACGCAGGCCCTCGAGCACGGTGAGACCGTCGATGTCGGGTAACCCGAGATCGAGGACCACCACATGCGGATTCGTACGCGCCGCAGCCGAGAGCGCCTCGGCGCCGGTGGCGGCGGTCGTCACGATAAATCCGCGGGCGTTCAGGTTGATGCGAAGCGCACGCAGTAGCTGCGGCTCGTCGTCGACGACGAGCACCCAAACGTTCGGGTTCATTGCTGCGCCTCCGGAGACTCCCCGGTCATGGGCAGGGTGACGATCATCGTGGTGCCCCCACCGGGCGTCTCCACGGCGTCGAGGGTGCCACCGATTGCCGTGACAAACCCGCGGGCCACCGACAGACCCAGTCCGACACCAGAACTCGCATCCTGGTCACCGTACTGATGGAACGCAGTGAATACCCGATCCCGCTCCTCGGGCGGAATACCCGGACCATGGTCGACCACGCTGATCACGCAGCACGGACCGTCGTGGACGACATCCGGACCATCCGGCACCGGGACAGACCCGACCTCCGCCTCGATCCGCACGTCACCACCGCCGTGGCGCACGGCATTGTCGATGAGATTGGCCAGTGCGCGCTCCAGCAACCCGGCATCGGTATAGGCCCAAGCCTGTTCGAGTTCGACGGCCACCCGCGCCTCGGGGTCCTGTCGATACACCGCCACCATCGCGCGATGGACCACCTCGGCAAGGTAGGTCCGCGACAGTTTCGGTCGCACCGCCCCGGCTGCCAGCCGCGACGAATCGAGTAGGTTGCCGACAAGCGCGGCCAACTGGTCGACGGATTCCTCGATCGTTGCCAACAGTTCGGCGGTGTCCTCAGGTGTGAACGTGACGTCGGTGCTGCGCAGGCTCGACACCGACGCCTTTGCCGCGGCCAACGGGGTACGCAGATCGTGGCTGACCGCGGCCAACAGAGCTCGGCGCAGTTCGTCTGTCTGTGCCAGCGCTTCTGCGGCCGCAGCCTCGGATTCCAGCTGATGACGTTGGACCGCGCCGGCCGCCTGGGTGGCCACACTGGTCAGCACCCGACGGTCGCGTCCGCCGAGTTTCGGTCCACTCAACCACAATTCGTAGTCGCCGCGCGGCACCGGGCAGACGGTCACGGCGTCCTTCTCGGTGGCGGGGACGTTCGCCCCGACACCGGATTCCACGGCGATCGAGCCGCGTTCGGACCGCCGGATCAAGGCGACGCCGTCCTGGTCGTAGGTTTCGCGCACCCGCTCCAGCAGGGCCGGAACATCGGCACCGCCGAGCACCGCGCTGGAGAACACCGCCAGCAGTTCGGCATCCCGGGTGGCGCGCTGCGCCTGAGTTCGCCGCACCGTCGCCGAATCCACCAATGCAGCAACCGCAATCGCGATCACCAACATCACCAGGATGGTGATGAGATTGTCCGGCTCGTCGATGGTGAAGGTGAATCTCGGGTCGGTGAAGAAGTAGTTGAGCAACAGCCCAGAGACCACCGCCGACAACGCGGCCGGCCCGATCCCGCCCAGCATCGACACGGCGAGCACCGTCACGAAGAACAATGCCGACTCACTGGCAAACCCGAGCCAGCGGTCGAGCACCGCGAGGAATGCCGTCATGATCACTGGCACCACTACCGCGGCAACCCAACTCAGCGGTCGGTGGAACCGCGTGTCCCGGATGTCGAGACGATTGCGCGTGCGGGTCTCGTTGTGGGTGACCATATGCACGTCGATGCGGCCGCTCTCGCGGACCACCGTCGCACCGACGCCCTCGTCGAGAATGCGCCGCCATCGGGGGCGGCGCGAGGTGCCGAGGACCAACTGGGTGGCGTTGACCCCGCGGGCGAAATCCAGCAACGTCGACGGGACGTCGTCGCCGACGACGGTGTGGATCTTGGCCTTGAATCCGCCGGCGAGTTCACGCAACGCGGTGATGTCCACCTGAGCCTGATCGGCGAGGCCGTCACCGCGCACGATGTGCACCACCACCAGATCCGCACTCGACCGCGACGCGATGCGACTGGCCCGGCGGATCAGCGCCGCCGATTCCGGTCCACCGGTGATCGCCACCACCACCCGCTCACGGGTTTCCCAGGTGTCGGTGATGGCATGGGCGGCACGGTAATCGGTCAGGTTGTCCTCGACCTGATCGGCGAGCCACAGCAACGCCAGTTCCCGCAGTGCGGTCAGGTTGCCCTGCCGGAAGTAGTTGGCCAACGCGCCCTCGATGCGGCCGTCGGGGTAGACCTTGCCGGCCGCGAGTCGCTGCCGCAACGCTCGCGGGGCGATGTCGACGAGCTCGATCTGGTCGGCGGCCCGGACCACTTCGTCGGGCACCGTCTCACGCTGGGTGACTCCGGTGATCTGAGCGACGACGTCGTTCAGACTCTCCAGATGCTGGATGTTGATGGTCGACAGGACATCGATACCCGCGTCGCGGAGCACTTCGATGTCCTGCCACCGCTTGGCATTCCGCAGTCCCGGGGCATTGGTGTGGGCGAACTCGTCGACCAGCGCTACCTGGGGTTTGCGGGCAAGGACGGCGTCGAGGTCCATTTCCTCGAGCACCGTTCCCCGGTGGGTGACCCGCGTGCGGTCGATGACCTCGAAGCCGTCGGCGAGGGCGGCGGTGGCCACTCGGCCGTGTGATTCCACCACCGCCACAACAACATCCACACCCTCATCGACGAGCACCCGGGCGGTGGCCAGCATCTCGTATGTCTTGCCGACACCTGGGGCGCATCCCAGGAAAACCTCCAGTCGCCCTCTGGTGTCACCGGCGTTGGCCATGGCGACCAGTGTATCGGCCGTGGCACCCGCGCTCGTTCACCGCTGACATGCGGGAACCGTGTGTCCGAGCGCGAGGTTGACCTTGAGCACGTTCACCCGTGGCTGACCGAGGAAACCCCACTGCCGGCCCTCGGTGTTCTCGTCGACAATGGTCTGCACCTGCCCGGTCGAGAGTCGGTTCTCGGCAGCCAACCGCGGTATCTGCAATGCGGCGTACGCGGGGCTGATGTCCGGGTCGAGTCCCGATCCGGATCCGGTCACCGCGTCGGCCGGCACCGCTGAGGGCGTCACTCCTTCGCGCTGCGCGATCACCGCTCGACGCTGCTCTATCCACGCCAGGAGGTCGTCGTTGTTCGGTCCCTTGTTGCCGGCCGCCGACGCCGCCGGGTCACCGGGGGCCATCGGGTCATCGGGCGATCCGAGGACACGCGCGTGCAGGTACGGATCCGGTTGTCCGGCAGGCACCTGCGGGTCGATCCCGATGAGACTCGACCCCACATTGCAGCCCGCCGCGTCGGTCGTCTGCGAGCCCTCGGCCGAGTCGGTGCCGATCCGGGACACCGCCCAGACCGTCGCCGGATAGGCCACTCCGACGATCACCGTCAGTGCCAAGAGGATTCCGATCGCGGCGACGCATTGCCGCACCAAACCCGATACAAGTGTGCTCACAACGATTACCCCATTCCCGGGAGGAAACGTACGACGAGGTCAATCAGCCAGATGTCGAGGAACGGCGTGACCACACCACCGACGCCATAGATCAGCAGATTGCGGCCCAACAACTTCGACGCCGACGACGGTCGATACCGAACACCTCTCAGCGACAACGGGATCAGCGCGACGATGATGAGCGCGTTGAAGATCACCGCCGAGGTGATCGCCGACTGCGCCGAGTGCAGATGCATGATGTTGAGGGTGTCGAGCTGTGGATAGATGCCGCTGAACAGGGCCGGCAGGATCGCGAAGTACTTCGCGAGGTCGTTGGCCAGCGAGAAGGTTGTCAACGCGCCCCGGGTGATCAGCAACTGCTTGCCGATCGCCACCACGTCGATCAGCTTGGTGGGATCAGAGTCGAGGTCGACCATGTTGCCGGCCTCCTTGGCCGCCGACGTCCCGGTGTTCATCGCCAGCCCGACATCGGCCTGCGCCAGTGCGGGTGCGTCATTGGTGCCGTCACCGGTCATCGCCACCAGACGCCCGCCGGACTGCTCTTGTCGGATCAACCCGAGCTTGTCCTCGGGAGTGGCCTCGGCGACGAAGTCGTCGACACCGGCCTGGGCGGCGATCACCCGTGCGGTGACCGGGTTGTCCCCGGTCACCATGACCGTGCGGATACCCATGGCCCGCAACTGCGCGAAGCGTTCGGCCATACCGGGTTTCACCACATCCGACAGCGCGATCGCGCCGAGTGCGCGCGCCGGCCCGCCGGCCATCCGCTCTCCCACGACCAATGGTGTGCCGCCCTCGCCGGAGATTCGCTCGACCTCGGCGGCCACCGACGGGTCCACCGTTGCCCCACTCTCGGCCACCCATCGGGCGAGCGAATCTGCTGCGCCCTTGCGGTATTCGTGCAGACCGTCGGTCTCCGTCACGTCCACGCCGCTCATTCGGGTCTCGGCGGTGAACGGCACGATGTGGTAGTCGGGGTGCTCGTGGCCCCGGGCCGCCGCCACCGCGGCGGCGTCGATCTCGGTCACCGCGTAGGACTGCACACACAGTTCGACGATGCTGCGGCCCTCCGGGGTGTCGTCGGCCAGGCTGCACCGATAACTGACCTCGGCGAGGTCGCCGACGTCGATCCCATCAGCGGGGCTGAGTTCGGTGGCCCGTCGGTTGCCGAAGGTGATGGTGCCCGTCTTGTCCATCAGCAGGGTGTCGATATCGCCGGCGGCCTCCACGGCCCGCCCCGACATCGCCAGCACGTTACGCTGCACCAATCGGTCCATCCCGGCGATACCGATGGACGAGAGCAGTGCGCCGATCGTTGTCGGGATCAGACAGACGAGCAAGGCGATCAGTTTGATCGGATCGGGTGATTGACCCGCGTACTGCTGCATCGGCCCTACCGCGACCACCGCGAGCAGGAAGATGATCGTCAGGCTGGTCAGCAGGATGTCGAGCGCGATCTCGTTGGGTGTCTTCTTGCGTGCGGCCCCCTCCACGAGCGCAATCATCCGGTCGACGAAGGTCTGCCCCGGTTCGGTGGTGATCTTGACGATGATCCGGTCGGAGAGCACCACCGTTCCGCCGGTGACCGCCGAACGGTCACCGCCGGATTCGCGCACCACCGGTGCGGATTCCCCGGTGATCGCCGATTCATCCACGGTCGCAATACCTTCGACGACGTCACCGTCACCGGCGATCACCTCGCCGGCCTCGACGACGATCAGGTCACCGACCGTCAGCACGCTGCCCGACACCTCACGGACCGACCCATCAGCAGAGAGCCGGCGGGCCATGGTGTCCTGCTTGACCTTCCGCAGGCTGTCGGCCTGGGCACGCCCACGCCCCTCGGCCACCGCTTCGGCCAGGTTGGCGAACACCACCGTGAACCACAGCCAGGCTGTGACCGCCCATGCGAACCATGACGGCTGCCACACGGCGAGCACTGTGGTGACGATGGCACCCAGATATACGACGAACATCACCGGATTTCGCGCCTGCGCACGCGGATTCAGCTTGCGCGCCGCCTGTGGCAGCGACGTCACAAGTTGCTTGACGTCGAAGGCGCCGCTGGTCACCAGATCCGGGGTCGAAGTCGACGTATCGGCGATCGCTGCCGTGTTGTCGTGCTTGGGAAGTACTGAAGTGCTCAAAGTAGTGCCTCTGCAATCGGTCCCAGCGCCATGGCCGGGAAGAAGGTCAGTCCCGCGACGAGCAGGATGGTGCCGAGAAGTAGTGCGCCGAACAGCAATCCATGCGTCGGCAGATTCGCCGAGTCCTCCTCGACCCCCTCCCCGCCGGTCGAGTAGCCACTGCCACCGAGCCCGCTAGGGCGAGGCGGCGTATCCGCCGGGCTGAGCCTGTCGAAGTCGAGACCACCTCCCGCACCGACACCAACCAACGTCCCCACCGACACCTCCCGCACCCGCGGCCGTTGCCGCGCAAGAAGTCCCGCGATCGCAAGCACGAACACAATCGGCAGAAACCGCCCGAACATCATCGCCAACCCCAACGACATCTGGAACCAGTCACTGGTCACCGTCAACCCACCGAAGGCACTGCCATTGTTGTTGGCCGCCGACGCGTACGCGTACAGCACCTCACTGAACCCGTGGATAGACCCCGGGCTGCCCGGGTCGCCACTATTGCCTTGAAATCCGATGGTGGAGCTCAGGATCACCGACACCGCCACCCCGATGAGCACCACGGCCGGCATCACCAGGACATACAGTGCCGCCATGGTGATCTCATGCTGGCCGATCTTCTTGCCCAGGAACTCCGGTGAGCGACCAACCAGCAGCCCACCGACGAAGACGGTGATGATCGCCATGACGAGGATTCCATAGAGTCCCGCTCCGACGCCGCCCGGCGCGACCTCACCGAGCAGCATGTTCCAGATCAGCGCGCCACCACCGCCAGCGGAGAAGCTGTCGTGCGCGGAGTTGACTGCGCCGGTGGAGGTCCCGGTGGTCGATACCGCCCACAGCGCGGACGCCGGAATCCCGAACCGCTGTTCCTTGCCCTCCATCATGGCGCCCGCCGCCTGCGCGGCGACGCCATCAGTGCGCGACTCGAAAGTCCACACGATGGCCAGCATGATGCCCCACAGGGTGGCCATCACCCCGATCAAGGTCAGCCCCTGCCGACGATCTCCAACCAGCGTCCCGTAGGTGCGGGTGAGACACACCGGAATGATCAGCAGCGCAAGGATCTCCACCACATTCGACAATGGTGTCGGATTGGAGAACGGATGCGCCGAGTTCACCGACAGCGTCCCACCGCCATTGGTGCCGAGCTCCTTGATCGCCTCCTGCGAGGCGAACGGCCCGATCACACTGTGCGCCTGCCCGCCGGTCAGCGTGGTGAAGTCGAAACCCGTCCGGAACGATTGGATGGCGCCCTGGGTCAACAAGACCAGTGCGATGAGAAAGCTGAGCGGCAACAGGATTCGCATCGTGCCGCGTACGAGATCGACCCAGAAGTTGCCGATCTCTCCACTGCCCCGGCGGTTACGGATGCCGCGGATCAACGCCACCGCCACCGCCATGCCGACTGCGGCGGACACGAAGTTCTGTACCGCAAGCCCCACCATCTGGGTGAAGTTACTCATCACCGCTTCGGGCGAATACGACTGCCAATTGGTGTTGGCGACGAACGAGATGGCCGTGTTGAAGGCCATCGACGTCGGTACGCTCGGTTTGCCGTCTGCCCACGGCAGTACGCCTTGCAATCGCTGCAGCGCATAGAGCGCCACGAACGAGATCACCGAGAAACCCAGCACTGCAAGCACGTAGCCCACCCAGGTCTGCTCTCGACGGGAGTCGACCCGCCCGATGCGGTACAGGAGCTTCTCCACCCGTAGGTCGCGCGCCGTGTCGTACACGCGAGCCATGTAGTCGCCGAGCGGCACGTACGCCACGGCCAGCACGACGACGACCATCGCCAGCTGTAGGAAGCCGGCAGCTGTCACAGACACCTCAGAACCTCTCCGGAACGATCAGCGCGGCCAGCAGATAGACGACGACCGCCACCGCAACCACCAGCAACACGACGTTCGTCACGCCGTCGGCGGTCATCGACCGGTCCGCACGTCGATGCCACGCACCACCAGCAGGCACACCGCAAAGCCTGCCGCGGCCGCGAGCAGGTACCAGAAATCGGCCACATCCACTCCACTTCTCACGTTGTTCCTGCGCAGCACTCGCCACGCAAGGTCGTGAGACAGCATGTGCCCAGATTTCGCCGAAGAGCTCGGCCTTAACGCGATCCATACGGCCCCGGTCGGGATCTTGACGGGAGTTTGTCATCCGACCATGCGTCGGATGTACGCCCGACAATCCTTCCCACCGAGACCCCGCCGGACCTACGATCAGCACGTCTCACACGCGCTGGGCCATTGCGGCGACGATCCGAGTTTCACCAGACCGACACGGGAATCGGGCGATGAAGACTTATCTGACGGTGCGTGGCACCGCCGAACCCCATAACAAGAAGACGACGATGCTCGGCCAGGTGGCGACGCAGGTCAACGGCCTCGTCGACTGGGTCGACGTCGACTATCCGGCCTCGATCGCGGTGTTCAATCCGCAAGGAACACCGACCGGCGTGTCGGAGGCACAGTCTCGAGCGATCGGTGTCGCCAATCTCGCCGCCGAGATCCGCCGAACTCCGAACGACGTCATTCTCTCCGGCTATTCCCTTGGTGCGCTGGTGGTTTCGGACTTACTTGCGGCCAAGGCGCGCGGCGACTTCAGCGACTGCTTCGTCGACGCGGTGGTCAACATCGCCAATCCCGCCCGGCGGCCCGGCCAGTCCTACGGGCGACCGTCATTCGGCTTCGGTCTCGACGGCCCCCACGCCCCGTGGCCGACCGGGCTCCCAACGTTCGAGATCGCCAATCCGGTGGACGGGATCACCTCCGCACCGGCGAACTCCCCATGGCGAGCGTTCGCGGGCGCGATCCGCAAGCTCAGTGTGAGTGTCCAGAGCCTCGACGCCTGGTTCGCGGATCTGATCCGCCAACTCGACGATTTCGAACGCGCCCTGATTCCGACCCAGTGGACCGATCAGGCGTTCTGGCAGGCGTGGGCGGAGGCACCCGCCTGGCTGCGCGGCTACCTGTTCGACGGCCAGCACACAGCCGCTTATGGCGATGCCAAGTGGTACGACTCGTCGGGTCACGCGGTCAACGGCGTCCAGCTTGCTGCCTCGGTAGTCAAGCTGCACGCGTGAGCTCCGGCCTGCGTCAAGAGTTCGTCAAGATCCGCCTCGTGGCTGTACAGATCCCGTCGAATCCCTGTCGGCCACAGTGGTGTCGGCGTATCGATCCTGTTGCGCACGAATCGATCTGGTCGCAGTGCTTTGCGGCGCTCGTCTGAGCCTGCACCCTACAGCGGAGCAGCCTGCCGGATCGCCAACCCCACCGTCGCATCGTTCCCGCGCCGCAGACTGCTCGCCTTGACGGTGATCCACCCGAACACACCGTATTTCCGAATGATCAGCCGTCGAACCTTGTCCGTCCCAGCCGCATCGAGCACTTCGGCCGTGGCCTCCACCGGTTCGCCGGAGAGCTTCCCGCCACGCATATCGCAGGCCTGCACCAACACCTTCGGATTTCGCCGCAGCCGCTTGACCTTCCATGAGTCGCCAACCGTCCACATCACCAGTGTCGAGCCGTCGGCGGCCGCCCAGAGTGGCGTGGCGACCGGAGTGCCATCCTTCTTGAAGGTGGTCAGCGACACATACTTCGCGCGGAGGATGGCGTCGAAGCTGGTGCGGGCGTCGTCGGTCATGCCGTCGAGACTACGGGACACCCTCGCTGTGACCGTTTCGTGACCTCTCATTGCGATCCGGTCGCGGTTACCTCTGGCATCCGCCCATCGGGCGTGCCGATCACTAGCGTCGACGGTGTCGCGCGGGGCGGTCCCACGCAGGGAGGATGCGCGGATGACAGTCCTCGACGAGCCACGTTCGACGCACGTTGACCACTCGCACTTGCCAGACTTGTTGGCCCGCATTGCCGTTGGTGACTCGATAGCGTTTGCCGACTTCTACGATCACACCGCCGACCGCGTCTACGGCATGATTCTCCGAATACTGCGCGACCCCGGCTACAGCGAAGAAACCACGCAGGAGGTCTTTCTCGAGGTGTGGCGGCAGGCCGGCACCTATCGGCCGGACCGCGGCTCGGCGCTCAGCTGGCTACTCACCATGGCGCACCGTCGAGCCGTCGACCGCGTCCGCAGCGAGTCCGCGGCGACCCGCCGAACCATCGGCTACGGCATCGCGACGGTGTCCATCGACTTCGATGCCGTCGGTGAAGCAGTCGAGATCCGCCAATCACGCCAGGCCGTCCTCGACTGCCTCTCCGACCTGACCGAACTCCAACGCGAATCGGTCGTCCTCGCCTACTATCACGGACTTTCGTATCCGGAAGTCGCCGAACACCTTTCGGTGTCGCTGCCCACGGTCAAGTCCCGAATTCGGGACGGCATGCGCAGGCTGCGGGCGAGCCTGGGCTCGGACAACTGATCGGCGACCAACCAGAACGAGCGTCCTCACGACCGGACGTCCTGCCCGGCTGGAGTCAAGGGCGCACAACTACCTCGCGCGCCGCAGCGACGCGGTCACGGATCACGCAGTCCTCGGCGTGATCGTTGACGATGCCTGAGGCCTGCATGAGCGCGAACATCGTCGTCGGCCCAACGAACTTCCACCCCCGCTTCTTGAGCTCCTTCGACAGCGCAACCGATTCCGGCGACGTGGTCATCGATTGCGGTTCCGGTTCGGCCGTGGGCTCGTAGCGCCAGAAGAACCCCGGCAGCGACCCCTCCACTTCGATCAGTTCCTCGGCACGCTGCGCGTTGTTGATCGCCGCCTCGATCTTTCCGCGGTGCCGCACGATGCCGGCATCGCCGAGCAGTCGGGCGACGTCGGCGTCGCCGAAGCGGGCAACCTGCTCGATGTCGAAGCCGGCGAACGCCGACCGGAAGCTCTCCCGCTTGTTCAGGATCGTGCGCCAGCTCAGCCCAGACTGGAAGCCCTCGAGACAGACCCGTTCGAAGAACGCGTTGTCGCCGTCGAGCGGGAATCCCCATTCCTCGTCGTGGTAGCTGGTTTCCGGCTCGACGGCGGCCCAGCCGCATCGGGTGATGCCGCTGGCATCGGTCGTCACATGCGCCATGGGCTCACCCTACTGGTCGGGTCCGACAAGCAGCGCCGCCTTCCACAACGTCGCCAGGTAGGCCGCGAACCGTTCATCGCTCCAGCCCTTTTCGACGACGAGCCGATGCCAGAGCACACCATCGGTGGTCGCCCACATCAGGTCGTGGCATTCCTGTTCGCTGATGGCGAGTTGCCCAGTCGCGGCGGCGTCGCGAGACATGAAGCCGATGCCCTCATACCGCTGCCGATCG
Organism: Gordonia sp. CPCC 205515; assembly: GCF_048537925.1. Lineage (NCBI taxonomy): Bacteria > Bacillati > Actinomycetota > Actinomycetes > Mycobacteriales > Gordoniaceae > Gordonia > Gordonia sp. CPCC 205515. Next base: position 91,904 of record NZ_JBCLVJ010000020.1, on the reverse strand, counting down.
ATCTCCGCGAGCATCTCGGCGGCCGCGTGATCGGCGCCGGCCGCCGCGCGCAATGCCATCATGAACGGGGAGACACGGCGCGAGGTCTCCGTGTAGAACACCGACTGCATCTCGAGTCGACGGGCCAGGTCCGGTTCGGCACGGATCTGCGCGACGGCGGGTCGCTCGTGAAACACCACCTCATCGTCGTCGCCGCCGATGGTGATGTCCCAGGCGCGTGCGAGGATGGTCGGTTTGTTCTTGAAGATCGCATACACGCTCTCCTTCGAGACCCCGGCCGTCTTCGCGATCTCGACGATGGTGGTGCGGGCGTACCCGTGTTCGATAAAGAGGTCGCGCGCGGCATGGAGAATGCGGCGGCGCGTCTCCCGCGCTTGATCGGCGCGGCGCGGCGATTGATAGCCACGCACCCCTTGACCTGCGTCAGTCACTTTCGGTACACTTTCGATGTATTCAATACACTTCTACCGTATCGGAGTTTCCGTCATGGACACTTCCACCACACACCAATCCGCGGCAGCACTCTGGGATGACGTCGCATCCGGCTGGTCACGTTTCGCTACCGAGATCGAAGCCGGCGATTCCGACCTGACCGCCCGCATCCGCGCCGCAACCGGGCCACTGGATGGCCACGCGGTCCTCGAACTGGGTTCCGGCGCAGGCGAACTCGCAGTACAGATCGCCGAGTGGGTCGGCCACGACGGTACCGTCACCGCCTCCGACGTCGCACCCGCGATGACCGAGGTGCAGCGCACCCGACTTGCCCTCATACCCAACGCACGCGTGGTCGGCGACGTCAACGCGCACGACCTCCCGTTTCCCGAGAACACCTTCGACACCGTGGTCTTCCGCATGGGTTTGATGATGACATCCGATCCCGATCGTGCCCTACGGTCGATCCACCGCGTGTTGCGGCCAGGTGGACGCTTCGTCACCACCACGTGGGGTCCGTTCACCGAGAATCCGTGGCTGACCACCGTCGGCATGAGCGCGATGTCGCTGGGACTGGTCAGCGGCGGCCCACCGATTCACCCCGGCGATCCCTTCTCCCTACCCGACCCCGACGATCTGCGCCGCCGCTTCACCGAGGCCGGATTCCTCGATGTGGACGTCGAAACACTCAGCGCAACACGACATTACCGAGACACCGAAGAACACGTCACGATGGCACTGAGCCTCGCCCCGCCCCTGGCCGCCGCGCAACGCGCAATGACCGCCGAGCAGGCATCGGCGTTGCGGCACACCGTCACCGGACTCACCGAGCAGTACCGGAACTCCGACGGCTCGCTCGACGTGCCGATGTCCGCGCATATCGTGGTGGGCACGGGCGGCTGATCGTCGAACCGTTCTTTCCCGGCTACCGTGGATCCGGTGAGCGCCCACGACTACGTCCTGAACTCGCCCGACACCTTCCTCAGCGACGCCCTCGCCGGGTTCGTCGCCGCCCACCCCGACATCGCCTGGCAACGCGATCCCGGTTTCCTCTACCGCGCCGACCGCGGTGACGACCAACGGGTCGCCCTGGTGTCCGGCGGCGGTTCCGGACATGAACCCATGCATGCCGCGATGATCGGCGAGGGGATGCTCGACGCCGCATGCCCCGGACTCGTGTTCACTTCGCCGAATGCCCTGCAGATCGCCGGCGCCACCCGGTGGGCCGATCGCGGATCCGGGGTGCTGCACATCGTCAAGAACTACACCGGCGACGTGATGAACTTCCGGATCGCCCGTCACATGCTGCGCGACGACGTTGACACCGACCATGTGCTGGTCGCCGATGATGTTGCCACCGAGTCGGATTCTGGTCCGGGTCGGCGCGGCACCGGCACGACGATCATCGTGGAGAAGGTGTGTGGTGCCGCGGCCGCCCGCGGCGACGACCTGGCCACCGTCGCGGAGATCGGACGCCGCGTCGCCGACAACGCCCGCAGCCTCGCGGTCGCCTACCACGCGTGCACGGTGCCCGGCGCCGATGGACCGACCTTCGAACTCGAACCGGGTCAGATGGAGTTCGGCGTCGGTATCCACGGCGAGGCCGGCATCGACCGCACCGAGAAAGTCGCTGCGCGCCAACTGGTTCCGCGCATGCTCGACCCGATCATCGAATCGCTGTCGCTGACCCGCGACGAACAGGTGATCTGCCTGGTCAACGGGCTCGGCGCGGCCCACTCCCTGGAACTAGCACTGGTTTTCGGGGAGGTCGCCGCCGTACTCGAGGAGCGCGGCATCACCATCGCCCGCCCGATGGTCGGCACCTTCGTGACCGCCCTGAACATGAGCGGCATATCGATCACGCTGGTCCGCGCCGACGACGAGATCCTCTCGCTGCTCGACGAGCCCACCGCGGCCCCGGGCTGGTCACCACCACCGACCCGCACAGCAGCCCTGGTCGATACCACCCTGGCCACCCCTGACGACGCCGCCGATGACGGCGATGAAAGTCCCTGGCTCTCCGCGTTTGTCGACCGTGTCCAGGGGTCGATCGATGACCTCACCGAACTCGATCAGCAGGCCGGCGACGGCGACTTCGGCACCAACATGCAGGCCGCGCTCGGTCACTTCGACACTCCGCTCCGCGGATCGACGGCCGACGTCCTCCACGCGCTGAGCACCTCCTACTTCGTGCGGGCGGGCGGCACCTCGGGCGCCATCTTGGGTGTCCTGTTCCAGCATCTCGCAACGGCTTTGGGTGAGAACGACGCCTTCACCGAGGCACTACGCGACGGCACGGCGTCCGCGCTCGCCGAGATCACCGATCTCGGCGGCGCCGAGGTGGGTGACAACACGATGGTCGACGCGCTCAGTCCGGCCAACGACGCCCTCGCGGCCGGCGAGTCGCTCGACGCGGTGGCCGACAAGGCCTCGCAGGGCGCCGAATCCACCCGCGACACCACCGCATCCAAGGGCCGCGCCAGCTATGTCGGCGAGAACGCTCGTGGCGTCGTCGATCCTGGGGCCCTGGTCACGTCGTGGTTGTTCGAGGCCGCGGTCACACGTTCTTGACGACCTCACGAAATGTCTCGTAGGTCGCCGCCAGCGTCTGCGCCGCGACGGCGGAATCAGCCGCATCCCCGGATGATTGGCCGCATCGCCAGGCGTCCATCGAGATGTGCACGAGCGACATGTACAGCCCGACCGTCACCCGGACCTGCGGGTCGTCGGCGGGCAGCCCCATCCGCTCGGCGACCTTGTCGGTGATGCTGCGGTACTTCCTCTCGGCGAGTTCGGTGTTGCGACCGCTCACCGAGGGCGCGGACTGGATGATCCGATTCATGGTCTCGAACCGGGACAGATCCACCGACCCGGTCGGGCACTCCCCGCCCAAGATCTGCATCTGCGCGTTGACCAGTGCCTGGAACTCGTTGTCCGTCCGTGGTTGCGCATCGAGCGCGGCAGCCATCGCGGCAATCATGTCCTCGGCGGGGGCGAGGATGACGTCTTCTTTGGTGGCGAAGTAACGGTTGAACGTGCGTGGCGAGATGTCCGCCGCGTCGGAGATCTGCTCGACGGTGGTCGCGTCGAATCCCTGCGAATCACACAGTTCGAGAGCAGCCGAAATCAGTCGATCACGTGTCTGGAGCTTCTTCCGCTCCCGAAGACCGCCTTTGACCTGGCATGTCTCTTCTTTCTCGAGTCCCACGCCGTGATTGTAACTCGCTCGGCGCAAAAATTCTGCTGTGAGCGCCAATTGTCTGATTCAGTATTTTGTCTGTTGACGACTTCTGTCTGAGTCTGCCATTATTGGCGAGCACCGATAATCCACCTCTGAGGATTGAGGCTCTCGTGACCACATCGGACACCGAACTCACCCAAGATCTCCCCGAACCCGAACTCACTTCATCTACTCCGAGCTCTCGCCGTTGGTGGGCGCTGGGCGTCATCGCCCTGGCCCAGCTGATGGTGGTGCTCGACGCGAGCATCATCACGATCGCTCTCCCGTTCGCCCAGACCGACCTGCACATCTCCGATGCCAACCGGCAGTGGGCGCTGACGGCCTACACCTTGATGTTCGGCGGGCTGCTGCTGCTCGGCGGTCGCATGGCCGACTACCTCGGACGCCGCCGCATGTTCCTCATCGGGCTCATCGGCTTCGCCGCGTCCTCGGCGATGGCCGGATTCGCCTGGAACGACATGTCGTTCTTTGCCGGCCGTGCCCTGCAGGGTGTGTTCGCGGCCATGCTCGCACCCGCGGCCCTCTCGCTGATCACGGTCACTTTCATCGAACATCGCGAACGCGCTCGCGCCTTCGCCGTCTACGGCGCGGTGTCCGGAGGCGGCGCCGCGATCGGCCTCATCGCCGGCGGCGCACTCACCGAGTTCTTCTCTTGGCGTTGGACACTTTTGGTGAACACACCGATCGCCATCATCGCCGCGATCGGAGCGCTGACGCTGGTGATCCGCGACGTGCCCACCCCACGGACCGGCGGCTACGACCTGCCGGGCGCGATCACCGTTACCCTCGGTCTCGTCAGCGTCGTCTACGGCTTCACTCGGGCGGCCGAAGCAGGTTGGGGCGCAACATCGACGATCATGCTGTTCGTCGCCGCCGCCGTGCTGCTGACCACCTTCGTCGTGATCGAACACCGCAGCACCCATCCGCTGCTGCCTCTGCGTATTCCCGGCGACCTGAACCGCGGCGGCGCCTACCTGGTGGCATTCATCATCCCGACCGCCATGTTCGCGATGTTCCTGTTCTTGAGCTACTACTTCCAGAACACCTTGGGCAACAGTCCGTTGCGGGCAGGCGTGCTGTTCCTGCCCTTCCCGGCTGCGCTGATCGTGTCGGCCGGAGCCGCCAGTTCGCTGCTGCCCCGCTTCGGACCGCGTCCGCTGATGATGACCGGCACCGCCGCCGGAATCCTCGGCTATCTCTATCTGGCACAACTGGATTCGGACTCCACCTGGTTGACACACATCCTGCCCAGTGAGCTGTTGATCGCGCTCGGCATGGGTCTGGTGTTCGTCTCGATGCAGTCGGTGGCACTGCACCGCATCGACGTGAAGGACGCGGGCGTAGCCAGTGCCCTGGTCAACACCTCGCAACAGGTCGGCGGCTCGGTCGGCGTCGCATTGCTGAGCACGATTGTGGCGCAGGTCTTTTCCAACGACCACCGCAGTGCCATGACGCTGGATCAGGCCACCGGACAACCGGTCCCGGTGAATCCGGAGGCGTTCATGGCAGCCAGTATCCACAGCTACGATGTCGCGTTCTATTGCGGTGCCGGGTTCATGTTCCTGGCGTTCCTGGTGATCACTGCGATGATCCGCATGGGCCGGCACGAGTTGGGTGACGAGACGCAGAATGCGGCGGTCGTCGCGGCCTGACATCTCGTTACAGCATGAGAGCCTCTGCACCACTTCGGTGCAGAGGCTCTCGCGTTAGTTCATACGCTCGGAGAACTCGCAGTGACCAGCCAGGTTTCCCCGACGAAGGTCACCTTCCCGTCGACCCGGTGACGACGCACGTCGGCACGCACCTCGTCGACGAGTGCTGCCCAACCGTCCTCGCCGAGTTCCGGGTACAACGCCACGCGAGCGTTGCGGCCGGTGCTCGTGGCGAACACCGTCGACAGGCGTTCCTCGACGCCATCGCTGGTCTCGGTGCTGTAGTCGCATTCACCGTCGAGTGGTTCGATGCTGATATCGGTCCAGCCGGAGTCGGACAGGATTTGGGTGATACGGCCGTCGTCGCCGAAGGCGAGCGGTCCGGGGGCACTGGCATCGCTGGTGGCGCCTACCGCGCTCAGCCGGTCGGTCAGCACACTGGTGCCGAGAGTGAACATCGTGGTGCCGCCGGCGCGCCAGCACACGAAGGTCAAGCGCCCGCCCGGTGCGACGAAGCGCCTGATGTTGGTGAAGGCCGCGACCGGGTCGTCGAAGAACATGACCCCGAACCGCGAGATGATGTGATCGAACGGCGGTGCTGATCCGTCCTGAAGCGTCGCGGTCTGCGCGTCGGCCAGCGTCACGGTCGCCTCCGGCACGCGTTTGCGCGCCGCCTCCACCATGGCCTCGGAGATGTCCACACCGGTGACCGTCGCACCGCGGCCCTCTGCCTGCTTCAGCAAAGTCCCTGAGCCGCAACCGATATCCAGTACATTGGACCCTGCGGCGATGTCCGCGCGGTCCATGAGGGCTTGGGTAAACGGAGTAAACACCCGATCGAAGGTCGCTTCATTGGCCACCCATCCGACGCCGGCGTCGGCCCACGTTTCCTGCATCGATTCGTTCACCATGATCCCGAGACTACTCAGCAGGATTGTGACCCGGACTCGACGCGGGCTGCGGCACCGATGAATTGTCGCGCGACATTCGGTCTGAATATGGGACACGCGAAAGGAAAGGAAGTCGCACCATGGCCATCGCACACGTGCTTGCCGTCGTACCGGTCACCGATATCGATACCGCAAACAAGTGGTATCAGAGACTTTTCGGTACGCCTGCCACCAACAACCCCATGCCGACGCTGGTGGAATGGAAGGTCGCCGAACGCGGCTGGGTCCAAGTGCACCATGATCCCGACCGGGCGGGCCAGACCCTCCTCAATTTCGCGGTCGACGATCTCGACGCCCACCTCGCCGAACTCACCCAACGCGGATTGACCAGCGGGGACGTCGTGGAGGCAAACAAGGGCGTCCGGTTGTCCACGATCACCGATCCGGACGGCAACACGATCACCTTCATCGGCGCCTTCCGGCCGAACTACTGAGCACGTGGCCGACCAACGAAAATCAGCCCCGTGACGGGCATCCGAGGGGCATATCCCCTCGGCACCCGTTCACGGGGCCGATCTCAGTCAGCTCAGCCGAGCACCAACGATTCTCCGTCGGCACCCACATTCACCGGCACGATGTCGCCATCGTGAATGTCGCCGGCCAGCAACGCCTTCGCGAGTTGGTCGCCGATCGCCTGCTGCACCAGCCGCCGTAGCGGGCGGGCGCCGTAGAGCGGATCGAAGCCACGCTCGGCCAGCCATTCCTTGGCCTTCGCCGTCACCCGCAGGTCCAGTCGACGCTGCGCAAGGCGCTTGCCCAACTGCCGCAACTGGATATCGACGATGGACACCAGTTCCTCCGGGCTCAGCGCGTCGAAGATGATGACGTCGTCGAGTCGGTTGATGAACTCCGGCTTGAACCGACTGCGAACCGCCATCATCACCTGATCCTTGTCACCGCCCGCGCCCAGGTTGGACGTGAGGATGAGGATGGTGTTGCGGAAGTCCACCGTGCGACCCTGACCGTCGGTGAGTCGACCTTCGTCGAGCACCTGCAGCAGCACGTCGAACACGTCCGGGTGGGCCTTCTCGATCTCATCGAAGAGCACCACCGTGTACGGACGACGGCGCACCGCCTCGGTCAGCTGGCCACCCGCCTCGTATCCGACGTAACCGGGAGGAGCACCGACGAGTCGTGCGACGCTGTGCTTTTCGCCGTACTCACTCATGTCGATCCGCACCATGGCGCGTTCGTCGTCGAACAGGAACTCGGCGAGCGCCTTGGCGAGCTCGGTCTTGCCGACGCCGGTCGGGCCGAGGAACATGAACGAGCCGAGCGGCCGGTTCGGGTCGGCGACACCGGCGCGTGCACGACGCACCGCATCCGACACCGCCTGCACCGCATCCCTCTGTCCGATGACTCGGTGTCCGAGTTCATCTTCCATGCGCAGCAGCTTGGCGGTCTCGCCTTCGAGCATGCGGCCCGCGGGGATTCCGGTCCACGCCGACACCACCTGGGCGACGTCGTCGGGTCCGACTTCCTCCTGCAGCATCACGTCCTGCCCAGGATCGGTGCCGGTCTTCTCGATCGCGGCCTCGAGTTGCTTCTCCAGGCCCGGGATCTTGCCGTACCGCAGTTCGGCGGCACGTCCCAGATCGCCGGCACGTTCCACGCGATCAGCTTCTCCGCGAAGCTTTTCCAGCTCCTCCTTGAGGTCGCGGACCGCGTCGATGGCGGTCTTCTCCGACTGCCAGCGGGCGGAGAGCTCGTTGAGCTTTTCCTTCTGGTCGGCCAGTTCGCCGCGCAGCTTCTCGAGACGTTCCTTCGACGCCGCGTCGGTCTCCTTCTGCAGCGCAACCTCTTCGACCTCGAGGCGACGCACGATCCGCTCGACCTCATCGATCTCCTCGGGACGCGAGTCGATCTCCATCCGCAGCCGCGACGCGGCCTCGTCGACAAGATCGATGGCCTTGTCCGGCAGGAAGCGGGAGGTGATGTAGCGGTCGGAAAGTGTTGCGGCCGAGACCAATGCGGAGTCGGTGATGCGCACGCCGTGGTGCACCTCGTAGCGCTCCTTGAGGCCACGCAGGATGCCGATGGTGTCCTCCACCGACGGCTCTCCGACGTACACCTGCTGAAAGCGACGCTCGAGTGCGGCGTCCTTCTCGATGTACTGGCGGTACTCCTCGAGTGTGGTGGCACCGACCAGGCGCAGCTCACCACGGGCGAGCATCGGCTTGATCATGTTGCCGGCGTCCATCGCGGAATCGCCGGTGGCGCCGGCCCCCACGATGGTGTGCAGCTCATCGATAAAGGTGATGATCTGACCGGACGAGCCCTTGATCTCCTCGAGAACCGCCTTGAGTCGCTCCTCGAACTCGCCTCGGTACTTGGCACCGGCGACCATCGATCCCATGTCCAGGGACACAACCGTCTTGTTGCGCAACGACTCCGGCACGTCACCGGCGATGATCCGCTGAGCGAGGCCTTCGACGATCGCGGTCTTGCCGACACCGGGCTCACCGATGAGCACCGGGTTGTTCTTGGTCCGGCGCGAAAGCACCTGCACGACACGACGAATCTCGGCGTCACGACCGATCACCGGATCAAGCTTGCCCTCACGGGCCGCCGCGGTGAGGTCGGTGGAGTACTTCTCCAGCGCCTGATACGTCGACTCCGGGTCTTCGGAGGTCACCCGTGAGGTGCCGCGCACGGCGACGAACGCCTCCTGCAGCGCCTGCGGGGTGGCCCCCACGTTGGCGAGCAGCTTGGCGGTATCAGAATCTCCGGTCGCGAGACCGACGAGGATGTGCTCGGTGGAGACGTACTCGTCGCTGAGTTCACCGGCCAGCTGCTGAGCTGCGGTGATGGCCGCGATCGACTCGCGGGAAAGCTGTGGTTGGGCGCTCGCGCTGGCGACCGTCGGCGCGCGATCCACGAGTGCCTGGGCCTGTGCGCGAACCGTCGACGGATTCACCCCGACCGCCTTGAGCAGCGGCGCGGCGATGCCATCGGACTGATCGAGCAGGGCCACCAGGATGTGAGCCGGACGCACGTCGGAGTTGCCGGCAGCGGCCGCCGCCTGCACGGCAGTGCTCAATGCCTGCTGTGTCTTGGTGGTCGGGTTGAAGCTGTCCACTTGGCGTGTACCTTTCTCTCTTTAGTCCAATAGGCTCAAGTATGAGCCATTCGAGAGGTGCAACGCCAGCAGAGTTGAGTGTATTTCGCTCAAGTCTACTGGACAGACGTGACATAGATCACAGATTTGGCCGACGCGGACCATCGGTAAAGGCACTTGACATCACATCATGGTAAGTGAAGACTTACCGTTCGTGACGACTGACGGAAGGGCGGACGGCGCCTGGGATGTGCTCACCGACGGATCACGCCGGCAGATCCTTGCGCTCCTCGCCGAGAGCCCGCTACCGGTCGGCGAACTCGCCGACCGGCTCCCGATCAGCCGTCCGGCGGTCTCTCAGCATCTGAAGGTGCTCAAAGAGGCCGGAGTGGTCGTCGACGAGGAGCGTGGCACCCGTCGAATCTATTCGGTCGACGCCGCGGCCTTGTCCGCACTGAAGGATCAACTCGACACCTTCTGGCGACGCACCCTGACGGGATTCACCGCTGCCGCCAGCGAGAACCCGGCCAACCCAGAGGACAAGGAGAGCCCTCAATGAGCGCTGATGACACCACAATTCGCCAATCGACGACGGTGCCGGTACCGCCGGCACAAGCTTTCGCCGTATTCACCGAGCGTCTCGGAGACTTCAAGCCACCCGAACACAACCTGCTGAATGTGCCGATCGCCGAAACCGTCCTCGAACCCCGCGAGGGCGGCGCGATCATCGACCGCGGCATCGACGGCAGCGAGTGCCGATGGGCCCGCATCCTGGTGTTCGACCGCCCTGATCGCATCGTCTTCAGCTGGGATATCGGCCCCACTTGGCAGATCGAATCCGATCCGGCCCGCACGAGCGAGGTCGAGATCCGCTTCGTCCCCGAGGGTGATTCGGCCACCCGGGTGGAACTCGAGCACCGCCAACTCGACCGGCATGGTCCCGGCTGGGAGTCGGTGCGTGACGGCATCGGCGGCGACGCCGGTTGGCCCCTCTACCTGCAGCGCTACCGCGACGTCGTCGACGCGCAGGTGCCGAAGTGACGGGTGCATAACCAGCCCCGTCCGCTCTTTTCCCGTAGGTGAGAAATTTTCGCCTATAGTGGGAATAATGAGGCCAACACTCAGAAACCTCAACGCACCCCGACGCCTGCTCGCGGGCGTGATCCTGGCGGTGGCTACGATCGCCGGCTGCTCGACGGCGCCCGAACAGCACACGAATCCCACCGCAATCGACGTGGCAACCACCAGTGGCCACGTCCACGGCATCACCTCCGAGCGCGGGCGCCAGTTCCTCGGCATCCCCTATGCACACCCGCCGACCGGCGAGCAGCGGTGGACGCTGCCGCGTGCCGTCGCCACACCGGACGCCGTCGTCGACGGCACCCACGCAGGCAGTCCGTGCCCGCAGAGTCTTCCGGTGCCCGGCGACCATCCCGCACCGTCGGAGGACTGCCTGACCCTCAACGTGACCACACCCCGCCAGAACAACTCCGACACCCGACTGCCGGTGATGGTGTGGTGGCACGGCGGCGGGTATACGAGCGGCGCCGGAAGCGCTTACGACGCACAGCGGCTCGCCGATCGCGGGCACGTCGTCGTCGTGACGATCAATTACCGTCTGGGCGTGTTCGGTTATCTCGGCCTGCCCGGGATGACCGGGGGCGGTGATTTCGGTCTGGCAGACGAGATCCAGAGCCTCCACTGGGTCAAAGCCAACGCCTCGGCCTTCGGTGGAGATCCCGGCAACGTCACCGTGTTCGGCGAGTCGGCGGGCGCGATGTCGGCTTGCGCGGCACTCACCTCGCCGGCGTCGAAAGGGTTGCTGGACAAAGCCATCCTCGCCTCGGGGTCCTGCATGCTGCACTGGCCGGACGGCGCACTGTATCCGGGTGTGCCCGCACACACGCCGTACACCTCGGTCGCCGACAACCACGCCACCAGCACCGCGGCGGCCGAAGGCCTCGGCTGCGGCGGCACCGAGATGATCGACTGCCTGCGGAAAGCGCCGGTCGACCGCCTCCTGACGGTCGACGACCAGTTCTCCGACCAACTCACCTACGGTACCGACCTCCTCCCGACCGATCCCGCCGATGCGTTGAGACAGGGGGCACAGCAATCGATTCCGGTCATCACCGGCGGAAACCATGACGAACAACGATCGTTCGTCGGGGGTCTGCTCGCCGTACAACCTGATGCGGTCACCGCCCTCACCTATCCGCAACTCGTCACGACGGCCTTCGGTCCACGAGCACCCGAGGTGCTGTCCCGTTACCCGCTGCGTGACTTCCCGAGTCCGGGGATCGCGTGGTCGACCGTCACCACAGATGCCGTGTGGTCGTGCCCGACGCTCGACGGCGCGCGAGTGATGTCGCGTCGAGCCCCCACCTATGTGTACGAATTCGCCGACGCGAACGCACCGAACGTCAACCAGATCACCACTATTCCGCAGGGCGCCGCCCACGCCACCGACACTCCGTACTACTTCGACCTCGGCGGACACGATCTCCTCAGTTCGCCGCGACAACAACAGATCGCCGATCAGCTGATCGACTACTGGACCACGTTCGCGCGCACCGGGACACCAGATATCCCGAACGGACCTCAGGTGACCCGTACCGCGGAGAACACCACCCGCGTACTGCAGTTCGGGACCTCCGCCACCCGCGACGTCGACTACTCCACCGACCACCAGTGCGACTTCTGGCTATGACATCGCCCGACCCGAAATCACTACGCCCAGAACAGGAGATTCGTGCCATCCGCCCGCGTCGAGAACGACACCTACATCCATCGCGCCCGGCGCACCCAGCTCATCGACACCGCTATCGAGGTGATCACCGAGGTCGGTGCCGAGCGCGCGAGCATCTCGCAGATCGCCGAGCGGGCGGGCGTCACCCGCGGGGTGGTGACCTATCATTTCCGTGACCGGAGTTCACTGCTCGACGCCGTCGTGGGCCACGTGTACGAACTCGCCCGCGGTGCACTCGCCGACCGTGTCCAGACGGCACCGTCGCCGCGAGATGCGCTGCGCGAGTTCATCACCGGCAGCCTCGACTTCTACGCCCGGTATCCGGGCGAAATGACAGCGCTGTCAGCGATCTACCGCACCACCGAGAAATCGCGGCCTAAACAAGGTGAGCACCAGACCGAGATGGATGACGTGACCGAGATCCTCACCGCCGGACAGCGATCCGGTCAGTTCCGCACCTTCGATCCGGCGATCCTGGCGGGTACCCTCCGCGCAGCTCTCGACGCCGCACTCGTCCGGATCCGGGAGGGGGCCGTCGTCGACGACGAGAAACGGGAACTCTGGACACTCTTCGATGCGGCAACCCGCGCGGCGGCACGCTGAGCCGCCCACCTCACCGCCGATATATCTCCTCGCGCGGCCCGGTCACCACGCCGGCGTTGAACGAAGGCATCCCACCGGCTCGCAACCTGGCCGCGGATCGAGGACCAACTCCACGACCACCGCACGATAGGCTCGTGCCATGGCACGGCAGGTCGCGGGAGCGGTGCGGGGAATCACCCTGCAGCAGTTGCGATACTTCGTGGAAGTCGCGGCGGAGGGATCGATCAGTGCCGCGGCAGACCTGCTCTACGTCGCGCAACCGACCATGTCCGCCGCACTGAAGGACCTCGAAAGCCGTTTGGGAAGAACACTCTTCGTGCGTTCGACCCGGGGAGTGACCCTCACCGAAGACGGAGCGGAGTTCCTCGGCTACGCGCGCCAGGTGGTCGAGCAATCCGAACTCCTGGAACAGCGGTACCTCGGCCGCGGGCCCTCGCGTCGACTCCTGGCCGTATCGACCCAGCACTACTCGTTCGTCGTCGATGCCTTCGCCCGCATGGTGAAAGCGTCTGAGGCCGCGGAGTATTCGTTCAGTCTTCGCGAGACCCGGACGTGGGACATCATCGAGGATGTTCGCACCTTGCGGAGCGAGATCGGTGTGCTCTATCGCAATGAGTTCAACGCCAACGTGATCAACAAGCTGATCCGTGAAGCCGGGCTGGCCTTCACGCCACTGTTTCTGGCGTCGCCGCATATCTTCATCGCCCGCACCAACCCCCTCGCACGGCGAGAGAGTGTGACACTGAACGATCTCGAAGACCTGCCCCGGCTCACGTTCGACCAAGGTGCGAACAACTCCTTCTACCTCGCCGAAGAAATCCTCTCTACCCGGTCCTCGAAGCAAGACATCCGCGTGAGCGATCGGGCAACCATCTTCAACCTCATGATCGGCCTTGGCGGGTACACCATCTCGACCGGCATCATCTCCGACGACCTGGATCCGTCGATCGTCGCCGTTCCGCTCGACGTGGACGAGCGCATCGAGATCGGCTGGATCGGTCATGCCTCGGTCTCGTTGACCGCCCAGGCTCAGCGATTCGTCGCTGAGATGCGCGACGTCGTCGAGGGGTTCGGAGTCGACCTCCTGACATAGCCAATGCCTATGTTCAGCGATCAAAAATGCTAATTAGGCTATGGCGATGTTTCTCCATAGAGTGGCCACCACCAGAGAGTGGACCGTGCGCCGGCGTGCCCGTCGCGTCACTCAGCGCAAGCGATTGGGGCAACTGATCACTATGACGAACGAATGTGCTTTCCGCATTGGCACGACCCGCTTCGACGAGGACTACACCCCGTCGACCAACTCGCGTAGCACGACGAACTTCGCGAATCTCGCACGCGGCGAGGATCGTCGACAGAATCTGCGCAACGCGGTCACGATGATGAACACCCGCGTCAACGAGTTGGTGCACTGGGACAATCCGCGTGGTGACCGCTATCGACTCGAACTCGACATCGTCTCGGTAGATCTGCATCTCGCGTCGGTCGCGGATGACCCTGCGTTTCCGGTGATCGAAGTGCTCGACGTCGACATCCTCGACACCACTACGGGCGCCCGAACGGATGGCATCGTCGGAAACAACTTCTCCTCCTACATCCGCGACTACGATTTCAGCGTTCGCCTCCCGGGCCACCAGGCGACGGGAATCCCCAGCGACTTCGGCGATCTGCACGGGCAGGTCTTTCAGCGTTTTGTGGAATCGGACGAATATCGCGAACGGTTCTCGCAGCCGCCGGTCATCTGCATCAGCGTGTCGACGTCGCGAACGTACCGTCGGCTCACGAATACGCACCCGATTCTCGGGGTCGAGTACGTGGCAGATGAGGAGTCACTCACCGATCAGTACTTCGGGAAGATGGGTCTGCGCGTTCGCTATTTCATGCCTGCGGGGTCCGTGGCCCCACTGGCCTTCTACCACCGCGGCGACTTGCTCAACGACTATTCGTTCCTCGCACTCGCGGGCACGATCGCGACGATGGAGACGTTTCAGAAGATCTACCGTCCAGAGATCTACAACGCGAACACTGCGGCGTCGGAGGTCTACCAGCCGAGTCTCGACAACGGCAACTATTCACTGCCGCAGGTCAGCTACGACCGTGTCGAGCGCACGCAGCTCGCGACCACGCAGGGAAAGTTCACCGAGCTCAATCTCATGAAACCGTATGGCGCCGTTATTGAACAGTGGGCTACCAAGCAACCCGCCTGACCGCGCGAGATGAGAAAGGTACCCGAGATGAACACACTCCTGCCCACCACGATCGTCGGTAGCCTGCCCAAACCGTCATGGCTGTGCGAGCCCGAGAAGCTGTGGTCACCGTGGAAGTTGCGAGACGACGAGCTGCGCGACGGGAAACTCGACGCCCAGACGCTCGCAGCACATGAGCAGCGTCGCGCCGGGCTCGACATCATCAGCGATGGTGAACAGACGCGTCAGCATTTCGTGACCACGTTCATCGAGCACCTCAGCGGCGTCGACTTCGATCGACGTGAGACCGTGCGCATTCGCGACCGCTATGACGCGAGCGTCCCCACAGTTGTCGGCGCGGTGAGCCGCGAGAATCCGGTCTTTGCCGCGGACGCGAAGCACCTTCGCGCCGAGACCGACCAGCCGATCAAATGGGCTCTTCCCGGGCCGATGACGATGATCGACACGCTCTACGACGACCACTACAGGAGTCGAGAGCAGCTTGCGTGGGAGTTCGCGACGATCCTGAACCAAGAAGCAAAAGACCTCGAAGCAGCCGGCGTCGACATCATCCAGTTCGACGAGCCGGCGTTCAACGTGTTCTTCGACGAACTCAAGGACTGGGGCGTCGCGGCGCTCGAGCGCGCCACCGAGGGGCTTGGCTGCGAAACCGCCGTGCACATTTGTTACGGCTACGGCATCAAGGCCAACACCGATTGGAAGGCAACGCTCGGGGCCCAGTGGCGCCAGTACGAGGAGTCGTTTCCACTGCTGCAACAGTCCTCGATCGACATCGTGTCGCTCGAGAGCCACAATTCGCGGGTGCCTGTCGATCTCACCGAACTGCTTCGGGGCAAGAAGGTCATGCTGGGAGCGATCGATGTGGCGAGCGAAACGATCGAGACGCCCGAAGAGGTCGCCACCACGCTGCGCAACGCACTCCCCTTTGTCGACCCAGGCAAGCTCTATCCCAGCACCAACTGTGGGATGGCGCCGCTGCCTCGACGCGTCGCACGAGACAAGATGATCGCGCTCGCCGCTGGAGCTGAACTTCTCCGCTCGGAGCTCTCCTAGTGTTGTGTCACAGCGTAATTCCGAGCGCCCATGCGAACACGGTGTAGGTGGCGATGGTGATGAGCACGATGCCGATGAGATTGAGCCACACGCCACCGCGGACCATCTGACCGATTGTCACGTACCCGCTGCCGAACGCGACTGCGTTGGGTGGCGTCGCAACCGGGAGCATGAAGGCACACGTCGCGGCGAGCGCCACCGGGACGGTCAACAGCAGAGGATCCAGATTCATACCCATCGCGACGCCGCCCGCGACCGGGAGGAAGGTGGCCGCGGTGGCGGTGTTGCTGGTGATCTCGGTCAGGAAGATGATGGCTGCGGCCGCGGCAACCACCAACAGCCACACCGGAATCGAGTCCAGTCCGGCAGCCACCTCACCGATCCAGTCGGTCAGTCCGCTGGAATCGAATTGTGCCGAGAGTGCGAGTCCGCCGCCGAACAGCAGCAGCACACCCCACGGGAGTTTGACGGCCGTCTCCCAGTCGAGCAACCGCACACCCGGTGTCACCCCGCTCGGCAGCAGGAACAGCAGCACCGCAGCCGTGATCGCGATCCCCGTATCCGAGATCGGCGGATTGTCGTCCCAGATCAGTGGCACGCAGATCCAGGACAGCGCGGCGAGACCGAAGATGATGCCTACTCTCCGTTCACCTTTCGACATCGATCCCAGTGACGTCAGTTCGTCGGAGATCAGTTGCCGACCGCCGGGAATGTCGTCGATCTCCGGCTTGAACATCACATGGGTGAGGATGTACCAGGTGATCACCAAGAAGATCACTGCGAGGGGTACGCCGGCGATCATCCACTCGAGGAAACCGATGGTGATCCCCTGCTCCTCCAGGTAGCCGACGAGCAAGGTGTTCGGCGGGGTGCCAATGATGGTGCCCAGGGAGCCGATCGACGCCGCGTAGGCGATGCCCAACATGAGTGCGGTGCCGAAATTGCTCTTGACGACGATTTCGGTGATGGTCTCCGCATCTGCCTCCTCGCCCTCGGGCCCGGCGGAGTTGTGTATGTCGAGAACCAGGACAAGGACCGACACACCGATCGGGATCATCATCACGGCCGTAGCCGTGTTGGAGACCCACATCGACAGGAATCCGGTGGCGATCATGAAACCGGCGACCACCATCGTCGGCTTGGTTCCCACGGCGCGTACGGTGACGAGCGCTATGCGGCGGTGCAGATTCCATCGTTGCATCGCGAGGGCGATGAGGAAGCCGCCCATGAACAGAAAGATGATGCTGTTGCCGTAGGCGGCACCGACGTCGTTCACCGCGACGTCGGAGTCGAAGATCGGGAAGATGATCAACGGCAGCAGCGCGGTCGCCGGGATCGGGATGGCTTCGGTCATCCACCACAGACCCATCAGGACCGCGGTGGCCGCGGTCAACCGTGCGCTGTGGTCGACATCGTCGGGCATCGCCAGATACACGACGACGGCCAGCACCACGCCCGCCACCAGGCCGATCCGTTGCCGCATTCGCTGACGGGGCGCCACTTCTTCGGCCCGCTCACCCGCGGAACGCTCCTCGACCTCGTCGAAGTCACCCCTCCGGCTCGGGCGCTCCTCCTGGTCAGGCTTCTCCGGTCGCGACATCGGTACCTCCAGTGCTGGTGAGGTCAGCCTAGTGACAACCTGGTCCGAAATGTCCGTTTTTGGATCACCCGCAGCCGTGACGAAAGTATGACCAAGTCGCCGAGACCATGGTCAGCGCGCCGACAGCGGGCCACGATCGAATCATGCTCACCGACAATCACACCTCGGACGCCGCGATCGGCATCATCGGCGGCTCCGGCTTCTACCGCTGGCTCGCCGATTCGGCGGCCGACACCGACCTCGACACCCGCGCGGTCACCACCCCATTCGGCGATCCGTCGGCGGAGGTGACCGTCGGGACAGTGAGCGGACGGCGAATCGTGTTCCTGCCCCGGCACGGAACGGCCCACGAGTACCTCCCGCACGAAATCCCCTACCGCGCGAACCTGTGGGCGCTACGATCGCTCGGTGTCCGCGCGATCGTCGCAGCGTCGGCGGTGGGCAGCCTGCGGTCCGACGTCGCGCCCGGCAGCATCGTGGTCCCCGATCAACTCGTCGACCGGACCTCAGGGAGGGCCCAGACCTACTTCGATCGCACCGGTTTCGCCGCGGGCATGCCCGGCCCGGTACATACCGCGTTCGCGGATCCGTATTGCGCCCGCTTGCGTTCCGCGTTGACCGCAAGCGGCACCGACGTCCAGGACGGCGGCACCATGGTGGTGATCGACGGCCCGCGATTCTCCACCCGGGCGGAAAGTCAGTGGTATGCGCGGCAGGGGTGGTCGCTGATCAACATGACCGGACATCCCGAGGCGGTCCTCGCTCGCGAGCTGCAGATGTGTTACGCGACAGCCTGTCTCGTCACCGATCTCGACGCGGGTGTGGCGAGCGGCGACGGCGTCACCGCCGACGAGGTGTTCGCTCGCTTCGCCCGTCACCTACCGGAACTCATTGCGGTACTGGAGGAGTCGGTCGGCCACATCGACCCCGGTACCACATGTGACTGCGCCCAGGCCGACTACGATGTCGATGCCCTCCTCGGGGTGCCCGCGTGACCCGCGTGCTGTTGACCGGTGCCGCCGGGTTCATCGGCTCCCAGATCCGAGAGCTGCTCGCCCGCCGAGGGGTCGATGTCGTTGCGGTGGACGCGCTTATTCCGCAGGCACACTCGTCCGGCGCGGCGCCACGCGGTATCCGACGGATCGACGTTCGCGATCTCGATGCGCTGACCGACATGTTGGCCGGCATCGACGTCGTGTGCCACCAGGCCGCGATGGTCGGCATGGGCACCGACATGTCCGACGCACCGCTTTATGCCGGACACAACGACCTGGGCACCGCCACCCTGCTTGCCGCCATGGACCGCACCGGATGTCGGCGGCTGGTGCTGGCATCATCCATGGTGGTCTACGGCCACGGCGCATTGCGTGGTCCGGGTGGCGAACTCGTGACCTACCCGCCGGCCCGTCGGCGTGCCGATCTTGATGCCGGCGACTATGAGCCGCACCTCCCCGACGGCCGTCCGACGTCGTGGGCGTTGACCACCGAGGACGCACCCCTGACCCCGACCAGCATCTATGCGGCAAGCAAAGTGGCGCAGGAGAATTACGTTCGCGCCTGGTCCATCACCACCGGCGGATCGGCGATCGCCCTGCGGTATCACAACGTGTACGGCCCCGGCATGCCGCGCGACACACCCTATGCCGGGGTGGCGTCGATCTTCCGCTCGAGACTCGAGCGCGGACTGGCCCCGATGGTGTTCGAGGACGGCGGACAGATGCGGGATTTCGTGCACGTATCGGATGTCGCGGCCGCCAACGCGGCCGCGATCGAGCTGCTGCTCGCCCGTCCGAGCCAGGAGTTCACACCACTCAATATCTGTTCCGGACAGCCTGTTTCGGTCGGCGAGGTGGCGACGATCCTCTCCGGGCACCGCGGCGGCCCGGTACCGGTCATCACCGGCGAGGTGCGCCCCGCCGATGTCCGGCACATCGTCGCCGACCCGGCACGCGCACGGGCCACCCTCGGATTTGCCGCATGCATCTCACCCGAAGAGGGTCTGCGCGAGTTCGCCGACGCTCGTCTACGGCCGTCGGTGGGTGTCGGCTGACCGGGTCACCGACGCGGCTTTCGGACGCGCCGTGCCGCCGGGCAGGGTCACCTCGAATCGACTGCCCGCGTCGGTGTTCGATGCGACGATGAGCCCGTCGTGGGCGGCGACGAGACCCTGGGCGATCGCCAGTCCCATCCCGGAACCGACGGGAAGTCCGGCGCTGTTGACCGGTGTCCGGGCGGCGGTGCCGCGGTAGGCCATCTCGAAGATGCGCGGCAGGTCCTCCTCGGCGATGCCGCCGCCGGTGTCGGTCACGCCGATCGTGACGTCGGTGCCGCCGGATGCGACCTGAATGCGGACCGATCCGCCGTGCGGGGTGTGCGCGATGGCGTTCACCACGAGATTCGTCAGTACCCGCGACAGGGCCGTCGAACTGGCAACGACCGGCACGGCAGTCGGCGGCAGGTCGACGTCGAGGCATACCTCGGCGCGGCGGGCCGCGGCAGTCAGCGCGCCGGCCACCTCGTCGACGACCTCGCGGACGTCCAACGGCTCGAAATCGAGACGGAGAGCACCGGAATGGATACGCGACATCTCGAACAGGTCGTCGACCATCTGCGATAGCCGGACGGTGTTGACGTCGATCTCGCGCGCGAAATCCACCACCTCGTCGGGTGAGGTCACCACACTGTCGCCGAGTGCTTCGGCCAACGCCTTGATGTCGGCGAGGGGGGTGCGCAGATCGTGACTCACCCAGGCGATGAGTTCGCGGCGGGACCGTTCGGCGGCCCGCTCCTGATCGCGCATCTGACGTTCCCACACAGTGCGTTTCGCTTGCGCGCGGCTGAGATAGAGGGCGGCCGGCGCAGTGACCAGTGCGACCGCCGCGAGCACCGTCGCGATCTTGGTGATGTCCCCGGTGAACATGAATCCGCTGACGCCGAGGACCCCGACGAAGGTGGCCACCAACGGGAGCAGCACGATGACGACCATGTTGGCGCGCAACGACATCCCACGCATCAGGAACAACAGCGCGGTGCCGAGGAGCATGATCGGTGCCGTCATGGCGACGGCGACCAGCAGGATGTGCGCGGTGCTCGCGGTCACCGGGTCTCCTCCCGGGTCGCATCGGCCGGCGTCCACCGGTAGCCGCGACCCCACACCGTTTCGATCCGAGTGGCATCGCCGAGCTTCGCGCGTAACCGTTTC
Source organism: Gordonia sp. CPCC 205515 (assembly GCF_048537925.1). Taxonomy (NCBI): domain Bacteria; kingdom Bacillati; phylum Actinomycetota; class Actinomycetes; order Mycobacteriales; family Gordoniaceae; genus Gordonia; species Gordonia sp. CPCC 205515. The sequence goes on along the minus strand of NZ_JBCLVJ010000020.1, from coordinate 71,157 downwards.
ACGTGCACCGTCACCGTCGATACGTCACCGAAGTTCCACCCCCACACCCGCTCGAGCAATTCCTCCCGGGTGAAGACGGTGTCGGGGTTGCGGATGAGGAAGACGAGCAGGTCGAACTCCCGTTTCGTGGTCGACACCGGGGTGCCATCGACGTGCACCGCGTCGCCGGCGAGATTGACCCGGATGCCACCGTCGGCCAGTTCGGTGACCGCGCCCTCGGCCGGAGTGGCCTGGGCGCGCCGCAACACCGAGCGCACCCGCAGGCTGAGTTCCTTCGGGCTGAACGGTTTCGCGACATAGTCGTCGGCGCCCGATTCCAGTCCGGCGACCCGGTCCTCGGCTTCGCCGAGTGCGGTCAGCATGATGATCGGCAGGTCGGGTCGCGGGCCGTGACGAATTGTCTGGCACACCGAGATGCCGTCTCCCTCGGGCATCATCACGTCAAGGATGGCCAGGTCCACGGCGCCCTCTGCGACGATGGACAACGCGGCGGCGCCGGTGCCGGCCAGCAGCACCGTCATGCCGTCGCGCTCCAGGTACCGTCTGACCACATCAGCAACGACGGGGTCGTCGTCGGCCACGAGAATCCGCATCGATCATCAACTTTCGCGTCACCAGTAGGTTAACAACAAATGGTTGACGGCGAGCGCGACCGCGGCCTGCGCGACCAGCCAGACCCGGACGTGGCGGCGGGGCAGTAGGCCGGTGGCCACGATCAGCCAGAGCGAGAACGGCAGCCAGATGCGTTCGGTCTCGGCCTTGCTCAGGGCACTGAGGTCGGCGGCGAGCATCGCGGCCAGCCCGCCGATGACCAGGAGCGCGGGGCCGTGTCGCCAGATGTCGCGCTGCCCGAGCCGGCCGAGCCCGGCGATCGTGGCGGGACCCACGGCGATCGCGACGGCGGCGAGGTTCGCCCACCCCCAGTACGCGAAGGGCCGCTCGCTGGCGATGCCCTGGTAGTAGCGCACCACCACCGCGTGATAGCCGTCGAACCACCAGAACCCGGCGAGCCGGAACGCGGCGACCACCGCCAGCGCACCGATCACGGCGACCGGCAACGGTCGTGCGGTGCGGGCCGCGATGAGCACGGCGAGCGCGACGGCGCCGATGAGGACGAGTCCGTAGTTGAGGAAGATGGCGAAGCCGAACAGTACTCCCGCGGCGAGGGCGGTCAGGATCGACACCGTGTGGCGGGTGGTCGCGGCGATCGCCAGGAGCGCCACACCCCAGGCGGCGACTCCCATGAAGTAGCCGTCACCGGACACCCCCACCCACACCCAGCCGGGGAACAGCACCAGGAACGGTAGACACCGCCGCGCCCACTCTTCCGACCCGATGCGCCGCACCGTGATCAGCACCGCGGCGACCGCACTGGTCCCCACAAGCACCACCCATGCGGCGGCCCAGCCGCCACCGCCCAATCCGATCCGGTCGAGCCAGACGAACGTCAGCAGCGCACCCGGCGGGTGGCCGGACACATGCGTCGTCCACGAATCCGGTTGGTAATCGGGGATTCGTCGGGCGAAGTCGTGCAGCATCGGCCCGATCGCCCGGACGCCGGGCACCGCCGAGAGGTATTCGTCCGGACGCTCGAGTCGGCCGGCGACACCGCGCTGCCAGCCGTCGACCAACGCGAGGCTGACCGTCCACGCCGCCGCCGTCGCCCACCCGACAAGCAACAACCGGTTCCAGCCCAACGTGTGCGCATTTGAGGGCAGCCACGCCACCACCGCGATCACGATGAGGATCGCCGGCGCAGTGCCGATGCCGAGATGCGGCAGCCAGTGCGCGAACAGCGGAGGAGCCTGCGCGAAGATGGTGCCCTTCAGCGACGGGACGAGCACGAGCGGGACCAACGCGGCCGTCGCGACGAGGCCTGCGGCGATCAGGACGCACACGACGTCGCGCCGGACCGTGGGCCCGGTCTCCCCGGGGTCGTCGACGGTGTCCGGCACATCCACCGGATCGGCAATCGGCACAGTTTTGTCCACGCCCCAACGGTATTGCGGATCGGTGCCCACATCGATGGATATGACCGGGACGTCACACTTCCGTCACCGCCGCATGCCTTCCCGAACAGCGGATCGGCGCCTAGCGTCGGAAATCATGACAGCCAAACATGTTTCGGTGGTGATCCCGTGCCGCGACGAAGCCGGGTCCATCGCCGCGGTGGTCTCCCGCGTGCCGGCAGGCATGGAGTGCATCGTGGTCGACAACGGCTCCATCGACGGCACCGGTGAGGTCGCGGCCGCGTCGGGTGCACGCGTCATCGACGAGCCGCGCCCCGGGTACGGCGCCGCGGTGATCGCGGGCATCGCCGCCAGTACCGCCGACGTCATCTGCACCGTCGATGGTGATGGCTCCCTCGACCCCGCCGAGTTGCCGACCCTCCTCGCTCACCTCGACAAGGGCGCCGATCTCGTCGTGGGCCGACGACGCCCGGTATCGGTGCGGAGCTGGCCGGTGCATGCGCGCCTCGGATCCCTGGGTACGGCATGGTATCTGCGCCACCGGCACGGCCTACCGGTGCACGACATCGGCCCGGTGCGTGTCGCCGCCCGATCGACCCTGCTCGAGCTGGGGCGTCTCGACCCGGAGTCCGGGTACCCGGTGGAACTGCTGGTGCGTGCCGCCGAACGGCGGCTGTCGGTGGTCGAATGCGACGTGCGGTACTCCCCGCGCACCGCGGGCCAGTCCAAGGTGTCCGGGTCCCTGGCCGGGTCCTACCGCGCCGCACGCGATTTCGTGGCGGCGCTATCGTGACGAGAGCCATCCTGATCATCGCCAAGGCGCCGGTCGCCGGCCTGGCCAAGACCCGCCTCGCACCCCGGTTCGGTCCGCGCGGCGCGGCGCGCCTGGCGGCCGCGGCACTCATCGACACCGTCACCGCCGCACTGCGTGTACCGCACACCGAGGTGATCGTCAGCTACACCGGTGATCTCACCGGGGCCGAACGCGCTGACGAGCTTGGTTCGCTACTGTCGCGATGTGTGACCATCGGACAGCGTGGCGGCGGTTTCGGCGCCCGCCTTGCCAACGCCCATTCCGACGCTGCGGCAATGGGATTCGACCGGGTATTGCAGATCGGGATGGATACGCCCCAGATCACCGCCACCAACCTCGACGAGGCCCTGAACCGCTTGGACCCCGACGCGCCACGATGTGTCCTCGGCGATGCGGCCGACGGCGGCTGGTGGGCATTCGGCACAACGGGCGCCCGCGGCGCCGCCGCGCTGGCGACCGTGCCCATGTCCCAACCCGATACGGGTCGGCGGACACGCGCGGCGCTGCGCCGATCCGGGCTCCGGGTGGATGACCTGGCCACCATGACCGACGTCGATCTGCCCGGCGACGTCGACGACGTCGCCCGGCTGTGCGCCCCGGACAGCGAATTCGTGCGCGCGGTAACGGCGCTGGCCCCGGCAACCACGGTGCTGCGATGAGTACGGCGCACCGGATGACCGATGTGTTCGATGCGGTGTTCGCCGCCGACCGCTGCATGCTGCATCACGCCGACGGATCGGTGCGCATGCTGCCCCTCGCGCGCTGGCGCGGCGAGGACCATACCGGCGCCGAGCGTGCCTTCGACCTCGAGGTCGTCGCCCGATGCCGCAGCGCCACCATCGATCTCGGTTGCGGCCCGGGACGCCTCGTGCGTGCTCTCGCCGCCCGGAACGTGGTCGCGCTCGGTGTCGACCGGTCCCAGGTGGCCGTGACCATCGCCGAACACCACGGCACCGCAATACTGCATCGCGACATCTTCGACCCGTTACCACGGGAGGGACACTGGTCCACCGCACTCCTCATCGACGGCAACATCGGGATCGGCGACGACCCGCTCCGCGTGATCCAGCGTGCGCGTCGACTCATTCGTCGTGGCGGTTCGATTCTGGTCGAGATCGATCCCGACGTCGAGCATGTTGAACACGACACCGTGCGAGTGGAATCGGTTGCCGGACTCGGCGACTGGTTCGGCTGGGCACGAGTAGGTCTCCTGGGTATCGAGGACATCGCCCACGAGTCCGGATTGATCGTCGGCACGACCTGGCAGGTGGCCGATCGTCACGTCGCGGAGCTGGTCCGTCCATGACCGACACCGCGAGCGCGTCCGACACCGATGCCGGCATCCGGGACTCCCGGGTGACCGCCCGGATCGGGCTGACGCTGGCGGTGACGTTCGGGATCTGTTTCGCCACTGGGCTGCTCAGTCACTGGATTCAACACCCGCCCACGTGGTTTGCGTGGGTGGCTCACCCCGTCTGGCTCTATCGGGTCACCCAGGGCGTACATGTCATCTCCGGCGTGGTGTCGATACCGCTGCTGCTCGCCAAACTCGCGGTGGTGTACCCGAAGCTCTTCGACCGGCCGCTGATCGGGTCGCCGGTGCGCGGATTGGAACGTCTGTCGATAGCGGTCCTGGTGTCGGCGAGCATCTTTCAACTGTTGACCGGCCTGCTGAACATCGCGCAGTGGTATCCGTGGAAGTTCTTCTTCACCACCACTCACTACGCGATGGCCTACGTGGTGATCGGCGCGCTGGCCGTGCACGTGGCGGTGAAGCTCCCGATCATCCGCGATGCTCTGCAACGCCCGACGACCCCTCCCCCAGCCGCGAATCCGGATGCGGCACAGAGGTTACTGCGTCGTCTACCTCCACCGCGGGTGGGGATCGAGCGACGCACCCTGCTACGCCTCACCTGGGGTGCCGCCGGAGTGGCCGCGCTCGCGTTCGCCGGGCAAACCGTGGCGTTCCTGCGGCCGATCGCCTTCCTCGCGCCACGCAGTGGCACTGGGCCGCAGGGACTTCCGATCAATCGGACCGCGCAAGCGGCCGGGGTGACCCGGACGGCGGCCGACCCGGGCTATCAACTCACGGTGGTCGGACGTCGCGTCACGCGTCGGCTGACGCTCGACGACCTGCGCGCGTTGCCTCGGCACGGCGTCGACCTACCCATCGCGTGCGTCGAGGGATGGAGTGTCGGCGCCGCCTGGTCCGGTGTCCGCATTCGGGATCTCGCTGCTCTGGTGGGAGATTCGGGAGAGGACGGCATCAGGGTGATCTCGCTGGAACGCGGCCTGTACGCGATCAGTCAGCTCCCCGCCGCGCAGTCGACCGATCCACTCACGCTGCTCGCGTTGGAGCTCAACGGTTCCGAGCTCGATCTGGACCACGGGTATCCGTGTCGGTTGATCGCACCGAATCTGCCCGGGGTGATGCAGACCAAGTGGGTCAGCCGGATAGAGGTGCTCTGATGATGCGCACCGTTCGCGTCCTGCTCATCGCCGCCGGGGTCATCGCGTGCGGCTACGGCGCCTGGATGATCCTGCATTTCTCGATCGCCGACCTCGTGTCCGTCGCGATCTGGCTCGTGCTCGGTCTCGCCGTCCACGACGCACTGTTCGCGCCCGCGGGACTCGTCGCTTCCCAAGCGATCCGACGCATCCTGCCACCACGCTGGGCCCGCCCGATCCTCATCGGCATCGCGTACACCGTGGTCCTGGTGTTGTTGTCGTTGCCCGTCCTACTGCCGCGGCCGGCAGGCGAACGACCCGACAACGCCACCATCCTCGACCGCCCGTTCGGTCTGGGGCTGGCCCTGGCGATCGCCGCGGTCTGGGTGGCGGTCGCGGTAGGTGCACTGATCACGCGGCGCCGGCGCCGACCAATCCGGTCGCCGTCCGATCACTGATCCCCGCCCGACGCCGCCTATCGTGGAGCATGTGTTTGCCGTCGTCCCCGCCCTCGTCCTCGGCCTGATCACCTTCTGGTTCTACCGACGGCTGATCCGGGCGACGGCGATTCCGCGCCCGTGGTCATGGATCGGTGCGGCCATCCTCATCGCGCTCTGGGCGCTGGTACTCATCGCCTTCGCGTCGGGGAGCCTCCTGAATCCGGCGTGGGCGCGGTTCCCCGCCGCGATTGGCATGACGTGGATGGCGGTCGGCCTCTATCTCTCGCTCGGCATCATCCTGATCGGCGGCGCGTCGTTGATCGCGCGGCTGGTGCATCGACTCCGGCCCTCCGATGACGCGGTGTTCGCGCGGCGGCGACTGGCCGCACTACGGGTATCGACCGCCATCCTGGTGGTCGGTTCGCTCGGTACAGTCGGCTACGGACTGACCGAAGCAGCCGACCCGAAGGTGACCACCAGTCAGGTTCAGTTCGACCGCCTCCCAGAGGGTTTCGACGGTATGCGCGTCGCGGTGATCTCCGACCTCCACGTCGGCCCCGTACGCGACCGCGGGTTCACCCAAGACGTCGTCAATACGGTGATGGCCCAGTCCCCCGACCTGATCGTGCTGCCCGGCGACCTGATCGACGGAACAGTCGCGCTCGTTGGAGACGATCTCGAGCCACTGCGCGGGTTATCCGCACCCCTCGGGGTGTTCGCCGTCAGCGGCAACCACGAGTTCTACGCCGACGACGGCGGGCACTGGTTCGATCGCTGGCGGGAACTCGGGATCCGGCCGTTGCTCAACGAGCGTGTCGCACTCCAGCGCAACGGCTCGACCATCGACCTGACCGGCATTCAGGACCGCACCGCGCCGGAACCCTATGCACCCGATCTCGCCAAGGCGCTCGCCGGGCGGGACCCGACCCGGTTCGTGATGCTGGCCGCGCACGAACCCCTCCAGGCCGAAGGTGCGTCGGATGCCGGCGTCGACTTCCAGATGTCGGGGCACACCCACGCCGGACAAATCTGGCCGCTGCGCTATCTCGTGCCGCTGCAACAGCCAACCGTCGAAGGACTCGATCACATCGGCAACACGACGATCTACACCACCCGCGGCGCCGGGGCGTGGGGACCGCCGGTGCGGGTTGCCGCGCCGCCGGAGATCAGCATTCTCGAACTGGCAGCGGCACGCTGACCGCTCGCACGACCTGTTACTGACGCGGAGATGCCACACCCGGCGGATTGATGGACCGTTGACAAGCGCGACACCAAAGGTCATGCTTAACTGAACCGCAATCTGAATACGCCCGTATTCAGATTGACGGCAAGCCCGCCCGCTCCACGACGGAGACGACCATGACCACCGCTCGACGTATGTCCCGCACCGACCTCGACCACATCGACAGCAGCTTCTTCGCGAAGTCGCTGCTCTCCATGGGCACCACGATGAGCACCACGAATGTGATCATGCAGCTCGCCAATCCCGCTGTGGGGTACGGCGTTGCGCGCAGTACCGTCGACAGCGGCCGGCTGGATCTGCATCCGGTCAAGCGGGCTCGGACGACCGCGTCGTATCTGGCGGTTGCCGCGATGGGCAACGCTGATGATCGTCGCCGGTTCCGCCAAGCGGTCAACCGTCAGCACGTGCAGGTTCGTTCCGACGACGACAGTCCGGTCGCCTACAACGCCATGCGCACCGACCTCCAACTCTGGGTCGCCGCATGCCTGTACATGGGGTGGGAGGACATCTACGAACGCGTCCACGGCCCCCTGCGCGGAGCGGCTCGTGAGGAGTTCTATCGGCAGGGAATGGTTTGTGGCACAATACTTCAGATGCCCGCCGAGATGTGGCCGGCGACCCGCGACGACTTCACCGCCTATTGGGACGACCAGGTGGCGCGCATCGAGATCAGCGATGAGATTCGGGAGTTCCTGCTCAACATCGCCCACTTCGGCTACGCGTCGCCGCGCATGCAGGAGAAGTACGGCGCGGTCAAGTATCGCCGCACCATAGGCTATCTGCCCCAACCGTTTCGGGATGCACTCGGCGTCGAGTGGTCCGACGACGATCAGCACTGGTTCGACGGCTACGTCGGGCGATTGGTCGACCGGGAACGACGGCTGCCACTGTTCCTCTCCCAGTTGGGCTTTCGCGCCCTACTCCTCGACACCCGCATCCGCTTCCGGTTGGGTCGACCGTTGGTGTGACCGACCCACCCATCCCTGCTCCGGCTGCCACGCCGGGCCACTACGATGACCAACCATGGCGCGGGAACGCAGATCCACACCGACACGGCATGCGCGTGTGCGGTTCCTCGAGGCCGGTCTGACCGTTCTGGCCCAGGACGGGTACGGCGCGCTCAAGCTGGCCGCGGTCTGCGCCCGGGCCGACGCGACCACCGGCAGCTTTTATCACGCCTTCGAGAACTGGGCCGAGTTCACCTCGGCACTCATCGCCTATTGGCGTGCGGAGAAGAGTCAGCGCCCGATCGCCGAGGCCCGCAAGGTGACGGACCCCGGTGACCGGATCAAGGTGTTGATGGACATCGGCCTGACCCTGCCCCACGATTCCGAATCCGCGATCCGCATCTGGGCCGCCCAGGATGCCGAGGTGCGGGCACATCAGCAGGCCGTCGACCTGGAACGCCGGGATTTCATCGCCGAGACCTACCGCGACATCCTCGGCGACGACCCACGCGCCGAGCTCTACGCGACGATCTCGATGTACCTGCTGGTCGGCTACGAGAGCGGCACCCTGCGCTCCTACGAAGCTCTTGACCTGGGCTTTCGCACCTTCGTCGAGAGCGTCGTCGGGCCGCTCGACGAGCTCGGCGCACCCGCCTCCCCCGACGCCTGACCAGGCACCACACCACTGCCGGGTGTGACCCCTTGCACAAAAGTGTAAGTCCACTTACAGTCGATCTAGATCGCACCGAGGAGGGCGCATGTACAGCATCGATCGCAACAGTGGACTCGACCCTGACACCGATTTCGAGGTGATCTACCGCAACCTGGTCACCTACGACTTCCCGTGGGATATGAACCAATCACTGAGCTTCGCCCTGTTCCGCACCTATGCGGTGCCGAGCATCGGTCGACTGCTCGACGCGACCGGCGAGTTCACCGGCCGCGTGCAGAAGCGCTACGACGACACCGGCCTGCTCTTGGAAATCCCGCTCCTCGAGGGCATTTCCAGCCCGCAGGGACGGTCAGCCGTGCGCCGGATCAATCAAATGCACCGCATGTACGACATCAGCAACGACGACATGCGCTACGTGCTGAGTACCTTTGTGGTGGTCCCCAAACGGTGGATCGACGACTTCGGCTGGCGCCGAATGTCATACGAGGAGGTTCGCGCGTCGGTGCGCTACTACCAGATGCTCGGCAAGCACATGGGCATCACGGACATCCCGGAGACCTATGAAGCCTTCGCCCGGTTCATGGACGACTACGAACAGGCCAACTTTGCCTACGACGAGGGCGCCCGCCGAGTCGCCGACTCCACGCTGCACCTGATGACGACCTTCTACCCCGGGCCGGTGGCACCGGTGATCGACATCTTCAGCCGATCGTTGATGGACCCGCCGCTACTCAACGCATTTCACTACCGCAAACCCGGACGGTTCGCGCGATGGGCGTCGATCGCCGGTCTCAAGGCGCGCGCCCGAGTGGTCGCCGTTCTCCCGTCCCGACGCAAACCTCGCCTGGTCCGCGACATGCCACGAATCCGCAGTTACCCCAACGGCTTCGACGTCGACAAGCTGGGCACCTTCGCTCCCGGATGCCCGGTGCACCGGAACACCGACGGCCGCACCGCATCAGTTGGGTAGAACCGCGAATCCACCTGCGCAGTCGACCACGCACGATCGAACCCCGCGTACACCCGATCTTCAGGTAGTGGCGGGCATCGCGGTGTCAGCGCCCACCGCGTAGGACGTCATCGACAACGACCCGAACGAGCAGCCGTCCACGAGCACGTCGGGTGCCGCGGTCCGCGTCGCTGCCAGCATTCCCGCCAGATAGACCGACGGCAGGAAATGATCCGGCGTCGGAACGGCTTTCGCGTAGTCAGGGTGGCCGGCCAGCGACACGTAATCGGCCGGATTGTCGATCATCAACGCGCGGGCGTCGTCGTCGAAGCGCTGCGCCCAGGTGAACCCACTGCTCGGTTGCGCCGGGTCGATGGCTCGTAGATTGTGGACGATGTTGCCGCTGCCCACGATCAACACACCGGATTCGCGCAGCGGCGCCAGACGAGCCCCGAGGTCGAAGTGGTACTCGAGGTCACGCTCACCGTTGATGCTCAGCTGCACGACCGGGACGTCGGCATCCGGGAAAGCGTGCGCGAGCACCGACCAGGCACCGTGGTCGATTCCCCAGCTGTCGAGATCGCTGCCCAGCCAGGTGGGTTTGACGGTCTCCGCGACCTCCGCCGCGAGGTCTGGCAAACCCGGTGCCGGATAGTCGAATTCGAAGAGTTCACGGGGAAATCCGTAGAAGTCGTGGATGGTGCGGGGCGCGGCCATCGCGGTGACCGCGGTCGCATTGATGTACCAGTGCGCGCTGATCATCAGGATGGCGCGGGGCCGGGGTACCGACTTGCCGAACCGTTCCCATGCATGGGTGTAGTCGTTGCGTTCGATGGCGTTCATCGGACTGCCGTGACCGATGAACGCCATCGGCATGACGGTGGCCGGGGTCTGAGAATACATCGAGAGTCCTTCGTCGTCGCTGCATGTGCATGAACTTTCATGCTCCGCGAACCAGAATACGACCATTTTCATGAAAGTTCAATAACTTGATACTCTGGCCAGGTGGCGCTGACACCGGATCAACAGCGGGCCTTCCGTGGCTTGCTCACCGTGTCGATGTTGCTCGACGACGCACTCGACACCCAGCTACGGGCCGACAGCGGGCTCACTCATTCGCAGTACATGGTCCTGTTCCGACTGTCGGAGGCACCCCAACGGACCCTGGGGATGCGGCGCCTCGCGGTGCTTTCCCACGCCGAGCAGAGTCGTCTCTCGCACGCGGTGACCACGATGGAGCGTCGCGGATGGGTGGCGCGAGTCAAGAGTGTCGATGAGGCAGATCGCCGCGCGGTGTCGGTCCGTCTGACCGAGGCCGGTATGGATATCGTGCGGACTGCCGCCCCGCGGCACGCCGACGAGGCGCGTCGGCTGGTCTTCGACGCCCTCGACGACCGGCGGCTGGCCGATCTGAACTCCGCCCTCGATCGCGTCCTGCCTCATCTGGCCGAACTTGGATTGGAACTGCCTTCGGCACAGGAAGATCCGGTGCTGTGGTCGGGTAGGCACACCCCGTAGACAACACAACGCCTGTGGTCAGAAGACGTTGACGCGGCACTTGTGGATGGCGAAAGGTGTTGCGTCTGCCAGACTCCTCATCGTCAGGAGCACCATCGGCAATGGGTCAGCGCCCCATATCCTTCGGCACAACCGCCATCGGCACCGCCAGCACGCGCATCATCTTCGCGGCGGTGGAGCCGAGGAACAAACGTTGCGGGGCCGCGAGACGGCTCGATCCCACCAGGATGATCTCGCCGTCGCGCCACTCGAGGGCGTTCACCGCATCCTCGATGGTCCGTCCTTCCGCCACCGCGGTGGTGACTGACACCGTATCGGGGACTTCGGCCTCCACCAGCTTCATCGCCTTCTCGGCATGTGCGCGGGCGCGTTCGCGAACCTCCGTCTGATCACCCCGCCGGCGATCAGCGTCCACGGCGACCAACGACACCACCCGCAACGGCAACCGTCCCCGGGCACATGCCCGAGCGGCGGTGTCGAGAAGCGCCCGAGCACCCGGCAGTTCGCCGACGGCACAGGTTATTCCGGTGACTGTCGCTACCGACGAATGCCGAATCCCGCCCGGCGCCAACAAGACCGGTACCGGGGATGAGTGCAGGAGTTCGTTGACCACCGACCCCAGGCTCAGGCCACCCATGAGTCCGCCACCACTGCCGCCGACGATCAACGCAACCGCGTCGGTCCGACCGCATTCCTCGATCAGCCCACCGGCGATTGAATCATGAACGGCCACATGCGCGGTGGCCGTCACGTCTTCGGGCACCTCGGCCAACGCCTCGGCGACCCATTCGTTCGCATGGGCGGTGAGTTCCTCGGAGAAGAACTCCATCGGGGCGACCGTATCGGCCGGTTCCCGCTTCATTACGACGCAGATTTCGAGCTCGGCGTCGAGGGTGCGGGCGAGTCGCACGCCGAGCGCCACCGCGTCGGCGCCGCCCGGCGTCGCCACGTAGGCCACCATCAGCTTCATCGGTTGTCTCCGTTCAGGTTCGCCTTCGCCGGGATCGGTCATTCCGCACCATGCTGGATGTGCCGCACTGGAGTTCCCTCCTCGGCCAAGGTCTCTTCCTCGATCCGCATGGTCAGCGGTTCCCGGAACCCGCGGGTGATCACCAGCAGCACGACGATGCCGACAGCCAGCCAGATCGCGCCGTAGAGCAGTGCGTCGAAGTGCAGATTGATCCACAGCACACCGGTCAGGAGCATGCCGATGGCCGGCAGCACGATGTTGGTGGCGATCTCTTTCGGCGTCCGACGTTGCTTGAGCCGCAGGGCGAAATAGATGATGACGGTCAGGTTGACCACGGTGAATGCAATCAGCGCACCGAAGTTGATCATCGACGACACGAACTCGAGGGTGAACTTCACTGCGAGCAGCGACACGACACCGACGATGACCACCGCATGCGCCGGGGTGAAGAAGCGCGGATGCACATGCGAGAGGAATCGGGAGAAGCGCCCCTTGCCATTTCGGCCCATGACGTAGATCATCCGGGACACGCTGGCATGCGACGCGAGGCTGGAGGCGACGACGGCCGCGAGCGCCGCCGACACGAAGAACACCTTGAACACCATGCCGCCGACCTTGTACGCGATCTCCGGGAGCGTGTCGTCGGTGACCTCGAAGCCGTCGAGGGTGGGCCACAGGGCCTGGCTGACCCAGGCTCCGATGAAGAAGATGGCGCCACCGATGATCAGGGCCAGCACAATGGCTTTCGGCACCACGTCGGGAGACTTGGCTTCCTCGGCGTACATGGTGATGGCGTCGAATCCGATGAAGGAGAAGCACACCACGGTGGCGCCGGCGATCACCGGTTGCAGGTTGACTCCGGCATGATGCAGCGGTTCCATCGTGAAGAGGGTGCCCTGGCCGGTGCCGTCCTTGAGCGCCAGGATGCCGAGCACCACGAACGCCCCGATGAGCACGACCTGGAACACCACGAGGATGCCGTTGAGCCGCGATGTGCCTTTCATACTCACGTAATTCAGTGCGGTGATACCGACGACGTAGATCACCACGAACACCCACGACGGGGCGCTGGGGAAGAACGACTCGAAGTAGATGCGGGCGATGACTGCGTTGACCATCGGGAGCAGCAGGTAGTCGAGCAGTGACGACCAGCCGACGAGGAAACCGAAGTTCGGGTGGATGGTCTCCGACGAGTAGGTGTAGGCCGAGCCGGCGGAGGGATAGACGCGGGTCATCCGGCCATAGCTGATGGCGGTGAACACCATCGCCACCAGAGCGAAGATGTAGGCAAGTGGCACAACACCGTTGGTTTCGCCGGAGACGATGCCGAAGGTGTCGAACACGGTCATCGGGGTCATGTACCCGAGGCCGAGGCCGACGATGGCCCAGAGGCCGAGTGATCTGCTCAGATGAGCCGAGGTTCCTGACGTCTGGGTCATGGTTCCTATCGTTCCTAACGGGATGCTGGTGGAACCGCCTCGGCGGCAACCGATATCGCAATGGTGACGTCGGTTGCCGCCGCAGCGTGCGGGATCAGAGTCGTCGGCTGGCCTCGCCGAGGACGTTGTGCAGGATCTGGTAGATCTCGTCGAATTCGGCGTGACCGCAGACCAGCGGCGGGGCCAACTGCACAACCGGGTCTCCCCGGTCGTCGGCGCGGCAGTACAGTCCGGCCTCCCACAGCGCGGGAGTCAGGAAACCACGGAGCAGACGCTCGGATTCCTCGTCGTTGAACGTCTCCTTGGTGTCGCGGTCCTTGACGAGCTCGATGCCGTAGAAGAAGCCCTCGCCGCGGACGTCGCCGACAATCGGCAGCTCATAGAGCTTCTCGAGGGTCGCGCGGAAGGCCGGGGCGGTCTCCTTGACGTGATCGTTGATGCCCTCGCGTTCGAAGATGTCGAGGTTGGCCAACGCGACCGCCGACGACACCGGATGCCCCCCGAAGGTGTAGCCGTGAGCGAAGGTGGTGCTGCCGTCGTTGAAGGGTTCGAACAGCTTGTCGCTGGCGATCATGGCACCGAGCGGCGAATAGCCCGACGTCAGGCCCTTGGCGCAGGTGATCATGTCCGGGACGTAACCGAAATCGTCGCAGGCGAACATCGAACCGATGCGGCCGTAGGCGCAGATGACCTCGTCGGACACCAGCAGCACGTCGTATTCGTCGCAGATCTCGCGGACGCGCTGGAAGTAGCCGGGCGGCGGCGGGAAGCAGCCGCCGGCGTTCTGGACCGGCTCGAGGAAGACGGCGGCGACAGTGTCGGGGCCCTCGAACTCGATGGCCTCGGCGATGCGGTCGGCGCAGTAGCGGCCGAACGCCTCGGGGTCTGAGCCGTAGGCTTCGGGCGCGCGGTAGAAGTTGGTGTTCGGCACGCGGAACCCGCCCGGGGTGAGCGGCTCGAACGGCTTCTTGAAGTCGGGCAGGCCGGTGATCGCCAGGGCGCCCTGCGGGGTGCCGTGGTAGGCGATGGCCCGGGAGATGACCTTGAATTTGCCGGGCTTGCCCTTCAGCTTGAAGTACTGCTTGGCCAGCTTCCACGCGCTCTCGACGGCCTCGCCGCCGCCGGTGGTGAAGAAGACGCGGTTGAGGTCGCCCGGGGCGTAGGAGGCGATGCGTTCGGCGAGTTCGATCGCCGGCGGCGTGGCGTAGGACCACAGTGGGAAGAAGGAGAGGGTTTCGGCCTGCTTGGCGGCCGCCTCGGCGAGTTCGGCGCGGCCGTGCCCGACCTGCACAACGAACAGGCCCGACAGCCCGTCGATATAGCTTTTGCCCTGGTCGTCGAAGATTCGGACGCCCTCACCGCGGGTGATGATGGGCGGGGTGATCCCGGCACCGTGCCGGGCGAAGTGTCCCCAGAGGTGGCGGTCCGCTTTCGCGGCCAGGTCACCCGTCGCGGGTTGTCGTACGTCAAGAGTCGTCATTGTGTCCTCATTGGTTTTGTATCTGATGCGTCTGCGATGGAGTCGGGTTCTCGGTTGGGGTATCACCTCGGGTGACGCGGGCGGCGTGACTACGTCACGCGGGCGCGTGGCTTGCATCACAACTTCTGGATTGATGATGCGGGATTCCGCAATGAATCGCAACAGCTACGACGAAATCCGTCGTTAATGTCCGATTTTGGTGACCTTATCGCCTTCAGCTGCACCAATCGTCACAGTGTTGTCCCGATCAATCGGTGGCGTGGCCGACGAGCTGTCCGGCGCTGTGAGCGCAGCATGAGCCACAGGTCTCCGCACTGCTCGTGTGCACTGTGCGCACGAGTAGTGCGGAGACGTGTGGCTGATGTCAGAAAAGTCAGCGGGTGAGACCGACGCGCAACGGCCAGGGCGTCGCCGTGATCGGCTCCCGACGTGGGTCGTCGCCTCGTAGCCGTGCGGGGTGAGGGTCAGTTCGGTGAGCGTGCGCTGTTCGTCGACGATCCAGTAGTGTGCGATGCCGACCTCGGCGTACTCGCTGCGTTTGGTGACCCGGTCGGTCCGTCGCGACCCGGGTGAAATGATCTCGACGGCGAGCACCACCTGGTCGGGCGTGATCGTGGCGTCATCTGCTGCGGTGCGTCGGATGATCACGTCAGGGGCGCGGACCGTCGCGGGGGTGCGCGCGTCTATGACGACGTCCACTTCCGGCAACACTTCGAAACCGTCGGGTACCTGATCGACCAACTGCATCAAGAGACTTGTCTGGATCCGAGCATGCGCAGGTTTTGGCCGAGGCGACACGATCACGTCGAGGCCCCACGCATCCGCCAGCGGGTCCTCGGAAATGTATGCCCACGGATCACGGCGAGCAGCCACGTGGACGGGCTCCGCACGAAACCCCAGCGCGATATCGTCATCTGCTATGGCCGACATCAACTTCTACTTCGATCCGGTGTGCCCGTTCGCCTGGATGACCAGCAAGTGGGTGCGGAAGGTACAGGCGCAGCGCGACTACGACGTCGACTGGCGGTTCATCTCGCTACGACTCCTCAACGCGCACATCGACTATGACTCGCATTTTCCGCCGGAGTACGAGGCCGGGCACACCGCTGGCCTGCGACTGTTGCGCGTGGCGGCGAGTGTGCGACGCGAGCACGGGCGAGAGCCGATGAACGCCTTCTACGCAGCCTGCGGCACGCGCATCTTCGAGACCCATTCCGGCACCTACATGCGGGACGACCACGACTACCGCGGCACCGCGACGTTCGTCGGCGAAATCCTCGACGAGCTCGGCTTGCCGTCGCACCACGTGGCCGCGCTCGACGACACAGGCTTCGACGACGAGATCCAACACGAAACCGATGAGGCGCTGGCCCTCACCGGCCGCGACGTCGGCACGCCGATCATCCACTTCCAACCACCCGAGGGTGTTGCGTTCTTCGGTCCGGTGATCAGCAGGCTACCCAGCGACGACGACGCAGTTGCATTGTGGGATCACGTGATCGGGCTCGCAAGCTTCCCCGGGTTCGCCGAACTCAAACGCAGCCTGCGGGAGAAGCCGCAGCTGAAATCCTTCGGGGTGGACGTCGATGATGTCGGGGTACAGGAGGATTGGCATGGCGGCAGTCGCCGCACCAAACATTGACGAGTTCCTCCCCCGCCTCCGTGACCGTCCCCCTACTGCAACCGGAGAGTCTTTATGCGGCCGGGGGAAGAACTGCGGCAGCAACCGGATCTACCGCAGCGGGTCTCCCCAACTGACCTCGTCCCGAATCCGGTTCTTCAACAGCTTCCCACCGGCATTGCGCGGCAACGCTTCTCCAGAGATGACGGCAAACTGGGGCACCTTGTAGTCGGCCAGGTTGATTCGGCAGTGCTCGAGCACGGCGTCCAGATCGAGTTCACCCGACTCGGACACCAGAATCGCCCCGACCTTCTCCCCCATCACATCGTCGGGCACGGGGATCACCGCGGCGTCGACCACACCGGGCGCCGCCAGCAGCACGGCTTCCACCTCGATGCTCGACACGTTCTCGCCGCCGCGGTTGATGATGTCCTTGATGCGGTCGACGATGTGGACGCGGCCGGCGTCGTCGACGCGGACGACGTCGCCGGTGTGCAGCCATCCGTCGATGATGGTGGTGGCGTTGGCTTCTGGACGGTCCCAATAACCGGCGGTGATGTTGCCGCCGCGGACGACGAGTTCACCGATGCCCGGGTCGTCGGAGATCGGCACGACGCCGATGTCCACTGACGGCACGGCGTAGCCGACCGAGTCGGCGTGGTCGACGGCATCCGCGTGCGGCAAAACGGTGATGAGGGAAGCGGATTCGGTCATCCCGTAGCCGTTCATGACCGTTGCCTGCGGGAAGGCCGCCTGGAGTTGCTGTACCAGGGACGGCGCGATCGGCGCGCCGCCGTAACCGACCGACCGCACCCCGGAGACGTCCGCGTGGGCGAACGCGGGATTGCGCAGCAACAGGCTGTAGACGGCCGGCACGGTCACCATGTACCCGATCTTCTCGGTGACGAGCACGTCGACCAGTCCGGCGACGTCGAGGGTCGGCATGATCACCGATGTGCCACCGACATACGCGGCGACCAGGAACTGCGAGTTGCAGCCAGTGACGTGGAACAGCGGCACCGAGATCAGCGTCCGCATCTCCGGTCCGGCGTCCCGCGGGATGCCGGAGCAGCGAACCATGTTCTCCGCGTTGGTGACAAACGCCTCGTGCGTCGTCGGCACACCCTTGGGTCGGCCGGTGGTCCCCGAGGTGTAGAAGAACGCCGCGACGTCGTCGGCGGTGATCCCTTCCACCACAAAGGGTTCACCGTCCGGCAGCGGGGTCCCCAGCGCGAGGTCGACGGTGACCACGGCATCGGTGAGCACGAAGGACACCTCGGGATCGGCCATCCGCGTGTTGACGGCGACCACCACACCGCCGGCGAGCACGGTGCCCCAGAACGCCAACGCCCAGTCCATGCCGGCCGGATAGCGGATGGCGACACGGTCGCCGTACTGGACACCGTCGGCCCGGAGCCCACCGGCCACCCGTGCCGCGGCATCCCACAGTTCGCCGTAGGTGAGTCGACGACCACCGAGTTCGACGACGGCCTCGTCGTTCGGGGCTGTCGTGGCGTGCTCGCGCAGGATGTCGATGAGGGTCGCGGGGAGATTCGCGTACCGCGGCGCGCCGGTGTCGTCGCGGACGACACCTTCCTGGCCGAACGGATTGTGTGCACGACTGATCTCGATGACGGCGGTGTCGGTCATCCTTCGTTTCTACTCCCGGCCGAGCACTTTCCGTAGCATCTCGGGAAACGACAACGGGAGGGGTCGCGACAATGACGTCACGCAGTTGGTGGGGATGGGGTTCCGACGAAGCCGCCCTGACCGCCGCCGAAGTCGACACCGTGGTGGGCCGAGTGGCCGCCTTGATGCCCGACCACGACTTCACCGATCACCCGCCACCCAGCCCGGACGACCTCGACGTGCCCCGTCCCCGGGTGCAGCCACCGGACGTCCTCGCCGAGCTCATCTCCGACGAGGTTGCTGATCGCCTCTCCCATGCGCGAGGCAAGGCATTTCGCGATGTGGTGCGCAATCTCGAGGGCGACGTCACCCACGTACCCGATCTCGTCGCGCGGCCGACGACCGAGCAGGACATCGTCGACATCCTCGACTGGTGCGCCACCGCAGACATCGCCTGCATCCCGTACGGCGGCGGCAGTTCGGTGGTCGGCGGCGTCGAGCCGCGATTCGACGGCCCGGCCATCACTCTCGATCTCGAGCACCTCAACCGGGTCCTCGAGATCGACGACGTCAGCCGCGCCGCCCGCATTCAGGCCGGCACGTTGGGACCGCACCTCGAGGACCAGCTGCGACCGTCCGGATTAACGCTGCGTCACTTCCCGCAGTCGTTCGAGTTCTCGACGCTCGGCGGCTGGCTCGCGACCCGCGCCGGTGGCCATTTCGCCACGCTGTACACCCACATCGACGACCTCACCGAGTCGATCCGCGCGGTCACCCCGGCGGGAATCAGCGAGTCCCGTCGGCTGCCGGGTAGCGGCGCCGGCCCGTCGCCGGATCGGTTGTTCCTCGGCTCCGAAGGCACGCTGGGTGTGATCACCGAGGCGTGGATGCGACTGCAGGAGCGGCCCCGACACGGGATCACCGTGACGCTCGGCTTCAACGACTACCCATCGGCGGTCCAGGCGACCAGAATGGTCGCGCAAGCCGGTCTGTATCCGTCCAATTGCCGTCTCCTCGACCCGGCCGAAGCATTCCTCAACGCGGGCGCCGAATCCCCCGGTGGTGTACTGATTCTCGCGTTCGAGTCGGCCGACCATCCGGTGCGTGCATGGATCGATCGCGCGGTGGAGATCGCCGTCGAGCAGGGCGGTCGAGTGCTGTCCCGGCGGGACCGGGAGGGGCAGGGCAACGAGGGCGATTCATCGACCGCGTGGCGCTCGTCGTTCATCCGCATGCCCTACCAGCGGGATGCTCTGGCACGACGCAGCATGATCGTCGAGACCTTTGAAACCGCTTGCACCTGGGACGGTTTCGATGCTCTGCACCGCGCGGTGACCGCGGCGGCCACCGACGCGGTGCAGCGGGTCTGCGGCACCGGTGTGGTGACCTGCCGCTTCACCCACGTCTATCCCGACGGACCCGCCCCGTACTACAGCATCTACGCGCCCGGCCGCTGGGGCTCGACCCTGGCGCAGTGGGATGAGATCAAATCGGCGGTGTCCGAGGCGCTTTCCGCGAACGGCGGCACCATCACCCACCATCACGCGGTCGGCCGCGATCATCGCCCCTGGTACGACAGGCAGCGGCCCGACCCCTTCGCGGCCGCGTTGGAGGCAGCGAAGGAAGCCCTCGACCCGGCAAGGATTCTCAATCCTGGCGTGCTGATCCAGACAAGATAAGTCCTATTTTCCCTTGCCCTCACTGCGTCATCGGCGTAGACTTTCGAACATCAGTTCGAGACCACGGGGGGTGAGGCTCGATGACCAGCACCAACGTCGGTGAGACAGCGGTCTCGCTCTACGGTGAACTCGACGAAGTGTTGGATCGGATCGCCGCCCACAACGCGACCACCGACTCCTATCAGGACACCATCGCCGCGGCCGAAGCCCACGAACGCAGTGCCCGACGCATGAGTTACCTCGGACTGCAGCGGGTGATGGAATGCAACGACCGCGGCGTGGCCGGCTTGGAGGGCTACCGGTCGATCAACGACTTCATGGCGTTTGCCCTACGCATCACCGACCCCGGACGGCGTCGCAAACTGATGTTTCATCTGATGCCGATGTACTCGCTGACCGGGGAACTACTGGCACCGAAGTGCCCGAACCTGGCCGCCGCGTTGGCCGACGGGGTGATCGGCCCCGATCACGCGATCACCGTCATCGACATCCTGGCCAAGATTCCCGGCGTGGTGGACCCCGAGGTACGTGCGGCGGCCGAGGCCGAGATGGCCGAGCATGCCCGCTCGTTCATGCCGCAAGAACTCAAGGTGCTCGGCGCCGACTTGTTGGCGCGTCTCGATCCCGATGGCACCCTCACCGACGACAAAGACCGACGACGACAACGCTCGCTGTACCTGTCCAAGCAGGACGCCCAGTTGATGGCCACCCTCGAAGGGCGGCTCGACCCGGCCACGACCGCGCTGCTGCGACTGGTGCTCGACGCGTGGGCGGCTCCCGGGATGAATATGCCGGATAATCCGGACTCCCCGCGCGGCAACAAAGACGACGCCGACCCTGAGGCGGTGAAGGCTGCCGCCAGAACCGATTTCCGTACCCAGGCCCAACGCAATCACGATGCGCTGCATGCCTTGTTGAAGGCCGTGGCCGACGGAGGACTGCTGGGCAAGAGTCATCGGGGTTTGCCGCCGCACCTGATCGTCACCATCAGCGAAACCGCGTTGCGGGAGCGGGCTGGGGTCGCGACGACCGCGGGTGGGGATCTACTACCGATCTCCGATGTCATCGAACTCGCCGCCGACGCCCACCCGCACCTCGCGGTCTTCGCCGGCCACAGCGCCGAGCCACTGTATCTGGGGGACGGTCACCGGTTGGCGAATCAAGCCCAGCGCATGATGCTGCTGGCCCGCGATGGGGCGGTGTGCACGTGTCCGGGGTGTAGTCAGCCGTTCACTCACCTTGAGGTCCATCATGCGGAAAAGGATTGGGCCGATGGTGGGTTGACCGACATCATCGACCTCGCCGGAGCGTGCCCGAAACACAATCGGATGGTCGGGGATCAGCCCGGGCAGTGGTCGACTCACATCATCAAAGACGGACCCGACGCCGGGCGGCCCGCCTGGGCACGCAACGGCCGTGATGGGCCGGGCCCGGCGCGGGTCAACCGCACCGGCATCGTCGCCCACGACTTCGCCCGCCGCCTGGCCGCGCGACGCGCCAACACCCCCACCCACGAGAACCGGTCGAGCACAACCGAACCCAAAGTATCGACCGGACCACCGACCAGGCCGGAACAACGACGTCGAGTCCCACGGCTGATCGCTTCGGGCTGGGCCGTCAACGCAGTGGACCTGACACCGCCGACGACCTGACCCTTCGACGAACTCCGACCCCGCCACCACACCCGGTGGCGGGGCATACGCGCATGTCCTGGCTCCCTTACAGCGAGCTCATCGCGGCGCACAATGACGAGATGCGCCTGCTCCCCCATACCGCTCCACTCCGAGCGCTGCTCTCCCTGATCGTCGGCGTCGTCATCGGAGTCATCGTCGGCGTCGTCGCCACCGACCCCGGGCTCGGTGTGCTCGCGGCGATCGTCGTCACCGGCGCAACATTTCTCGTGTTGGGCTGGACCGGTCTGTGGCCGATGACCGGTGAGGAGACCCGCGAACGCGCTCGACGCGAAGGCTATGAACCGCGTACCGACGAACTGATCGTTGTGATCGCTGCACTCGCGGCTCTCGGCGGCATCGTCGCGCTCCTCGTCGAGGGCGGGTCCCGTGCGGGCTGGTTGCCCGCCACCCTCGCGCTCGCCGGTGTCTTCGCGGCCTGGGGATGCCTTCATCTGATGTACGCCGTGCGTTACGCCTACCTGTACTTCGACGACGAGCCGCCCGGCGGCATCGACTTCAATTCGACGGAAACGCCCACGTTCCGCGACTTCTTCTACTTCAGCTACAACCTGGGCATGACGTATCAGGTGTCGGACACCGACGTCTCCGACCCCAAGATCCGGGCCATCGCCCTGCGACACTGCCTGCTGTCGTATGTGTTCGGCGCGGTCATCCTCGCGACCACCATCAATCTCGTTGCCGGCATCGTCACCGGCTGACCAGGGAAGTCGTCGGCGCAGACTACGCTGGGGCAGCATGACCGTCACGACCCTGGACTTCAGCTCGGACAACCATGCGGGCGTGCACGCCGACGTGCTCACCGCGATCAGCGCAGCGAACGACGGCTATCAACCGGCGTACGGCGGGGATTCGACCACCGAACGTCTCCGGGCCGCCGCGATTCGTCAGTTCGGCGAGGGCACCGAGATCTTCCCGGTGTTCAACGGCACGGCCGCCAATGTTGTTGCTCTGCAATCCATGCTGCCCCGTTGGGGTGCGGTCATCACCTCGGCGGTGGCGCACATCAACACCGACGAGGGTGGCGCACCGGAGAAGGTCGCCGGCATCAAGATGCTGGGCGTCCCGACTCCCGACGGCAAGCTCACTCCCGACCTCATCGACCGTGAGGCATGGGGATGGGGCGACGAACACCGCTCCCAGCCGGCGGTCGTATCGCTCACGCAAACCACCGAGTTCGGCACCGTCTACACACCGGAGGAGTTGGCTGCCGTGTGCGAGCATGTCCACGCCCTGGGCATGACGGTACACATGGACGGTTCCCGAATCTCCAATGCTGCTGCTTCGCTTGGCCTCCCCCTGCAGACGTGTACCCGCGAAGTCGGGATCGACGTCCTCAGCTTCGGCGGCACCAAGAACGGCGCGATGTGCGCGGAGGCGGTGGTTGTCCTCAATCCGGGTGCGGCACAGGGCTTGCCGTACCTCCGCAAGTTCGACATGCAGTTGGCGTCGAAGATGCGGTTCATCTCCGCGCAACTGCTCGCACTCCTCGACGACGACCTCTACCTCCGAAATGCTCGGCACGCCAACGACATGGCCCAGCGGCTTCGGACCGGTATCGAGGCCGGGCTGACTTTCGGTGCGATCCGGGACGTCGCCTTCGCCCAGCCGACCGATGCGAACGCGGTCTTCGCCGAGCTGCCCGACGGTGTCGCCGACAGGCTGCGCAAGTACGCCGCGTTCCACAGTTGGCCCGGCTCACCGAATCTCGTGCGGTGGATGTGTAGCTTTGCCACCACGCCCGACGAGGTCGATGCGTTTCTGGAAGCGATTGCCGACGTTACGGGTTCGAGGTGACAGCGGCCACCAACCGCCCAAATCCACTGCGGTGAAAGATCAACGGGCTGCCGAATTCTGGGTGCTCGACGGCGTGCAGCCGAAGCAGCACGATGATGTGATCGCCCGCTTCGACCTCACGGTAGATGGTGCAGTCGAACTGTGCGATGCCCTCGTCGAGGGTGACCGCTCCGTCGTCGGAGGCGCTGACGGCCACACCGTCGAATCGCTGCTGGACCGGTCCGGCGAGCTGCCTACACACGTCGCCGTGGTGATCGGCCAGGATGGTGACGCCGAGATGTCCGGCACGGCGCAGATCAGGCCACGTCTTCGAGCCGACGGCGACCGAGAACGACACCAGCGGCGGGTCGAGGCTGACGCTGGTGAACGAGCTGGCCGCCAGTCCGGTCAGTGTTCCGTCGACCTCGGCGGCGACCGCAACCACACCTGTCGGGAAGACCCCAAAAGCGGTGCGCAGCCTGGCCGGATCCAGATCCTGGTTGGTGGTGAACTGTGTCATGAGCGTGCTTTCAGGAGTGCGGTGACCGATGGTTTGGTGGCGGCCAGCCAGTCGGCGTAGGCCGCCGGGTCGTCGTAGGCCGAGTCGACGATGTAAAGCGCGCGGCCGGGTACGACGCCGCCGATCTCGGTGAGCACCGGGCGTAGCGTGTGTTCGGGTGCCAACGAATGTGCCGGGCTGCCGCCGACCATGAATGGGATTGCCACGCCGGATAATCCGGTGCCGCCGGCGAAGCGGTCGAGGAAGATCTTCAGCAGTCCGGTATAGGCCGCCTTGTAGGTGGGACTCGCGACCACGACGAGGTCGGCAGCACCGACTTTGGTGACCAGGTCTCCGACCTCCGGGTCCGCCCAGTCGAGCACCGCCGGTCCGAGCGTCGCGAGATCGACGATCAGATCTGGTGCGGCGTCGACCAGTTGTGTCGCGACATAGGTTGCAGCGGTGAGGGTTCGGCTGGCGGGTTTCGGGTTGCCGACGACCACGGCGACGGAGGTCATGCGCGACCACCGGAGCCGGCACCGAACGGTACTCCGACCCGCCCGGTCGTCGGGGCCGGATGCTCCCACAATCCGCGGCGCGTCAGTTCCGGCAGCACACCCTCACCGAACCAGTAGGCCTCTTCCAGGTGCGGATACCCCGACAGCACGAACTCGTCGATCCCGACGATGTGGTACGCCTCGATGAGGTCGGCGATCTCGGTATAGGACCCGACCATCGCCGTGCCTGCTCCACCACGCACCAGCCCGACGCCGGCCCACAGATTGGGGTAGATCTCGAGTCCGTCCTTGGATCCCTTGTTGAGGGCGAGCATTCGTTGCTGTCCCTCAGAGGCGGATCGTTTGAGGCCCTCCTGGATGCGGGCGATCTCATCCTCGGAGATGTTGGCCAGCATCCGATTCGCCTCGGCCCACGCCTCGTCGGAGGTCGGTCGGGCGATGGTGTGCAGGCGGATGCCGAAGGTCAGTTCGCGCCCGAAGTCGGCGGCTGCCTTGCGGACACGGTCGAGTTTGTCGGCGACCGCCTCCGGCGGCTCCCCCCAGGTGAGGTAGACGTCGGCGTGCTTGGCGGCCACCGCGATGCCGGCCGGGGACGATCCGCCGAAGTAGATCTGCGGCAGCGGGTCCGGGATTTGTTGCAGTGTCGCATCTTTTGCAGTGAGATAGTGGCCCTCGTAGTTGACGGTCTCGCCCGTCCAGAGGCGACGCACGATCTCCAGGAAGTCGTCGGCGCGGGCGTAACGCTCGTCCTTGGTGGTGAAGTCACCGAACATCTGCTGCTCGTGATCCTCGCCGCCGGTGACCACATTGAGGAGAAGCCTTCCGCCCGAGAGGTTCTGGAACGTACCGGCCATCTGGGCAGCGAGGAACGGCGCGACGGCGCCTGGACGGAAGGCGACGAGGAACTTCAGCCGTTCGGAGAGGCTGTTGATCATCGCGGTGGTGATCCACGCATCTTCACACCACGCGCCGGTCGGGGTCAGCGCCGCGTCGAAGCCGAGTTGCTCTGCACTGCGGGCGATCTGCCCGAGGTAGGGCACGTTGGCGGGGCGGGCGGCCGCACCGGCGTCGACGCCGTGTCCTCCGCCGACCACGTTGCGGCTGTCCCCACCGTTGGTCGGAAGAAACCAGTGAAACTTCAAGGCGCTCATTACGGGTCGGTCCTATTCTTCTCAGAGTTGTCCGGTGCGGGGTGGCAGGGTTCGGTCGACCGCCCAGCGGCCGAGGTGCTGGATCTTCCAGGCGGCCGGGTCATGCAGGGTGTGGGTGCGGGCGTTGCGCCAGTGCCGGTCCAGGTTGTCCTTGGCCACGGCCGATCGGGTGCCCGCCACCTCGAAGAGTCGGCTCGCGACCTCCACCGAGGTCTTGGTGGTCGCGGCACGTGCGGCGGCCACGGCCAGGTTTGCGTTCGCGGCGGTCTGCTCGTCCAGTTGGGTGTTGGCGTGGTCGACGGCGCGCCCGGCGTCGGCGAGCAGTGCTTCGGCGCCGCGCACGGCCAGTTCCATCTCCCCGAAGGCATGCACCACGAGCGGGTCGTCGGCGGCGCGGTCGACCTCGGCGTCGGGATGTGGGCGGCTCTTGGTGGTGACGAACCGTGCGGCGTCGTCGAGCGCGGCGCGAGCGATGCCGGCGTCGATCGCCGAATGCAGCAACTGCGCATAGGCGCCATAGGTGGTCGGTCGGTCGAAGGTGGCGGCGAAGTCGGTGATGAGGTCGTCGGTCACCGCGACGTCGGTGAGGGTGACGGTGCCGCTGGCGGTGGTCCGCTGGCCCAGCGCATCCCAGTCGTCGGTGATCTCGACGCCGTCGGCGGTGCGCGGTACCCACGCCACGCGCAGCGGCCCATCCTCACCGAGGTGCGCAAGGGTCGGTATCCAGTCGGCGAAAAGTGCTCCGGTGCAATAGAACTTGGTACCGTTCAGGCGCCACCCGGATCCGTCGCGACGCAACGTCGTGGTGAAATCCCGGACGTGTTTGGTTCCGCGTTCGGATTGTGCGTTACCAATGGTCTTGCCACTCAACAAGTCCGGCAGAATGCGTGCTTGCTGCGCGGACGTGCCCTGCAGCCGTAGCTGGTTGACGAACACGAAGTGGCTGTGCGGAATCTGCCCGATGTTCGGATCGCCCCAGGAGATCAACCGAATCACCTCGGCGACCACGGATGCCGGCAGATCGGCGCCGCCGAGTTCGGCGGGCACCGTGATCGCCAGCAGACCGCTGGCGGCGAGTTGAGCGATCTGGGTGTGCGGCAGCACTTTGTCCCGATCACGGTCGGCGGCACCGGCAGCGAAGTCGGCACTGAGTCGGGCAGCCGCCTCGATGGCCTCCGCGCTACCGAGGATCGCCACCCGCTCAGCCACCGCAGTCATCCGATTCGCTCCTTGATCCGTCGCCGCACCCGCCGCGCAGGCACCACAAGAACTATAAGTACGGCGAGCCGCCCACCGAGCCGTGTTCGTGGCCGCTACACCCGCGACCTGACCATTCGTTTTTCGTGCAACCTGGGTCTAACTTCCGAACTCAGGCGGCCAGCCACAAACGCCGGCGCGCGACCGCACGAATCCCCTGACGCGTCGAGTATCCCCACGGGCACCGACAACGCCGAGGCTTTGCGCCACCGCGGTTTCAATCCACTGCGCCGAGCGTCGGATCAGAAAATGGTGCCGGCGAACGGCATCGTATCGACGCCGAACAGTGCGTCCAGGCAGCCGATCGCGTCTGGGGTTCGGACGCCGACGCGTCCCGCCGCAGCCAACTTGAGCCAGCGAGTACCGCCCAGGTAGGCCGCGGCGAGCGTTGCCACGTCGACCACTACGTCGGGCTCCGCGGACATCCGCGTCACGGACTCGGCGCCAACTGCGTACACCCCGTTGTTCTCGGGCAGCAGCGAGTCGCGCACCTCGATGCGCACCGGAGCACCTGCACGGTAGGTGCGGGCACGCAGCGCAGCCTCGACGTCGACGAGGCGTAGCCAGGTCTCATCGTGCGGGGACCCCAACTCGACGGACCGCTGGTCGGTGACCGCAAGCGGGAGGGTGTCGTCGATGGGCAGCGCGTCGAACTCGACGATGTCGATCAGATCCAGCGACAGCAGATGCTGCCACAGCCCGCTGCGGGCGTTGTCGTCGAGTGCGATGAAATCGGTGACGGCGATGACCTTTTCCGGGCTGCTGAACCAGCTGCCGGTGTTCGTGGGGTGATAGATGGCGTAACCGTTGTCGACGCCGTCGGTGGAGTGCACGACGACGTAGTGGGTGGTGCTGTCGCCGGTGCGCATCAGTTCCCGCAGCCGCCACCAGCCGGGCGGCCGATGGATAGCGCCGGTCCACCGGGCGCCCTCGTAAATGCCTTGCAGCAGTTCGGTGGTCACCGCTCGGTCGACCAGTCGAACCTCGCCACGAGACTCGATCCCTGGTCGCAGCGCCGCGCGAGCAGTGCGCACCCGAGCGGATTGGGTCGACGATGCGATGCCGTAACCGAACCGTTCGTAGATCACCGCTTCTGACGCCCGCAGCGATGCGAGAACCTCACCGCGCGCGGCGATGTCACGCAGTTGCTCGGTCATCAGCCCGCGCACGATACCCCGCCGACGATGGGTCGGCAACACTCCGACATGCGTGACCGCAGCGTGCGAGACACGCTCTCCGCCAGGCACGGTCAGCCATCCACGGTAGGAGTCGGCCCCGCCCACGACGGTCTGGCCGTCGACGGCGCCGAGGTAGCGGCCGGGTTCGATGATGTCGACGGCGTCGAGGTCACGGAAGGGCAACCCGACCATGGTCCGCAGGAATACGTCGAATGCGGCTCGGATCTCGCGCGGGTCGTCGAGGGGCCGGATGCCGATGTCAGACATCATTCCCCGGTCGCTGCCGGCCGTTCCGGGTCCGACGACCACTGCGACCACGACCCGGGAAATAGTGTGGCACCATCGAATCCAGCGATCTCCAGGGCGGCGACCTGATGCGCCGCGTTGACCCCGGACCCGCAGTAGGTGATCACCGGGTCCCCGTCTCGCACCCCGAGCGCGGTAAAGCGATCCCGGAGTTCTTCCTTCGAGCGGAACCGCTGGTTGCCGTCGAGGTTGGCTGCGGTCGGCGCGCTGACCGCACCCGGGATGTGCCCGGCGCGTGGGTCGACGGGCTCGACCTCACCACGGAATCGTTCGACGGCGCGGGCGTCGAGGACCAGCGCGTCGGTGGCGGCGACCTCGTCGATGTCGGCGACCGGCATCTGACCGCCGCGCAACGCGACCGACCCGGCGCGCGGTGTGGCATCGCCCCGCGACAACCGGAACCCGGCGTCACGCCACGCTCCGAGGCCGCCGTCGAGCATCAGCACCTCGGCCAGCCCCGCCCACCGCAGCAGCCACCACGCGCGGGCGGCGGCAAGGTTGCCGATGTCGTCGTAAACCACCACGCGCGAGGTGTTGTCGATGCCCCAGCGAC
Organism: Gordonia sp. CPCC 205515; assembly: GCF_048537925.1. Lineage (NCBI taxonomy): Bacteria > Bacillati > Actinomycetota > Actinomycetes > Mycobacteriales > Gordoniaceae > Gordonia > Gordonia sp. CPCC 205515. The sequence goes on along the minus strand of NZ_JBCLVJ010000020.1, from coordinate 42,408 downwards.
TGGCCGCCGCCTGCATCGCGTTCAGATCGGGCAGCGGATGGCGTCCCCGCTCCGGCGACGGCGGGTCGGCGAGTTCAGCGTCGAGGTCGACGAACACCGCGCCGGGCAGGTGTCCGTCGCGGTAGTGCTCGTGTCCTCTGTCGTCACCGAGTTGCCACCGCACGTCGAGCACCACGGGCGGACGATCCGACAGCATCGCCTCGGCCAACTCGTCGACGGTGATCAGCACCTGCGTCATGGCAGCCACCCTACCGAGACGGGATTCCCCTCGGAACCGCTGCTCAGCGCGCCATGCTGTGGGACCGTTGTTCTCATGGCGAGTACCGAGTTCGATGTGAACAAGCTGTTCCCCGGCAAGTTCTTCATCAGCACCACCCTCGACGTCCTCGAGTCCAAGAAGAAGATGACCGGCCATTTGCGCCGCCGCTACATTCAGCGGGCGGCGATGGCCGGCATCATCATCGCGATCTTCTACGTCATCAACTACACGATCGTCGCTGCGTTCGACGGCATGGGCGAGACCCCGGAACAGTTGCACGCCATCGGCAAACTGATCGGCGCAGTGGCCTTCGGGTGGGCACTGGTCTTCATCTATTACTCGAAATCCGAGCTGCTGACCTCGACGATGATGATCGTGTCGATCGGCGCCTACTACCGTCGGATCACCCCGATTCTGGTGATCCGGGTGTTGGGGTTCTGCTATCTCGGCAACATTCTCGGTGGACTGCTCATCGCATTGCTTCTCAAGGGCAGCACCATCATCAACGCGAGCGTGCTGCACGCGATGCAGCATTCGGTGGACGTCAAACTCGGCTACCTCGACCACGGCTTCTCCGGCTGGCTCGACCTCCTCGTCCGTGCGATCCTCTGTAACTTCATGATCAACCTGGCAATGTTGTTGGTGTACAACGGTTATCTGCAAGAGGACATCGCCAAGTGCCTGTCCATGATCACCGCGGTGTTCGTGTTCGCGTTCCTGGATTTCGAGCACTCGGTCGCCAACACCGTGCTCTTCATGATCGTCGGCCTGCAGGACGGCATCAATGTCCCCGCCGCACTCGGAAACCTCGGAATCGTGTTGCTGGGCAATGCCATCGGCGGTGGGATACTCATCGGCTTCTACTATGCGTGGGTCAACGATGAACGCGACCGCCATCTCCCCCGACTCTGGCGCCGCAACGACAGCTGATTGTGTCGTTATCGTTTCGTGACATCCGTTGCGGTTGCGTTGCTGGGTGCCGTCCACACGTGCCGCACTCCAGGATTCGCCCCTAGCGTCGAGCACATGAGAGCTTTGGTCACCGGCGCTACCGGCTACGTGGGATCCCGGCTGGTCTGCGCGCTCCTCGCCGCCGGCCACGACGTGGTCGTCACCTCCCACCGTCCCGAGTCCGTCGACCGTTTCGGCTGGTCCGACGAGGTCAGCGCGGTTCCTATGGACGTCGACGACCCGAGTTCGGTGACCGAGGCCCTGCAGTCCACCTCGCCCATCGACGTCGTCTACTACCTGGTGCACGGCATCGGGAGCGCCGACTTCGGCGAGTCGGATGCCCTGGCTGCAGGCGCGGTTGCCAAGGCGGCCGCGGACGCGAACGTCCGTCGGATCGTCTACCTGGGCGGCTTCGTGCCCGACGGCGACAAGGAGAAGCTCTCCACCCATCTACGGTCGCGGGCGGCAGTCGGCGAAGCGCTAGAGATCGACGGCGGAGCCGACCTGGTGTGGCTGCGCGCTGCGGTGATTCTGGGTGCCGGGTCGACGTCGTTCGAGATCATTCGCTACGTCGCGGATCGGCTGGCGGTGATCCCCGAACCGGGCTGGGCCAACAATCCGATGGACCCGATCTCGGTGCGCGACGTCGTGCACTACCTAGTTGCGGTGGCCGATCCGGACATACCGGCGGGCGCCTACGACATCGCCGGTCCCGACGAGGACGCGCGCTACCGAACGGTGCTGTCGGAGTATCTGCACGCCATCCGGCAGCCTCGGTTGCGGATACCGGTCCCGCACGTCAGCACCAAGATCGCGGGCCGTGTCGCCGGGCTGTTGGTGCCGGTGCCGACGGCGTTGACCGCCGACCTCGTGACATCGCTGAATCATCCGATGCATGCCTCTGAGCACGCGATTCGCGACCTGGTGCCCGACCCGCCGGGCGGCCTCACGTCGATGCACGACGCCGTGGAGAAGTCGGTCCGCACCCCAGCTCCGCGCGCGGTCGACGCGCTGGTCGACGTGCATCACCTCGCCGACACCGACCCGGAGTGGGCCGGCGGCGACCTCATGCGACTGCGCCGACGGGTGGGCAGTGTTGTCGACGTGGCCACCCGACCGGTACGAAACGTGGTATCGATGCTGACAGGATGATCACCACCACTCAATTGCTGAGCGAGGTCACCGCCGAGGCTCCCGACACCACTGTCGACGCCCCGGCGGCGACGCGACGACGCCGCGCGGTGGTGGCAATCTTCTTGGTCGTGGGTGCGGTGATCCTCGGCTTCTCGCTGACCTCGGAACCCGGCGACGCATCGTTCTATCCCCTCACCGTTGCCCTCGGCGCCACCTGGGTCATCGGCGGGTTGTTGTCTGGGCCGATCCGACTCGGTCGCTTCGGTGTCGAGTCGACGCCCAGCCGACTCGGGGCGACCGTTCTCGGACTTGCGGTCGGGTTAGGGGTCGGCGTCGCGTTCGTCGTCGGGGCCTTGATCACGCGCGAGATCCCGGTCCTGAGCGATCTCGTCACCGACGTACTCGCGCTCCGCGATCAGGGCAGCCTCCTCGCGGTCACGCTGATCACCCTCGGCAACGGTGTCGCCGAGGAGATCTTCTTCCGCGGCGCGGTCTATTCAGCGGCACAACGGCATTGGCCGATCCTGGTGTCGACGGTGCTCTACACCGCGGCCACCCTCGCGAGCGGCAACCCGATGCTCGGGTTCGCCGCGATCATCCTCGGCGCCGCGTGCGCGGTGCTGCGCCGCTGCACCGACGGCGTTCTCGCCCCCATCTGCACGCACGTCGTGTGGGGTGCGATCGTGCTCTTCGCGCTCCCGCCCATCTTCACCGCTGGTTGAGCCCGACGCTGGTCAAAACCCCATGCGATGACCACCGTGGTTTCGACGGACGCCGCCTCGGCTAACGCCTCGGAGGCTGCTCAACCAGCGGGTAAGCAGTCCCCCGGCACCAGCTCAACCCCCCGCACCCCACGCGCATCGGCCAACCGCACAAACTCCGCGCCCGGCCCGTCGAACATCTCCGGCCGTACCCGGTCGAGTCCGATCGGCCACAACGTCCCGAAGTGAATCGGCACGGACGTACCGGCACCGAGTCGTTCGGCCGCAATCGCCGCGCGCCCCGGATCCATGTGCCCGACACCCAACGTCGGACCCCACCCGCCCACAGGCAGCAGCGCGACGTCGGGGTCGCGCACCCAGTCGTCGAGATCCGGATAGAGGTCGGTGTCCCCTGCGAAGTACGTCGTCGCATCGCCGACGACGACGAACCCGAGCGCCGGTGTCCGTTCCGGTCCGCGCCGCCACCGGCGCCCGTCGTGATCGGCGGGCACCACCCGGATCACGACGTCACCGATCGGCACTTCGTCGCCGGGTTCCACCTCGATTAGCCGCGCCCCCACCCGCCGCAGCGCCGGGAACTCGTCGGGCGCACGCCGCGGCACGACCACCGGGATGTGCGCGTCCAGCTTCCGCAGCGACGGCAGGTGCGTGTGATCGGCATGGAGGTGTGAGAGCAGTACCACGTCTGGTGTGAACACCTCCGGATCGGTCGGCACCGCACCTCGTCGGCGACGCAGGTGCGCCACCCGCGCGGTGAGGACGGGATCGGTCAACACGGTGGTTCCGCGATCGGTGATCAGCGTGGTGGCATGACCGAGCCACCGGATCTGTGGCCGCCGATCCTCGTCCCCCGGTGCATCGGACATACCGTCTACCATCCCAGACGAACGAAAGGGTGCCATGCGGATCACGTCCAAAGCGATCGGTGTCGGGATCGAAGTCGTCATCGTGTGGGTGCTGACCGCCATCGCCCTCCTGGTGCTCGACGCGATGCTCGACGGCGTCAAGCTGCACCCGGTGACCATCGATGACCATCAGACGACGCTGCCCGCCGCCCTGGCACTCGCACTGGTCTTCGGTCTCCTCAACATCGTGCTGTGGCCGCTGATCGTGCGGGCGATGACCTGGGTTGGTCCGGTCGTCCTGTTCCTCGCGGTGTTCGTGTCGAGCGGGGCGTTGCTGTTGTTATCACTGGAGATTGTGCCCGCTGCGTCGGTCTCCAACACTCTCGACGTGTTCATCATGGCGATGCTGCTGTCACTGTTCTATTCATTCGCGGGCAGCGTGATCGCCTCCCGCTCCGATACCGCCTATCGCTCGATGCAGGTGCGCCGGCAACGATTTCGCCTGCGCCACAGCACCCCGACGACCCAACCGGGATTGCTGTGCCTTCAGATCGACGGCCTCGGTCACGGCGTGCTGCGCCGCGCGATCGCCGACGGCGTCACCCCCACGTTGGCCAAACTCGTCCGCGAAAGTCACCGCCTGATGCCGTGGCACACCGATTGGAGCAGCCAGACCGGCGCCTCACAGCTCGGAATCCTGCACGGCTCCAACCACAATGTGCCGGCGTTCCGCTGGTACGACAAGACCACCCGCCAGATCGCGGTCTTCAGCGATCCCGGTAGCAACGAGCAACGCGAACTCGAACGTGCCGACATCCCTGGCCTTCTCGCCGTCGACGGCGCGAGCCGCGGCAACCTGTTCACCGGCGGTGCCGACGACAATGTCCTCGTCGTCAGCCGGATGCGCGGGGCCCGACTCGGCGGCGGTGCCGGCTATTCGTCGTACTTTCTCGACCCGTCGAATGCCGTGCGGACCGTGGCGCGGATGGTCGCCGAGATCCAACGCGAGATCCGACAAGCGTTGCGGCAGAGTCGACGCGACGTGCAACCGCGGGTACGACGAGGTGGGGTCTATCCGTTCGTTCGGGCGTTCGCCACCGTCGTGGCCACCGACATCACCGCCGCGGCCGTCGTCCGCGACCTCATCGCCGGACGGAGTATCATCTACGCCGACCTCATCGGCTACGACGAGGTCTCGCATCACTCGGGTCTGGCCCGGCCGGAAACCCTTGCCGTGCTGACGAAAATCGATGAAATGATCCGCCTATTGCTCGCCGTCGTCGACCAGGCCGACCGCGACTACCACGTCGTATTCCTGTCCGATCATGGCCAGAGTCAAGGCGCCACCTTCTCCCAACGGTATGACGAAAGCCTGGAGCAGGTGGTACACCGCTTGTGCGGCATGCCGATTCCATCGAACGACAAGGACACCACCACCGCGACCGAGGGCTACCTCTATGCCTCTGCCAGCGTCGGCGGCGCGACGGCCGCCTCTGCCGAATCGGTTCCCGACGACGACCGCCCCGTCGTCCTCGGCTCCGGCAACCTCGGTCTCATCAGCTTTCCCACGCTGCCGGGCCGCGCTACCGCCGAAGCCATCGAATCTGCCTATCCCGGACTACTTCTCGGCCTCCGTAATCATCCGGGCGTCGGCTTCCTGCTGGTGGCGCAGTCCGGCGGCGGTTCGGTGGTGCTCGGCGCCGAAGGGTCCGTGGATCTCGCCACCGGCACCGTGTACGGGCGCAATCCGCTCGACGGATTCGGCGACGATGCACTCGAAAAGGTCCGCCGCACAGACTCGTTCGACAATGTCGCCGACATCATGGTGAGCAGCGCCTATTGGCCGGAAACCGACGAGGTGGCGGCCTTCGAGGAACAGGTCGGCTCGCACGGCGGCATGGGCGGACCGCAGAGCACACCGTTCCTGCTCTATCCGGTCACCCTCCCCGAGCCACCAGATCCGTTGCACGGCGCGGAGAATGTGCATCGGGTGTTGGCGGGGTGGCGGGATCTGCCGCAATGAACGCGTTCCTTCCACAGTGCTGTGGATAACAATCGCGCTGATCTGCCGCCGGCGGATAGAATGACACCATGACAGCTGCTCCCGCACCCCAGTTGCTGTCCCTGGCGGAGTGGCGCGCACTCCCCGAAGACGACACCGTCCGCATCGAACTCCAGGAGGGTGTGCGCATCGCGCTGCCTCGGGCCACCAAGATTCACGCGCAGATCGTGGCTCGCCTCATGCTGCAACTCGGAGTCCAGCTACCAAGTCACATCGAAGCACTGACCGATGTCGATCTGGTCGTCAACCCGGCGACCCCGGCTACCGTCCGAGTACCTGACATCGTCATCTGCAGGAAGACAAACGACACCTGGCTCGCAACTGACGATGTAATGGTCGTCGTTGAGGTTCTTTCGCCGGGAACCCGGCGCACCGACCTGGTAACCAAACGCAGCGAGTACGCCGAAGCAGGCGTCAAGCACTACTGGATCATCGATCCCACGGACCGGATCCTGACCGCCCTCGAGTTGACGCCGCACGGCTACGACGGCCGAGACGTCTCCGGCGTCTGGACGACGACGGTGCCGTTCACGGCCACCATCGACCTCGACGCGCTCTGACTCCAGCGCACAGCCAACCCACAGCGCTCACGCAGCCAGCGGGTCTACCGTGGCCAGATGACCACTTCTCTTGACTCCGGTCCGGTAGCGGACACCATCGCCCGCCTTTACGAGAACGCGCACGCGCAGTTCGCCAATCGCCCGCCTCGCCCCGAAGGCGCGCCGCCGCGCCGCGAGCCCAGCGGCACCGCCGCCGAACGCGCGAAGGCTGCCGAGGATCGCTACATGCCGGTGAGCGAGCTGACGGGCACCCTGATGTACTCGCTGATCCGCGCCACGCGTCCCAGCGTCATTGTCGAATTCGGTATGTCGTATGCCATTTCGACGCTGCACGCGGCAGCAGCGGTGCGCGACAACGGCGTCGGCCACGTCTACACCACCGAGCTGAGCGAGAAGAAGCTCGCCGTCGCGCCCACCACCCTCGCCGAGGCCGGCGTCGCCGACCTCGTCACCGTTCTCGGCGGCGACGCACTCGAGACCCTGAAATCCGTTGACGGCGAGATCGGTTTCGTTCTCCTCGACGGATGGAAGGAGATGTATCTGCCGATCCTGGAACTGCTCGAGCCGCAATTGCCCACCGGCGCACTGATCCTCGCCGACAACACCGAGAGCCCCGAGGCCGCATCGTTCCTCGACCGCGTGCGTAATCCCGAAAACGGTTACACCAGTGTGAATCTCCCGGCCAAGCACACCGACACCATGGAGTTGTCCTGTCGGGTGTGAGTGCGCCTTGCCCTCGCTCGTCGATCCGCCCCTCGCCCGTTGAGCCACCCCTCGCCCGCCGAGCCACCCCTCGCTCGCCGAGCCGCCCCTCGCTCGTTGAGCGCGACGAGCGAGCGAAGCGAGCCCGACGCTGGTCGAAACGAGCATCGCAAATGGGCGGCACCGGGTTTCGACACGGTCGGCTCCTCCGTCGCCGGCCTGCTCAACCAGCGGTTGTGGTACCCGCAGCCATTTTGACGATGTTGTCGAACCGCGCACCCATCTCCTTGGCCAACGCCTCGGCCGCACGCAGGGGTCGCACCATCACCATCAACTCGGCGACCTTGCCCTCGTCGTCGAAGAGCAGGAAGTCGGCGCCGGTGACCGCGAGTCCGCCGACCTTCGCTTCGAAGACGAGCACCTGATTCGCGTCGCCGTCGGCGCCGATCTCCCGCACGTAATGAAAGTCCTCGAACACCTCCACGACGTTGCGCAGGATGGCCGACGTGATGGCCTTGCCCTCATAGGGTTTGAACGCGACGGGGCTGCGGAAGATCACGTCGTCGGCGAGCAGTGCGTCCACTGCCGCCATATCGTGCTTCTCGACGGCTTCACGGAAAGTCGACATCGTAGAGGGTCCTTTCGGTCGGGATCTTTCGTTCAGTATTGCGCGACTTGCCCGTCACGCGGCGCGCGGTACATGGCCCAGAGCATGCGGGGGATGGCCCGCAACGGCAGCGGCCGCGGCCAGTCGCGGGTGCGGAGCAACGCCTCGGTACCGCCGTCGATGACGATGACGCTGCCCACCAGGAAGTCCGCCGACGGCGAGAGCATCATCAGCACCCAGTCCGCCAACTGTTCCGGCGTGCCGTATTGGCGGGCCGGCACCGGGAACGACCGCACTTGCGAGCCGGTGCTGGAGTCCAACTGCGACTGGAGCAATGGCGTCATCACCGGCCCGGGCGCGATCACGTTGAGCCGGATACCCGCTCCCGCCCAGTCCTTACGTACTGCGCGCTCACGGCACCACAGACTGACCGCGACCTTGGACGCCGCGTAGGCCACCGGTCCCGACACCCCGACGCGTCGTCGGATCTGCCGCACCGCCGGGTCGACGTCGCCGGCCATCAGCCGACGAATCGCCCGCCGCGGGACCAACGGCGTGGACGTCGTCGAATTCGAGCCGAAGACAACGACTTTGGCTCCGTCCGCCGCCGCCAACGCGGGCCGGAACGCGTCGAGGAGTTCGGTGGCGCCGAGGACGTTGACCTCGACGATCATCCGCTCACGACCCTTGCCCGGCCCGAGACCCGCAGCGAAGACCGCACCATCGAGGCGGCCGCCGCACGCCTTGAGTACCTCGCCGATCGCCGTGCGACGACCGACTCCGGTCGAGAGATCGGCGATCACGTCGGCGTCGTGCAGATCCACCCCGATCACCGTGTGGCCATCGAGCCGCAGCCGATCGGCCACAGCAGCCCCGATGCCCGATGCCGCACCCGTCACCACATACACACCCACGCTGTCCCCCTCAGTCCGGTTCCTCGAGCAACGGTGCCACCATGCGCCGCACATATCGCGCGATGTCGTCGACATCGGCGGCCGCGAGTTCTGGACTCCCGATGCGATCGCGCATCACCGTGATGCCGACAACCAACGCGTTGATCAGCTCCGCACGCAACCGACGGTCGGGGCCGGCCAGTCGGTTGCCCAATGTTTCGGTGAACGTCTTCTCGACCGTGGACCGGATGACCTCGTTCACCGTGTCACTGTCTAGGACCCCGATGAGTTGGCTCGTCAGTCCACCGCCCGCTCGGCCGGCCTCGAGCACGGAATGCAGAATCCCGTCGGACACCTCGTCGAGTGGAGCACTGGCCAGGAACTCGGCGACCGGGTTGTTGCTGGTCTGGACGGCCTCGACGAACAAGTTCTCCTTGGAGCCGAAGTAGCGGTTGATCAGCGCCTGGTTGACACCGGCCTCGGCGGCGATGTCGCGGGTGGTGACGTGGGCCCCGTGTTCGGCGAGCAAGGTCCGGGTCGCTACCAACAACGACTCCCGGGTGGCCGCCGCATTACGGCGACGCGGCTCCTCCACATCGGACACTTCTCACCTCCCCTGACGCAGTCGACTCTAGGGCAGTGACCTGCACCACCCAATGTAATCATCTGTTGACTTGCCTCGGCAACCGAGCGTAGCGTCATAAGTCGTCAGTCGTTTACATCTGCCGCGCGCTCGTCGACGTTGCTGTGCGCCGCCACGAGATCGAGAACGACCATCCACCACGTGCTGTCTAAGGAGTCTCTCGCCATGGATTCACCCCAAGTGGGCGTCCGGTCAACCGGCGTCGTCGCGACGCTCGCGTTCGCCGGAACCGTCGCCGCGATCATGCAGACGCTGGTCACCCCACTACTGCCCCAACTGCCCACCATTCTGAACACGTCGCCGTCGAACTCGAACTGGGTCATCACCGTGACCCTGCTCGTCGCCGCGGTCTTCGTTCCGGTCACCGGACGACTCGGCGACCTCATCGGTAAGAAGCGTGTCCTGCTCGCGCTGACCGTGCCGCTGTTCGCCGGCTCGGTGGTGTGCGCGCTGTCGACATCGGTGTGGCCGATGATCATCGGCCGCGGCCTGCAAGGTCTCGGCATGGGCATGGTGCCGCTCGGCATCGCCCTGCTGCGCGACGCCGTGCCGCGCGAGAAGCTCAGTTCCTCGATCGCATTGGTCAGCGCGTCGATGGGTATCGGCGGCGGGCTCGGTCTGCCGCTGGCAGCCGCCGTGGCCGAATACTCCAGTTGGCATGTGCTGTTCTGGGGTTCGGCCGTACTCGCGGTGATCATCGCCGTCCTGGTCTGGACGTTCATCCCCGATGTCCCGCCGGCCGCGACCGGCCAGCGCTTCGACGCGCTGGGCGCCGTGTTGCTCGGCGTCGGACTCGTCTGCCTGCTGCTCGGGGTGTCGAAGGGCGCCGACTGGGGCTGGACCTCGGGCACCGTCATCGGTCTGTTCGTCGGCGCGGTGATCGCGTTGCTCGCCTGGGGCGCTTGGGAACTGCGCACTCGTGAGCCGCTGATCGATCTGCGCACCACCGCCCGTCCGCGAGTGCTGACCACCAACATCGCGTCGATCTTCGTGGGTATCGGCATGTATTCATCGATGCTCGTCTTCCCGCAGCTGCTGCAGCTGCCCGAGGCCACGGGCTACGGTCTCGGCCAGTCAATGCTGGCGACCGGTCTGTGGATGCTGCCCGGCGGACTGATGATGATGATCGTCTCGCCGATGGGCGGCAAGCTCACCGACGCCCGCGGCCCCAAGGTCACGCTGATGTGCGGCACCGCCGTGCTGGCCGCCGGTTACCTTCTGTCGCTGCCGCTCTCGGGCAGCACGTGGGGCATCATGGTGTCGCTGATGATCATGAACAGCGGTGTCGGCCTGGCCTACGGGGCAATGCCCGCACTCATCATGGGTTCGGTGCCGCTCTCGGAAACCGCTGCCGCCAACGGCTTCAACACGCTGATGCGCTCGCTCGGCACCTCCATCGGCGCCGCCGTCATCGGTGCGGTACTCGCCCAGATGACCATCACCATGGGTGGCCACACAATGGCTTCGGAGGCCGGCTTCCGGACCGCACTGATCATCGGTGCCGGTGTGTCGCTGGTGGCACTGGCCATCGCCGCGGCGATCCCGCGCAGCAAGGATGCCGGGGAGCCCGAGTCCACCGTGACCGAAGAGCTGGCGGACGCCCCGGCGTAATCGTCGCACCACAAGAGCTCAGGTTCCCATCACAAACTCACCCTGCATGGTGAGCTTCTGGTGGGAACCTGAGCGTTTGCGTCACTCCCGCCGACGCCCCACCAGAATGACCGCGGTTCGTGCGCTCGCGAGGTAGTGGTCCCCGGGATCGATCAGCACCTCGTCGTCGGGCGCCGCGAAGTCCTGTCCCGGTGGCAGGCAGGTGTCGATTGCCCGGTACCAGGAGTAGCCATCGGGTAACGGCGGCAACATGATCCACGCGTTCTGCGAGTCGGCGTTGAGGATGAAGTAGAGGCACGACACGCGTTGGCCGGGTAGCGCGTCCTCGGTGTCGATGCGGTAGCACAGGGTGTGCGCGAGCGGATTCGACCAGTCCGGTGCACCTCCGTCCGGACCGAACCAGGTCAGTTCGTCGACGAGGCCGGCGTCGTTGTCGGTCCCGAGCACGTACTTCCGGTGCTGCAGGGCTTTGAACCGTCGGGTCAGTGCGATGGCGCGGGTCGCGAACTCGAGGATGTCGCGGTTACGTTCGACGAGAGTCCAGTCGAACCAGGAGATCTCGTTGTCCTGGCAGTAGGCGTTGTTGTTGCCGCCCTGGGTGCGCAGGAACTCGTCGCCGCCGAGCAGCATCGGTGTGCCGGCGGAGAACAACAGGCGGCACAGGTGGTTCTTCACGAGCTGCCGACGGAGCGCGAGTACCTGCTCGTCGTCGGTGTCGCCTTCTGCCCCACAGTTCCACGAGTTGTTGTCGTCGGTTCCGTCACGGTTGCTCTCGCCATTGGCGTCGTTGTGTTTGTCGTTGTAGGACACCAGGTCATACATCGTGAAGCCGTCGTGACAGGTGATGAAGTTGATGCTGTTGTAGGCGGTGCGGCCGTCGTCGGCGTACAGGTCGGCCGAGCCGGTGACGCGGCGACCGAGGTCGGCGAGTTGTCCGTCGTCGCCTTTGACGAAGCGGCGCATGGTGTCCCGGAAGCGGCCGTTCCATTCCGACCAGTCCTGGCCGAAGTTGCCGACCTGATAGGTGCCGGTGTCCCAGGGTTCGGCGATCAGCACCACGTCGGCGAGGACCGGGTCAGCCTGCACCGCTTGGAAGAACGGGGCGTGCGTGGCGAAATCCTCCGACTTTCCGGTGCGCCCGAGAACGGAGGCGAGGTCGAAGCGGAAGCCGTCGACGTGCATGTGCTGCACCCAGTAGCGCAGCGCGTCGAGCACCATCGAAATGACTGTGGGACTGTCGAAGTCGAGGGTGTTGCCGCAGCCGCTGTAGTTCATGTAGTAGCGGCCGGGTTGGTCGTCGGGTCCGGTCAGGATGTAGTAGTTGGGGTTGTCGATGCCGCGGAACGACATCGTGGGCCCCATCTCGTTGCCTTCCCCGGAGTGGTTGAACACGACGTCGAGGATGACCTTGATGCCTGCTTTGTGGAGTTCGCGGACAAGGGTTTTGAACTCGTCGACCTGGCACCCGGGTTCGCGACCGGTGGAGTACGATGATTCCGGCGCAAAGAATCCGATCGTGTTGTAGCCCCAATAGTTGGTGAGTTCGCGGTCGTGGAGGAAGTCGTCGACGTAATACTCGTGTACCGGAAGGAGTTCGACGGCGTTGATGCCCAACTCGGTGAGGTATGGGATCTTGTCGACGAAGCCCAGATATGTTCCCGGCGCATCGACGCCGGAAGATTCGTGCGCGGTGAACCCTTTGGTGTGCACCTCGTAGATGATCAGTTCCGCCAGATCAAGATTCGGTGCGGTGTCGTCCTGCCAGTCGAAGGCGTTGTCGTCGACGACGATCGCCTTGGGCACGATCGGTCCGGAATCCCTGGTGTCCATGGCGAGTTCGGCGTCCCCGCCATCCGGGTCGTAGGCGAGTAGGAGGTTGTCGGTGTTGCGGAACTTCCCGGTGATCGCCTTGGCGTACGGGTCGAGGAGCACCTTGGCGGAGTTGAAGCGTAAGCCGTTCGCCGGGTCGTACGGGCCGTCGACACGGTAGCCGTAGAGCTGGCCGGCGCCTACGCCGTCGACCTGGACACTCCAGACTCCGTCGGTGGGATCCTTCAGGGCGATGACGTCGGACGGTTCGGCATCAGCGGCCGAATACAGCAGCAGGGACACAGCGGTGGCGTGCTGCGAGCGGATGGCGAAGTTCACCCCCGACGATGTCGGGGTGGCCCCCAGCGGCGTCTCGCTGCCGGCGGTGGTCACGCGGTCGGTCGGGACGCGACGCTGCTCCATGCAGCCATCGTCGTCGGCGCGGGCTGCGGGCGCAACCGCACACAATCTGCGGCCGTTCGTGAGTGCCGTCACTTCCTGTCGCCGAGGGCGATTGGGTGGTTTATGGTCGTCGTGTCGCTGCGATCGGATGCAGCGGCGGTCAATAATCACACAACATGTCGGGGGACATCATGGGATCTATCGAAACGATCATCGGGCTGTACCAGGTCTACCAACTGCTCCAGTCGTTGGGGATTTTCTGAGTCTGGCTTCCACCGCCGGTTGAGCAGCGACGAGCGAGCCTGCGAGCCCGACGCGTGTCGAAACCCCCACGCCTGTCATCGAATGGGTGGTTTCGACACGCTCGCTCGGCTGGCGCCTCGCGGGCTGCTCAACCAGCGGAAAGTGCACGCCGCTCGCCGGCGGAGAGCGGCCGCGGCTCAACCAGCGGAACGTGGTCGCGGCTCAACCAGCGGAACGTGGTCGCGGCTCAACCAGCGGAAAGTGGACCCCGCTCGCCGGCGGAGAGTGGCCGCAGCTCACCCAGCGGAGGAAGACCGCAACAGCCGCTCCACGAACTCCACTGGGACGGCGTCGAAGTCGGCGGTGATGTGTCCGTCACCCAGATCGACACGGATATCTTCGACGAGGTGACGGAAGATGTCGCCGCCGTCCATGGGATGCCGCGCCATGCCGGTCGTCGCACATCGCGCGAGAACCACTGCGGCGCACCGCTTCGCCTCGAACTCGCGGCCCGCGGCGGACAGACAGGTGGCGAGGAGTCGCTGCGAACGGAGCAGTGCGCGGGGGCGGCCGCTGTCGGCGAGTCGGTCGACCCATTCGCGGGCCCACCGGCAGGCGAGGTCGGTGCTGCCGTCCTCGATGAGCAATCGGATCGCCACTTCTTCGGTGAGTTGGGCGATCCGAATGGCGTTGGCCTTGGGCTCGATGGCCCGGTTGTCGTAGGGCACGCGGGAACGGAGTCCGCGGCGCGCAGGCAGCCCGAGGGCGGCCTGTTCGGCTTCGATGTGGGCGCGCAGGCGTCGTGAGCCGAGCTGTTCGGCGGTGTCCGCGCCGTCGTCGAGGATGTCGGCGGCTGCCTTGCGGTCGCCGTGGAAGACGGCCAGTCGCGCCCCAACCAGGAAGCGCGCCTTGATCATATCGGTCAATCCTTCGGCGACGCCGAGCCGGAACGCCTCGTCGAGCAGCTTGGCGGATTCGTCGATCCGACCCCGTTCGTAGAGCAGTTCGGCCAGCAGGACGCTGGCCAGTCGGGCGATCTGGGTTTGGCCGGAATGGGTGCGCCCGGACACCTGGACCGCGGTGCGGAAGCAGTGCTCGGCGCGGTCGAGATCGAGTTGCTCGAACCACGCGATACCGTCCAGGGCGTAGCCGTACATGCCGCCGTAGGGTCCGGTGTTCTGGTGGTGATAGGGCGCCGCCCACGCCTGCCAGCGGTGTGCCGCCGCGAAATCGAATCGTCCGGTTGCGCTGGCGGTTGCGGCGTTGGCTGCGGCCGAGACGACGAACGGCGGCACCGTGTCCGGATGTTCCAGACTTTCGTTGATGAGGTCGTCGACGCCGTCGAATCGGTCGGAGATCGCTCGCGCACAGGCTTCGGCAACATCGACCTCGGCCTTGATGACGGCGACGTCGAGATCGGCATCCCGCTGTGCCACCAGCGCCGCGTCCACCCGTTCGAGCGCGGCGTGCGCCGTGTCGGTGCGGTGCATCAGCATGTTGGACCAGCCGAGCCACAGCTGCAGCCACGGACTCGACGCCACCGCGAGCGGCGGCAATTTGTCGATGAGCCCGAGAAGTGTTGCCACGTGCGAGTGTTCGATCAGATCGCGGCCATGCTGCTCGACGAGTTCCACCGCACGCGGGGCATCGTCCGCGTCGAGCGCGTGATGTACCGACTCGGCGAGCAGGTTGTGATCGGCGAACCATTGTGATGCCGTGCGGTGCAACGGCGTCACACGTTCGGGGTGGTCGCGTTCGAGGCGACGGCGGAGGAACTCACCGAACAGCGGATGGAAGGAGAACCAGTCGCCGTCGTCGTCGTTGCGTCGCAGGAACAGGTCTCGCGTCTCGACATCCTCCAGCAGCGCCTGTCCGCGGGCCTCTCCGGACAGGGCAGTGGCCAGGCTCGCGCACACCCGATCCGGGATGGAGATGGTCAGCAGAAAGCTGAGCATCTCGGGTTCCAGTGCACCCAAGACGTTTTCGGCGAGAAAGTCGCCGATGGCGTGATGTCGTCCGGAGATGTGGCCGATGAGCTCGGCGGGTTTGTCCGCCCCACGCAGCGACAGGCACGCGAGCTGCAGCGCGGCCGCCCAGCCGTCGGTGGAGTTCCAGAGCTGCGTGATGTCGCTGCACTCGAGTTCGAGACCCGCGACGTCGACCAGGAACGACCGCGCTTCGTCGGCGTCGAAACATAGTCCGGCGACATCGATTTCGACGAGCTCGTCACTGACCCGCATCCGGCTCAGCGGCAAACCCGAGCGGGTACGGCTGGTGATGATCAACTGCAGGTGATGACTTCCATGATCGAGGAGGAACTCCATGGCGCCGAGTGCGGCAGGATCGGTGACCTGATGCCAGTCGTCAACGATCAGCGCCACCCGCTGCCCACGGTCGTGGATGGCATCGATCAGGGTGGTCAGGACGTACTGTTGCGCTTTGTCGCCGTGTTCTTCGATCATCTCAGCGAGGTCGCCGACGATGTCGGGGTCGACGCGGCGGATCGCCTCCAGCAGATGCGTGAGGAACCAGGTGGAGGTGTTGTCGTCGTCGTCGACGGTCAGCCACGCGACGGTGACCCCGTCGCGGGTCAACTCTTCGCCCCACTGGACGGCGACCGTTGTCTTGCCGTAGCCGACGGGCGCATGAATCAGGATGAGCCGCCGTTGCTCTCCCGCTCGCAGGATGTCCATCAGATGCTTACGTGGCACCTGGGCACGCGGCCGCAATGGGGGCCGGAACTTGGTGGCCGGCGTCGGTGGCGCGGTGGTGTGCTCGGGCGTCGACCGCGAGGGCACCGTGAGCAGTGGCGAGGACGCTGCTTCCACGGGGATCGCCATGTCGTCGACGGCGACACCGAGGCGCTGTTGGATGTCGCGGAGTTCGTTGCCGTAGTCGACGGCGCTGCGTGCCCGGTCCTCGGGTTCCCGGGACATGGCGTGTTCGACGGTGCGGCACACCTCATCGGGCACACCCGCCTTGCGCAGATCGGGGACGGGTTGGCTGGCGATCCGCAGGAATTGCGCGACGACCTGTTCGCCGCTGCGTCGTTCGAAGGCCGCGTGTCCGGTCAGCGCGCAGAACAGTGTGGCGCCCAGTCCGTAGATGTCGGAGGCCACCGTGGGCTCCCCGCCCGCGAGGAGTTCGGGGGCGGTGAATGCCGGCGATCCGGTGACCATGTCGGTCTCGGTTTCGAAGCCGCCGGAGATGCGGGCGATGCCGAAGTCGGTGAGCTGTGGTTCGCCGTATTCGGTGAGCAGGATGTTGCCGGGCTTCATGTCGCGGTGCAGGGTGCCGCTGCGATGTGCGGTCTCCAGCGCACCGCACATCTTGACGCCCAGGTGCAGGACGTCGCGCCATTCGAGGGGGCCGTGCGCTCGAATGCGGGCATCCAGGGAGCCGTGCGCGTGGAACGGCATGACGATGAACGGAAACGCGCCCGGCGTCGCACCGACCTCGAGGATGTTGACGATATTTGGATGCCCCGACAGCCGGCCCATCGCGCGCTGCTCACGCATGAAACGTTCGACGCTGGCCGGGTCGAAGTGATCGGTGAGGACCTTGACCGCGACCGTCCGGTCGAGAGCGGGCTGCTCGCAGCGGTACACCACACCGAAGCCGCCGCGGCCGACGACGATCGGTTCGTCGAACCCGGACGCACGGAGTTCCCCGGCGATGTCGGGAGCGACATCCCGCTGCGTCGTCAGCGGATCGTGAGCGTCCATCCGGCTGTCCTCGGGCCCAAGTGTGGTGCTGCACTCACCCTAGTGGCTCGGTACGCGAGCCGTGCGATTCCGGCAATTCGACGCGGGCGGGTTACCCGGCTCGGCGTGCCCGGAAATCATCGCGCTCGACCAGGAACGACACCGCCACCCCGGCGATCAGTCCCCAGAACGCGGCACCGATGTTGAGGAAGTCCAGTTCCGAGATCGACACCAGGAAGGTCACCAGCGCGCCCATGGTGAACCGCGCCTCGAATGCCGCCCGGAACGCGTTCTGCAGGGCGCCGAGGAGGGCGAGTCCGCCGACGGTCGCGATGAACGCCGCCGGCATCGCCAGCATGAGGTCGACGAACGCCGGCGCGAACAGCCCGACGCCGACCGCGAGGATGCCGAACGTCAGCGCCGCGGTGTACTGACGCTGCCGTTCCCCGCTCGCGACGAGCAACGCGTTGGTCGGACCGGCGAGGCACGACGACACCGCACCGAACGCCGAGGCCAGCATCGACCAGACACCGGCCGCGATGGTCACCGCGTTCACCGGCGGACGGTGACCGGCGACCTGCAGGATCGCGACGCCCTGACCGTTCTGCACGACGATCACCGTGATCGCGAGCGGGACGACCAACTCGAGCATCGCCCGCAAGCTGAACTCC
Organism: Gordonia sp. CPCC 205515; assembly: GCF_048537925.1. Lineage (NCBI taxonomy): Bacteria > Bacillati > Actinomycetota > Actinomycetes > Mycobacteriales > Gordoniaceae > Gordonia > Gordonia sp. CPCC 205515. Next base: position 24,590 of record NZ_JBCLVJ010000020.1, on the reverse strand, counting down.
GGTGCCTGCAGCACGGGTGCGGCGAACCAGGTCGTCGACCCCGATTGCGGCTGGAAGCTGCCGGTCACCGCGACTGCGATCGCGCCGACGAGGAAGGCGCCGATGATCGGCGGCATCCACCGCCGCAGCACCGCGTGACTCTGCAGCACGAAGAAGACGACGACAATCGGAATGGCAATGGCGGGATCGCCGCCCACCGACTTCACGATGTCCACACCGAAGTGCAGGAACACCCCGGCGACCATCGCCATCACGATCGGCTGCGGCAGTGCGGCCATGACGTGCCCGACCTGCCCGGTCACACCGATCAGCGTGATCAGTGCGCCGGTCACCAGGAACGCCCCGAGCACTTCCGGCCACGAGAGGTGACCCAACGACGACCCGACGAGCACGGTCCCCGGGATGGTCCACGCGAAGGCCAGCGGCATGCGGTACACCCAGCTGGTGATCATGGTGAGGATGCCGTTGAGCACGAACACCCCGAAGATCCACGACGACAACTGCGCGGCACTCAGATGCCCGGCGGCACCGGCAGCCAGGATGATCGCCACCGGACCGGAGGCGGAAAAGATCAGTCCGACAACGCCATTGACCAGATAGGTGCCACCGAAATCCTGCAGCACGCGCCGCGGCCGCAGCACCGGGCCGGGCGGACGCTCGATCATGCCGACCATCGGGCTCGGCGGGTGTGTCGTTGTCGCGGACTCGGACATCGTCGAGCGCTCCTCAGTTCGGCTACAGGTGGGCTGGCGAGGTGGCCGAAATTCGATGGTAAGGCCGCGATTGTGCTCAGAGAAAGAGTGAGGATCGGCGGATTGATCGCGACTGTTTATCGATTGTGGTGAGCGGGCTCGTCTCAAACCCCCTGCGGATACCAGAACGAGCGGTAGGTGGTCAGCGTCCCGGACAGTTTGGCGTCGCAGACGAGTCGGCCGCGGGCATCGAACTGGGTGATGTGTCCGGTGGTGCCCCAGCCGCCGAAGATCGAGCCGTCGGACAGGCGCTGCGCGTTGCCCATCGCCCACGCGGTCAGATGCTGCGGGTGCTCCCACCGGGAGACGAGCTTGACCGTTCCACTGCGCCAATCCGGCCGGATGGTGAGGATCGCCGACGGGCCGCCGACGCCGGGTACCGCGGCGTGGTTGTCGAACAGGCGGATCGCGCCGTCCCCGGTGAACTGGGCGTCGTGCTGGTTGGCGAAGCTCGCTGCCGGATCGACCTTGACCGTCGACCGATTACCGCCGATGACCCACCGCACCTTGCCGGTGCGGCCGTCGATCAGATAGAGCGCCGAGGTGTTGCGCGACGAGATGAGGTAGTTGCCGTGGCCGTCGGGGAAGACACTGTTGATGTGGAAGTAGTCGAGTCCCTCGCCCGGGATCGGCAATGGGGTGGTGTTCGCGCTGACCGGGACGTGTGCCAGTGCGCTCCACGAGAAGTCGGCGTGGCCGGTGGCGATGTTCATGATGTAGAAGCGGGAGTCGATCACCGGGATGCGGACACCGCCGATCTCGGCGGAGGTGGTCACATAGCTCGAGACCGCGGCGCGGCCGTCGGGCAGGATGCGGAACTCGTGCAGGTCACCGGACGTGCCACGTGGTGTCTGGAAGTTGCGCAGCACGTGGAAGTTCTTGTCGGCGATGAAGTAGGTTCCGGAGCCGTGACCGGGCTTGGAGCTGCCCTGCCACCAGGTATAGACACGCTTGCCCTGGTAGGTCTGGATCTGGAAGTTGCCGGCGTCCTGCCCCTTGGGGATCGGATGCTTGGCGAGGATCCGGCCGTTGCGTGCGCGGACCTGCAACTCACCCGGCGTGCTCGGCGCGACGTTGCCCAGTCGGGGCACCGCCGGGTTATCGAGCAGGTTCGACGGCGACAGCAGGATCACGCCACCGCTGTTGGGCCGCGCGTCGGTCAGCACTTGATAGATGGAGTCAGGCGCCGCCTGGGCCTGTGCGACGCCCGCGACCATCATCGTCGCCGCGGTGATCAATGGAACAATTCGGGCAAACCATTTCTTCGTCACGAGGGGTGATCGTACGCCCTGCGGACCGGCCTGCCGACCTTTCGGTTCAGGCCGATCCGATCGACGGGCGGTTGGTCCGGTGTGTCCGATTCACCAACGCGGACAGGTGTTTTCGAACCCCGGATCAACGGACTTCATGTACCCCGTGTCATCACGCTCTCGCAGACCGCAGTCGAGGTACTGCTGGTGCAGACGTTCGAGCGCCGCCTCGTCGAGTTCAACGCCGAGGCCCGGCCCGGTGGGCACCGGCACCGCCCCGTCGACGATGCGCAGTACGCCGGACTGCACGACGTCCTCGGTCTTCCACGGCCAGTGCGTGTCACAGGCGTAGGTGAGGTTGGGTGTGGCGGCGGCGAGATGGGTCATGGCGGCGAGGCTGATGCCGAGGTGCGAGTTCGAGTGCATCGAGAGCCCCATGCCGAAGGTGTCGCAGATGCCGGCGAGCAGCCGTGAGCGCTGCAGTCCACCCCAGTAGTGGTGATCGGACAGCACCACCGATACCGAGTTCTTCAGCACGGCCGGCTTGAGATGATCAAACGCGACCACGCACATGTTGGTTGCCAACGGCATCTTCGCCTCGGCCGCAACTTCCGCCATGCCGTCGAGTCCCGGTGTCGGGTCCTCGAGGTATTCGACGATGCCGTCGAGTTCGGCGGCCACCCGCACCGAGGTGTCCACGGTCCATGCGGCATTCGGGTCGAGACGCAGTGGAACGCCGGGGAATTCGGCGTGCAGCGCCTTGATCGCGGCTACTTCCTCGTCGGGCGGAAAGACGCCGCCCTTGAGTTTGATGGCGGTGAAGCCGTACTCGTCGATCATGCGGCGTGCTTGCCGCACAAGCCCTGCCGGGTCGAGTGCCTCGCCCCAGTCGTCTGCGTCGAAGCCGGGATGGCCGGCCCACTTGTAGAAGAGGTAGGCGCTGAACGGCACCCGGTCGCGGACGGCTCCGCCGAGGAGGTCACTGACCGGCCGTCCGAGGGTCTTGCCTTGGATATCGAGGCAGGCGACCTCGAACGGGGAGAACACCCGGTCGGTGGTGCTGGCAGTGGTGATCATGCCGGCGACACCGTCGCCGCCGGTCACCGACAGTTGACCGATACGCTCGTCGATGACTTCGCGAATACGGTTGAGCGCGAATGCATCCAGGCCGACGATCACCTCGGCGGCCGCCTCCATGCGGGTGATGTGGGCGGTATCGGCGTAGGTTTCGCCGAGTCCGCGCAGCCCGCCCGCCGTCTCGATCTGGATGATCGCCCGCAGTGCGTACGGCTGGTGTACGCCAACGGTGTTGAGCAGCGGCGGGTCGGCGAAGGCCACCGGGGTGACGGTGACGCCGGTGATCGTCGACGGGTGCATGTCAGGCGGTGACGGTCGAGGCGAGGGCACCGGCGATGACAGCCCGGCCGGCTGCGGTGATGCGCTCGAGTTCGGCGAGATGCTCGGCGGTGGGTGCGACGAGCGGTGCGCGGACCGGTCCGGCGTCAATACCTTCAAGCGTCACACCGGCTTTGACCAGCGAGACCGCGTAGCCGGGCACCTTGTTCCGCAGCCGGACGAGGGGGTGGAAGAACTCCCGCAGGAGGGCTTCGGTGAGTTCGGTGTTGCCGGTCTCGAGGGAGTTGTAGAACGCGAGTGCAATCTCCGGGGCGAACGCGAAGGTGGCCGACGAGTACAAGGTGACGCCGATGGCGCGGTAGGCCTGCTGGGTGATCTCGGCGGTCGGCAACCCGTTGAAGAACAAGAACTCCTTGCCGGTGTCGGCGAGTGCCGCCTTCACCGCGATGACGATGCGGGAGACGTTGTCGAGATCGCCCGTGCCGTCCTTGAATCCGATCACCGTCGGCAGTTGTGCCACCTGCACCGCAGACGCTTCGTCGAAAACTGCGTTGCTGCGGTTGTAGACGATGACCGGAAGATCGGTGACCGCCGCCACCTGCCGGGTGTACTCGGCGAGGCCGGCCGGCGGCATCGTCACGAGGTACGGCGGCAGCAGCAGGATGCCGTCGGCACCATTGGCCTTGGCGCTCACCGCGAACTCCTTGGCCTGCACGAGGGAACCACCGGCACCGGCGAAGACCGGGACTCGACCGGCGACGACCTCGACGGCGCGGCGGACGATCTCGCCGAACTCGGTCAGGCCCAGTGCGTGGAACTCGCCGGTGCCGCAGGCGACGAACACGCCGCCGGGGCCTGCGGCGACACCGCGGTCGATGTGTTCGGCGAGGCGGTCGTAGTCGACCTCACCCTGCGCGTCGAAGGGAGTGACAGGGAAGAACAGAACGCCGTCGAGCATGATGGGACTCCTTGTGAATGAGGGTGATTCAGGGTTTCAGTTGCGGGTGAGTTCGCCGTCGATGCGACGCCAGATCTGATCGGGGTTGCCGTCGGCGATGGCCGAGGGCAGCAGCGCTGTCGGGACGTCCTGGTAGGCGACGGGGCGCAGGAATCGTTCGATGGCCAGCGACCCGACGGAGGTGGTGCGGCTGTCCGACGTCGCCGGGAAGGGTCCGCCGTGCACCATCGCATGGCCGACCTCGACGCCGGTGGGCCATCCGTTGAACAGGATGCGTCCGGCCTTGAGTTCGAGGATCTGCAGCAGATCTCCGGCCTCGGCGTGGTCGGTGTCGTCGGTGTGGATGGTCGCGGTCAGCTGGCCTTCGAGTTTCGCGGTCACCTCCCGGACCTGTTGTGCATCGCGGCTTTTCACGATCAGGCTGGACGATCCGAAGATCTCCTGCTGCAGTGTCTCCGAGCCGAGGAAGGTGTCGGCGTCGGTGACGAACAGGGCGGCTCGGCAGGTGTTGGGCTCGGTGGTGTCGGTGCCACGCGCCACAACTGTTGCCGCGCCGGTGAAGTCGTCGACGCCGTTGGCGTAGGACCGGGCGATGTTGGGTGTCAGCATCGCGGTCGGGGTACTCGCGGCGACGGCCTCGGCGGCCGCCTCGATGAAGGTGTCGAGGTCGGGCGAGTCCACGGCGATGACGAGTCCGGGGTTGGTGCAGAACTGTCCGGAACCGAGGGTGAGAGAACCGATGAATGCACGACCGAGATCGGCGGCGCCGGCGCGCAGTGCGCCGGGCAGCGGATAGACCGGGTTGATCGAACTCATCTCCGCATAGACCGGGATCGGTTCGGGCCGTGATGCCGCCGCGGCGACGAGAGCGGTACCGCCGGAACGTGATCCGGTGAAGCCGACGGCTTTGATGGCCGGATCGGTGACCAGCGCGATGCCGAGTTCCCGGCCGCTGCCGTAGAGCAGGGAGAAGGTGCCGGCGGGCATGCCGGTGGCGGCGATCGCCTCGGTGACGGCCCGTCCGACGAGTTCGGAGGTCCCCGGGTGCGCCTCGTGCGCCTTGACGACCACCGGGCAGCCCGCGGCGAGCGCGGAGGCGGTGTCGCCGCCGGCGACGGAGAAGGCGAGGGGGAAGTTGCTGGCGCCGAACACCGCGACGGGTCCGAGGGGAACCTTGCGTTGACGGATGTCGGCCCGCGGCAGCGGAGTGCGGTCGGGCATCGCCGGATCGATACGGGCACCGTTCCAGCTACCCTCGCGCAGGACCGCCGCAAACAACCGGAGCTGACCGCTGGTGCGGCCGACCTCGCCGGTGATGCGGCCGACCGGGAGTCCGGTCTCGGCGGTGGCGCGCTCCACCAGGTCCTCGGTTGCCGCGTCGAGGTTGTCGGCGATCGCGTCCAGGAAGTCGGCGCGGTCCGCCGAGGTGGTGTTGCGGTAGATCGGGAAAGCCGCGGCGGCCGCGGCGGTGGCCCGAGCGACATGGTCGGCGGTGCCGTATGCGTAGGCCGGCTGAAGCCGTTCATCGGTGGCCGGGTTGATGGCGTGGATCGCGGTGCCGGAACCGGTGACGTACTCGCCGGCGATGATCATCTGTCCGGTCAGGGTGGCGGTCCGCTCTGCGGTCGTCATGTGAATCAATCCCTAAATGGTCGATGGTGGTTGGAAGGGCTCCGGTCACGTCGGGGATCACCTGACGTGACCCGAGCCATACTTAGACGGTAGAGCCGCCTATCCATTCATGTCCAAGTCAAATCTCCGTCCAATCGATGCACTCGAGGTATCGACACTGGTGGTGGGAGCGGGTCGCACAACACGGTCCAGCGGACGTCCGTCGGCGAGGCGACAGATGTTGTCGGCGATGTCGTGGACGCGACCGACAAACGTGTCATGGGCGACGCCCGACGTGTGCGGGGTCATCAACAGATTCGGCAGTTCGGCAAACGGTAGAGCCGACGGCTCGGCCCGATCCCCGGAGGTCGGATACCGATACCAGACATCGACGGCCGCGCCACCGATCACGTTGTCCCGCAGCGCATCGAACAGTGCCTGCTCGACGACGAGCGGACCCCGACCGACGTTGACCAGAATCCCGTCCGGTCCCAGCGCCTCGAGTTCAGCGGCGCCGATCAGTCCGGTGGTGCGATCGGTCAGCGGGGCTGACACCACCACCACCTCCGATTCCTTCATCAGTCGGCCGAGATCTGCGGTGTCGGAATGCCATTCGAGCCCGGCGGCGTCGGCCACCCGGCCCGATCCGGTGATCACACACCCCCGAGCTCCCATGGCGCCGAACAGATTCGCGGTCCGCCGGCCGATATGCCCGAATCCGACATAGCCGATCATGGCACCGCGCAGGGTCCGTGGTTGCGCCAGACCGTCCTGATAGACCGACGTGGCCCACACCCCGTTGCGCAGCGCCGCATCCTGCTCGATGAGTCCGCGACGGAGCATGACGGTGGCCGCTGCGATGTATTCGGCGATGGCGTCTTCGTGGTGGAAGGTGTTGGCCACGATGGTCTCCGACGGAAGATCGGCGAAGCTGACCTTGTCGGTGCCGGCGCCGCCGGAATGGACCAGCCGGAGTCGTCGACCCGCCTGCGCCATCGCCGGGGTGCATCGGCCGCCCACGAGGACGTCGGCGTCGGCGAGATCGTCGACAAGGGTGTCCTCGTCGAATCGTTCGTGCCACGACACCTCCGGGTTGACCGGCTCCACCAGGGACAGGAACAGGTCCCGGTGGGGCAATAGATTTCGATCCCCGATCACGACTTTCATCTCGTACCTCCACGAATCCCAGGCGTCAGAAGAACAATTGCTGCCCGATGAGCAGCACCGCGCCGAGCGACGACACCGCGATCGATGCGGCCCGCAGCCGACCCTTGTCGAGATGGCGGTTGACGAACCGCGAGGCCACATATCCGGCGACGACGGCCGGGATGAGTGCCACCACGGTGAGTGCGATGTCGGTGTGCAGGTGTCCGGTCGCGAGTAGCGCACCGAGCGACATGAGGCTGCCGACGAGGAAGAACGCACTCATGTTGCTGCGTACCTTGGCGCCCTCCTCCCCCGACATCACCAGCGCCATCGGCGGTCCGCCGATCGAGGTCGCGGTGCCCAGGAGCCCGGAGGCGGCGCCCGCGGTGGCGAGGTTGCGCCGCAGAGGCATTGGCTGCCAGCCGAGTCCTGCGAGCACCACACCGCTGAGCACCACGGCGGCCAGCATCAGGGCCAGTCCCCGTTCGGGTAGCCACATCAGCAGCAACGCACCGGCAATGGTGCCCGGTATCCGTCCGGCCAGCGCCCATCCGGTGCCCCGCAGGTCGAGGCTGGTGCGCTCACGCACCACCACCATGAGACTGACCACGGTGGCCGAGGCGATGAGGGTACCCGGCAGCAGCGAGGGCTCGACGAGGGCAACGACCGGTGCGGCCAACATGCCCATGCCGAACCCGATGGAGGCCTGCATGCAGGAGGCAAGACACACCGCAATGGCGATGACCGCGAACGCCATTGCACTCACGCCACCGCAGGCATACCCAGTGCGACACGGCCGCGCGGGTGGTAGCACTCGACGATGTGCTCGGCTTCGGCCGCATCGACGACGGTGGGTGGTGTCGCGGTGGCGCACAGATCCGTGGCGTGCGCACAACGCGTGCGGAAGCGGCACCCCGACGGCGGATTCAGTGGGGACGGCACCTCCCCCTGCAACAGGATGCGTTCCCGACGTTTGTCGACGTCGAGTGTCGGAGCCGCCGACATCAAGGCTTCGGTGTACGGATGCGCCGGATTGTCGAAAACGGCTTCGGTGCTGCCAGTTTCGATGATTCGACCCAAGTACATGACCGCGACGCGATCGGCGACGTGCCGGACCACCGACAGATCGTGGGAGATGAAGATGTAGGAGATGTCGAGTTCGGTCTGCAGTTCGTTGAGCAGGTTGAGAACCTGGGCCTGGACGGAGAGGTCCAGAGCGGACACCGGCTCGTCGCAAATGATGACCTCGGGATTGAGCGCCAAGGCGCGGGCGATGCCGAGACGCTGCCGTTGTCCACCGGAAAACTCCTGGGGACTGCGGTGTTCGTCGCTGGGCCGCAATCCGACCAGGTGCAGCAGTTCTCGTACGCGGGCGGCGCGGTCACGCTTGCGTGGGTACAGATCCTTGTGGGTGCGCCACGGCTCGGCGATGATCTCGGCGGCACTCATCCGATTGTTCAAGGAGGCATAGGGATCCTGAAATACCATCTGCACCTTGCGGCGCAGCGCCAGGAGGTCCTTGCCCTTGAGTCGGTACGGGTCAGTGCCGTCCCAGCGGACGGTACCGTCGTCGGGGCGTTCGAGCATCATCAGGGTGCGGGCGAGAGTGGACTTGCCGCAACCGGATTCGCCGACCAGACCGAGTGTCTCGCCGCGTCGGAGGTCGAGGTTGATGCCGTCGAGGGCGCGGAGCTGTTTGCGCCCCGATTTACCGGACACGGTGAAGGTCTTGCCGACATCGCGGACCTCGAGAACCTGCGGTTCTGTGAGCTCAGGCATTGGGTGTCTCCTCGGAGAAGTGGCATGCGGCGGCGCGCTTGTCATCGATGCGGGTCAGGGTGGGACGCTCGTCGATGCAGCGACCACGGGCGAGCGGGCAGCGAGCCTGATAGACGCAACCGACCGGGATCGAGTGCAGATCTGGCGGTGTGCCGCCGATGGACTTCAGGTCGGCACCGCGTTCGGCGCTCACCGGGACGGAGTCGAGCAGTCCCTTGGTGTAGGGATGCCGGGGGTTGCCGAAAACCTCGTTCACGGGACCGGTTTCGACGACGTTGCCGGCGTACATGATGGCCACGCGGTCGGCTTGTTCGGCGACCAGCGCCAAGTCGTGGGTGATGAGGATTACGGCCATGTCGTGCTCTTCGCGGAGCCGTTGCAGCAGCGCCATGATCTGCGCCTGCACGGTGACGTCGAGGGCGGTGGTCGGTTCGTCAGCGAGTAATACCTTGGGACTCAGCGCCACCGCCATCGCGATGAGCAGACGCTGGCGCATGCCGCCGGAGAACTGATGCGGGTAAGAGTCGATACGCGTTTCCGGCTCCGGGATGCCGACGTGCCGCATCAGTTCGATGGCCTCGTGGCGCGCCTGCTTCTTCGACATCTTGCGGTGGATGCGGAAGGGTTCGGCGAGCTGCGTACCGACCGTGTAGACCGGATTGAGTGCGGTGAGCGCGTCCTGGAACACGATCGCGAGTTCGGTGCCGGCCATGCGGCGCCGGACGGCGTCACTCGCGGAGACGAGGTCGATGTCGTCGATGGTGATCGTGCCGTCGGTGACCGAGGCGATCGGGGCGAGGAGTCCGACCAGCGCCTGCGCGGTCATCGACTTGCCGCAGCCCGATTCGCCCAGCAGTGCCAGGGTTTCGCCGCGGCGGGCGCGGAAGGACACGTGGTCGACGGCCCGGACGGTGCCGGTCGGAGTGCGTAGGTCGACGGTCAGGTCCTCGACGTCGATCGCGACGCGGTCGTCGGTGTCGGTGGCGGGGTCGGTCAGGGTGGGTGCGCTCATTGGACAGCCTTTCGCGAGGAGAAGAACCGCTTCCGGGCGTTCGGCGTGGTCAGGCGCCATCGTTGGCCGGGATCGGTGGCGATGCGCGCCCAGGCGGCGAGCAGGGTGGCCGAGACGGTGGTGACGACGATCGCCAGGCCCGGGAAGAACGACAGCCACCAGGCGGTCTGCAGGTACGTGCGGCCCTGCGACACCATCAGGCCCCAGCTGATCTCCGGCGGCTGGATTCCGATGCCCAGGAAGGAGAGTGACGATTCGGCGAGCATCACGTAGCAGAAGTCCAGGGTCGCGACGGTCAACAGCGTCGGCAGCAGGATGGGCAGCACGTGGCCCCGCAGGATGGCACCGCTACTGGCGCCGAAGGTTCGTGCCGCGTCGACGAACACGCGGCTCTGCAGTTCGGCGGATTCGGCACGGGCGGTCCGCAGGTAGATCGGGATGCGGGTGATGGCCAGCACCGCAACGATGTTCGCGGCACTGGGCGAGAACACGTAGAGGATGACCACGGCCAGCAGCAGCGACGGGAAGCTCATGATGACGTCGGCGATGCGCATGGCCGTGGTTTCGCGCCAGCCGCGATGGTAGCCGGCCCACATGCCGATCGCACTGCCGATGATGCAGGAGATGACCACCGCCGGTATCGACACCAGCAGCGTTGTCTGGCAAGCGACGATCAGCCGGGCGAGCATGCTCCGGCCGAGAGGGTCGGTGCCGAGGATGTTCATCCACCCGGTGTCGAGGTTGAAGGGCGGCAGGTTGGATTCGTCGAGGTTCTGGTCGGTGGCGGCGTCGCCGACGAGCCAGGGTCCGAAGACGGCCACGAGGAGCACGATGGTCAGGATCGCGGCGGCGACGGTGGCGAACTTGTCGCGCAACAGGAGTCGCCACATCGAGGGCTGACCGGAGGGCACCTTCTTGGTGGCGACGGAGTCGCCCATCGGGTCGGTCGAGGCGACCGGGCTGGTGGTGTCGAGTGGTTCGGTGACGATGGACATGGGATCAGATCTCCTTAGACCGTTGCCTTGTCACGAACTCGCGGATCGAGCAGCGCGAGTCCCGCGTCGATCACGATGTTCAGGATGAAGATGCTGACGGCGGTGAGTAGCACCGCCGCCTGCAGGACGGCGAAGTCACGCTGCATGATCGAGTCGATCATCAGCTTGCCGATGCCGGGCCAGCCGAAGATGGCCTCGACGACGACGGCACCGTTGATCAGGCCGACGGCGAGGTCGCCGGCGACGGTCAGGGCGGGTGCGGCCGCATTGCGCAGTGCGTGGTGGGTGACGACCCTCAGGTCGCCGGCGCCTTTGCTGCGTGCCACTTTCACGTAGGGCGCCGACAGTGCGGACACCATGGCACCGCGGACGATCTGGGTGAGGACGCCGAGTGGTCGGATCATCAATGTGGCGATCGGCAACACCCAGGCAAGCATGCCGCCGGTGCCGGAGGTCGGCAACCAGCCGAGGACGACGGCGAAGATCCAGATGCCGGTGATGGCGAACCAGAAGTCGGGGACGCTCGCCGCGGTCATCGAGAGCAGGCTGGAGAATCGGTCGGCGAGCGAGTTCGGCCGGTAGGCAGCCCAGCAGCCGATGATGACCGACGCCAGGACCGAGAAGAGCAGAGTGAAGAACGCCAACTGCAGCGTCGCGGGGAATGCCTTGAGCGCCATGCCCGCAGCTTCCTGACCAGTTTTCAGCGATTCACCGAAGTCGAGATGAAGGACCCCGGACAGGTAGTCGAACATCTGCTGGAAGATCGGTTTGTCCAGACCGTGCGCGGCGGCGAACTCGGCGCGCTGTTCCGGAGTGGCCGACACCGGTAGATACAGATTGGTGGGGTCGCCGGTCAGTCGGGCCATGAAGAACACGCCGAACAAGACGATGATCAGCGGTATCAGGCTGGTGACCATCCGGCGTCGGAGGAAGGTGATCATGGTGATTCGCCTCGGATTCAGTCGTTGCGGGCTGTGGCATGGGACATCTCGGCCAGGCGCATCTCGTCGCCGGTGGCCGAATTGGGCTGGTAGGCAACCTTCGCCGATTTCGCGAGCACGGCCTGCATGTGCGCGATGTAGGCGTACTGATGGACCTTCTCCGGTTCATCAGCGAGAACCTTGGCGAGTGCATCTTGACGAGGAGCGCCGGTGAGGGCTTCGGCCGCACGAATCTCGCTGTCGTAGTCCGCGACACCGAAGGTGCTCTGGTAACCGTCGCTGATCATGTACTGGTCGACGGTGAACTGGGTATCACCGGCTTGGTTGCCATGTTGAACCAGCAGGAGAACCGGTCCGGAGCCGGCGACGAAGGGACGCATCTGGTACTGCATCTGGCCCGACGTGTCCATCATCTCGATCTTGACGTTCAGTCCGATCTTGCTGAGCGAGTACTGGATTGCTTCCACTGTCTCGTTGATCTTCGGGAACTGTCCGGTGCGGCCGATCAATCGGATGGTCCGGTCGACCGGTACTCCGTCTGCACGCGCCTCGTCGATCAGCTCCTTCGCCTTGGCCAGGTCGTAGGGGGTCGGCGTCAACTGCTCGTTGTATCCGACGACTCCGGGGGCGACCAATTGTGCTGCGGGACGGCCCAATCCCTGAAAGAGGGCTTTCACGATGCCGTCCCGGTCGATGGAGTAGTCGATGGCCTCTCGCACGCGTCGATCGGTGAGCGGCGCGTCGGTGCCCTGCATGCGCAGCGCAGTGGTCTCGTTGTTGGTGTAGGCCACGCCCAGGTCGCCGGCACCGTCCTCGGGACCCAGCGAGGTCGCGAGGTCCGCCTCGTCGTTGGTGATCATCGCTGCGCGAACGCTGCCCTCGGCACGCCATTGATAGATCACTCGACTGTAATCCGGTGATGCTCCGTGATAGTTCGGGTTCAGTTTGAGTGCGATCCGTTGTCCGGAGTCCCAGAAGTCGACCATGTACGGGCCGGTACCGACTGGTTCGCGCACCTTGTCACTGTCGGTGGTGGTGCGCGGGACAACTTCGATGAAGGAAAGGCGCAGCGGCAGAATGGGATCTGGTGTTTCTGTGCGAAGTTCGACGGTGGTGGCGTCCGGTGCACTCACGGTGATCTTGCTGTCGTCGAACACATAGCCGTTGACGTCACAACCGATCGCGCCGTTGAAGGTCCGCTTGATCGAGAATGCGGCATCGCGGGCGTCGAAGGGCGCGCCGTTGCTGAACTTGATACCGGACGCCATGGTGAGACGCCACAGATTCGGTTCCACCTGCGTCCAACCGGTCGCGAGTTTGGGTTGTAGATCGCCGCTATTCGGGTCGCGTTCGATCAGGGGCTCGGTGATGTTCGATCTGACGACCACGCCGGTCGCGGTCAGAGACGCGTCGCACGGCTCGAGCGTGGGAGGCTCGGTCGGTACGACGATACGCAAGGTATTGGGATTCGCGGCCTCACTCTGGGTCGTATTCGCGACGCTGCAACCGCTGACCGCCAGGATCGCGGTTGCAGCAAGGCTGAGCGCGCCGGCTGTGCGACGACGTGGGGATCGCTCGAACGCGATCGGCATGGGGACCTCCGATTGAGGAAGAGTCCGGGATGGACTCACGCGGTGAGTGACTTACGGGGCTGGAACCATGACATGTGACGGTAGACACACGCTAAGAGCGTCGGCGCGCAAACGTCAACAGCGCAAAAGCGCCGAGAACAGCGGTTTTGGTGCATTTTCCGTCCCGTCGAGGAACTCGTCGCCACCTCGGCGCACAGGTGAAAACCATGTCTGACCTGTCCGTTTTCCGAAGAAGCAGCGCTTGATCGGCATCACCGATCAGCCATCGATACCGTTAGCGAATCGATCCATGTTATTTGCGTGTTGGACAGGTATTCAGCACGGGCCTAGCGTGGTGACCATCACAGCACTTCGGTGCGCAGTCCGAGCGGTCGAGGAGGACCAATGAGCACCAGCCTGACCACCATCGCATCGGCGGACAATTCCGTTGCTGAACAACACTTTTCACCCGCCACTGGCACGGTCCTGCGCGTCGGGCCACTGAAGCCGTCGCTCGAGCAGCGGTTGAGCGACGGATACGGCGCCGCCCCACTGCCCACCGGCACGGACCGCGCCACGTTCTTGGCGGAGAACGGCGAGCGAGTCACCGCGGTCGTCACCTCCGGCCGAACGGGTGTGGACGCCGACCTGATGAACGCGTTACCGAACCTGGGCGCCATCGTGCACTTCGGCGTCGGCTACGACACCACCGACGTGGACCTCGCGACCGAACTCGGTATCGGCGTGAGCAACACGCCCGATGTGCTCACCGACTGCGTCGCCGACACGGCGCTCGGCCTGATCCTGGACACGATGCGCGGCTTCAGTGCCGCCGATCGCTACGTGCGGGCGGGTCGCTGGCCAATCGAGGGCAATGTTCCGCTGGCACGCAGGGTATCCGGAGCTCGAGTCGGCATCGTCGGGCTCGGCCGGATCGGGTCGGCGATCGCCGCACGCCTGTCCGCCTTCGGTTGTTCGATCGCGTACCACAATCGCCGCGTAGTCGACGGCTCCCCGTACCGCTACGCCGCTTCGCCCGCCGAACTCGCCGCCGACGTCGACGTCCTGGTCGTGGCTGCAGCCGGCGGTGCCGGCACCCGACAGCTCATCGATCGCGAGGTACTGGACGCGTTGGGCCCCAACGGCTTTCTCATCAACGTCGCGAGAGGAAGCGTCATCGACGAGGATGCGCTCATCGACGCACTGCAGTCGGGACGGTTGGCGGGAGCGGGTCTCGACGTGTTCGCCGACGAGCCGAACGTCCCCGCGGCCCTCATCGAGATGGACAACGTGGTACTGCTCCCCCATCTGGCGAGCGGCACCGTGGAGACCCGGGCGGCGATGGAAGAGCTGACCCTGCGCAACCTGGACACCTACCTGGAGACCGGAGAGCTGGTCACCCCGGTCGTGACGCCGAACCGATCTCTGACCGCAAAGGATGCACGATGACCGTCGTCTTGAGTTACCTGCCCACCCTCGAAGGTCGCGGTGCGCTGCCGTTCGGCTTCGCCGAGGCGCGACTGCGGGGCACCGACGTGCTCGTCGTCGCCGACGGCGACAGTGCCACGTCGCCGGAGTTCATCGTCGACCTGGAGCACGCGCGCACGACGGCTGCGGCAGACGACGTCAACTACTCTGTGGCACAGAATGATCCCAGCCTGTCACACGCGGATCAGCTGGTCGATGCGTCCTACGACGAGTCCGTCGAGCTGCTGGTGATCGGCCAGAAGCGCCGCTCCCCCGTCGGTAAGCTGCTCACCGGCAGTGTGGTGCAGCGCGTCCTGCTCGACGCGCAGTGTCCGGTAACAGCGGTGAAACCGCCTGTGCGGGCGGCTGTCTGACCGGAGTGGTCGTTAGCCACTCGTGGCTCGGCCAGCGCCTCGCACCTCAGGGAGCCTGAAGCTAGATCCACTCCCGCGCCGGCAAAACGTCTTTCATCAATCTGACCAGCGCGGGATTGGTGTTGTCGGCTCGCCACGCAACATTCATCTGGACCGGCCGGTCACGCACCGCGGTCACCTCTTTGAACACGACTCCGTCGGGATGCATGGTCATGGCGGACTCGGGCACCAGCGCCAGGCCGAGTCCGGAGTGCACCAGCACCAGCATGGTGTGTACCTGGGTCACGTACTGCACGTACCGCGGTGAGGCGCCTACCGCGGTGAACGTGCTGATGAGCAACTCGTTGAAGTAGCGGGCGTCCACCGGGGAGTACATGATCACCGGCTGCCCGTCGAAGTCCTCGATGGCGAGATGTTCGACCTCGGCCAACGGGTGATCGGCCGGCATCGCCGCCACGAGGCGCTCGTGATGTAGTGGGCGCGTGTGGATTCCGGGCCGGGACACCGGCGGACGGACGATACCGAGGTCGAGATCGCCGGCCGCGAGGGCCTCGACCTGCGCCGAGGTCACCATCTCCCGCAACACCAGCTGCACGTCAGGCAGCTTCTCCCGTGCCGTCTGCATCAGCCTCGGCAGCACGGCACGCGCCGAGGCGCCGGTGAAGCCGATGTTCACCATCCCCAGATCTCCGGCCGGCACCCGCCGCACCGTGAGCTCCGCGCTTTCCGCGAGTGCGACGATGCGCCGGGCGTCGGGCAGGAACGCGGTTCCGGCCGCGGTGAGAGAGACTGCGCGGCTGCTGCGTTCGATGAGCTGCACACCCAGTTCGTGTTCGAGCTGCTGGATCTGTCGGCTGAGCGGGGGTTGTGTCATGTGCAGCCGCTCGGCGGCGCGACCGAAGTGCAGTTCCTCGGCCACGGCGATGAAGCAGGACAGTCGCGACAGAGAGAACATCGATTCGCTTTCGGTATCACGACGCGATGCGCTACCGCGTCCTGTGGATCACGGTAGCGCAGGTCACGCAGCAGATCGTCAACTACGGCACAACGCAGGCTTCTTGCTGTCGAAGGACCAGCCGGGGATCAGGAACTGCATGCCGACCGCATCGTCGCGCGCGCCCAGCCCCTTCGATAGGTAGAGCTCGTGCGCGGCCTGCACCTGCTCCATGTCGAGTTCGACGCCGAGGCCCGGCTTGTCCGGGACGGTGAGGTAGCCGTCGGTGATGGTGTACGGCTCGGTGGTGAGGCGTTGGCCGTCCTGCCAGATCCAGTGCGTGTCGATCGCGGTGATCTGCCCCGGCGCCGCAGCGGCGACATGGGTGAACATGGCCAGCGACACGTCGAAGTGGTTGTTGGAGTGCGATCCCCAGGTGAGACCCCAGGCGTCGCACAGCTGTGCGACGCGGACCGAACCGCTCATCGTCCAGAAGTGCGGGTCGGCGAGCGGGATGTCGACGGCGTTGCTGCGGATGGCATGCCCCATTTCCCGCCAGTCGGTGGCGATCATGTTGGTGGCCGTTGGTAATCCGGTGGCGCGCTTGAACTCTGCCATCACCTCGCGGCCGGAGAAGGCACCCTCGGGTCCGACCGGGTCTTCGGCGTAGGCGAGGACGTCGGTCAGGCCGCGAGCGATCTCGATGGCCTCACTGAGCAGCCATCCACCGTTGGGGTCGAGGGTGACCCGTGCGGACGGGAACCGCTCGGCCAGTGCGCGCACGGCAGCTGCTTCCTCAGCCGGCGCGAGCACGCCGCCCTTGAGCTTGAAATCCTGGAAACCGTAGCGTTTCTGGGCCGCTTCGGCGAGCGCCACCACGGAATCCGGAGTGAGCGCCTCCTGGTGACGGATCCGCATCCAGTCGTCGGCGGAGGCGTCTTCGTCGGCGGGCGAGCGGTAGGCGAGGTCGGTCTTGGTTCGATCACCCACGAAGAACAGATAGCCCAACGCCTGCACCCGATCTCGCTGCTGGCCGTCGCCCAGCAGCGCGGCAACCGGCACACCCAGATGCTGACCGAGCAGATCCAGCAGAGCCGATTCGACGGCGGTGACAGCGTGCACGGTGATCCGGAGGTCGAAGGTCTGCGCACCCCGGCCGCCGCTGTCCCGACCGGCGAATGTTGTTCGCATGTCGGCAAGGATCGCGTGGTAGCGGCCGATCGGCTGGCCGACGATCAGCGGCCGGGCGTCTTCGAGAGTGGTCCGGATGGCCTCACCACCGGGTACCTCGCCCACTCCGGTGCGTCCCTCGGAATCGGTCAGGACGACGATGTTGCGGGTGAAGTACGGGGCGTGTGCGCCGCTCAGGTTGAGCAGCATGCTGTCGTGTCCGGCAACCGGATAGACGGCCATCGCGGTGATCATCGGGATGGTTGAGTCGGTCATCGATTTCTCCGAATCGTCGATGTGGTGATGGTTGCTGGATCGATCGCCGCTACTCGGTGGTTGCGCGCGTCGCCTCGGCGGAGTCCTGCCCGTCCATCTCGTCCAGGTCGAGACGTCGAATCGGTCCGACGATGACCAGGTAGCAGATGATCGCCGCGACGGCGCTCGCACCGACGTAGGCAAGAGCCAGTTCGAACGAACCGGTGGTGTTGACCAGGTACCCGATGACGATCGGGGTGGTGATCGCGGCGAGCGAGCCGAAGGTGTTGAACACACCGCCGGACAGTCCGGCGATCTGCTTGGGTGCGGTGTCGGCGACGACGGCCCACCCCAACGCCCCGAGTCCCTTACCGAAGAACGACACCGACATGAGTGCGATCACCAACCACGAGGCATCGGTGTAGTTGCATCCCACGATGACCGTCGCCAGCAGCAGGCCGGTCACGATCGGAACCTTGCGAGCCTTCGTCAGCGACCATCCCCGTCGGAGAAGCGAGTCGGACAGGAAGCCGCCCAGCACGCCTCCGATGAAGCCGCAGATCGCGGGCAGCGAAGCGACGATGCCGGCCTTCAGAATCGACAGGCCTCGCTCCTGGACCAGATAGACCGGGAACCACGTCAGGAAGAACCAGGTGATCGAGTTGATGAAGTACTGCCCGAAGTACACGCCGAGCATCATTCGGTTGCGGAGCAACAACTTGACGGCGCGCAGCTGGTCGACACCGGAATCCTTTGCTTCCGCGGACTTCTGGTCCATGTCGACCAGCGCACCGCCGGCCTCGATGTAGTCGAGTTCCCCCTGGGTGACCCGAGGATGGTTGCGCGGGCTGTAGATGACCTTGGTCCACAGCAGGCCGAGCACGATGCCGACCGCGCCGATATAGATGAAGACGTGTTCCCAGCCGAAGGTCACCACGAGCCAGCCCATGATGGGCGAGAAGACCACGGTGGCGAAGTACTGGGCGGAGTTGAAGATTGCCGATGCGGTGCCGCGTTCCTTGGTGGGGAACCACGCCGCGACGATGCGCGAGTTGCCGGGGAAGGACGGCGCCTCGGAGATTCCGACGAGCAGCCGGAGCAGGAACAGCAATCCCACGGCAGTACCCATGCTGAATCCGCCGACGAAGCCCTGGCACATGGTGAAGGCCGACCACAGCAGGATACCGGCGCCGTAGACCCGCTTGGAGCCGTACCGATCCAGCAGCCAACCGCCCGGGATCTGGGCGACGAGGTACGACCAGCCGAATGCGGAGAAAATGTAGCCGAGGGTCACCGAGCTGATGCCGAAGTGGTCCTGGACCGCGTCGCCGGCAATCGACATCGTCGCCCGGTCGGCATAGTTGATCACCGTGACGGCGAACAGCATCGCCAGGATGGTGTATCGAACCTTGCCGGTTCTCAACACTTTCACGGCAGCCGACTCCTTCGCTGAAGACGGGGTGATAGTCATTGCGGAACTCCTGATGAGTGTGGGGTGGATTCGGCCTGTTGACCAGATATGGTCCGAATCACATCTACGATCGCTGAATCTACAATCGCCTCAGCATTCAAGTCCAAGCCAACTTTGGGATGAATCAATGCGCGATCGGTATCGCTCAGCAAATCCCGGATTGACTCTCTACTTGCACTGGTTGTGAGGCTGGTTGTGGGGCTCCCACGTCGCACCTGATCGATTCACCACCGGTATTGATCCATGCGAAAGAAGTGTTGGACGGATATCGACGACGCTCGTAGCGTGTGACCTGAGCAACAAGTCCGGTGTCGTATGCCGGAGCGCCCCACAGAACCACGCAGGAGTTGAGCATGACCGCCAATACCGCTTCGCGCCCCACCAGCGCACTCACCGCCCCCGACGCCGCCATCAAAGCGCTGGCCATCGGCGACGCGACGCAGGATCGCATCAGTTCGGTCAAACTGTCGTCGATCACATTGCCGCTCGCGACGCCGATCAGCGACGCCAAGGTTCTGACCGGCCGGCAGAAGCCGATGACCGAGGTCGCGTTCCTCTTCGCGGAGATCCGCACCGAACAAGGCCAAGAGGGAATCGGCTTCAGCTATTCCAAGCGGGCAGGTGGACCGGCTCAGTACGCCCACGCCACAGAGATCGCGCCGGTGCTGATCGGTGAGGACCCCAACGACATCGCGAAGATCTGGACCAAGCTGGTGTGGGCGGGCGCCTCGGTCGGCCGCAGCGGCGTTGCGACCCAGGCGATCGCGGCGTTCGATATCGCACTCTGGGACCTCAAGGCCAAGCGTGCCAATCTGCCGATCGCCAAACTGATCGGCTCCCATCGCGACTCCGTGCAGTGCTACAACACCTCCGGCGGTTTCCTGCATACACCGATCGAACAGGTCTTGGAAAATGCCACCGCCGCCCTCGCAAGTGGCATCGGCGGTATCAAGATCAAGGTCGGTCAACCGGATTGGAAGACCGATGTCGCTCGACTGGAGAAGGTGCGCGAACATCTTGGCGATGACGTGCCACTCATGGTCGATGCCAACCAGCAGTGGGACCGGCCGACTGCCATGAGGATGGGCCGTATCTTCGAGAGCTTCAACCTGGTGTGGATCGAAGAGCCGTTGGACGCCTACGACGCCGAGGGCCATGCTCAACTCGCCAGGAACCTGGATACCTCCATCGCAACCGGCGAGATGTTGGCCAGCGTCGGCGAACATGTGCGCTTGATCGAGGCCGGTTCAGTGGACATCATCCAACCCGACGCACCGCGAATCGGCGGCATCACTCAGTTCCTCAAACTGGCAACGTTGGCCGAGCACAACCACCTGCAACTCGCCCCGCACTTCGCGATGGAGATCCACCTGCACCTCGCGGCCTGCTACCCGCACGGCGCGTGGGTCGAGCACTTCGACTGGCTCGACCCACTGTTCAACGAGCACCTCGAAATCCGCGACGGCCGTATGCATCTGTCGGACCGCCCGGGCCTCGGATTCACCCTGAGCGAGCAGGCTCACGCTTGGACAGTGGCAGCCGAAGAGTTTACGAGCTGACCCCGTCCGGTGCGGGTGGGGAGCTCTACCTCCCCACCCGCACCGGCGCGTTCTTCAACTCCCGCAACGCCGTTCGCAGTCCACGTCGCTTGCCGGTCTCGGGGTCCACACCGAAGTGCTCCTTCATCCCGTCGAGCACCGCGAACCGGAGCTCCGACGCGGTCTCCGGGGCGTCGTCGGAGGTCGCCTTGAGTAGCGCGTTGGGCAGGGCGAGTTTCGCGATGGTGCGGAAGGTCTGGGAGTACTGATGCAGCAGCGATCCCGTGGTGTAGGGCAGGTCGTACTTGTCGCAGAGCTCGCGGACCCGGACTCCGATCTCCTCGTACCGACTGCTCGGCAGGTCAGGGAACAGGTGATGCTCGATCTGGTGGCTGAGGTTGCCGCTCATGAACCGCATCAGCGGACCTGCGCGGAAGTTGGCTGATCCCAACATCTGCCGGAGATACCACCGCGGCTGATCCTCTTTCTCATACTCCTCGACGGTGAACTTCTCCGCACCATCGGGGAAGTGACCGCAGAAGATCACCATGTACGCCCAGTAGTTGCGGATGATGTTGGCGGTGAAGTTCGCGGTGATCGTCGTCTTCCAGTGCGGCCCGGAGAGCGCGGGGAAGATGAGGTAGTCCTTGGCGGCCTGCTTGCCGACCTTGCGTCCGATGATCTTGAGATCCTTGGCCGCCTGCCGATAGGTCTTCTCCTTGTTCCGCAGCTTCTCGGTCTCCAGATGGTGAAGTGCCACACCGTATTCGAAGAATGTTCCGAGCATCAGGTTGTAGAAGGTGTTGCCGACGTTCCACCATTCCCACGGTTGATCCCGGGTGACCCGCAGGATGCCGTAGCCCACGTCGTCGTCCATCCCGACGATGTTCGTGTACTTGTGATGGACGAAGTTGTGCGAGTGTTTCCACTGCACGCTGGGGCAGGTGGTGTCCCATTCCCACGCCGACGAGTGGACCTCCGGATCGTTCATCCAGTCCCATTGGCCGTGCATGACGTTGTGGCCGAGTTCCATGTTCTCGATGATCTTGGCCAACCCCAGCAGCGCGGTGCCGAGCGCCCAGGCCGGTTTGCGGTTGCTGAAGATCAGCACCACTCGCCCGCTCGCCGCGAGGCTGCGCTGAATGGTGATGGCGCGCTTGATGTAGCGCGCATCGGCTTCGCCGCGTTCCTCTTCGATGTCGCGGCGGATGGCGTCGAGTTCGGCGCCGAGGTTCTCGACGTCGGCTTCGGTCAGATGTGCGTAGCAGTCGATGTCGGTGATGGCGATGACAAGCCCCCTATAGATCGATGGTGCATTCACCCGAGACGGTACTGATACACGTCTGGATGCGTTCCCCCTCGCGCCGTTCGTCACCGGACCGGAGATCACGGACGTAGCCGCCGGACAGTGGAACGACGCAGGTCTGGCAGATACCCATTCGGCAACCGAACGGCATCTGGATTCCCAGCTCCTCACCTGCTTCGAGAAGTGTTGTGGCGCCGTCGATGTCGGCAGTCTTGTTGGACTTGGCGAAGGTGACGGTGCCGCCTTCGCCGCCGACGTCGGTGCGGGCGATGGCGAAGCGTTCGGTGTGCAATTGGTCGCGGAGGTCGGCCTTCTCGTAATACTCCTCGACGGTGTCGAGCATGGCCACCGGACCGCACGCCCAGCACGACCGTTCGCGCCAGTCGGGCACCTCGGCGTCGAGGCCGGCGATGTCGAATTTGCCGCCCCCGCTGCGGGTCAATTGGAGGCGAAGATCGTACGTTGACACCTCGTCGTGCAGCTTCTCGAGCTCGTCGACGAAGATCGTCTCCTCGCGGGTGGGTGCGGAGTGGATGTGCACGATGTCGGGCTGCTGATCGTGTCGGCGAAGCGCGCGCAGCATCGACATGACGGGGGTGATACCGCTGCCGGCGGTAAGGAACAGGATGCTCGACGGCAAGGGTTCGGGCAGGTGGAAGTCGCCCTTGGGTGCGGCGAGCCGGATGATCGTGCCGGGCGCGATGCCGTCGACCAGGTGCGTGGACAGGAAGCCGTCGGGGTTGGCCTTGACCGTGATGGCGATGTGGTGCTCGTCGGTGCTGCCGATCGAGGTGAGCGAATACGAGCGCCAATGCCAGCGTCCGTCGAGCTCGAGCCCGATGCCGACGTACTGGCCGGGCTTATAGCTTGCGGGGAAGCCCCAGCCGGTGCGGATGAGCACCGTCGCCGAGTCCTCGGTCTCCTTCTCGACGGCCTCGACCTTGCCGCGCAGCTCTCGCGCCGACCACAGCGGATTGATCAGGTGCAGGTAATCGTCCGGCAGCAGCGGGGTGGTGGCCCGCGCGATCAGCCCACGCAGGATGTTGACCTCGGGCTTCTTGGCCTCCACCCCGGCAGCCGGGCGCTTGCTCCATTTCAACAGGTTCATCGGTGACCTCCTCCCCCCAAATCGTGTGTACGACCGTACACCGAATCTGTGGACGGCGTCACAATGAACGTCGTAATGGTTTCGGCGCAGGTCATGCCTCCGGGATAGTCAGCGCGAACCGCTCGCGCGTGATGACGTCCGGTTCCGGACCGCCGCGCTTTCCGGTGTCGAGAGCGTCGATGGCGGCGAGGTCGTCGTCGGTGAGTTCGAAGTCGAAGATGTCGAAGTTCTCCGCGATGCGCGACGGCGTGACCGACTTCGGGATCGCCTGCCGTCCCTGCTGCAGATGCCACCGCAGCATGACCTGAGCGGGGCTTTTGCCGACCCGGCCGGCGATGTCACCGATGACCGGATTTTCCAGCGCCGACGTGTGGCCGCTGTCCCGGTAGAAGGTGATGCCGCCGATCGGCGACCACGCCTGCGAGATGATGCCGTGCTCAGCGTTCGCCGCGAGGGCCTCGGGCTGCTTGAAGTAGGGGTGCACCTCGATCTGGTTGATCGCCGGGACCACCGAGGTGGCGTCGAGGAGTCGACGCAGGTGCTCTGGCATGAAGTTGCTGACGCCGATGGCGCGGAGCTTGCCGTCTTCGTACAGTTTCTCGAGCGCGCGGTACGCGTCGATCGTCAGGTCGAACTCACCCGGCAGCGCCTGGTGCAGGATCAGCAGGTCGATCTGGTCGACGCCGAGTTTGCCTGCCGCCTTGTCGAAGGCGTGCAGCGTCTCGTCGTAGCCGTAGTCGGTGACCCAGACCTTGGTCTCGAGGAACACCTCGTCGCGGGCGAGTCCGGCCTGCGCGAGCGCCTCGCCGACGCCGCGTTCGTTGAGGTACGCGGCTGCGGTGTCGATGTGCCGGTAGCCCGTCTGCAGCGCGACCGCCACCGCTTCGCGGGTCTCGTCCGGGGGCGTCTGGAACACGCCGAAGCCGAGGGCCGGGATCTCTACGCCGTTGTTCAGGGTCAGTGTCGGGATGCTCATGACTGCCACGGTAGGCCTGGATGCGCTCGGGGTGGGAGTGAGTGGTGAGCCAGGTACTGGCAAGACCCCCCTCATTGGCGACGAGCCGAGCGTCCCCCCGCTCCCTGAGCAGCCCTGCGACGGAGGAGCCGTGCGTCCCCCGCTCCCTGAGCAGCCCGGCGACGGAGGAGCCGTGCGTCCCCCGCTCCCTGAGCAGCCCGGCGACGGAGGAGCCGTGCGTGTCGAAGGGGCCGCCACCAAAAAATGCTTGCGGACCAGCACCGGAGCGACTATCATCGAACACGTGTTCGACAACGAGGTGCCGGGAGGTGCCTCCCCAGACGCGGAGGTGACCGCCGCCTACGCCGCGTTGCACGCGGCGATCGACCGGATCGCCGCACTGGACACCACTCCCGCCTCCGACGCCGAAGTGGTCCGCGCCGCGGAGATGCATGAGCATGCCGCCCGACGGTTGTATCCGATCGGGTTACGTCGGGTCGGGGACGTGTCTGATCGTGACGCGCACCGCCGGTTGGGGCATCGGACACTATCGAACTTCATGACCGCCCGTCTGCGGATCACCGACCCGAAACGCCGTCAGGATCATATGGCAGCGCTGCTGCAGTTCCATGCGCTCTCCG
>NZ_JBCLVJ010000019.1:0-162463 GCF_048537925.1 Gordonia sp. CPCC 205515 | reverse complement strand
GCGGGCCTTTCCGTTCGACTTGCATGTGTTAAGCACGCCGCCAGCGTTCGTCCTGAGCCAGGATCAAACTCTCCATGAAAAAACACTGAAACACAAAAGGTTTCAACACAATCTCAGCCAGAGAGACAAAGACCTGACCAAACAAAAACTAGCAACACCCACCCCACAGGGCAGATGCCACAAAAACAAAAATCATCCATATCCACAAAACATGGACACACGATGCCAAAATAATGGCATCAGACAATATGTCACACACTATCGAGTTCTCAACGAACACACACCCACCAGCACCACCCCACAAAGAGGCGTTCACCAGCAGACTTTACGTTCTGATTGGAATAGTTGGCCGTCCCCGGCGCAACTCTTCCAGCCTACCAGAGTCAATCCCCAGTCCGCAAACTCACGTTTCCGAACCACCAGAACAAACTCCAGCCACCCACCAACAGCAACCCGGCGCACACAGCAACCCGGCCGAACAATCAAGGGGCGGTCAACATCAACCCGGTTTCCCTTCCCCATCCCCCGCCGGTAAACCAAGCGGACTGTCCGGGGCGGCGCCGTGGCGCGCTGACTCGAAGAAAACTACGCACACCGCTGACAGAACGCAAATCGCCTGGTCAAGACGCCGACGCCGAGGACATGGGGTACGAACGCATCGCAGGCATGCCGTGCAGGCAGATCTGTATTGCGCCCATCAGCGGTAGCACCATCACCCGAGTCTGCGTAAGTTCTGCCGCAGGCCAACTCGCCCCAATAGGCTCGCGTCATGACGTCAGTACCAGCCCTCCCCGGTTCGCCGGCGGAACTGGCGACCGCGCTGGACTCCACCGGCTATCTCGCCGACGACGGGCTGGCCATGGCCGCGTTCCTTGCCCTACGGATGGGCCGGCCGCTGTTCTGCGAGGGTGAGCCCGGCACCGGCAAGACGTCTCTCGCGGTCGGGCTGGCGCAGGCACTGGGTCTGCCGTTGATCCGCTTGCAATGCCACGAAGGCATCGACGCCTCGCAGGCGCTCTACGACTGGGATTTCCCACGCCAACTGCTGCACCTGCGGACTCTCGAGGCGGCGAGCGTCGGTCCGCTCGATGCGGATGCGGCCGAAACGTCGCTCTACACCGATCGATTCCTGCTCAAACGGCCGCTGTTGCAGGCGCTCACCGAGGCACCCTGTGTGCTGCTCATCGACGAGATCGACCGCGCCGACGACGAGTTCGAGGCATTCCTACTGCAGTTGCTGGACGAGAATGCGGTCACCATCCCCGAGCTCGGGCACGTGCAGGCGGCGACCCCGCCGCTGGCGATCCTCACCTCCAACCGCACCCGCGAGGTTCACGACGCACTCAAACGCCGCTGCCTCTACCACTGGCTCGAACACCCCTCACTGGCCCGCGAGATCGCCATCCTGACGCGCCGTGTGCCCGGCATCGGCGACGCCCTGGCCGCGCAGGTTGCCGGGGCGGTCCAGGAACTGCGCACGCTGGAACTGCTCAAACCACCGGGTGTCGCCGAAACGCTGGACTGGGCTCGAGCGTTGGCCGAACTCGACCGCGACGTGCTCGACGCCGAGGTCGCCGCCGCCACCCTGGGGGCAGTGCTGAAGTATCGCGAGGACGTCGACCGTGTCCTGCGCACCGGGCTGGACCGACTGTTGGCATGAGCGACGAGTTGGTGGGCATCGCAGGTTTCGCGCGAAGCCTGACCCTCGCCGGGCTGCCGGTCGCGACCGATTCGGTGGAACAGTTCGTCTCCGCAGTACGCGAGATCGACATCGCCGACGCTCAGCAGGTGTACTGGGCGGGACGCGCCACCCTGTGCCGCGATCCCGATGACCATCCCCGTTTCGATCTGGCCTTCGACGCCTGGTTCGGCGACCGGATGCCGCGGGCGGCCCGCCACCCCAACAAATCCCGACAGTCCCGGATGGCGGCGCTGCGCACCACCGGCGAACAGCAGACCAGTGAGTCCGGTCCACACCTCGCGGTGGCCGCCGACGACACCGAGGTGCTGCGGCACCGGGACATCGCGACACTGTCGGCGGCCGAACGCGCACACCTCGCCGAGCTCATCGCCACGCTGAAGCCGGTGCCGCCGCGTCGTCCGGCACTGCGGCGCGCCCCGGCTCGGCGTGGGGAGATCGACCGGCGACAAACCGTGCGCGACATGCTCGCCGCGGGCGGCGAACCGGTGCGGCCGCGTCGGCACCGACGAGCAACCCGACCACGACGGGTGGTGCTGCTGCTCGACGTTTCCGGGTCGATGAGCCCGTACGCGGATGCGTTGCTGCGGTTCGCACATGTCGTGACCCGGGCTGCTCCGTCGGACACGGAGGTGTTCTCGCTCGGCACCCGGTTGACCCGGCTGTCGCGGGCATTGCGCGCCGCCGACCCCGACCAGGCGCTGTCGGCGGCGGGTCGAACGGTGCCGGACTGGGCCGGCGGCACCCGGCTCGGCGAGACCCTGCAGGCGTTTCTGGACCGGTGGGGTCGTCGTGGGGCGGCGCGCGGAGCGGTGGTGGTGATCTTCTCCGACGGGTGGGAGCGGGGCGATCCGACGTTGTTGGCAGCGCAGATGGCGCAGTTGCGCCGTCTCGCCCGAGCGGTGTTCTGGGTCAACCCGCACGCGGGCGCGGAGGGCTACCAGCCGATCCAGGGCGGCATCGCGGCGGCACTGCCCCACGTCGACCACCTGTTCGCCGGGCACTCCTTGGCCACCTTGGAGGCATTGCTCGCGGCCGTCCGCGACGCCTGACGCAGTCCACGAAACCGTCGTCGTCGCCACGTGATCCACGATTCCGGACATCTGGAGAGCACCGACGAGGCACAGTGGTCGGTAGGGCTTCGCCAAGCCCTCAGCCCACCTTTGGCGAACGCACTGGAGGCCAACATGCGTGTAGCAATCACCGTCGACGGGACGACCTACGAGGACGAGGTGGAGCCACGCACCTTACTCGTACACCACCTACGAAATCAGCTGGGCAAGGTCGGCACCGTGATCGGTTGCGACACAAGCAATTGCGGCGCCTGTACAGTGCTGCTGAACGGCCACAGCGTCAAGTCATGCTCGGTGCTCGCCGTGCAGGCCGACGGCGCCGACGTGACCACCGTCGAAGGTCTCAAGGCCCCTGACGGTGCACTGCATCCCGTCCAGGAGGCCTTCCGCGACAATCACGGACTCCAGTGCGGCTACTGCACTCCCGGCATGATCATGTCGACGATCGACCTCCTCGCCGAGAATCCCAGCCCCGATGAGCACGACGTCCGCGAGGGCCTCGAAGGCAACCTGTGCCGCTGCACCGGCTACCAGAACATCGTCGCCGCGGCGCTCGACGCGGCGCAACGGTTGAAGGCCGACGCATCGCCCCGGGTGGAACGCACCGGGTCGACCACGACCACCGCCGCGATGCAGGAGACGGGAGGCGCACGATGACCACCACCGTCGAGCCGGGCGCCGCCGAACACGAAGTCGGCAAGGCGCGGGTCCGCAAAGAGGATGAGCACCTGATCACCGGGCGCACCCGGTGGACCGACAACATCGTGCTGCCCGGCATGCTGCACATCGCGATCCTGCGCAGCCCCGTCGCACACGCGCGGATCACGAACATCGACGTCGAGGCGGCCAAGTCGATGCCCGGTGTCGTCGCCGTGTACACCGGCGCCGACTTCGCCGACGAGCAAGGCAATCTGCCGAACGCGATGCAGATCACCCCCGACATGCTGGTCCCGCCGGCCCCGTCCATCGCGGTGGACGCGGTCAAGTTCGCGGGTGAGGCGGTGGCGATCGTCGTGGCCCGCGACTCCTACGCCGCCCACGATGCGTTGGAGAACATCGACATCGACTACGACGACCTGCCGGTGGTGCTCGACCTCGCGGCCGCCGCGAGCGACGGCGCCGACCTGGTGTATCCCGACCTGGGTACCAATGTGCAAGCGGTGTGGGTGTTCGACTCCGCCGAAGCAGGCACCGGCGAGAACGTCGAGGACGCGATCCGCGACGCCGAGGTCGTCGTCGAACGCACCCTGCGCCAGCAGCGCCTGATCCCGGCGTTCATGGAGCCGCGGTCGGTGGTCGTCGACCCCACCGCATCGCAGATCACCATGTGGTCGGCCACCCAGGTCCCGCACATCTTGCGGCTCATGCTGGCGATGACGCTCGGCGTCCCGGAGCACAAGATCCGGGTCATCGCTCCCGATGTCGGCGGCGGCTTCGGCGGCAAGCTGCAGGTCTGTCCCGAAGAGGTGCTCGCGCTGCTGATCGCCCAGCGACTCGGCAAGCCGGTCAAGTACACCGAGTCACGCAGCGAATCGATGCAGGCTGCCCACCACGGCCGCGACCAGATCCAGAAGCTCACCCTGTCCGCACGCCGCGACGGCACGGTCACCGGCATGAAGGTCGAGTTGCTCGCCGATATGGGCGCCTGCCTGCGGGTGTTCACCGCTGCGGTGCCGGTCCTCGGCGCCTTCATGTTCAACAGCATCTACAAGTTCCCCGCCTATCACTTCTCCTGTACGAACGTGCTCACCAACAAGGTGCCCACCGACGCGTATCGGGGTGCCGGGCGTCCCGAGGCGACCTTCGCGATCGAGCGGATGATGGACGAACTCGCGACCGAGCTCGGGATGGATCCGCTCGAACTGCGGGAGAAGAACTGGATCAAACACGAGGAGTTCCCGTTCACGACGGTCGCCGGCATGACCTACGACTCGGGTAACTACGAGGCGGCGACGGCCAAGGCGACGGAGTTGTTCGACTACGACGGACTGCGCCGGGAACAGGCGGAGCGTCGGGAGCGCGGCGACACCGTGCAACTCGGGATCGGGGTGTCCACGTTCACCGAGATGTGCGGCCTCGCGCCGTCGCGCATCCTGGGTGAACTGGGCGGCGGTTCCGGCGGCTGGGAGCATGCGGCGATCCGGATGTTGCCGACCGGCAAGGTCGAGGTGGTGACCGGCAGTTCGGCACATGGCCAGGGCCACGAGACCGCCTGGAGTCAGATCGTCGCCGACCGGCTCGGCGTGCCCTTCGAGGATGTCGAGGTGCTCCACGGTGACACCCAGACGTCACCGCGCGGCCTGGACACCTACGGTTCTCGTTCGCTGGCGGTCGGCGGGATGGCCGTCGTCAAGGCTGCCGAAAAGGTTGTCGACAAGGCACGTCCGATCGCCGCCCACCTGATGGAGGCATCGGAGGACGACCTCGAGTTCACCGAGGGCAAGTTCACCGTCAAGGGCACCGAGAAGGCCATCGGCATCACCGACGTCGCACTGGCCGTGTTCGCCGCGCACAACATGCCTGACGGCGTGGAGCCGAACCTCGATTCCGAGGCGACCTACGACCCGGAGAACTTCTCGTTCCCGCACGGCACGCACCTGTGCGCCGCCGAGGTGGACACCGAGACCGGGTTCGTGAAGATCCGCAAGTACGTGTGTGTCGACGACATCGGCAAGGTCGTGAACCCGTTGATCGTGGAGGGTCAAGTGCACGGCGGCCTCGCGCAGGGCATCGCGCAGGCGCTCTACGAGGACGCCATCTACGACGAATCCGGGACGCTGTTGTCCGGGTCGTTCGCCGAATACCTGGTGCCGGGGTCACCCGATCTACCGCACTTCATCACCGACCGCACGGAGACGCCGGCCACCGGAAATGCGCTCGGCGTCAAGGGAGTTGGCGAGGCCGGGACCATCGCGTCCACCCCGGCGGTGGTCAATTCGGTCCTCGACGCGGTGCGCCACTTCGGCGTCGTCGACATCGAGATGCCCTGCAGTCCCATGCGGGTCTGGAAAGCCATCCAGACCGCCCAGACCACACAGGGAGGTGCGCAATGATTCCGTCCAAGTTCGACTATCTCGCCCCGACCACTGTCGACGAGGCCGTCGCCGCGCTGGCCGAGGCCGGCGAGGACGCCAAGGTGATCGCCGGTGGGCAGAGCCTGATGCCGGTGTTGCGGCTACGGCTGAACTCCCCGAGCGCGCTCGTCGACCTCGGGAAGGTCGCGGAATTACGTGGGGTGCGGGAGGAGGGCGACTCGATCGTTGTCGGGGCGATGACCACGCACCACAACGTGATGACCGATCGCCTTGTCTCCCGGCATGCTGCGCTGCTCGGCGACGCCGAGCAGACCGTCGCGGACCCGCAGATCCGCCACCGCGGCACGTTCGGCGGGTCGCTCGCCCATGCCGACCCGGCCGGCGATCTGAGTTCCGTCGTCGTCGCGCTGGACGCCACGATGACCGTCGTGGGACCGGGCGGACAACGCGAGGTGGCCGCCGAGGACTTCTTCACCGACATCTTCAGCACCGCACTCGAACCCGACGAGATCCTGGCCTCGGTACGCATTCCGAAGCACACCGGATGGGCGGCGCACTACGAGAAGTTCCATCGTGTCTCGCAGAGCTGGTCGATCATCGCCGTCGCGGCGACCCTCGACGTCGACGACGGGGGCACGATCCGCGACGCCGCCGTCGGGCTGACCAACATGGGTGCGGTACCGATACGCGCGCGCACAGTGGAACAGGCGCTCATCGGACAGCCCGCAGACACCGATGTCATTCGTGCGGCAGCCGACCACGCCGCCGACGGCACCAGCCCGATGAGTGATCCGAACGCCGACTCCGAGTACCGAACCCATCTGGCGAAGGTCCTCACCCGGCGCGCGGTCGTGGCGGCGGTAGGCGCCTGACGATGGAACTGAAACACAGCTTTTCGGTGAACGCACCGATCGCGACCGTCTGGCAGGCCCTCATCGATCCGGAGCGCGTTGTGGGCTGCATGCCCGGAGCGACCCTCACCGAGGTCGACGGCGACAAGTTCACCGGGCAGATCAAGGTGAAGATCGGCCCGGTTGCCCTGGTGTACAAGGGCGTCGGCACCTTCATCGAGAAGGACGAGGGCGCGCACCGCGCGGTGATCGAGGGCAATGCCAAGGAGTCTCGGGGACAGGGCACGGCGAAGGCCACCGTGACCATGACGCTGACCGAGGAGGGGGACACCACCACCGGCACCGTCGTGACCGATCTGGCGATCACCGGCAAGCCCGCCCAGTTCGGTCGCGGCATGCTGTCCGATGTGGGCGGCAAGATCATCGATCAGTTCGCAGCGTGCCTGTCGAAGAAGCTGGGCGAACCATCGCCGGCACCAGAGCCCGAACCGGAGCCCGCCGCTGCTGCCCAGTCGCCCACAGCAGTGCAGACGGCACCGGACGCCGCGACGTCGCCACCGCCCGAAGCGTCGAAACCTCGTGCGGTCGCGCAGCCGGCAGAGGAGGCGGAGCCGCTCGACCTGATGGCCTACGCCGGCGGTTCGGTCGCCAAACGCGCCGCGCCGATCGTCGGGGCGCTGGTGCTCAGCCTGCTGGTGTTCGTGTTGGTGCGCCGATTACGTCGCTGACCGAGAGCGTTGTGGCGCCGCTTCCCTCCGTACTCCCCGTGTGCCGATGACCCCTGCGCAACTACGCGCGTTCGTCGCGATCGTCCGGACCGGCACGGTCAAGCAAGCCGCGGCCGAGCTCGAACTGACCGAGCAGGCGGTGTCGATGCATGTGGCGGCGCTGCGCAAGAGTCTCGGCGACCAGCTGTTCACGCGGACCCACTCGGGTCTCGCCTTCACCCCGGGCGGACTGCGACTGGCCGCACGTGCGGTGGAAATCCTTGGGCTGCAGGATCAGACCGTCAGTGAGGTGGGGGCCGCGGCCGGGGGACGACGAACGATCCGGCTTGCGTCGTCGAGCCTGTTCGCCGAACATGCCGCCAGCGGACTGATCGACCTGTTCACCAAACGGGCGAACGATCTGGAGGTCGAACTGAGCGTGCAATCCCCGGACCAATTCGCTTCCCTGCTCGCCTCCCGAGCGGTGGATGTAGCGATCGGGCCGGTTCCGCGCGACGGGCAGTTGGCCGACAGCGGACACCTCCACAATGCCAAGGAATTCCTCTCCTTCGACCTGGAGGTCTTGGCGGCACCCACGCATCCGTTCGCCCAGCGACGGGCCAGCCCGGAGGAATTGGCCCGGGCGACATGGAATCTCGGCCCGTCCGCGGCCGGCGCACACGATGCGATCCCGGCGATGATCACGCAACTCGGTGTGCCCGACGACCGGCAACGCATCTTCCAAAGTGACGCCGCGGCCTGGGAGGAGACCCGACGCGGCACCGGACTCACCCTCGCCCCGACGTTCGCGGTGCGTTCGGAACTGCAGGCCGGTCATCTCACTCGCGTGTCCGGCCCGAACAACCACCGCCGCAACACCTGGTGCGCGATGACCCTGGCCCACGATCCCACGCGCACGGCCAGTGAACTCATGCGGTTCATCGGCACACCGAAAGCGGTGCAGGCGATGCTCCGGGGCTCCGGTGTCCCGGTGAAGAACTTCCGTCCAGCGGTCTACGTCACGCTGTGGAATTGATTGCCGACGGACGAGCAGCGCTGCGCCGGGCATCGACGATGGCGGTGATCAAGTCCGCCATGTCGTCGACGGTGGCCGCGGGGAGCAGCCGATCGCAATACGGGAGTGCCGCGGCCATCCCACCGACCAACGGCAGGTAGCCGGGCGCCCCGGCGCGCGGATTGAGCCAGATCACGGTGAACGCCCGACGCGCGATACGTGCCATCACGCGATCCATCTCGTCTGGGTCATCGGAATCCCAACCGTCAGAGGCGATCACGCAGATCGATCCGCGCACGACCGATGCGTGGTGTGAACGCAACAACGCGTCCAGGCTCGCCGCGATGCGGGTGCCGCCGAATCGATCCACCACCTTCTCGCTCGCCACCTCGACAGCGTCGTCGACCGACGACCGCGCCAGGATGGGTGTCATCCGAGTGAGTCGGGTCGCGAAAGCGAACGTCTCACCGTAGCCGCGTCGCGAGAGCGCCCGCATCACATGCAGGTAGACGCTGGTGTACGCCTGCATCGATTGGGAGACATCGCACATCATCACGATGCGTCGTCGACGCCGGGTCGGGCCGCGGTAGGCCACGTCGGCGATCTCCCATCCGGTATGGCGGCTCCGCACCAGGGTGTGCCGCAGGTCGATCCGCCGCCCGCCGCCGACCACCCGTTCTCGTCGGCTACGCCGCCGCGGCCACACCTCGATGGACACGTCGAGCCAGTCCTCGACACGCTTGAGCTGTTCAGAGTCCAACTGGTCGAACGGAATCCGTGCGATCGATTCGATCGCACTCGGGCGCGGAATCCACACCGGTACGCCGTCGGCGTCGTCGGCGGAGTCCTCGGTAACCGTCATCCGCGGCAGTGTGGCCCAGGGCAGTGCTTCGGTATCGCCGTCGGCATGCGGTGCGGGAACCGCCATCGACTGCTCTCCCGGTGCCACCGACGATGATCCGCGCAGGGCAACCGGATCCAGCGAGAACACGGCATCACCGAACACCGCAGCGAAGACCGCGTCGAATAAGTCGAGATCAGAGTGCCTGCGCACCAGAGTGATTCGGGCGATCCAGTAGAGTTCGCGGCGATCGGCGAGCGCGCCACGCGGGGCCGCGGCGAGTGCCCGGCCGAAGACGACGGCGTCGGCCTGTCCGACCGGGATGCCCGCGGAGCGGAGGCGATCGGCGAGTCCGGCGGCAAACGCGGCGCGGTCGACGTGGGCCAGGATCGGCCCGCCGGTCACGTGCTCACCGGTCACGTGCTCACCGGTCACGGTAGGGCTCCCCGGTCGAGTGCGTCGACCAGGGCGTCGTGATCGTCGGGTGTCTTGACCAAGGTGCCGAGCGCCGGGCGCACCGTGTCCGGCATCAGTTCGGCGACCCCGAGGGTGATCAGCGCCGACACCCAGTCGATCGCCTCGGCCATCCCCGGCGGCTTGTCGAGGTCGAGTTCGCGGACTCGGCCGACGAAGACCGAGGCATCGGCGATGAGGCTGCCGGGCGCGCCCGGCACGGTGCGGCGGAGCACCGCCGCGACCTGGGCGGCACCGGGATAGGCGATCCAGTGGTAGAGGCATCGGCGTCGTAGTGCGTCGTGCAGTTCCCGACTTCTGTTGGAGGTCAGGACGACGATCGGACGGCGTTGCGCGCGAATGGTGCCGAGTTCCGGGATCGACACCGCCCCCTCGCCCAGGAACTCGAACAGCAATGCCTCGAATTCGTCATCGGCACGGTCGATTTCGTCGATGAGCAGGACGGGTGGCAGTGCACCGGAATACCGGATCGCTGCGAGCAGCGGTCGTTCGGACAAGTATTCCGGAGCGTAGAGGTCGGCGTCGGAGATCGACTGTTCACGGGCCTCGGACAGTCGGATTGCCAGGAGTTGGCGTTGGTAGTTCCATTCGTAGAGGGCATCGTGCGCGGACAGGCCTTCGTAGCATTGCAGGCGGATCAGGTCGGTGCCGAGGGCCGCGGCCAGCGACGTGGCCGCTGACGTCTTGCCCACGCCCGGTTCACCTTCCAGCAACAGCGGCATCTGCAACGAGGTCGCCAGGAAGATCGCGGTCGCCAAACCCTCGTCGGCCAGGTAGTCGACCGTGTCGAGTCGTTCGGTGACCTGCGTGGGTGACTTGAACAGCGGGTTGTCGATCCTCCTCGTCATCGAGTGGCCTGGAGACCGGCGCGGTCGAGGTAGGTGTCGCGGCAGCCGAGGCAGCAGAACCAGTGCGAACCGGATTCGTCGGTGGTCGTGGGGGTTTCGTCGGTCACCACCACCGTCATGCCGCAGATCGGATCGATCTCGCGCCGTCCGGCGGGCGCCGAATCGGACACCGTCGATACGGACGTCCGGATACCGTCACGTCGAATCGCCGACACCACCTGCGCGAGGATCGAGAGTGCGACTTCGGCGGCGGTGACGGCACCGATGTCGATGCCCGCCGGCGTGTGGATCGAATCGCGTTGTGAGGCCGTCAGTTCCATGGTGGCCAGCACCGCGGCGCCGCGTCGGCGGCTCGCCACCAAACCGATGTACGGGACAGCACGGTCGAGGGCTGCGCGGATCAACCCGGCTTCATCACCGCCGTGTGTGGCGATCACCGAGGCGACCGCGCCGTCGGGTTCAGCGCCGAGTAGTCCTGCCTCTTCTGCGGATTGCTGTTGTGTGACAGCAAATCCCAGTAGTTTCGCCTGTGCGACGACGGCCACCGCGATGGGGGTGTCCCCGGCGACGTGGACGATCGGTGCGGGCAGGACCGGCTCGATGAACAGTTCCAGCGCCCCGCCCGACATACACGGGTTGACCACCACCCGAGCACACGCCGTCTCCGGGAACGTGTCGGCCTCGGCGGGCAGGATGCGGAGCAGGAGGTCCTCGCCGTCGGCGATCGCGTCGACCGCGGCCACCCGCACCGATTCCGCTGCGCATTGCCCGCCGACGAAGCCATGCATCCGTCCGTCTGCAGTCACCAGGGCCAGGTCCCCGGCATGCGCGGAAGTGGGTGGCTGCGCGCGCACCACGGTCACCCGGGCGAACGCCGTCCGGTGTGCCGTGAGTTGTGCGGCGAGTTCGGTCAGCGCCGCATGGTCCTCGGATGACATGACCTGCTCCTGTTCGTCTCCTTGTGGTCGTAGACCTCAGATCGGCGGACGTGCCCGACCCTGCATCGCCTCCCATACCCGCGACGGGGTCAACGGCATGTCGGCGTGCCGAACACCGAAGGGCTCCAATGCATTGATGACCGCGTTCACCACGGCGGGTGGCGAACCCACCGTCGCCGATTCGCCGACTCCCTTGGCGCCGATCGGATGATGTGGGGACGGCGTGACGGTGAATCCCGTTTCCCAGTGCGGGACTTCGAGGGCCGTTGGGATCAGGTAGTCCATGAAGGATCCGTTGAGGCAGTTGCCGGATTCATCGAACGAGACGATCTCCATCAGCGCCATGCCGACGCCGTCGGTGAGTCCGCCGTGCACCTGACCTTCGATGATCATCGGGTTGATGCGCGTGCCGCAGTCGTCGACCGCCACGAATCGTCGGACCTTGACCACCGCCGTCTGCGGGTCGATGTCGACGACGCAGATGTAGGCACCGAACGGATAGGTGAGGTTGGCGGGGTTGTAGACCACCGACGCATCCAGACCGCCCTCGACGCCCGGCGGCAGATCACCCGCGCCGTGTGCGGCCATCGCGATCTCCGCGATCGTCACCGACTTGCCGGGGTCGCCCTTGACCGCGAAAGACCCTTTCTCCCAGTCCAGATCCGCGACCGACACCTCCAGCATGCCGGAGGCGATGAGCTTCGCCTTGTCCCGGATACGGCGGGCCGCGACGGCTGCGGCCGCGCCCGACACCGGCGTGGAGCGACTGCCGTAGGTACCCAGCCCGAACGGGGTGTTGTCGGTGTCGCCGTGGACGACGTCGATGTCGTCGGGCGGGATGCCGAGCTCTTCGGCGACGATCTGCGCGTAGGTGGTCTCGTGGCCCTGGCCCTGCGACTGCACCGACAGCCGCACCACGGCCTTGCCGGTCGGATGCACCCGGACGTCGCATCCGTCGGCCATGCCGAGGCCGAGGATGTCCATGTCCTTGCGTGGTCCCGCGCCGACCGCCTCGGTGAAGAAGGCCACGCCGATCCCCATCAGCTCACCGCGGGAACGCTTTTCGGCTTGTTCGGCCAGCAGCGCGTCGTAGTCGGCGATGCGCATCGACTCAAGCATCGCCGCGTCGTAGTTGCCGGAGTCGTACACCCAGCCGGTCTTGCTGGTGTAGGGGAACTGGTCGGGTTGGATGAAGTTCTTGCGCCGCAACGCGATCTGATCCATTTTCAGTTCGTAGGCGAGGCAGTTCACCAGCCGTTCCACGAGGTAGACCGCTTCGGTGATCCGGAACGAGCACGCGTAGGCGACCCCGCCGGGTGCCTTGTTGGTGTAGACCGCGGTCATCGAACAGTACGCGGCCTCGAGTTGGTAGCTGCCAGTGAAGACCCCGAAGAATCCGGCCGGGTACTTGACCGGCGCGGCAACACCATTGAACGCGCCATGATCGGCGAGGACATTCGTGCGGATGGCAAGGATGCGGCCGTCGTTGGTGGCGGCGATCTCGCCGCGCATCACGTAGTCGCGGGCGAACCCGGTGCTGGTCAGGTTCTCGGTGCGGTCCTCCATCCATTTGACCGGTTTGCCGGTGACGATCGATCCGACGATCG
Source organism: Gordonia sp. CPCC 205515 (assembly GCF_048537925.1). NCBI lineage: Bacteria > Bacillati > Actinomycetota > Actinomycetes > Mycobacteriales > Gordoniaceae > Gordonia > Gordonia sp. CPCC 205515. Next base: position 149,375 of record NZ_JBCLVJ010000019.1, on the reverse strand, counting down.
CGCACACGTAGCCGGGGTAGATCGGCACCTTGTTGCCGAAACCGCCACCGATGTCCGGGGAGATGACGCGGATCTTGTGCTCGGGGATGCCGGCCACGATCGCGTACAGGGTGCGGTGGGCGTGCGGCGCCTGACTGGTCGACCACAGTGTCAGTTTGCCATCCACCCGATCGAAATCGGCTACCGCACCGCAGGTTTCCATCGGTGCCGGATGCACCCTGGGGTAGACGATGTCTTCACTGACCACGACGTCGGCGGTGGCGAACACCGCATCGGTAGCCGCCTTGTCACCGGTTTCCCAGTCGAAGATGTGGTTGTCGGTCTTGCCGTCGAGGTCGTCGCGGATCACCGGCGCCGACTCCGCAAGAGCGGTACGGACGTCCCAGACTGGGTCGAGGATGTCGTAGTCGACGTCGATGAGTTCGAGGGCATCGCGTGCCGCGTAACGGTCTTCGGCTACGACCGCGGCGACCTCCTGCCCCTGGAAGCGGACCTTGTCGGTCGCGAGGACCGCCTGCACGTCGTTGGATAGGGTCGGCATCCAGTCCAGCCCAAGGCCTTTGAGGGTCTCACCGGTGATCACCGCCTTGACCTTCGGCAACGCTTCGGCCGCGGAGGTGTCGATGCCGACGATCCGGGCATGGGCAACCGGCGACCGGAGGATCGCCATGTGCAGCATGCCGGGGAGTTGCACGTCGTCGACGTACCGCCCGAGACCCCGGATGAAACGCGGATCCTCCTTGCGCAGCATCCGTCCGTAGCCGACGGGTTTCTGGTTGTTGTCGACGAGATCCGCTGCCGGGTCGGGGGGTGTGGTGATGGTCATCGTGTTGCTCCTGCTGCGGTGTCCTCGGCAGCGGCCGCCGAGGACTCGGACTCCGCGTCGTGGGCATGTTGGGCAGCCCATTGCACCGAGCGGACGATCGTGGTGTACCCGGTACAGCGGCAGATCTGTCCACTGATCGCCTCGCGGATCTCATCCTCGGTCGGATCGGGATTCTCGTCGAGGAGGGCACGGGTGGTCATGAGCATCCCCGGGGTGCAGAAACCGCATTGCAGCCCATGACATTCCATGAATCCCTGCTGGATGGGGTCGAGGGTGGTGCCCTGCTCGAGTCCTTCGACGGTGAGCACCTCGTGCCCGCCCGCCATGGCCGCGAGGACGGTGCACGACTTCACCGGTTGGCCGTCGAGTTGCACCACGCAGGTGCCGCAGTTGCTGGTGTCGCAGCCCCAGTGGGTTCCGGTGAGCGCGAGATGGTCTCGCAGGAAGTGGACGAGCAACAGGCGTGGCTCGATGTCGCGGGTCACCGTGTCTCCGTTGACGGTCATCGTCACTTGCATCGAATTCTCCTCTGCATCAGGGCTGTTGATGACTCACGCCGGTGTGGTCGCGTCGATACCCAATCGTTGGGCGCTGCGGCGGAGGGTGCGTCGGGTCAGTTCGTCGGCGAGGTGCCGCTTGTAGTCGGCGGTGCCGCGGCCGTCGGTGACCGGATCGCAGGACTCGGCGGCGATCTCCCCTGCACGCACCCACGCGGTCTCGGTTGGTTCCTGCCCGCGGAGGGCTTCCGAGATCGCCGGAATACCCGTGGTGTTGGCGCCGACAGCGGCCAATCCGACTCGGGCATCGTCGATCACGCCGTCGGACAGCCACAGCGCCGCGCCTGCGGCGACCACCGCCCAGTCGCCCGCGCGCCGTTCCACCTTCTCGTATGCGCTGCTGCCGCCGGGCCGGACCGGGATGCGCACCTCGATCAACATCTCGTTCTGTGCCACCGCCGTCTCGTACGGACCGCGATGGAACTCGGCCATGGTGATCACCCGCTCACCGTCGGCGCCACGGATGACGCAACTCGCGTTCAACGTGGTGCACACGCTCGACAGATCCTCCGACGGATCGGCCTGACACAGCGACCCGCCGAGCGTTCCCCGGTTGCGCACAACAGGATCGGCGATCACCTTCTCCGCATCACGGAAGATGGGGAACGCCGAGAACAGCGGTTCGTTGGCGAGCAGTTCGGCGTGCCGGGTGAGTGCGCCGATGCGGACGTCGTCGTCGGTGAAACGGATGTAGCCGAGTTCGTCGTGGAGATCGTTGATGTCGATGAGGTATTCGGGAGTCGCGAGCCGCAGCTTCATCATGGGGAGGAGGCTGTGTCCGCCCGCGATCAGGCGGGCCTCGTCGCCGAGCTGGCCGAGCAGCCGGATCGCGTCGTCGACGCTTGTCGCACGTTCGTATTCGAACGGTGCCGGTACCTGCATGATGTCTCCTCTACTGCTCTGCCGTTCTATTGGGCTGCCGCTCTATTGGGACCGGACGGGTTGTGGGATCACGTCGCGGTGGATGCGGTCGGCGAGCCGCCCGAGGTTGGCGCCGCTGCCGCCGCGTCGGGACGCGATGATCTCGGCGACGATCGAGACGGCCGTCTCGGCGGGCGTGCGAGCGCCCAGGTCGAGGCCGATGGGCGAGTGCAGGCGCGCGAACTGTGCGTCGGTCGCCCCCTCCTCGCGGAGGCGACGCAGCCGGTCGTCGTGGGTTCGTCGCGAGCCCATCGCGCCGATGTAGACGCCGTCCGGGGTGTCGAAGGCGGCTTGCAATGCCGGCACGTCGAACTTCGGGTCGTGGGTGAGCACGCAGATCGCGGTACGCGAATCGATACGGCCCGCAGCCATCTCGGCGCGCAGATAGCGGTGCGGCCAGTCTACGACCACCTCGTGCGCGCCGGGGAATCGAGCGCGGGTGGCGAACACGCTGCGCGCGTCGCAGACGGTCACGTGGTAGCCGAGGGCCGCGCCGGCAGCCGCGAGCGCGGCCGCGAAATCGACGGCACCGAAGACGATCATGCGCGGTGACGGCGCAAAGGAGTTCACGAATACGGTGATGTCGTCGCCCATGCGCTGGCCGTCGGATCCGTATCGCAGGGTCGAGGTCTCGCCGAGGTCGAGCAGTCCGCGCGCATCCTCGGTGACCGCGCGGTCCAGGTTTCCGATACCCAGGCTGCCGGTGGCGGTGTCGGGGGTGACGGTGAGGTGTGCACCGATGCGGGCGCCGTCACGAGTACTCGAGATCAGCGTGGCCACCGCGATCGGCCGGCGGGCCGCGACGGCCTCGGCGAGGTCGTCCAACTCGGGCCATGTCTCCCGGGACACCGCTTCGCAGAAGACATCGAGGGTGCCGCCGCAGGTGAGTCCGACGGCGAACGCGTCGTCGTCGGCGATGCCGTAGCGCTCGGTCTGTGCGGCGCCGGAATCGATGACCTCACCGGCGAGTTCGTACACCGCTCCCTCGACGCACCCACCCGACACCGACCCGAGGACGCTGCCGTCCGGGGTGCGGATCGTCGCGGCGCCGGGTTGTCGCGGCGCCGAGCCGAACGTCGACACCACGGTCGTCAGCCCAACCGTCTCGCCGTTGCGCCAGTGCTCGAAAAGCGTCGGCAGAACATCTCGCATCTGCACATCCTCGACTCCGCGGACACCCATGTGGCTCGCGTCACACAGTTGTTACATCGTCCAGTTTGCGCCGGTATCGGCGGGCGTCAAGCCGAACCTCAGTGTTTGCTGAGGTCAGGGCACCCTAAGCGAACTGTTCCGGGCCGCCGGCGACGATGTCGGCGGGGTCGAAGGAACGCGGCTCCACCAGGACCATCCAGTTGCCGGAGTTGTCTCGCATCAGCGCCTCGACGCCGTAGGGTCGGTCGCTCGGCTCCTGCAGGAACTCGACGCCTTTTGCTTTGAGGTCTTCGTAGGTCGCTCGACAATCGTCGACGTGCAGGCCGACTCCCGGCATGCCGCCTTCGGCTTGTGCGCGCTGCATCGCGGCGATCAGGTCGTCCGAGAGCGGCTTGGAGGGCGTCGTGAGATGCAGATGCAGTTCGGGCTGATTGGGATGAAACACGGTAAGCCAGCGGAAGTCCGCGGCGAGCCGAATGTCGTCACCCACGGTGAAACCCAGGACGTCGGTGTAGAAGGCCAGCGACTCGTCCTGATCGCGAACCCAGACGGACACAAGAGAAACATTGGTGATCATGCCCACCACGCTAGGGGCCGTCGGCCGGTACCGGCTTCTCCTCGATTGCTCGGTGCGCGACCACTGATTCGTTGCGCTCCACGAGTCCGCGCATGAACACCCAGCACCCGGGAATGCGTGGCCCGGTTCCGCTCCAGCGCCGCTGGAATTCGCTCGGGGTCTCGCCGACGATCTCCCGGAAGCGCGAACTGAAGGACCCGAGACTGCTGAACCCCACGCCCATGCACACTTCGGTGACCGTGAGATTCGTGGTTCGGAGCAAATCCTGGGCGCGCTCAATCCGTCGCTGTGACAGGTATGCCGCGGGCGTCACCCCATAGGTCTCCCGGAACAGGCGGTGAAAGTGGAACTTACTGAGTCGCGCTACGGCCGCGAGGTCCTCGAGTTCCAGCGGTTCGGAGAAATGACGATCGGCATGGTCCCGGGCGCGGCGCAGCCACACGGTCGAGTCGTAGCGCGGATCGTCGGTCAAGGGCACAGCTTCATGGTTGCGTACTTCGTGTGACAGTACACGCGAACGGCATTCTGCGAGACCTCCCTCATCGTGGGAGCAGAATGGCCGACATGGACGGCGGAGAACTGCTCGCACACTGCCTGTATTCGGCGGCTGCCGGACCGGTCTGATCGATTCCTGGGTTTGAATGGAGACCTGTTGTGCGAATAGATGATTCATCGCTGGTCCTCCTTCATGGCGTCACCCACTCCGGCCGAATCTGGCAGGACGTCGTGCCGTGGTTGTCGGCGCACCACGATGTCCACACGCCGACCCTGCTCGGGCATCGCGGTGGGCCGCAGGTTGAGCACCGTCCAGTGCGAGTGGGTGATGTCGTCGACGAGGCGGAACGCTATCTGGACGACCACGATCTGCGGCAACCGCACCTCGCCGGAAACTCCTTGGGCGCGTGGGTGGCCATCGAGTTGGCACGGCGTGGCCGCGCGGCCACCGTCTGCGCTTTCTCCCCGGCGGGCTACTGGTGGGATCGAGATTCTCACGAGGTAATCGTCAGGCAGTTCCGGAGGGCACGCTCACTCGCGTCTGTTTGCCGTCCGATGATGCCGTTGGTGCTCAGGTCGGCCGTCGTCCGCCGCATCGGTTTACGTTCGACCGCATGCCACGGTGACCGGCTGAGCGCCGAGATGGCGCTGGAGCTCATCGACGGAGCCCTCGACTGCCCGTTCCTGGACGACTACTCGCTCGACGAGCAGGCCGAGCCACTGGATCCGTTGCCATGCCCGGTGACACTAGCGTGGGCTCAGCACGATCGAATCGTGCCGGCACAGTCGTACGGTCGGACCGCGCGCGACCGACTGCCGGGCGCCACGTGGGTGCTCCTGCCCGACGTGGGACATGTTCCGATGATCGACGACCCGGATCTGGTGGCTCGGACCATCCTGGACGTGACTGATGGCTCAGTGATGCCCTGAGTCTGTCCTGTCGGCCCTCGTGATTGTCGCTGGGCTATGCCAAGATTCGGTTTGTGTCTCACGCGGAATCATCCCAGCAGTCGGCGGCGAACCGCGTCGAACCGATCAGCCCCGTCGCCCGGGCAGCCAATGCGCTGACCGCGAGATGGTGCTCAAGCCTTGGCGGAGAAGACAGCGCGTTGTCCGCCGCCGGTGTGTGGCCCCTGCTAGCGCTTCTCGCCTCGGCAGCTGACGAACCCGCCGGCACCGAGCTGGCCGCGGCACTCGGCCGACCCGTCGACTCCGCCCAACGCGACGCGCTCGAACTCGTCGACATCCTTCGCATGAGTACGTCGGCGACGGCCGCTTTGGGCATCTGGGCGAGTGAAGGCATTCCACTGTATGAGGCGTGGACGAGCGGACTGCCCGCCGGCATGGTAGGTCGACTGACGGATCAGGCGGCACTGGATCGGTGGGCCGCCGACGAGACGGGTGGACTGATCGACCACTTCCCTCTTGATATTTCCGAGGACACGGCATTGTTGCTCGCCTCGGCACTGGCCGCGCGCGTGCGCTGGCGTGACCCGTTCGAGGGCTATCCGCGTCACGGTGGGTTCGGGGACTCCCCACCCGACAAACAGTGGCTTCGGCGTACGACATCCGACTTGTCGGCCGTTGCGGTTCTCGACGACCGGGTGACTCGCGTCGTGGTCGAGGGGGAGGGCGACGTCGATGTGCATGTGATGCTGGGCGATCGGTCGCCGGCCGAGGTGTTGGCGGTGGGACTGCGCGAGCTGTCCGGCGAGGCGCGGGTCCAGGCGGCCACCGAACTCGATGGTGGCGCAACCGGACTCGACGTCCGTCGCGAGAAATCCACTGTCCCCGAGGACATAGTGCAGTTGGATATACCCTCGTTCGAGATTCGAGCCAGTCACGACCTGCTCGCGCATCGCGCCCTGTTCGGGCTGAACTCGGTAACCGAGGCCGACACACACCTTCCGCTGTTGAGTCCGATCCCCTTGTTCGTCTCAGGCGGTGCGCAGGATGTCCTGGCCCGATTCTTCGCCGAAGGCTTCGAAGCGGCGGCCGTCACGGCGTTCGCGGTCGCTGCCGGGGCCGCGCCCCATCGGCCGGAGTTCGACGTGACGGTCGTCGACGTCACGTTCGATCGTCCGTTCGGTTTCCTTGCGGTTCATCGGCCGAGTCGACTTGCGGTGGTTGCGGGGTGGGTGAGTTGTCCGTTCATCCTGTGAAACTTGAGTCGATCCTCGCGTGACCGGTGCGATGACATCCTCACCGCAATCCACGACCTTCGCGTCAGTCCAGGTGACGCAGCGCCGGCCATAAGTGCTCCGGGTCGTGCGGATGTTGGCAGAGGGCGACGGGCATGCCCTGCTCCTCGTTGTCGACGCCGAGCCCGTTGTCGAGGGTCGCAAGAACCGTGCATGTACTGAAAAGATCTGTGGCCGTGTGAAGTTGACCGCCGACGACGAGGACCGCGTCGGTGTCGTCGGGAAGACGGCGCTGGTCGTAGAGCGCGACATGGCCGGAATACGGTGCCGGCAGACCGAGTGCGGGACCGTAGCGGGCCAACGCCCCGGTCTCCCCGTAGTTCGAGGCGAGGATCGGCGGTCGCGGCGCAGGCAGATCGTCGTAGACCCGGGCGATCTGCTCCACGTACCGATCCCAGCCGATCTGGTCGGCCACCATCGGACCGGCATCCACCACCGGGGTGCGGCCGACGACACGCAGCGGGATGATCGGCAACGCCAACACGATCGACACCGCGGCATTGATGGCGACAACGGAGATCACCAGTCGTTGCCGGAATCGATTGCCGGACAACCACCTCGCGGCGGGCACGCAACCGGCGGCATACATCACCGACAACAGGTGCACCGGATAGTGCGGCTGCGTACCGCCGACGAAGGTGAACACCAAGAGCACCGCAAAACCCACTACGAGCCAGCCGTCGACATGGCGCTGCTCGGCCCGCAACAGCCAGACCACCCCGGTCCCCCACACCGCCACCAGCGGCGGACCGAGCAACACGATCAGCATCAGTACGAAGCCGCTGCGCACGCTTTCGCCGTTCTCCGCGCCGAGCGCCGAGCCCATCGCGAGCTGTGGCCATCCGTGATCGGCCTGGTAGAGCAGGTTCGGTAGGCCCACGATCACCGCGACGACGCCGCCGAGGTAGGGCCAGGGTGTCCGGAAGTCGCGGCGCGGACCCAGCAGGAGCAGTCCGACGACCAGCCCGCCGACCACGATCACGATCAACCATCGGTTGTAGGTGGTCAGGCCGGTGATCAGACCGGCCGCGACCCACCATCGGTGGTCACCCTGCACCGCCACCAGCAGGGTGTACACCACCAGCGAGATCAGTAGCAGGTCGATCGTCGAGGTGAACAGCACGTGGCCGAGCATCAGCGGCATCATCGCAGTGGCGTAGCCCCAGGCCGCGAGGCTCTGCGCGGTACGGCTACCGCCGAGCTTCCAGGTGATCATCGCAAGCACGACGACGGACAGCGCCGACGCCAAGGTAGCGGGAATGCGCAGCGCCCATTCCGCGTCGGCCAGGTGAAGTGTCAGCCGTGCGATGGCCGGCGTCAGCGGAGGTTGGTCGACGTAGCCCCAGGCCGGCCGGAGCATTCGGTAGTAGAGCTCGTCGCGGTGGTAGTCATAACCCGTCGAGAACACCGTCAGCAGAACGGCCTGGGCGGCGGCTGCCGTCCACACCGGGCCTCGGGCGAACTTCTCGGCGGTCATCTCCGAGTCGTCACCCGGCTCGGGTCGCGTAGGGCGTCGACGGCGGGGCTCATGTTGGTGACGCTACTGCTCGTGACCAGGGTCCGTCACGTGGCCCGGCGGCGAACACCCTCTCGGGACCGGGGCGTCGATACCTACTCCTGTCCGAACGCGCGTGGATCATTCCGGTCGCTACTGGTACTCCAGCGTCCACATGCAAGGCCCGTTATATGGGCTGGGCTGGCATTTTCTGGGATCTGGGCTATGGTCGGATAGACCACATACCGGTCAAGGAGTTGAGACAGTCGTGAAATCTGTTGTGATGGAGTGCCGTATCCTCGTGTGCGCTTCACCGCGGCGAATCAATCAATTCGTGCGACACGCGAAATGCATTGCAGCACAGTTTTCTTCTGGTCGGATACGCCATTCGTTCTCGATGGTCCCGGTCACCTCACCGATGCTGCGCAGTCGGTGGGGCTACGACAACGGACCTGACACCATTCCCGGTCCCGACACTTGCGATGTGAGCCTTGCCTTTTCGGGGCCACCCGGACAGCTGACGGCAGCACAGCTGGATACCGTCGCCCGTGATGTCCTCGCCGATCTCGAACCACACCCCGGCAAGTTCACCGCAGAGATCATCCCGTGGATACTGACCCTGACCACGGAGACCGATGAATTCTCGCGCCGGGCGCTCACCAAGCGTCACCCGGGAATCGCAGAAGACACACGGCGTCTGACAGAGCAACGCTGAGATCGTCGTGATGTTGCCGACGTCAGCGACACCCGTCGCGCAACAAGACAGTCCACTTGCCGTGCCGCATCCCCATCCGGCACGGCAAGTGGCTGATCTCACAAGCTCACGATCACCCGAGGCAACAATGTTCACAAAAAATGCTGCTGCGTAACAACTTACCAATTACAACCAGTCACCGTGTCTGAAACTCGTCCTGCGGGAAGTGGTCTCGATACGCTCGCTCGCCTAGCGGCTCGCGGGCTACTCGACCAGCGGGGGGATCGCCCGCCGTCGCCGCCGTAGTAGATAGATTTCGCTAACCCCTTGCCATATCCACGAATCTCGATAGGTGAAGTTGGTGTGCCACAGTGATTGTCGCGGTTGGACCGTTGCGGTGCTTGCCGACAATGATGTCGGCTTCGCCCGCGCGGGGGTCGTCGCGCTCGAAAGCGTCTGGGCGGTGCAACAATATGACCATGTCGGCATCTTGCTCTAGCGATCCCGACTCGCGAAGGTCAGACACCTGCGGCCGCTTGTCGGTTCGTTGTTCCGGCCCACGGTTGAGCTGGCTGATCGCGATCACCGGAACCTCGAGTTCCTTTGCGAGCAGCTTCAATTGGCGGGAGAACTCGGAGACTTCCTGCTGTCGGGATTCGACCTTCTTACCCGAGGTCATCAGCTGGAGATAGTCCACCGCAACGAGACTCAGATCGTGGCGCTGCTTGAGACGGCGCGCCTTGGCGCGGATCTCCATCATCGTCAGGTTGGGTGAATCGTCGATGAACAGTGGGGCTTCGGAGATTTCGCCCATGCGGCGGGCGAGGCGGGTCCAGTCGTCGTCGGTCATGGAGCCGGCGCGCATGTCGCCGAGTTTGACCTTGGCTTCGGCCGAGAGCAGTCGCATGACGATCTCGGTCTTGCTCATCTCGAGCGAGAACATGGCGCCGGTCTTGCCGTTGTGGATCGAGCACGAGCGCAGGAAGTCCATGGCGAGGGTGGAGTTGTGGGTCGGCACCATCGCTTCGCCTGCAAGGTACATGTGGTCGTCGTTGTCGACCTGCACGCACCGCACGGGCACGGTCTCCACCGGTCGGATCGCGACGACCCGCCGCACGCCAGCTTTGCGTCGAAGTTCCTTGTGCCGCACCGCTTTGTGGTAGACGGTGAAGACGTCGTCGTCGGCGTCGACCCGCAGCCAGCCGGTGACCGACCGCTTGTAGTTGTAGCCGAGTCCGGCCACCAGGTCGGCGACGACGGCGGTCATGTGCCGCGTTGCCGCAGGCACGGTGATCCAGCCGTCGTCGTCGACGGTGGCGCGCGCGTCGAGCAACCCCGCAAGTAGTGCTCGACGCTGCGCTATCGACCCCCGAAGATATTCGAATGGGATGCGTCCACCCAGGTCGGCCATCAAGGTCATGACGTCGACGGGGCCCTCGGCGTCGATGCGCATGGCGATCTCGGGGTCGTTGAAGGCCATGCCGGCCAGTGCGGCGACGGTGTAGGGCCCGTAGGCGAACCGCTTGCGTGGCAGATCGAGCGGGCGCGTGTTACGTACGACCGCGCATCCCACGTGCGAGCGCAGGGTATCGGTGGTGACGGTCTGGGTTTTGCCGTCGATATCGGCGACCCACTGGTGCTGTTCGTCGGCGGTCAGGGTGGTGCCGTCGTTGAATTCGACCTCGTAGCACGGCCGTTCGGTCATCACCTCGGTCGCGGCGACCACCCGGGTCGGTGTGCCCTTGGCGTCGAGCAGCAGATCTCCGACGGCGACGTTGCCCATCGTCGTCCAGCCGGTCGGCGTGGGCAGCGGGGTGTCGAGGGCCAGCGCCTTGCCGACGCCGGGTCGGGCGGCGACGATGATCATCTGTCCGGGATGAAGACCGTTGGTCAGCTTGTCGAGGTCGGCGAAGCCGGTGGGGACGCCCAGCGACAGACCGCCGCGGGAGGCGATCGAGTCGATCTCGTCCATCGTCGGCTGCAGCAGGTCTTCGAGCGGCACGTAGTCTTCGGCGGTGCGTCGCTCGGTGACCTCGTATACCTCGGCCTGTGCGCGGTCGACGACCTCGGCGACATCCTGACCGTCCGAACCGGCGTAGCCGAACTGGACGATGCGGGTGCCGGCCTCCACCAGGCGCCGCAGGATCGCCTTCTCCGCGACGATCTCCGCGTAGTAGCCCGCATTCGCCGCTGTGGGCACCGTGGAGATCAGGGTGTGCAGATACGGTGCCCCACCCACCCGTCGAAGCTCTCCGGCGCGCTCGAGCTCGGCGGCGACGGTCACCGCGTCCGCGGGCTCCCCTTTGCCGTAGAGCTCGAGGACGGCCTCGTACACCGCCTGATGCGCGGGCCGATAGAAGTCCGTCGACCGCAGCTTGTCCACGACGTCGGCGACGGCGTCTTTGGACAGCAGCATGCCGCCGAGCACGGACTGCTCGGCCACCAGGTCTTGCGGCGGTTGACGACCGAAATCCTCGCTCGGGATGTCGTCGCCCCGCCCTGCTCGTGATCCGCGTTCGTCCGGCTCCAGGGCCGGGTCGTGCCCGCGGTCATCGACAACTGCCACGTTTGTCAAACCTCTCGCAGTACTTGCTCCACTCACCCCTCGAGTGGGTCCGACTCGGTGGCGCCGGCAGTTCAGCCACCGACGTCGGTCGTGTCCCTAGATGTACTCAGCGGGTCCGACAATCTCGGCGCACCGGTCATGAAGAGACACTGTCGGAGGACATTAGGCCTCGACGCAAGTCGCCTCAAACTGACTTGTGGACAGGGCTGTCAACAAACTGTGGAGCGGCTGTGGACGCGGTTGGGAGCGTTGTGCAGGCCTTGTGTACAAAGTGGGGAATTGTTCTGTGGGATTGTATCTTTTCGCAGATCAGACGAGTTTGGACTTTCCACAGGCGACCAATGAATTTGCCTCGGCGTGTCCTGCTGGAACGCGCCTTTCGGCGTGTTATGAATCCCGCGTCAACCAAGGGCAACCCACGAGTAGGTAAACCTTGGAGAAGGATTGGGTAACGGCCGGTCACAGCCGTGGGGCCGGCCGGATCTGGGTCGGTCGTCCCAGGAATGGCGCGGTTCGGGTCACAGTGTCGGACCGTTGTGATCCAATGATCGGCGTGGGGAGGACCATCATGCAGTCTGCACGTGCTCGGTATGGATTTGGTCGGTGGAGTCTGGTGGTGGCGGCCGTGCTGGCCGTCGTCGCCTCAGGGACATTGATGTCTCCGACCGCCGCTCGGGCAGCTCCGCCGCCGCCGTTGCCCGCGGAGTTCAATCTCGCGCTCTACACCCCAGTCAATCCGGCGCAGTTCCGGCCACTGAACTATGCCGACAACGGCCGCGGCTTTCTGCGTGTCGGTCGCTGGCGGTGCGCGATTGGCCCGCAATACCGCTATGTGGGCTGTGAGGGTCGTCCGGCGACCGCCCCGCCCGCGGTGCGCGGGGTCGCGATCTCCGGCGACCAGCAGGGCCCGTGGTGGGTGCCCGACTGGTCCAACTATCGGGTGACCGCGCCGTCCGGGTTCGCGCCGCCAAGTCTGGCGGTCGGCACGCGGGTGACGATCTACGGCACGACGTGTACCGCACCGCGACCGAAGACCATCGCCTGCCGCACCGGGGGTCGCGCGTTCATCCTGGCGCCGGGCTGGCACAAGTTCTACTACCCCGCCGGCGACACCGCACACTCCGCCAATCCGGCATCGCGATACCTGCCACCGGCCCTGCGTCAGTTCAGTCAGCTACCCATCCAACCGGCTGCGCCCAAGTAGCGATACCCGTTGGGCACCGGGGCTTTATCTAGCCAGGCGCCGGGGCGGTCGAAGTACGCCAGGGCCAGCCGCTGCGACCGAGCCGCGATCCCGGACTGAGTGAAAAGGCGGCGTCGGCAGCGGGATTCACGGCAACCACAGTGAATCCGGCTGTCGCACTGAGCCTTCGCACCAGCCGGGTGGGGCCGGTGTCGCAACCCATGACGATGGCGTGCGCCTGCATCTGGCGGGCGGCGCCGACGAGCACCGGGTACGGATGACCGAAACGCATCATGCTCAGGACATGGACCGCACCGGCGTTGTAGGCGATCTCGCGAGCCTCCCGTTGCGCGTCGTCGAACATCGTTTGTTCATCAAGCAGATACGCGTCGTCGCGCAGGGCATCGCGCAGGGTGAGTTCGGCGTGGGTGCGGTGGGTCGAACGGCGGCCGACCGCGCTCACCAACAACAGCGAAGCGACGCTGCGTGCGGATCGGGCCGCGTATTCGACGGCCCGCCGTGAGGCGTCGGTGCCGCTGACGCCCACCACGACCGCCGGCCGGGGACCCCGCACCGAGGGTGCGGCGTCTAGGGGCAGTGTCGTGGCGGGCATGGGGATCGTCGGGAACGGGGTGCGCTGTATGCGCTGTCCGAGGTACATGATCGCCTGCCCACGTTCAGCGGGTGGACTTGATCTGGCTGGCGAAGTCGACGATCCACGGACCGGACAGCTCACGGTGGGCGACCGGCTGCGGCTCGGGCGGGGCCGGGACCTCCGGCCGGGCTCGGAACAGTTTGCGTCGTGCCCGTTCTCGGGCGTGCAGGGAACGTCGGGTCTCGTGTGCTCGGAAGTCTAGCGAGGGCTGCCCGAACACACCCAGGATGATGGCGGTGATCGTGGCGGTGACGACGATGATGATCATGGCGAATGTCTCCTGGCGTGAACATGATTGGGTTGTTCACGAGTTCGCTCCGACATTCGCCTCCCCGCTGCGCCATCTGTCGGTGTCACAGCAATGTGAGGGTGAACTCGTAGCACTGAAACTACGAGTGCGGCGGCCGCGGGGGATGCGTAGCGCACTACCCCACTTCGCGGTACCCGCTCGTGGGGGCATGCCGCACCACTACGCAGACGGTGTGCGAGGCAAAAGACATCGGGTCACACAACAATGGCACGGGCCGGGCGGAACAGTGTCCGCCCGGCCCGTGCCAGGTTGGTGCGCTCGACGTCAGTTGGTGACGACGGCCAGATCGACGGTTGCCTGCACGTCGGGGTGCAGGTTCACGACGACCGGGTAGGTGCCGGTGGCCTTGATGTGGCCCTTCGGCAGCTCCACGTTGCGCTTGTCGACGGTGGGTCCACCGGCCGACTTGATGGCGCCGGCGACGTCGCCCGCGGTCACCGAGCCGAACAGCTTGCCCGAGTCGTGGGTCTTGACCGTCAGCGAGACCGCGGCGAGGCCCTCGAGGGCCTGCTTGAGCTCGTTGGCGTGCTCGACGTTGCGGACCTCGCGTGCGGCCTGCACACGACGGATGTCCTCGACCTGCTTCTCGGCACCACGGGTGGCCTTGATGGCCAGGCCGCGGGGCAGCAGGTAGTTGCGGCCGTAGCCATCCTTGACCTCGACGGAATCGCCGGCTTCGCCGAGATTCTCCACGGCGGCGGTGAGGATGAGTTTCATGTCAGATCCTCCGCTCAGCGTCCGGTCGAGGTGAAGGGCAGCAAGGCCACCTCACGCGAGTTCTTCACGGCCACGGCGACGTCGCGCTGGTGCTGCACGCAGTTACCGGTCACGCGCCGCGAACGGATCTTGCCGCGGTCGGACAGGAAACGACGCAGCAGCGCGGTGTCCTTGTAGTCGATGTCGTTCTTCTTGTCCTTGCAGAAGGAGCACGCCTTGGTCTTGGTGACCTTTTCGACGCGCACCTTCCGGGTGCTCTTTGCTTTCGCCATTGGTACTCCAGTTGTTCACACGCGGGGAACGGCCGCTCACGCGGAGCGACGTGTACCTCGCAAATCTTTCTCAGAAGGGTGGTTCGTCGTTCCCGCCACCGAACGATCCGCTGCTGGCAGGCGCGCTGCCCCACGGGTCGTCGTTGGCCTGCTGCTGGTTTCCGCCGCTGCGGCTGTTCGAGCCGCCACCGCCGGAGAAGCCGCCGCCACCGCCACTGCCCCCGCGCGAGGCCCGGTTGACCTTCGCGGTTGCGTAGCGCAGGGAGGGACCGATCTCGTCGACCTCGAGTTCCACCACTGTGCGTCGTTCGCCCTCTTTGGTCTCGTAAGACCGCTGCTTGAGGCGACCGGACACGATGACCCGGGTTCCCTTGGTCAGGCTTTCGGTCACGTTCTCCGCCGCGTCGCGCCAGATGTTGCAGCGGAGGAACAGCGCTTCGCCGTCCTTCCACTCGTTGGTCTGACGATCGAAAGTGCGCGGTGTGGAGGCCACCGTGAAGTTGGCCACCGCAGCTCCCGACGGCGTGAACCGGAGTTCCGGATCTGCAGTCAGATTGCCGATGACGGTGATGACCGTGTCGCCTGCCATGTGTCTCCCCTTGGGTCGTGGTTG
This sequence comes from Gordonia sp. CPCC 205515, assembly GCF_048537925.1. Taxonomy (NCBI): domain Bacteria; kingdom Bacillati; phylum Actinomycetota; class Actinomycetes; order Mycobacteriales; family Gordoniaceae; genus Gordonia; species Gordonia sp. CPCC 205515. The sequence goes on along the minus strand of NZ_JBCLVJ010000019.1, from coordinate 134,141 downwards.
GGCACTCGCCGAATCGACGCGTACCGGGATTCTGGGTTCAACCCTAAAGCCCGGCACCGACGTCTCGCGACGATCAAGGAACCCTGTGGATAATTACTTCCGCAGGACCTTGGTGCGCAGCACCGACTCGTTCAGCTTCAGCTGACGATCGAGCTCGCTGACCGTCTTGGGCTCGGCGTTGATGTCGATGACGGCATAAATGCCTTCGCTGTGCTTGGCAATCTCGTAAGCGAGACGGCGCTTGCCCCAGATGTCGACGTTGTCCACCTTTCCGCCTTCGCTGCGAACAACGTTGAGGAAGGTATCCAGTGAGGGTGCGACGGTGCGCTCGTCCAGATTCGGATCGAGAATGACCATCAATTCGTAGTGACGCATAAGACCACATCACCTCCTATGGGCTAGGTCGGCCACGGACTGTCCGCGGCAGGAGGGTCGCCTGCGTCGGCAACCGCTCCACCATACACGTCGCACCCCTGACCAGCGAAATCGCCGACGAGCGTTGACAGCGCCCCAGATTTCGTCGACAGCGCCCTGGTTTTCGATGACAGCGCCCTGCCCCCACCGACACCCACCGCCGACCTCAGCCCGATCGACGCGACCGCCCTCGGATCGAGGTCGCATGCGACTTCATCTCGGAACTGCGACGTCAGCTGAGTACGCAACACCAAGTTGAGGCCGCATGCGACCTCGACGTGGGCGGGCCGGGGACTCGCAGCCGCCGTCAACGTTCCCGTAGGCGCTGTCAACGCGATGGCGGGCGCTGTCGACGTGATCGCGGGCGCTGTCGACGAGACGCGGGTCACGCGGATTCGGGAGTTGGGCTCCCGACCACCTACCCTGAAGCGCATGTCCGACGCTCGACCTGCATCTCCGACGCGGGCATCACGTTTCTCGACTGCGCTGGCCGGTCGCGGCAACATGGCCCTGATCCTGCTGGTCTCCCTGCTCACCACGACGGTGGCGATGGTCTGGAGTTACAGCGCGAAGATCGCGTGTGGTGGGGCGCCATTCCTCGCCGAGGGGCGCAGTGCGCACTGGCCGGTGGGGGACCCGAACGCGGTGATCCCCTGCTACTCGGACCTGATGTATCTGTGGCTCGGCCGCGACATCAACAACCACGTCTTCCCGTACATCCACGGCGGCATCACGCCAGACGGCAAGTTGTTCGGCGGCGTCGTCGAATACCCGGTGCTGTCGGGCATGTTCATGTGGCTCGGAGCGATCGGCGCGCACACCGACACCGAGTTCTTCCAGCATTCGGTGTGGCTGCTCGCCCCGTTCGGGTTCGCCATCACCATCATGCTGGCGCTGATGACCCGCTGGTACGTGCTGTGGTGGGCGGCGACCCCGCCGCTGGTGCTCTACGCATTCCACAACTGGGAACTGCCGGTGGTGGCGACCGCGGTCGGCGCGGTCGCGGTCATGGCGTGGGGGTCGACGATCAGCCCGCGCACCGGAGACCGTCGACTCTCCGTGCGGACCGCGGCGATACTGGCCGCGATCCTGCTGGGCATCGGGTTCTGCCTCAAGCTCTACCCGGGTTTCTTCGTGCTGCCGCTGGCGGCCTACGTGCTGACCTACGACACCGATCGAGGACGTCGCGCGCTCGACTGGGTCGGCGCGATCTGGGTGGCCGCGGCCGCCGCACTCACCGTCATCGCTGTCCAGTTGCCCTTCATGCTGCTCGGGTTCGAGGGGTGGAAGGCGGCACTGTCGTTCCAGGGCAAACGCAAGTCCGACGTCGACACCAACTCCATCTGGTACTGGGGACTGCGGCATCTGACCGGCGGACAGAACGACACCTACAACTCGCTGGTCGGTGTGCTCTCGCCGATGCTCATCATGTGCGCGTTCGCGATCTCGATCTATCTCGGGTGGCGCACCTATCAGCGTGTGGGCACCTTCCCGTGGATCGGGGTGTCGGCGTCGATGTTGGCCGGCTTCATGGTCTTTCACAAGGTGCATTCACCGCAGTACACGCTGTGGATACTGCCGTTCTTCGTGTTGCTGAAGGTGCCGTGGCCGGTGATCGTCGGGTACCTCGCGGCCGACGTCGCCTTGGACATCACCATCTTCCGGCTCTTCGGCATCCTCACCACGAACTCACCGATGCAGTGGTGGGTGATCACCGGTGTCAACATCGGCGTGTGGGTGCATGCGGTGTTGCTGTTCTACGGCATCCTCGGCTTCGTCCGGGCGCCGCTGCGCGAACCGCTGGCGACGTACCTGCGACGACCCCGCTCCCCCGAGACCGACCGCGAGCTCGCCCTCTCCTGACTCCGATCAGGGCTCCTCGGTGTGATCGGGATGCCCGTGGGTGCGACGGCGTTCCTTCATCCGCGCCTCGTGCAGATGACGCACCCCGCCCATCAGATCGTCACGCGCTGTGGCCTCGGCGTCGCGGAACGCGGTCCAGTACGTGTCGTCGAACTCCTCGACCACCTGAAACGTCCACCGTCCGTTGAGGACGTTGCGTCCGAGGAGCTCGGTATCGAGCCGATCCGCCAGTTCCGTATGACCGTCGGCCCGGAGCGCGTCGACGGCCTCACCCAGCACCCCATCGGCGTGCCCGATGAGCTGATGGAAGCTGTACAGATGGCCGCGGGCCCGCTCGACGTATTCGAGCGCCTCCGACAGCTTGCCGACCGCGTCGGCGGTCGCGTCGGACACGTGCTCGGCTCGATCTGGCATGTCTCCATCAGTACTCGATGCGACGGGCGGCCGGACATGGATCGGGCCGATCGCCGCGCCCGCGCTATCGTCGCCTCAACACAACGACAGGAGTCGCCATGACGGAGTGGTTGGGCACCGGCCCACTCGTGCTGGGCCAGGTCACGCTCAGATCATTGAGCCTCGACGACGTCGACGCGCTCGCCGGGGTGATCGGCGACCCGGAGCGATTTCGGTGGTCGCCCGGCATTCCGATCGACGCAGCGTCCAGTCGTGCGTATATCACTGCGGCGCTTACCGATCCGACCAGCCGCCAGGCCTTCGGCGTGGTCGACAACGACACGGGCCGGCTCGTCGGGTCGACGAGTTACTACGAGATCGACCCCGCCAATCTCGCTGTGGCGATCGGCTACACCTTCTACGCCGAGTCCGCGCAGGGCACCACGATCAATCCCACATCGAAATACTTGTTGCTGCAGCACGCTTTTGAGGACTGCGGCGCGGTGCGAGTGGTGTGGCACACCCACGAGAGCAATGCGCAGTCGCGTGCGGCGATCGAGAAACTCGGCGCGACATTCGAGGGGTTGCTGCGCAAGCACCGCCGGTTCGGCGACGGCTGGCGCACCACCGCGCAGTACGCCATGACCGACGACGACTGGCCCGCCGCGAGAGCCGTTCTGCTCGAACGGCTCTCGCGCTAGTCGATCAAAATCCGTCGGCGACGACGACTCGGGTGCGCCCGGTGACCGCGCCGCCGAGGATCTTCTTCATGTCCTTGGGTAGTTCGCTGACCGAGACGTCGGTGGTGACCTCGGCCAGATGCGGTGGCCGCAAATCGGATTCGAGTCGAGACCAGAGGGCACGACGACGATCGATGGGCAGCATCACCGAGTCGATGCCGGCCAGCGTGGCACCCCGCAGGATGAACGGGTGCACTGTGGTCGGCAGGTCGGCGCTGCCGGCCAACCCGGACGCGGCAACCACGCCACCGTAGTTCAGGGTGCTCAGGGCGTAGGCGAGGGTGGTGCCGCCCACGCAGTCGACGACCGCGGCCCACCGCGACTTGCCGAGCGCACGCACCTTCTCCCCTTCCTCCGGGAGTCGACCGATCACCTCGGTGGCGCCCAGGGTTCGGAGGAGGTCGGCGGCGTCGGCCTTGCCGGTGGAGGCGATGACCTCGAAACCGGCTGCGGCCAGCAGATCGACGCTGACGCTGCCCACTCCACCGGTCGCACCGGTGACCAGCACCGGGCCGTCGCTGGGGGTGATGCCGTGATTGGTGAGGGCTTCGAGGCTCATCGCGGCAGTGAAGCCGGCGGTGCCGATCGCGGCGGCGTCCGCGGTGGACAGGTTGTTGAGTTTGACGACCATCTCCGCGGCGAACCGGGCGATCTCGGCATACCCGCCGTGGCGGCCGGTGCCGATGTCGTAGCCGTGCGCGACGACGGTATCGCCGACCGCGAACTCCGACGACGAACTGGCGCGGACGGCGCCGGCGACGTCAATGCCGGGAATCAACGGATACGACCGTGCCACACCGGCTTTCGGGGTGATTGCGAGCGCGTCCTTGAAGTTCAGGCCGGAGTACTCGACGGTGATCTCGACGTCGCCGTCGGGCAGGAAGCCCTCGTCGACGGTCTCGGCCACGAGATCGATGTTGCCGTCACTGTCCTGGTGCGCCACGAGGGCGTGGAGTTCGGTCATGGGATTGACCCTACTCACGTGGGTGGTGCACTCTGCCGGCTGAGGAGCGACGAGCGAGCCTGCGAGCCCGACGCGTCACGAAGCGCCTGGTGAGGAGGCCCTTCGTGGCTCGGCTAGCGCCTCGCACCTCAGGGAGCGGGGGTCGCTCAGGGAGCGGGGGGTGGGGATCGCCTCAGGGAGCAGGGCTGGCGTCGGGCGCGGGCGGTGCCGGTTTCGACCAGCGTCGGGCTCGCTTATCTCGCTCGTCGCGCTCAACCAGCGGTAAGCGCGGACCGGCGGAGAGCGAGGCGGTCGGGAGCTCCGTCGAGGACGCCGCCGGCGGGGTCGTCGAGGAGTTCGTCCGGCGGGGAGCCGGGAGCCCGGCGGATCGGGTCGTCCTCGGGGTGCCAGATCTCCCACAGCACAACGGCGCACAGCGCGAGCACCATGACCAGGCGCAGCACGATGGCGGCGGTGAACCATTGTTCGGGGAGCCACCGGCGGTCGGCGTCGAGGTAGAGGCCCATGCGCGGAATCCACACCAGGGCGTCGACGACCATCCACGCGAACAGCAGTCGCGTGTGCGGGATGGCGAGCACCGCCAGGGGGACCAGCCACAGCGAGTACTGCGGACTCCACACCTTGTTCACCATCAGGAAGCCGGCGACCATCAGAAAGGCCAACTGCGCCAAGCGCGGTCGTTGTGGTGCGATCAGCGCGACCGCCGCCACGCCGATGACGACGAGGATCAACAACCCCAGCGACAGCGCGTTGAGCAGGTCGGTGTGCCAGGTGAAGCCGGCGGCGTCGGAGATGACGCGGTAGAGGGTGTCACGTTCGGCGGGCCGATCGTTGTTGTACCGGAAGAACTCCCACCATCCGTTGCGGTACAGCAGGAAGATGGGCAGATTCACCAGTAGCCACACCACCAGGGCGCTGACCGCGGCCTCGACGAACTCGCGAACCTTGCCGGCCCGCAGACACAACACCAGCAACACCACCAGCAGAAGCGCCGGGTAGAGCTTGGCGGCCGTACCCAGGCCGATGAAAACACCCGCGAGCCACGGGTTTCGACGCGCCCAGCAGAGAATCGCCAACGCCACCATCGCCATCGCGATGGCGTCGAAGTTGGTGAAGATGTGGACGACGACGAGCGGCGACAGTGCCGCCATCCACGCCGCCCAGACACGGGTGCGGGCAGTGAGTGCGGTCGCCCAGATCGTCACCAGCCAGAACAACGCGAGGCCCAAGGCGACCAGGTTGAAGAACAGTACGACGTCGAGCGCCGCCGGCACACCCCACTTCTCGTGGGCCGAATCCCATTGCTGCGCAAGCCAGGCCACGCCGTACATGTAGAGACCGGTGATCACCGGATACTCCATGTACCGCTTGACCTGTTGCCCGTCGGGTCCCTTCTCGTACCAGTAGGTGCGGTACGGGAAGGCGCCCTCGTCGAGCTTCTCCGCGCTGTACAGGCCGATGACGTCGGAGTAGCAGAGGTTGGTGTATTGCCGCTGGTTGTCCCAGTTCAGACGCAGCGTACTACTCGCGCCGGAACCCGATTCCGCCTGCTGCAGGCAGCCGGACTTGCCGAACCAGCCCATTGCCAAGGCGCACAAGGCAAGGAGAAACAGCACCCGGATCGGTGTCCAGGCCCGGCTGCGGCCGATCGCGGCGTGCCGACCCACCGGCCCACCGACCACCGAGGACGCGGCCGCGACGATCTCGTCGCTGCGACTCGGCAGCACGCGCTGCGTGTCGACACGCTGGTCCTGCGCGAGGACACCCGCGGATTCCCAATCCCTATCGGCGATCGGGACGTTGCGTCCCGTCGAGATGTCCTCGGACAAGGCCGGTTCAGCCGGCGGGAACCGGGATGGTCACGCCGGGCGCGATCGTGATGCCGCCCCCGCCGGTGTCACCGCCGCCCGTGTCGCCACCGGTGTCACCGCCGTCGTAGCCGCCGGCGCCGTTGTCGTAGCCGCCGGTACCGTCGCCACCGTTGGTGCCGCCGTTGCCGGCACCGCCACCATTGCGGGTGCGGGGGCTCTGCGGGTAATTGTCGTAGCCGTTACCCGACCGGGTGCCCGGCGATGAGTTGTCGTAGGTGGTGGCCGGTGCCTCATACGGCACACCTGCCTGTCCGCCAACCGATTCCGGCTCGGGGAACTGCTCGACGGACTTGCCGTCAAGGGCGTCGTCCATCGCGCTCTTCCAGATCTGTGCGGGCAGCCCGCTGCCGTAGATCATCGAGCCGCTGTAGTTGGTGAGCGCGGTGCCCTTGTCGGTGCCGACCCAGACGGCGGTGGACAGCTGCGGCGTGTAGCCGACCATCCACGCGTCCTTGTTCTGGCCGGTCTTGCCGAGCTGTGCGGTACCGGTCTTGGCCGCCGACGGCCGCGAACCCAGCGACGGATCCGACAGCGAATTGCCGTTGGAGTAGCCGGCGATCGGCTCGAGCGCGGCGGTCACGTTGTCGGCGACCTTGGCGTCGAAGACGCGCGTGCCCTTGTTCTGCTCGTGCTGGTAGAGCACCTGACCGTCGGAGGTCTCGACCTTCTCGATCAGGTACGGCTCGCGGTAGACACCCGACGCCGCCAAGGTGGCGTAGGCCGAGGCCATGTCGAGGACGCGCGACGGGTACTGCCCGAGGACGACACCGCCGTCGATGCTGCCGTTCTTGTTCACCAGAGTCTGCTGGACGTCGCCGAAGCTCTGCGCGACACCGGCGCGGTGGGCGGCGTCGGCGACGGCCTTGGCCTGCCCGTTGAGGTCCATCATCAGCCGGTAGTAGACGGTGTTGAGCGACATCTTCATCGCGGTCGCGAGGTTGCACGACCCGCAGCTCTCGCCGTCGGAGTTCTCGATGGTGACGTTGCCGGGCGCGTCGTAGGGCGCCGAGCTGTAGACCTTGGAGAGCGGGATGTCCTGCTCGAGGGCCGCGACCAGCGCGAACACCTTGAACGACGATCCGGTCTGCAGTCCCGCCTGCGCGTAGTCCCAGCCGTTGGCGTCGTTGCCACCGAAGTAGCCCTTGACCCCGCCGGTCTGCGGGTCGATCGACACGACGCCGGTGCGCAGATCGTCGGGCTCACCGTCGAGCTTGTTCTTCGCCGCGTCGACGACCGCCTTCTGGGTCTGCGGGTCGATGGTGGTGGTGATCTTGAGGCCCTCGGTCTGCACCTGCTGCTCGGAGATGTTCAGCTTGCCGAGCTCGGCGAGGACCTGACGCTTGATCAGGCCGTTGGGTCCGGGGGTATCCGTCGAGGCCGGCTTGTAGGCGGGCACGTTCGGGTACTTCATCGAGGCACGCTCGGTGGGCGTCAACGCGCCGGTGCTGACCATGCCGTCGAGCACATAGTTCCAGCGGGCCTGGGACGCTTCGAGATTGATCTCGGGGTCGTAGTAGGACGGGGAACGGATCGCGGACGCGAGAACGGCGGCCTCGGCGGTGTCGATCTTGCCGATGTCCTTGTGGAAGTAGGCCTGTGCCGCCGCGGCGACACCGTAGGCACCACGACCGAAGTAGATGGTGTTGAGGTAGGCGGCCATGATGTCGTCCTTGGACCACTCGTTCGACATCTTGGTGGCGATCGCGAGTTCCTTGAACTTGCGCTCGTAGCTGTGCTCGTCGCCGACTAGGGCGTTCTTGACGTACTGCTGGGTGATGGTCGAACCGCCGCCGGCCTCGCCGCCGTTGCCGGTGACCTGACCGATGGCTGCCCGCGAGAGACCGCGGACAGAGAAGCCGGAGTTGCTACGGAACTCGCGGTCCTCGGCGGCGATCACCGCGTCCTGCACCGACTTGGGGATATCGGTGATCTTGACGTCGGTACGGTTGCCCTCCGGCGGGATGACCTTGGCGATGGTCTTGCCGTTGGCGTTGAGGATCGTCGCGACCTGGTTCTGCTTGATGTCGCCTGGTCCGGGGACCGAGGCGCTCACGTAGGTGAACATGAAGGCGACGATCCCGATCAGTGCGACGATCGGAATGATGGCGCCGATGATGCCCAGCCCCCAGGCGGTCCGCTTCTGCCGGGTACGTGCCTTGTCGGCAGGCCCGTTGGTTGCTCGTCGTCCGTTCGAGCCGGACGATGTTCCGCGCGTGCTGCTCATCGCCCCGCCCTCTCATCTCTGGTCACAGTCATGTCTCCGTCGTCTTCGTGCACACCACTGTGACCCACAGACACCCGGCCAGGCAAAAACCAACAGGATATACGTGGGTCACGAAGCAGCTATTTGGCCACCCGTCGGGTACGCGACGACCGAGGCGGCAAACCTGCAACGTACGACTGCACGAGATGGTTCCAGCTACAGGTGCGGCACACCTCGACGACGTGCACCGAGAACTCTTCGGCACTGGTGGCCAGCCGGGCGATCTCCTCGTTGGTACGGGCCGAACCCGACACCTGACCGAGCTTGTCCCCGAACACCCACGACACCAACGTGACCTGCTCTTTTCGGCAGATTGGGCACAGGGTGGAGGACTGACGTCCGTGGAATTTGGCCGCTCGCAGCAGATACGGACTCGCGTCGCAGACGTCGGCTACCGCGGTCCGTCCGGAATGAACTTCGGACAGCCGCGACCGACGCTGCAGGGCGTAGTCGACGATCTGGCGTTGCACGTCTCTCAGCGTACGTGGTCGGTCCAGCGGCTGTCGGTGTGACGAACATCCCGATTATTTGTGTCGGGGGTCCTTCGAGGCTCGTCGCTATCGCTCCTCGCACCTCAGGAAGCGGGAGGGTGTCGCACCCCTACCCCACCCTTTCGTGGACGAAGTTATATCGGTGCGATACATTGGTGAATGCATCAGCACGAGATGTTGCTGCGTCAGGTCAACACGAGGGTCCGGGGAGGAGGCAAGCACCGATGCTCGAACTCGCGATTCTCGGATTGCTGCTCGAATCCCCCATGCATGGCTATGAGCTGCGGAAACGGCTCACCGGCCTACTCGGGGCGTTTCGCGCGTTCTCCTACGGCTCGCTCTACCCGACCCTGCGGCGGATGCAGGCCGACGGCATCATCGACGAGGCGACCGCACCCGCGGCCACCGGAGTCAAGGTGCGCCGGGCGCGGCGGGTCTACCAATTGACGGACACCGGACGTGAGCGGTTCAGCGAACTGGTCGCCGACACCGGACCGCAGAACTACACCGACGACGGCTTCGGTGTGCACCTGGCGTTCTTCAGCCGGACACCGGCAGTCGCGAGGATGCGCATCCTGGAGGGTCGTCGTCGCCAGGTCGAGGAACGGCGCGAGGGATTGCGCGAGTTGCTCGGCCGATCGAACCGGGCCGTCGACCGTTACACCCGGCAGCTCCACGAACTCAGCCTCGAATCGAGCGAACGCGAGGTGCGGTGGCTGAACGAACTGATCGCGGCAGAGGCGTCGGGCGACACCGATGACGACCCCGCCGACAAAGACTTCCGCGTCGCGGGCTCAGCGATGAGCCGTGGCGGGGGGCAAGAAGAAACCGACGAAGAGAAAACCCCGGTGGCGCAGCGGACTGCGGTGCCCCGAGTAGAAGGAGAACCCGACCATGGGTGAGCACAATAAGGTGCGCGTGGCCATTGTGGGCGTAGGAAACTGCGCTTCATCCTTGGTCCAAGGCGTGCAGTACTACAAGGACGCCGACGAGACCACCACGGTCCCCGGCCTCATGCACGTCAAGTTCGGCCAGTACCACGTGCGCGACGTGGAGTTCGTCGCCGCATTCGACGTCGACGCCAAGAAGGTCGGCTTCGACCTGTCCGACGCGATCTTCGCGAGCGAGAACAACACCATCAAGATCGCCGACGTCCCGCCGACCGGCATCACCGTCCAGCGCGGCCACACCCTCGACGGCCTCGGCAAGTACTACCGCGAGACCATCACCGAGGCCGACGGCGACGGGGTCGACGTCGTGCAGATCCTCAAGGACAACAAGGTCGACGTCCTCGTCTCCTACCTGCCGGTGGGCTCGGACCAGGCCGACAAGTTCTACGCGCAGTGCGCCATCGACGCGAAGGTCGCCTTCGTCAACGCGCTGCCGGTGTTCATCGCCTCCGACCCGGAGTGGGCGCAGAAGTTCGTCGACGCCGGTGTCCCGATCGTCGGCGACGACATCAAGAGCCAGGTCGGCGCCACCATCACCCACCGCGTGATGGCGAAGCTGTTCGAGGATCGCGGCGTCACCCTCGACCGCACCTACCAGCTCAATGTCGGCGGCAACATGGACTTCAAGAACATGCTCGAGCGCGAGCGCCTGGAGTCCAAGAAGGTGTCCAAGACCCAGGCCGTCACCTCGAACCTCACCGGTTCGCTGGCCGGCAAGGTCGCCGACAAGAACGTCCACATCGGACCGTCGGATCACGTCGAGTGGCTCGACGACCGCAAGTGGGCCTACGTCCGCCTCGAAGGCCGTGCCTTCGGTGACGTGCCGCTGAACCTGGAGTACAAGCTCGAGGTCTGGGACTCCCCCAACTCGGCCGGCATCATCATCGACGCCGTGCGCGCCGCCAAGATCGCCAAGGACCGCGGCCTCGGTGGCCCGATCCTCCCGGCGTCGGCCTACCTGATGAAGAGCCCGCCGGTGCAGGTCGCCGACGACCTCGCACGCCAGCAGCTCGAGGCGTTCATCATCGAGGCCTGATCCTCCATCGATTCGCCGAACGCGGGTCGTTCATGCCGAAGCGGGTGACCGCTGGGGTGTGAACGGCCCGCGTTCGCGTCTCATCGCGGGGCCATCTCCCTACTCGCAGGCAACGCCATCGCCGTCCCGGTCCAACTTCGACCGATAGCCGGGCTGGCCTCGATACAGCGGGGCGGCCCCGGCCGCTCGAGCCGCGGTGCAGTTTGCGTAATAGGCGCTTTCCCCACCGTCGTCGTGCGTGGGTGCGGGTACGGGCGCCACGTAGGCCGGCCGTCGGGTCGTCGGCGAGGGCAGCACATCCCGGGTGGTCGGCGGCGACTCCACCGCAGTGGTTGTCGTCGGCGGTGTGGCACCGCAACCGGTCAGGACCCGGGTCATCGCGTCCTTCTCCGCCTGGGTCACCCACAGGCGGTAGAGCGCCTTCACATCGATCTGCCGCGATACGTAGGTGCAGCGGTAGGCCTTGTTCGGCGGCAACCAGGTTGCCGCGTCGCCCGCGCCCTTCTGCGCGTTGGTCGGGCCGTCGACCGCCTGCAGATTGCGCGGATCGTTGGCGAGGTCGGTGCGCTCTTCGGCGCTGAGTTGCTGGGCGCCCTTCTGCCACGCGTCCGACAGCGCCACGAGGTGATCGATCTGCACCGCCTCGCTGGTGGTCATCCCTCGCGTGAAGTCGATCGTCTTCCCCGTGTACTCGTCGTGCAGCGTCCCCGACAGGACAGTGCAGTCTCGGGTGCCCGGCTTATAGGTGATCGCGGTCAGGTCGCGACGCAAGATGTCATTGCGGGTGTCGCAGCCATTGTGACCGCCGGCGACAGTGACATCGTCGGACCAGGCCTGCCCGAATTGTGCTCGCGCGTATCCCGTTTTCGGCGCCCGACCCTTGACCGGCAGGGTGCCCAGCTTTGCGAGTGCTGCATCCGACGACGCCGCGTTCCGTGTCGTTGCAGCTGCGGGCGATGTGGTCGCCGTCGATGTGCTTGTCGACGGTGTCGATTCGACCGTGGTCGATGGGGCTGTCGCTGCCGACGCAGCGGTCGAGTCGACGTCATCATTCTCTTCCGACGGGTGGGTCACGCCGATCGCCCAGAAGCCAACGAGAACGGCTGTCACAGCACCGACGATCCACCACACCTTGCGGGACTTCTTCCTTTGCGGGATAACCGGATTCGTCATCACACCGTCCCGACCGTCAGCACTGCACCCACAGCCCACATCTCCTCTGACAACACTCTCCACCGCACACTTCGATCGAGTCGGATCATGTCATCGACGTGGTCGGGCGCCAAGTCTGCAGCTCACCGATATCGGAGCGTTCACGATCTCTGCCTGACATACAGTGGGTTCCGTCAGATAGTTCCGAGCAAACCGGGTACGGAAACAGAGAGGTTCTCGTAATGGGCGTTAGCCTGACCAAGGGTGGAAATGTCTCGCTGACCAAGGAGGCACCAGGCCTGACCGCGGTGTCGGTCGGTCTGGGGTGGGATATTCGCACGACGACCGGCACCGACTTCGACCTCGACGCCAGTGCGATCGCGCTGGGCGCCGACAAGCGCGTCCTGTCCGACGCGCACTTCGTCTTCTTCAACAACCTGCGCTCGCCGGACGGCTCGATCGAGCACACCGGCGACAACCTCACCGGCGAGGGCGAAGGCGACGACGAGGCGATCAACGTAGACCTCGCCGCCGTCCCGCCGAACATCGACACCATTGTCTTCCCGGTCTCGATCTACGACGCCGACGCACGCAGCCAGTCCTTCGGACAGGTGCGCAACGCGTTCATCCGGGTCGTCAACCGCGCCAACGGAGCCGAGATCGCCCGCTACGACCTGTCCGAGGACGCCTCCACCGAGACCGCCATGGTGTTCGGGGAACTGTATCGGCACGGCGCCGAGTGGAAGTTCCGGGCCGTCGGACAGGGCTACGCCTCCGGACTCGCAGGCATCGCTCGCGATTTCGGCGTGAACGTCTGATCGACTCCGCACCACCGATACGACGATGGGTTGCACTCCACGGAGTGCAACCCATCGTTGTGTCCGGACCGGCTACTTGCGGCCGGCCTTCCAGTTCAGGCCCCAGCGGTAGTACTCATCGACCTTGGACTGCGAACCCCGGATGTAGTTGACCTCGCGGTTGACCACGAGTTCGCCGCCCCGGTTCTCCAGCAGGGCGATGGCACAGGAGATGGCGCCCTGATCGGACTCGTCGAGTCGGACCTCGATCTGCGGACCGTTGGCCGGGAACAGGGTGACGACGCCGTTCGCGGCCGCCCAGTTCGGTACACCCTCGTAGATGTAGGCGAAGATCAGCACGCGACGGATTCGGTGGGTCTGCGAGAGGTCGATGTACATGTTCTCGCCGCCGGCCGCCGCACCGGAGCGGTCGTCGCCGTCGAGGTAGATGATCGGTTGACCCTCGTAGGGCGCCTGGAACGAATTGCCCAGTGCCTGCACGATTCCCTTGCTGCCGTCGCTGAACTCCCAGAGACAGGCCAGATCGAGGTCGACTGCTGCCGACTTCTTGAAGAAGCCGCCCTTGGAACCGGCGGCCCAGTTGAGATTGACCCGCATCTGTCCGGTGGTGGAACCCTGCTTGGTCAGCGACACACTCGGTGCAGCCTTCGTCAGCGTCACCTTGGTCATCGACACGGGCGGCTGCTGTTGGTAGGGCTGGGCGGGCGGTTGCTGTGGGTAGGGCTGCTGCTGATAGGGCTGGGCCGGTGGTTGCTGGTAAGGCTGGGCCGGCGGTGCTGGAGGCGTCGGTTGCGCTTTTGGACGCTTGGTGTAGTCGATTCCCATGGTTGAACTTCCTTCACATATCGAGTGCTGACGGGGTTACGGATGCCTCAGGTCTTGGCCGAGTCGACCACCACCCTTGCCTGTGGCCCGAAAGATATTGCGGTATGCAGTATTCCGCGATCATCACGACGACAACTCGCGACCGCGACGTGGCATGCACCGGCAGGCAGCACAAAACCGCCGTCGATCTCATACCGGGAGTTGGTGATCTTCACTGCCCGGGCCTGCGGATCGGCGGGATCGGCTGGTGGTCTGTCGCTCCGCATGACCACCATCGCCTCGGTGACGCCGGTCGGCCAGTCGAAGCGCAGTCGCCCGTCGACGACGCCGCGCACAGCGATGTCGGGAATCCCTGTCGCGCTGGTTGATTCAGGAGTTTGCCGCCCCGGGGGCGGTGTCCCATCCGAGCGGGCCAACGCCGACTGGACTCCGCCCAGAATGGCGACGACACCATAGACCACCGGCGCCGCGGTCGCCCCGCCATCCTCGAGTTCGGTTGCCGCGGTGCGGCCCACGGTCTGTCCCGATCCCGCCTGCGGTGATTGCGCGGCAGGCAACCGCAGCACCCGGTAGGTCACACCCGGGGTGGCCGATGCCTGCCAGGTGATCTGGCGGGTCCCATCACCGAGCACCACGACCCGCACATCGGCGGCCGGTTCCACGCGGAGCCGGGCCGAGATACTCGTCAGCTCTGGGTGATCCACGCAGTCATGAGCGGCGGCAGCGAGGGCGGCCTCCCCCACCTCACCCGAATTGAACTGGGCAACAACGGCATCCGCGACCCTCACGGCATTCCGGGAGACCGCGAGTGCGGCAGTCAGGCGCGGCCCGGCCGGGTCGATCGTGTCGATGTCGGACGCATCGCGTGCCAGATCCTCCAACGCGGCGAGCGCGGCAACGTGGCGAGCCTGGGCCGCATCCTCGAGTGCACGCCGCCAACGTCGTTCTCCGTCGGCCAGCACTGACTCGATTTCGCCTGCCAGCGAACGGATCTGGCGGAGAGCGTCGTCGTCGTCGCCGGCCAGATCGGTGGCCTGACCGCACACCGTGCGCGCCGCGACGGGCCTGCCCTCGCGCAGCAGGGCGCGCGCCGTACGCAGCGGTGCCTGCCACTCTCGTGTGCGGCGCCTTGGCTCGGATGTGCCCGCATCCGCAGCGATCTCATCGACCAGGGCGCGCGCACCGACCGGTCCGAGGCCGCGGGTCATCGCGGCCTCCACCAGGAAGTCGCGATCGTCGGGCAATAGTTCGTCTTCGACGAGGAGCGCGGCTCGCAGCCGTGGCTCCAGATACGACCGGAGCTCGGTGGTCACCGCCCCGACGTAGGCACGTGACAGTGCCACATCGCCGAGCAGGATCTCATTGGCATGCACCAGCAGCTCGTCGAGCACCGCTCGCAGCCGGCCCGCGGGCAGTTCGCGCGCCCGCTCGCTCAATTGTCCTGTGCGTGTGCTGATCTCGGTCAGGTTGGTGGCGTCGTCGAGTGTCAGGCGCAGCAACGACAGCAGGGTCGGCGTGGTCTCGCCATCCTGCAGCCGGTCGAATTCACCGAGCAGGCCGGTGATCTGGGCGAGCCGAGCCGAACTGAGTTCCGGTGTCGGAGTGGGATCGGGGACGGCATCGCCGTCGTCGCGCAGAATGCGATATCGCCGGAGACGAGCGGCGACCTCGGCGGATGTCAGTCCACCCATCGCTCCGATGTCGTCGAGCCCCGCCCGTTTGGCGGCCGGGATACCCCCGTAGCGCTTCATCAGGCGTTCGACCGCACCGTCGAGCAGTTCGTACCTTGCGGCATCGCGTTGGTCCCGCGTGGACGCTACCGTCCGCGCGAGAGCCGCCCGTCGGTTCGCGAAACGCAGTGATTCACTTCGCTGTTCGTGCTCGGCGACGAGCTGACCCACCAACACGCGGTACTTGGGATGGTCGCGGTGCTTCTGCCAGAACGCCCACACCTCGTCGAGTCGGCGGGAAACGTCTGCGTCGCTGAGAGTCTCGGCGTCGGCGAGCGGTATGTCGTAGAGCTCGAAGGAATCGGACTCGGCCGCACCTCCGCGACGATCGACCACGGCGAGAACCCGCTTGCGGTAGTCGTTGGCGTCGAAGGGGTCCACGGGTCAGGTCACCGGTCCCGGCGCCGCGATCGCTGCACCTGCTCGAGTTCGCGGCTGACCTCTGATTGTGACAGTGTCGCACCGGTTTTGGCACTCAGGGTGAGGGGGATGTCGGCATTGAGGTGGTGGGCGGTCACGTGCAGCACCCCGTCGAATCCCATCTCAAAGGTCACCCGCACCTCGCTGCCGGCGTCGTAGCCCGGCGGTATGTCGGTGATGGCGCCCTCGATCAGGACCTTGGCATCCTCGGGTCGCGGGGTGGCCTCGTGCCCGGTCTGCTCCAGGACGGTCAGATTGATCCGCTCCTGATCGGCACGCATGGTCCCGAAGGAACGGCGCACCCGGATCGGCAGCGTCTGGTTTCGATGCACCAACCACGTGGCCTCGACCGAATCCGACCGCCCCACCGCCAGCACCCCGAATCCGCGCGACACCACGGTGTCCACGGAGATCTCCAGCATCCGGCGCACACCGGCGACGGGTAGCCCGAAGGCGTCGGCGACGCGCCGACAGGATTCCTGCACATCGGCGGGATCCGTGGACCGGCCGCGGGTGCGCAGATCGTCGGCCACCAGACGTTCGATCTCGAGCTTCTCGCCGTAGATGGCGGCGCCCCGCGCGACCGCCAGGTCGGGGTCGGCGAGCTCGGGGGTGATCTGCAGGGCGTCGCCGATCGCACGGATCACCATCGGCATCCTCGACGATCCGCCGACCAGCAGCACACGATCGACTCGCTCGACCCCGCGGGCGCGGGCGGCCGCCAGACAGGAGCGGGTGAGATCGATGGTGCGTTGCAGAAGCCCTCCGGTGAGATCCTCCAGCTGGGTGCGGGTCAGCGTGATGATCGAGCGCGCTCCGTCGTGGGAGACCACGACCGATGTCGATTCCGCTTCGGTCAGTTCATGTTTCGCGCGTTCGGCGGCGATCAACAATCCCTGCGATCCGACTGAGTCGTCGAGTGGATCCTCGGCGTCGGGGTTCTCCGAACAGAACACCCGGGACAGGTGCAGGGCGATCCGCTCGTCCCAATCGGCCCCGCCGAGTTGATGGTCACCGTCGACCGCCAGCACCGAGATGCGACGATCGGCGAGTTCGATGACGGTGGCGTCGAACGTGCCGCCACCGAGATCGAAGACCAGCACGGTCTCATCCGGTGTGGAGTCGCCCAGGCCGTCGGTGAGGCGGCTGAACCCGTACGACAGAGCGGCCGCGATCGGTTCCGACAACACACCGGCGACGTCGATGCCCGTGTAGGTGCCCGCCTGGATCGTGGCCCGACGTTCCTCGTCGCCGAAGTAGGCGGGCACGGTGATCACCGCTCGTTGGACCTGCTCACCGGCGAAGGCCGCGTCGGAGACCAGCGACTTCAGGATGAGCGCAGAGATGGCCGGCGCCGACCAGGTCTGACCATGTGCGACGAACCGCCATTCCGGATCGCCGATGCGTCGCTTGACCAGCGCACACACGTTGTCGGGATCGAGGCGGGCCTGGCGCCGGGCACCTTCGCCCACCACATGGTCGGTCGCCGATGTCAGGAGCACCACCGAGGGTGTGGTCGGTGCACCGCTGAGCCCGGTGATGACCTCGGGCCGGCCGGTCGGGCCGATCATGGCGATGCCGGAATTGGTCGTGCCCAAATCGATTCCGTAGACACCCACGACCCGGATGCTATCAGCGGCTGACCACCTCCGACCGTGGGTAGGCTCGTCGAATGACCGAATCGGTGGCTGACCCAACCGGAACCGAGCAAGCAGCTGCCGACGAAACATCCGACGCCGCGGACCTGCAGGAACACCTCGATCGTCTCGCCGAGCAAGTGCAAGACCTCACCCGCGTGGTGGCGCGCCAGGCCAAGGCACTCGACATCCTCGTCGCGTCGGACAGCGCCCGATCGGGACAGCGCACCGACACCGCACTCCTGGTCGATCTGTTCGCGTTGTTCACCGACGCCGACACCTGCGCGCGGTCGGCGGCCTCCGACCGGGAGACCACCGCCTTCACCGCGCTGCGGGACGGTTTGGAGCGGCTCATCGCCGGCCGCGACGGCGCGGTGATCGTCCCCCGGGCCGGCGACGAGTTCGACGTCTCGGTGATGGAAGCAGGCGACACGCGACCCGCAGTCGGAAACCAGGAAATCGCTGGCACGGTGGTCGAGGTGATCCGGCCCGGACTCGTCGTCGCGGGACGATCGGTGCGGCCCGCGTTGGTGACTGTCTTCACCTAGGCCGTCTGCTGTACGCAGGCGGTTGGCGCAAGCGTCATCGCCTCTCCGTGCGTCGGCTCTTTGAGCGACGACGCACGGAGAGACAGTGCGTCCTCGCCTACAGTGGGTGTCGCAGACAACCCGTACAAATCGGACGGGCAATGGGGAAACTAGAGAGGTCTCGGAATGGGCGTAAGCCTGAGCAAGGGTGGAAATGTCTCGCTGACCAAGGAGGCACCGGGTCTGACCGCAGTATCGGTCGGTCTGGGCTGGGATCTCCGGACGACGACCGGCACCGACTTCGACCTCGATGCCAGCGCGATCGCGCTCGGCACCGACAAGAAGGTCGTGTCTGACGCACACTTCATCTTCTTCAACAACCTGCGCTCGCCGGACGGCTCGATCGAGCACGCCGGCGACAATCTGACCGGTGAGGGCGAGGGAGACGACGAGGTCATCAAGGTCGACCTCGCCGGGGTCCCGCCGAACATCGACTCGATCATCTTCCCGGTTTCCATCTACGACGCCGACGCCCGCAGCCAGTCCTTCGGGCAGGTCCGCAACGCGTTCATCCGGGTCGTCAATCAGGCCGGCGGCGCCGAGATCGCCCGCTACGACCTGAGCGAGGACGCGGCCACCGAGACAGCAATGGTCTTCGGCGAGCTGTACCGCAACGGTGCCGAGTGGAAGTTCCGCGCGGTGGGCCAGGGCTACGCCTCGGGCCTGACCGGTATCGCCCGCGATTTCGGCGTCAACGTCTGATTCACGCCTCGGCAACGCAGCCGCATGCGGCATCCGTCCCGCGGGTGCCGCATGCGGCTCGGTGTGTCCCTGTCTCTACGACAGTCGGCCACCTTCATGAAAGGTTTCCTCTGCCTTGGTAATTCGTATCTTTGGCATCTCCATCGTGGTGACGATCCTGTCGGTCATCGTCGCGTTCTTGTACGGCGGGTGGCAGGCCGTCTTCCTCACCGTCATCCTCGGCATCCTCGAGGTCTCGCTGTCCTTCGACAACGCGGTCATCAACGCGACCGTCCTCCGTCGGATGAGTGACTTCTGGCAGAAGATCTTCCTCACCATCGGCATCCTCATCGCCGTCTTCGGCATGCGACTGGTGTTCCCGCTGGTGATCGTGTGGCTGGCATCGGGTCTCGGCCCTGCCGAAGCATTGCACCTCGCGCTCAACCCGCCACCCGATGGCGCAGCGTACTTCGCCAACGGTGATCCGAGCTACGAGACCATCATCACCGACGCCCATCCGCAGATCGCGGCATTCGGCGGCATGTTCCTCCTCATGCTGTTCCTCGGCTTCGTCCTCGAGGAAAAAGAGATCACCTGGCTCAGCTGGATCGAACGCCCACTCGAGCGCATCGGCAAGCTCGAGATGCTCGAAGTCGTCATCGCGACCGGTCTGCTGGTCCTCACTGCGACCTTCATCGCACCCGAAGACGAGCGGTCGACGGTGATGATCGCCGGTGCCCTGGGCATGATCACCTACATCGTGGTCAACGGCCTCGGTGAACTGTTCAACGTCGACACCGAGATCGACGACGACGGCGCCGAGGACCCCACGGATGAAGGTCGCGCACGCTCCGGCGGCCCGACCGAACTGGCCAAGGCGACCGGCAAGGCCGGCTTCTTCTTGTTCCTCTACCTCGAGGTGCTCGACGCGTCGTTCTCGTTCGATGGTGTGATCGGCGCGTTCGCCATCACCGCCGACCCGATCATCATCGCGCTGGGCCTGGGCTTCATCGGCGCCATGTTCGTCCGCTCGCTGACCGTCTATCTGGTTCGCAAGGGCACCCTCTCGGAGTACGTCTACCTCGAGCACGGTGCGCACTGGGCGATCGGCGCTCTCGCGTTCATCCTGCTGTACTCGATCGGCACGCACGTCAACGAGATCGTCACCGGCCTGGTCGGTGTGGTCCTCATCGGGGCCGCGTTCATCTCGAGCATCGTCCGGCGCAAGCGTCTGGCCGGCTCCGAAACCGACACGGTGCCCACAGCTTCGGCATGACCTGGACCACCGCACGCAAATAAGCACGCGCACAAGCGGTCTGCTACCGATCCGTCGGTAGCAGACCGCTTCTGTCTGTGGTGGTGGTCCCCGGCCCGGGGTGCGCTACTGGTGCTGGCCGAGTTGGGCAGAGATCTGCTGATTGATCTGCTGGAGCCCGGGCACCGAGATTCCCGGCAGCTGGCCCTGGATGCTGCGGATGATCGACGAGTCGTTACGGACCTTCTCGCTCGACTGGATGAGAACCGTTCCGGCGCCGACGAAATCGAACTGGCGCTCCTCACCCGAGTTGATCCCGAAGCGTCGTCCGGCTGCCGCCATGAAGCTCGTCACATAGGCCTCGTCGAAGTGGTGACTCGGGGACGGGCAGTCCGCCCACCCGACGAGCGCTTCGGGATCCACCCGCACCGGCGGTTCGACGAACATGACCGGCCCACTCGAGGACGCCAAGAACTTCCCGGTGCCGATCAGCGTGAGGAAGCCGGGCACGATCGACTGGTTGAGCGTCAGGTTCGGCTGGAACGCAAGCAGATTCGACGCCCGGATGGTGAGGTTTCCGTCGTCGAGGTCGTAGGCGTTGATGTCATAGCCACGGTCACCGAGGATGAGTTTTCCGTGCCCCTCGGCGACCACGAAATCACCGAGAAACAGTGGCGCAGAGAACTGTTGGGCAACCATCTGCAGCGTCTGTCCGTGCAGACCGTGTTGCAGGGAGGTGAAGTTGATCTGCCCGTAGTAGGCGATCATCGCTCCCTTGGACAGGAACCACGGGGCGGTGAGGTCGATCGAGAAGCTGTAATTGTTGCCGGGGACGTTGTCGTCGGCCGGCAGCGTGGCGGGATTCCAGACGGTGTTGAGCTCGCTCACAACTTCTCCTCCGATGCCTGCACGAACACCACGCCGTGGCCGGTGCACTCCAATTGCATTGACTCGCCACCGGTTCGGCCGGCATTGCGCCAACTCATCGTCGACTTCAGAGTCGTGTTGATCTGGCCCGTCGCACCGACGTATGCCTGTGGGTCGACGACGACCGGCTTGTCCGGCGTCACCGGCAGGTCGAAGATCCCGCCGTGCCCCAGCATCACCGCCGTGCCGGCACCGGACAGCTGGGTGGTGTACATCCCCTGACCGGTGATCGCGCCGGCGGCCGCCGACCGCAGCGAGCCGAACAGGCCGCCACCGCCACCACCTCCGCCGCCGCCCTGGGAGGCCACCGACACCACCGAGACCTGAAGTTGGGACGTGTAGGCCAGCAGTCGCGACGCTTCGATCCGCAGCAGCCCACCCGATGCGCCGACGTCGACGATCTTGACCTCGATGCCGCGGAAGCCGTAGTGCACCTTGCCATTACCCTGCGCGATCATCGTCGACTCGTGTTCGCCGGACATGAGCCGGCCCGCCATCCCCCCGATGCCGCCGGCACCGAAGCCGCCGGGCGCGCCGGCGACCTGATGCGGCTGGAACAGCACGTGACCGGTGTAGTAGAGCATCGCACCCTTGCGCGCGATCACCGGGCCGGTCTGGCCGATGTCGACGGCGACGACCTTGCTGTTGACCTGTGTGAACATGCTCCGGTCCCCTATCGTTCGGCCGGCTGAATCGAGACCACTCCGGATCCCTCCCAGCGCAATGAGAATGCCTCACCGGCGTCGTGCCCGATGGCCGTGCGCCACGAGACATCGGTGACGAACGACTGGTTGAGATTGCCGCGCGCACAGACGAATGCGTCGGGGTCGACCACGAGCGGATACTGCGGCGAGACCTCAAGATGGATCAGCGGTCCGCCGCGCGAGAGCAACGCGATCTGGCCGTGTCCGCTCACCGTGGTGGTGAACAGTCCCTGCCCACCGGTCGCACCTCGCAAGCCCGCGAAGGTCACGTTGGTGTTCAGGTTGCCGTTGAGGACCATCAATTGCTCGGATTCGACCTGCAGGGTTTCGCCCGCGAGTTCGATGATCGTCGTCTCCGCGGCATCGTGAGCGAAGTACACGACGCCATGCCCGGCGCATTCCATCAACGACAGCGACTCACCGGTCGCGCGTTGCTTGATACCGGCGACGAGGCCCGCGCCGCCGCCGAAGCCGGCCGACTTGAAGTTGATCTGCCCCTCGTAGGCGACCATCGAACCGCTCATCGCCCGCACCGCGGTGTTGTTGAGTCTCGCCTCGATGACCCGCTTGGAGCGCTGGACCAGCTGCACCCGACCTCCCGTGAAGTATCTGGGGTCGACGACCGACCCCAGGGCACGAAGTACCGCACGCATTGGTCGGCACCCCCCTGTCTCGATGGAAGTTACTCGATAGCATCGGCACGTGCCCAGAAACTTTGCCCGCCGGTGGTTCGGAGGTGGTGACCGTGACGCGGGTGAGGGCAATGCCAACCTCGATCAGATGACCACGGCGTTCCTGACCTCGGATCAGATCGTCGGCGACATCGACAGCGCGGTCACCGCCGCCGCCGAACTCGACCCACGGTCGTCGCTGCGCGCCGAGTGGACGGCGATTCGAGAGCACCACGCGTCGGTCACCGCCGAATATCTGCGGCTGGCCTCACCCGGGAGCGATCACCGTCCGCACCCTGCCGAGGTACAGGCGGGCACGAACGGATTGTTGCAGGTCAACGACGAGATGATGCGTTTCGGCGCCGCGCACGAGTCGGAGTTGTCCCGGGCGCGCGGCGCGCTGCACGAGGCGTCGACCCTCAACCACGATGCCCAGGTCGCGATCACCCGTGCCGTCACCGAGCTCGAGCAGGCCGACCCGAGCCTGACCCGACTCACGACGGTGATCGGCGCCGTCGACGAACTCTCCGCTGCCGACGCGGCGTTCCAGCGGGCCTCGGGTCTGATGGGTCGACGCCAGGCGGCGCGCGCGGTGATCGCCGCCGCGGCACGCGTGAGCGGTGTGCTCTCCGAGGCGGTCGGGTACGCGGGTCGCGCGCAGGTCGTCATTCGTTCGGTAGAAACCCTGCGCAACGCGATCTCGACCCGACGCGAGCAGGTGCAGCCCACGCTGTCGGCGCTGCGCCGTGACTTCAGTGTCGAGTGTTCGACCGACCTCGATGGCAACCAGGCCATCATCGACGACGCGCTGCGTCGGGCCGACGACGCTCTGGCCACCGCCCGCAGTCGTCTCGCCGCCCCCCCCGCCCACGCGGCGGCTGCCGGGGAGCGGGCGCGGGAGCAGCTGGCCCGCGCCGACGACGCCGTCGATGCCGTTCTCGACCGGCTCCGGCTTCTCCGCGGAGTGCGTGACGACCCGGCCGCAGTTGAACGGCGGGTACGATTTCGGTTACGCGATGCCCAACAGTTCGCACTCAACCACTCCCTTGTTGACGAATGGGGTTCAGTGCTCGATGCTCAGGCCGACCGGATCGCTCGAGCGACGTCGGCCCTGGACCGGATTCACCCGGACTACTGGGCCTATGTCACCAATCTCGAGGCCGTCGATCAACGAATCGGGGAGATCGTCGATCGCATGAGAGGACAGATCGCAACACCATGACCATCACTGCGCCCGCTGACGACGCCACCGGCCTCGGCCGACATGGCGTGCGGCAGTTCCACCACCTCGATGCCGCCGTCGCCAACAACCTGTTCTGCATCAAGCCGGAATACATCCCACTCGACGCACCCCGCGATCGGCTTGCGCTAGCCCTCGGCGCCACCCTGTATATACCCGGCACCCGTCCCGATCTGGCCGACACCATCGCGCGCCGCCACGCCGAAGGCGTGACCTCCATGGTCATCGATCTCGAGGACGCCGTCGCCGACGAGGACGAGCGGACCGCCATCGACAGCGCCGTTGCGGCGTTGCGGTCGCTTGCGCACAGCGCGGCGGCGTCCATGCTGCTGTTTGTCCGGACCCGTCGCGCCGAGCAGATCATCTCCATCACAACGCAATTGGGTTCCGAGCACGCCCTGAACGGCTTCGTCCTGCCCAAGTTCGGTACCGCAGCCGGGCACGACGATCTCGCCGCCATCGCCGAGGCGTCCTCGGCGACGTCGACGCATCTGTTCGCGATGCCCGTCCTCGAATCCCGCGAACTCGTCCACCGAGAGACCCGCGACGAGCACCTCGCACACGTCGCGTCCACCCTGGCCGACTTCCGCGAGCACATCCTGGCGGTCCGCTTGGGCGCCACCGACATCTGTGGCCTGTTCGGGATCCGACGCGACCGCGACCTCACCATCTACGACGTCCGGGTGGCTGCCGACGTGATCGCCGACGTCGTGAATTACCTGGGCCGCTGCGAGGATTCCGGACATGTCGTCACCGGGCCGGTGTGGGAGTACTTCGCCGACCACGAGCGTCTGTTCCGGCCCACCCTGCGGCAGACGCCATTCCGCGAACACGATGCGGTGATGTTCCGTCAGCAACTGGTCAGTCGGGACATGGACGGATTGCTTCGCGAGATCGCACTCGACCGGGCCAACGGCATCCACGGCAAGACCGTCATCCATCCCGCCCACGTCGCGCCCGTCCACGCATTGTCGGCGGTGACCCACGAGGAGTATCACGACGCGTGCGACATCCTGGCCGGCGAGACCGGCGGAGTGCGTGCCTCGTCGTATGGGAACAAGATGAATGAGCTGAAACCGCACCGCAATTGGGCGCGACGCGTGATGGATCGCGCCGCCGTCTTCGGCGTGACCAGGCAGGGCATCGACTTCGTCGATCTGCTGACGGCGCTGGCGGACCGATGACCGAGACCTCGACCGTTCCGGCGGCCGGCGCCGTTCCCACACAGTCCTGGGTGACGACCACCTTCGGCGCCGAGGTACAGGACCGGCCCGACTCGTCGACGGGGCATTCGGTGACCGATCTCGTCGTTCTCGGGTTGCGCCGCAACCGGCGTCGTGCCCACCTGTTGGTGTCCACGGTGCTCGGTAAACACATCCCGGTGTCTCCGCGGGTGGTGCGCCGCGCTGCCGATGATCTGGGTGATGCGGTGCTCGACACGCTCGGTCCGGACGCCGCGGGCTGCGCCGTCGTCGTCGGATTCGCCGAGACGGCAACGGGTTTGGGCCACTGCGTGGCCGAACGGATCGGCGCGCAGACGTACTTGCATTCGACGCGCCGTCGACGCCCGGGCGCCGAGGTCCACGGAACCTTCGAAGAAGGTCATTCGCACGCCACCACCCATCTGCTCCAGCCGAGTTCGCCGGATCTCCTCGCCGGAAGCGGGCCACTCGTCTTGGTCGACGACGAGATCTCCACCGGCAAGACCGCGGTGGAAGCCGTTGCGGCCCTGCACCGCATCCATCCGCGTTCGCACTATGTGATCGCCGCACTGGTCGACATGCGCGACGAGACACACCTGGCCGCGACGGCGGATGCCGCGGCCTCGCTCGGGGTGCGGATCGACCACGTCTCCCTCGCCCATGGTCGGGTCACCTTGCCGCACAGCTTGATCGACGACGTGTGCGCCTTGGCGGCACCTGACCTGAATCCGGTTGCCGGCGTGCGCGGACAGTCACGGGTCGAGCAGGTCGCGTGGCCCGACGACGTGCCCGACGGAGGTCGGCACGGATACCTGTACAGCGAGGCCGCACAATTCCATCACGCCGTCGACGACGTGGCGCGCGTGGCGCGGTCGGTCGTCGACACCGACCGACCGCTCGTCGTCGTGGGCCATGAGGAGTTCATGTATCTGCCACTGTGTGTCGCCGAACGCCTCGAGCGGGACGGCCTCGACGTGCGTTACCAGACGACCACCCGTTCGCCGGCGCATGTGCGCGACGTGGACGGCTATCCTCTGCGGCGTGGATTCGAGTTCACCGCACCGGAATCCGATCCGGATGCGCGACGGTATCTGTACAACGTCGGTGCACCCGACGGGCCACCGGCACAGGTGCTGTTCGTCGCGGACTCGCCCGCCGACACCGCCGAATTGCGTGCCCCGGGCGGACTGCTCGACGTACTCGGCGCCGCCGGCCACGACGTCACGGTGCTCGTGGTCCCCGAGACTGCCCAGTCCGTCATCGCCACGTCTCGGGGCAACCGGTGACGGCCGCGACCACCGGATCCGCGCGCGCCCTACGCGGTCCGGACTTCGGCTCCTACCGATCCGACGAAGTCACCTGGCTGCTGAAGGACCTGTCCCACGTCGCGCTCGAGGGCGACCTCGCCGAACGCGAACGTCGCGTGCAATCCGGTGCAGCCCACTATGCAGAGTCACTGCCGATCGAGTTCCAGCCCGGCGACGAGTATCAGCAGCTGTTCCACACCACCCTGCGATCCGCCGCGCGCCGCCTGGCCGAGGCGGTCGGTGTGGTGGCCGAACTGATTCTCGCCGAACGCCATTCCCGACCCACGTTGGTGTCGCTGGCCCGCGCCGGCACGCCGGTCGGCATTCTCATCCGACGGTGGATCGAGTTCGCGCACGACACTTCGGTTCCGCACTACGCGGTGTCCATCGTCCGCGACCGCGGGATCGACGTCAACGCGTTGCGGCACATCGTGTCCGCGCATGCTCCCAAGTCGGTGGTGTTCGTCGACGGCTGGACCGGCAAGGGCGCGATCCAGCGTGAGCTGTCCGAGGCACTCCGCGAGTTCACGGCAGCCGGCGGCCCCCAGCTGCACGACGGGCTCGCGGTGCTGGCCGACACCGGTCACTGCACCGAGACCTTCGGCACCCGCGACGATTTCCTGATCGCCTCCGCATGCCTGAATTCGACTGTGTCCGGACTTGTTTCGCGCACCGTGTTGAACCGTGAGTACATCGGACCCGACGACTTCCACGGAGCCAAGTTCTACCGTGAACTCGCCCCGTTTGATGTCTCGGGCCTGCTGCTGGACACGGTGAGCGCCGAGTTCGCGGCGGTGGCACAGCAGGTGCCACGCAGAGTACGGGAGATCGTCCAGGGCGATCGCACACCCACCTGGACGGGATGGCGTGCCGTCGAACAGATTCAGCAGACCTATGGCCTGACGTCGATCAACTTCGTCAAGCCCGGCATCGGTGAGACGACCCGAGTCCTGTTGCGCCGCATCCCCTGGCGTGTTCTCGTCAGCGCGGCCGAACTTCCTGAGCATGCGCACATCCGTCTGCTCGCGGCCGAGCGGGGTGTACCGGTCGAGGTCGTCGACGGCCTCGGCTACTCCTGCGTGGGACTGATCAAGGAGAACGTGTGAACCTCGCCCCCACAGCAGTTCTCGTCGCCTCCGATCTGGATCGGACACTGATCTACTCGCGCACCGCCATGGGCGACGAGCAGTTCGCGTCGGCCGCACCCCAGTGTGTGGAGATCTATCAGGACGCCCCCATTTCGTACATGACCGAACGCAGCATGTCACTCTTGAGCGACCTGTCGGCGTCGGTGCCCGTGGTACCCACGACCACGCGGACCGCGACGCAATTCGGGCGAGTGTCGTTGCCGGGCAGCCCCTTCCCCTATGCGGTCGTCAGCAACGGCGGTCGGATTCTGGTCGACGGTGTCGATGACATGAGGTGGCGGGCCGGCATCGAGCGGGTATTGCGGGAGTGCCGGGCCGACCTGGACACCGTGGTCGCCAACTTGCGCAGCCGCATCGACGACAGCTGGGTGAAGTCGCTTCGGATCGCCGATGACCTGTTCTGCTACCTGGTCGTCGATCTCGCGGCCCAGCCCGGGGGCTTCCTCGAGGAGTGGTCCCAGTGGTGCCAAGACCGCGATTGGACTGTCTCGCAACAAGGCCGCAAGATCTACGCGATGCCACGATGCGTCACGAAGTCCGCTGCCGTCGCCGAAGTCCGTCGGCGACTGATCGAGTCCGGCCGGATCTGCGCGGATGCCTCTCTCGTCGCCGCCGGCGACGGCTGGCTCGACGCGGACCTGTTGGAATCGGCGGACCGTGCGATTCGTCCGCGGCACGGCGAACTCCATCATCTCGAGTGGAACCGTGATCACGTCCGGGTGACCGCACAGTCGGGAGCCCTTGCCGGCGAAGAGATCCTGGAGTGGTTTCTCGGTCAGGTCCACAACTCCCACGGCAACTGCAACGACACAGCACTGGAGGCCACCCGATGACCACCTTGAGCAAAGGACAGAACGCACCGCTGCCCGCCCACGACGTGACCATCACCGTCGATGTGGGTGCGGCCGCAGATCTTTCGGCGCTCTTGGTGACCGATCGCGGATTGGTGCGCAGCGACGCCGATTTCGTGTTCTACAACCAGCCGGCCGGGCCGGGCGTGACCCTCGACACCGCCGGTGGACGTCCCCGACTGAGCGTGAACACCGCTGCGGTACCTGCAGATATCCATGCCGTGCGCGCCGTCGTCACACTCGACAACCCGTCGTCGAGTTTCGGGATGATCGGCCCGCCGGTCGCGCATGTCGGTGACATGCTGGGCACGGCGTTGTTCGACTTTCCCGTCGACGGCCTGACGTCCGAATCCGTGGTCGTGACGATCGAGCTGTATCGACGGGGTGCCGATTGGAAGGTCCGTGCCGTCGGTCAGGGCTACGCCGGCGGCTTCGCCGACCTGGTGCGCGATCACGGGGTCAGCGTCGACGATGCACCGTCGGCCCCACCGACTCCGGCCCCAGCGCCGCAGTACCAGCCGCCGCAGGCACCGCAGTACCAACCACCGCCGCAGTACCAGCCGCCGCAGGCACCGCAGTACCAACCACCCCAGGCACCGCAGTACCAGGCGCCGCAGCAGTACCAGGCGCCGCAGGCCAGTCCGGCACCACAGTTCGGGATGCCCCCCGCACCGGCCCCGAACCAGCAGCCCCCCGAGGTCAACCTGACCAAGGGTCGCCCCGTCAACCTGACCAAGGGCCAAAAGGTGACCCTGCGCAAGGACGGCGGCGTGGCGCTCACCTCGATTCGGATGGGTCTCGGCTGGGACCCGGCCCAGAAGTCGTTCGGCAAGCGTCGCAGCAAGTCGATCGACCTCGACGCATCGGTTCTGATGTTCGCGGCTGGCAACTGCGTCGACACCGTCTATTTCGGCAGCCTGAAGTCAAAGGACAAATCCATCCGGCATTCGGGCGACAATCTCACCGGTCACGGCGATGGCGACGACGAAGTGATCAACGTGTCGCTGCCCACGGTGGCGCCGTCGGTCGACAACCTGGTCTTCATCGTCACCTCGTACCGCGGTCAGACGTTCGAAGAGGTCGCGAACGCCTACTGCCGACTGATCGACGACACCACCGGGGCGGAACTCGCCCGCTACACCCTCGCGGGCGGCATGCCGTTCACCGGCGTCGTGATGGCGGTGATCCATCGCGAAGGCGGCCAATGGAATCTACGCGCGATCGGGGACGGCTTCCAGGGCCGCACCGCGAAAGACGCGCGGCCACTGGTCACGCGCTATCTGTCGTGACCGGCGGAGACCCGCAGCCCGCCCCGTCGTGGCGCAGCTGATTCGGATCCACACGGCGTAGCCTGGGGCGCATGCGAGTCCAACGATGGGTGGCCACTGGCCCGGGCGGACTCGACGACTTCGCGTTTGTCGACGACACGCTCCGCCCGCCCGACCCCGGCGAAGTGACCATCGAGGTCCGGGCCGCGGGCGTGAATCCGGCCGATCTCAAGCACGCACGACGCGCGTCTACCAGCGACTTTCCGCTGCCGATCGGTTATGAGGTCGCAGGGCGTATCGCGGCGATCGGCCCGGACACCGAGATCGCGTCCGGTGGTGGGCAGGTCGGTGATGAGGTGCTCGCCTTTCGGGTGCGCGGTGGTTATGCGACGGCACTGACCGTGCCGGCCGACAAGGTGTTCGCCAAACCCGAAAGTCTGCTGTACCCGGAAGCCGCGAATCTACTACTGGCCGGGACCACCGCCGCGGACATGTTGCGGGCCGCCGAGGTCGAGCGGGACGAGACGATCCTTCTCCATGCCGCATCGGGGTCCGTCGGCGTCGTCGTGTTGCAGCTCGCACGGCTGCGCGGGATCACCGTGATCGGCACCGCGTCGGCGGCGAACTTGGACAAGGTGCACAGATTCGGCGGCATCCCTGTCGAATACGGGCCTGGGCTGATCGATCGGGTGCGGAGGGCCGCACCTCAGGGGGTGAGGGCCGCGCTGGATGCCGCGGGCACCGGCGAGGCCATCGACGTGTCGTTGGCACTGGTGCCCGACCGGTCGCGCATCGTGACCATCGCGGCACCGAATCGAGCGGCCACCGACGGCTTCCGGGCGCTGGGCGGCATGCAGCCGGAGAGCCTGGCCTTCCGGGACGCCTCCCGGCGCTCGATGATTCGGCTCGCCGGCCTCGGTGATCTGATGATTCCGATCGCCGCGAGTTACCAGCTCTCCGACGCACGGACCGCGCTCAAGTTGGTGGCCACCGGGCACCCGGGCGGAAAGGTCGCGTTGCTGCCCTGACCGCGGAAACGCCGGATAGTCTCCGATGGTGGAGTACGTACTGCTCGTTGCCGGCCTGGCCGTGCTCGTCCTGGGAGCCGAGTGGGTGGTGCGGGGCGGTTCGGCGATCGCCGCTCGGCTCGGGGTGTCGCCGTTGCTGGTTGGATTGACCGTAGTCTCGCTGGGCACCAGCCTGCCCGAGTTGGCGATCGGTATCGACTCCGCACTCAACGACGCCGGGCCGTTGGCGGTGGGCAACGTCGCCGGCACCAACATCGTCAATATCCTGTTGATCCTGGGACTTTCGGCCGCAATGGTGCCACTTGCCCTGCGTCCGCAGACAATTCGCATCGACCTACCGGTGATGGTGGGTAGCGCTCTGCTGCTGTGGGTGCTGGCCGCGAACGGCACGTTATCTCGACTCGATGGGCTGATCCTGTTGGTGGTGGCGATCGTCTACACCGCCACGGTCATCCGTCTCGAGATCAGCGGTACCCCTGATCCGGTCATGGAATCCGAAGCGGTCGAGGAGGTTCCGCAGATCGGTTCGATGTGGGTGCGGTCATTGCAGCTGGTCGCGGGTCTCGCCGTCATCATCGTCGGAGCTGACTGGCTGGTCGACGGCGCGGTGACGGTCGCGGGTGATCTCGGGGTGAGTGAGGCGGTCATCGGCCTGACGGTGGTGGCCATCGGTACCTCTGCGCCGGAGTTGGTCACGACGATCGTCTCGACCATCCGCGGCAACCGGGATCTCGCGATCGGCAATCTGATCGGTTCGAGTACCTACAACATCGCGTTCATTCTCGGTGCCACGGCGCTGGTTCGCCCGCTCGAGGTCACCTCGGAACTGGTCCGGATCGATTTGCCGTTGATGGCCGCGGCGACTCTGCTGTGTGTTCCGGTGTTCGTCACCGGCCGGAAGGTGACGCGGGTGGAAGGCGGACTGTTCGTCGCCCTGTATGTCGCGTACCTGGTGTGGGTGGTGGTGGCGCGGACGTGATGTCGTTGGGCCACCAGCGGTGGTGCGGTAGCTGGTTTCGACGGACGCCGCCTCGGCTACCGCCTCGGAGGCTGCTCAACCAGCGGTGGGAGGTACCCGATTACCCTGCTCATCCCAATGCTCCGCAACCTTTTTGGACGGCTGCACCCGCGGCGGCTCACCCGGCATCTTGGGGTAGCTCGGCGGGTACGGCATGTCGCCCAACCCGTTCTCGTCGTCGCGGGCCACCATCTCCAGGAGTGGTTCGAGGCTGCGTCGGCGGGCGGTGATGTCGGCCATCGGATCTCCGCGTCGGGCAACGAGTTCGGGCACGGTGGCGATGGTGCAGTCGTCGGGGTTGACGTCGGCGAGTTCGTCCCAGGTGACGGGTGTGGAGACGCGGGCGTTGGGGCTGCGTCGCACCGAGTAGGGTGAGGCCATCGTGCGGTCGCGGGCATTCTGGTTGAAGTCGATGAAAATCCGTTCTCCCCGTTCCTCTTTCCACCATGAGGTGGTCACGGAGTCGTGGTCGCGGCGTTCCATCTCACGGGCGATCGCGATGACCGCTCGCCGGGTGGCGATGAAATCCCACTTGGGTTCGATGGGCACGTACACGTGAACGCCCCGTCCGCCTGAGGTTTTCGGGAATCCGATGTAACCCAACTCCTCAAGCAACGGCCGCAGTACTTCGAGGGCGACGCGACGCACGTCGTCGAAGTCGGTGCCGGGTTGCGGATCGAGGTCGATACGGAGTTGATCGGGATGATCGTTGTCGGGATCGATGGTGGGCCAGGAGTGGAAGGTGACGGTGCCGAGGTTGGCGCCCCACGCGATATCGGCCGGCACCGTCGGCTTGAGGGCGTCTCCGGTGCGTCCGGAGGGGAATACGATTCGGGTGGATTGGACGTGCTCGGGGCGTTTCTTGGCGAGGTGCTTCTGGTAGATCTCGTCGCCGTCGACGCCGTCGGGGAATCGCTGCAGAAACGTCGGCCGGTCGCGCAGGGCGTTCATGATGGGGCCGGCGAGCGCCATGTCGCGGTAGTAGCCGACGAGATCTCTCTTGCGGCCACCATTTTCGCCGAGTTCGGGGAAGTAGATCTTGTCCGGGTTGGACAGTCGGACGGCGATGCCGTCGACGTCGAGTTCGATTGCCGGAGAACGGGATGCCATGGTCAGCCTTCCAGGACGTCGTGCAGATCGTAAGTGAGGGGAACCTCGAGTTGGTCGTATCCGCAACTTTCCGGGTCGCGGTCGGGTCGCCACCGCAAGAACTTCACCGTGTGGCGAAAACGGTGATTCTCCATCTGGTCGTAGGCCACCTCGACGACGAGTTCCGGCCGAATCGGTATCCATTCCCCCGATTTCTCCGATCGCCATCTGGTCGGCTGCGCACCGGACGGTTTATCCGGGTCGAGCCGCATCGGCTCGAACATCTCCTGCAGCTCAATGCGTTTGGCATCCGAGAAGGCACCCGTCCCGCCGACCATGTGCAGCTCACCGTCGTCGGTGTGGAGCCCGAGCAGCATGGAGCCGAGCCCGGTGCCGCTCTTGTGTACGCGGTAGCCGAACACAACGCAGTCGGCGGTGCGCTTGTGCTTGACCTTCATCATCTCGCGCTTGTTCTCGACGTATACGCCGTCGAGGCGTTTGGCGACGACGCCGTCGAGGCCGGCGCCTTCGAAGGCGGAGAACCAGTCTTCGGCGACGGCGCTGTCGGTGGTCACGCGACTGACGTGAAACGACCGGTCCTTCGGTCTGCTGCCATTGATCGCACGGAGCAAGGCCTCCCGGCGGACCGCGAACGGTTCGTCCTTCACCGACGTGGTCTCCAGTGCGAGCGCGTCGAAGCCGATGAAGATGGCCGGGGTCTTCTCCGACAGCATGGTCACGCGGGATTCGGCGGGGTGGATGCGTTGGGCGAGGGAGTCCCAATCGAGTCGGTGGGTGTCCCCGATGAGGGCGGGTACTCCGATCTCCCCATCGAGAACCACCTTGTCCGGCAGTTCGGTTTTGGCGGCCGCGACGAGTTCGGGGAAGTAGCGTGCGAGGTCCTTACCACCGCGCGAGCCGATCGCGACCTCGTCGCCGTCCCGAAAGATCAACGCCCGAAAGCCATCCCATTTCGGCTCGTACGACCACACCGGATCACCGTCGGGTTGGTCGGGCACGGACGGCACAGCCTTGGCGAGCATGGGTGCGATGGGCGGCATCACCGGGAGGTCCACAACCTCCATCGTGGTCACTTGTACCCTGATGCGCAATGGACGCCAACGATTTACCGCACGGGGCCGGCCGGTACGCGCCGTCGCCGTCCGGTGATCTCCACGTCGGCAATCTGCGGACCGCAGTGCTGGCCTGGCTGTTTGCCCGCACCACCGGTCGCCGGTTCATGATCCGGATGGAGAATCTGGATCGCACGGCAGAGGGTTCCGATCGTCGACAGTTGCGTGATCTCGCGGCGCTCGGCCTCGACTGGGACGGCGAGGTCGTCTATCAGACCGATCGCCTCGCGGTCTATCAGCGTGTCATCGATACGTTGCGCGACGAGGGCCGCACCTTTGAGTGCTACTGCACGCGGCGCGAGATCTTGGAGGCGCCGTCGGCCCCGCACGCTCCGCAGGGCGCGTATCCGGGGACGTGCCGCGACCTGACCGATACGCAGCGCGCCGAGCGGCGGGCGGCCGGACGCCCACCGGCCATCCGCATCCGCGCCGACGTCACCGAGTTCACCGTCACCGATCTGCTGCACGGCGAGTACACCGGCATGGTCGACGACTTCGTGGTCCAGCGCAACGACGGCACCCCCGCCTACAACCTCGCAGTCGTCGTCGACGACGCGGCGCAAGGTGTCGATCAGGTGGTGCGTGGCGACGACCTGCTCTCGTCGTCGCCGCGCCAGGCGTACGTGGCCACCCTTATCGGGTACCCGGCGCCCGTGTATGCGCATGTGCCGATGGTGTTGAACAGCAAGCATGTTCGGCTCAGCAAGCGCGACGGTGCGGTGACCCTGGCCGATCTGGCGGCCGAGGGGGTCGGCGTCGACCGGGTGCGGACGCGGATCGCGCACTCGCTCGGGTTCGCCGGCGCGGATGAACACGTCGAGTTGACCACGCTGGTAGAGCGTTTCGACCCGGGCGCCCTACCGCGCGAACCGTGGATTCTGACTCCCGACGAGTGGGCCTGACCGTCGACAGCGCCCTGGATCCCGTCGACAGCGCCCGATTCCGCATCGACAGCGCCCAGCAAGGCACGGGTCAACGAGATCGCGGGCGCGGCCAACGGGATCGCGGGCGCGGTCAACGAGATCGCGGGCGCCGTCAACGAGATCGCGGGCGCCGTCAACGAGATCGCGGGCGCCGTCAACGAGATCGCGGGCGCGGTCAACGGGATCGCGGGCGCTGTCAACGGGTGGGGGTGGCCAGCAGGCGCTCCAGGACGTCGTTGAGGGTGACCACACCGACGACCCGTCCGTCCTCGACGACGATGGCGACGTGTTGTCGCGACTCCCGCATCGACGCCAACGCCTCGTAGACCGGGACGGTCGGGGCGAGGGAGAGCACCGGTCGCATCAGGGCGGCGGCGGTTGTCTCCTCGGGTGCGGTGAGGCTGTCCCGGACGTGCACCACTCCGTAGACGGTTCCGTTGTCGCGCACGAGGAGTCGGAGGTGACGGCTGCGTCGAGCGGCGTCCTGGATCTCCGTCGGATGCGCGGCGCGGGAGATACTGCTGGGCTCGTCACGCACGACGACGTCGTCGACGGTCAGCGACTGCAGGTCCAGCGCACCGGTCAGGTGCGTGTGGTAGCGCTCGTCGAGTGCACCGACGGTGGCCGAGTGCTCCACCAGGTGTCGCAGCGCGGCCGAATCCTGTCCGGCACCAACCTGATCCACGGGCTCTACACCGACGCGGCGCAGACACCAGTTGGCCAGCCGGTTGAGCTGCACGATCAGCGGGCGGGCCACCCACATGAAGGCCCGCATCGGCAGCGCCAGCAGCGTCGCCGACCGCTCCGGATGCGCGATCGCCCACGACTTGGGCGCCATCTCCCCCACCACCAGGTGCAGGAAGGTGACGATCATCAGTGCCAGCACGAAACCGGCGACGTCGGCCAGCCACAGTGGCGCACCCCAATCCGCGAATGCCGGGGTGAGCCAGTGGTGCACAGCGGGTTTGGTGATGGCACCGAGCGCCAGGGTGCACACGGTGATGCCGAGCTGCGACCCGGCCAGCAGCACCGACAGCTCCGAGGCGCTGCGCAGCGCAGCACGGGCCGAGCGGCTGGTGCTGGCGTCGTCCTCGAGCCGATGCCGTCGTGCCGCGATCAGCGCGAACTCGACGGCGACGAAGAATGCGCTCGCGGCGATCAACGCCACGGTCACCGCGGCCACAATCCACGGGTTACTCATCGCTGCACTCCTTCCTCGACCGAACCGGGCTCCACCGTCAACAGCACCGACGACGGAACGTGCTTGTCCACCTCCAGAACTCGGGCGTGCAGGGACTGCGGAACCGGATCGTCGCCGTGGGCGAGGAGCGCGGCGTCGGGCTCCAGGACGACGACGGTCTCGTCGCCCACCTGGGGCAGTCCGACAAAGGCGGTGATGACCAGTCCGGCGAGCGTTTCGTGGTCGCCCTCGGGCAGGTCGATGTCGATGGCGCGAGACACCTCGTCGAGGTGCACGTCGCCACGGATCACCCAGCCCTGCGGGGTCTGGCGGATCGCCGACGGTGCGTCCGGATCGTGTTCGTCGTCGATCTCCCCGACCAGTTCCTCCGCGATGTCCTCCACGGTCACCACGCCGGCGAACCCGCCGTACTCGTCGATGACGACCGCCATTTCGTCGCCGGCTGCGTCGACGCGGGTGAGTACCTCGGGTAACGGCAGCGATTCGGGCACGATCACCGGGCGACGGCAGAGCGCGGCCGCGGTGGCCGACCGGTCGGCGGCGGCATCGGCGGACCACTCGAGCAGGTCGTGCAGGTGAATCACCCCCACGACGTCATCCGAATCGGCAACGGGATAGCGGGTGTGACCCGTGCTCATCGTCGTCAGCACGTCGGACGCCGGCATGTCGGCAGGCACCACGTCGACCCGGCGACGCGGGATCATGGCGTGTTCGGCTGTGCGCGTGGGGAAATCGAGGACACGATCGAGCAGTACCGATAGCTCGGCAGGCAACTCGCCTGCGTCGCGCGACTCGGCCACGATGTGCTCGAGGTCGCGGGGGGTGGCCGAATGTTCGACGTCGTGCACAGGTTCGATACGCAACGCGCGGAGCAGCAGGTTCGACGACTTGTCGAACAACGCGATGAGCCAACCGAATACCGCGAGGTAGATCGTGGTGGATCGGGCAAGTCGGCGCGCGACCGGTTCCGGACGGGCGATGGCCAGGTTCTTGGGGAACAGCTCGCCGAGCACCATCTGGACGACGGTGGAGAACAGGATCGCGATCACCGTGCCGATGGCCACACCGGCGGCGACGGGGATACCGACGTCGCCGAGCAGTTCACCGACGCCGCTACCGATGAGCGGTTCGGCGACATAGCCGACGAGCAGGCCGGTCACGGTGATGCCGAGTTGGGCGCCGGACAGCATGAAGGAGGTGCGTCGGGTGACCGAGAGAGCACGCTCCGCGGCGGCGTCACCGGCGGCGGCGCGAGCCTTCAGCCGGGAGCGGTCGACCGCCATGTAACCGAACTCCTGGGCCACGAAGTAGCCGGTCAGGGCGGTAATTGCGAAGACGACCAGGATTCCGACGACGATGCCGAGCAGGGTCAGCATGTCGGGGCCTGGCCGGAAAAGTCAGGGGTGAAGCGGGCCGGGGAAGATCGTCGTCGGCGTTTTCGGCGCTTGGCGCGTCGCATGGTCTCTTTCTGGTCGGGGTCGCCCGTGATCTACGCGGCGACTGCACCAGTGTACGTAAAGAAAGAGTAAACAGCATCCTGGCCTGGTCCGACGCCGTCACGGTATCCAGCGGTCACCCAGTTCCTCAATCCACCGCGGTACATCGGCCACGGCATCGGGCGGTGACTCGACGAGCACGAGTTCGGTCACCCCGAGGTCCGCGAGATCGCTCCGATCGGCAACCGACGGAGCGCGTAGGGCAACCGCGAGAGACAGACCGGCGAACGCGCGACCCTTCTCGTCACAGTGCGATCGAAGCACCGCGACACGATCGGCAACCGCTTCGACGTCGTCGAGATTGAAGCCGTACCACCCGTCCGCCCACGCCGCGATCCGAGCAAGCGCGCGATCGCTGTTGCCTCCGAGCACCACCGGCAGCGCGGATTGGGTCGGTTTCGGATTGACCCGGACGTCGCGGAACGCGACGAACTCGGACTCGTAGGTGGCCAATTCGGAGCCCCACACCGAGCGCATCGCCTCGACGTAGGCGGCGGCGCGCTCACCACGACGTTCGAACGGGATGCCCAGCGCATCGAATTCGTCGCGCGCCCAACCGATTCCCATCCCGAAGGTGAACCTGCCGTGGCTGAGGCGGTCGAGCGAGGCCACCTGTTTGGCCATGATCAGCGGATTATGTTCGGGCAGTAGCACAATTCCGGTGGCCAGCCGGATCGTCGAGGTGTGGGCGGCGGCAAACGCGAGGCACGCCATCGGGTCGAGCCAGTCGGCGTCGGCAGGCACGGCGATCCGGCCGTCGGAGGTGTAGGGGTAGCGCGATGTCGGTTGGTCGACCATCACCACGTGTTCCCCACTCCACAGCGTGGCGAAACCCCGACGCTCGGCGTGCCGCGCCGTTGCGGCGATGATCTCCGGATCGGCGCCGGGACCGATACCCAGGGCGTGAAGGCCGATCTCCATGTCATTCCCTTCTCGTGTCGATCATTCTCGACCGTAAGTCCCGGAGACGCTCCCGTGTCCGGACGATGTCGCGATCAGAGCCGGCCGCGGTGTCGACGGCGATCGAGATCTGGGTGATCGCGTCGACGATCTCTTCCAATTCGATTGCGCAAGGCAGCATCTCCCGAGCGCGGTCGGACGTGGGCGGTGGCTCGGCGAACGCCGCCAGACAGGACAACCGAGCCGCGTGGGCGAACCGGTACGCATCGTCGCGGCATCTCGCGAATGAGTCGTGTCTCGGTGCCGGCTGTAGCGCCTCTTCGAGGTAGGCCTCGGCGGCATCTAGACCGTCATCCACCCGTGCCTGCTGCGGCAACCGCCGCGCGCCCGGCCACAGCAGATAGCCGAAAACCACTGCGATCACCGCACCGATGAATGTGTCGAGCAGACGCACCTCGGGTCCGACGACGTCCGGGCCGCCCACCGATGACGACAGCAACGCCGACAGCGTGACACCGATGACGCTGAGTCCGTACAACTTCGGTGCGGTCAATGCCGCGAATGCCAGACCGATCGACGCCGCCACCGCCACCCCGATCCCGCTGGGCCAGACCGCGACCACGGCCGCGGCCACCACCGCGCCGACGATCGTCCCGGCCAGCCGGTTCACTGTCCGCACGACGATCGAGGCGTACTCCGGCCGGACGATGACCGCAACCGTCAGCGGCAGCCAAAATGCATGCTGGGGAGCATGAATCGTGAGCGTGACCGCGGTGGCGACACCCATGCACAGGGCGATACGGATGGCGTTGAGACACGCGGTGCGGGTTCGTAGCGACGCCGCGATCGCGCCGATACCGCGGTGGTCCCGCACCGCGGGTCTCGCATCGTCGCCATCCAATGCCGTTGCCATCGCACGCAATCCGGGAGTGGTCGGCGGCCACGCCGTGGGCACCCGGAGCGGACGCCGCTGACCGACCTGCGCACCGGCGTCATGCAGCGCGTCGACGACCTCGCGTCCCACCGGTCGATTCTCGGTATAGAGCGCCGCGGCGGCGTACGCGATGTTTTGGGTCTGCGGTGTCCAGCCGGCCGTGCGGGCCGTCGACGACGCCGCCACCAGACGCCTACGCGCGTCGGATGCGTCGGGAGTTCCGATCGCCGCACACAACTCAGCCGCTGCAGCGTATACACCGACCGCCGCACGTCGTTGCGCCACGCCGCGTCGGAACGGCCAATCCACGACGTGGCAGAACCCGACCACAAAGGCACCCACGAGATACCACACCACCTGTGCCGACGGCGCCAGACCCGAACCAACGAATTGCCCATAGGCCACCCCGATGCTGAGCATCATCCCGAAGGCGGGGCCGTGTGGTCCCGCTGCGCCCAGCAGGCCCGACACCACTCCCGCTCCGACGGCCACGGCGACCATCAGTAGTGCCGTGTGGTCGACGACCCCGCCGATCACGATGCCGATCGCAGCACCCACCGAAGCCGCAGCGAGTGCCGCCACTCGGCCGCGATAGTCGTCGCCGATCACAAATGCGACCGAACACGCCGCACCCAGGTACGCGACCCCCAACCTGTCCCAGTCGCCGATCACCGCGCCGGCCACCAAGAGTGCACCGCCGGCGGCAAGTGCTCGGACCGCTGCGGTCACCGCGACGGGCGCGGGCGACATGCGGAGCGCACGGGGGACCGTCGCTGCGGTGTTCGTCCACGCTTTGGTCACCCTCCGATGATGCCCTGGCGAGGGCGGCTATGACTGGTCAAAATGGCCAGTCGCGTCGCCCATCCATCTCGTTACGTTCGTCGGGTGATCCTCGCGTCCATCCGACAGTTCAGGGAGACCAGCATGCCTCATCCATCGAAAGCGGCCACCCGCCGGGTTTCTGCGAAGACCGGAGTGGTCGCAGCATTCTCGGCCCTGGCCACGACTCTGTCACTCGGCGTGGGCGCGATCTTCGCGCCGGTCAGCGCCCAGGCGGCACCGGCATCGTCGGCGGTGCAGGCCGCGGCGAATGGCTACGTGTACGGCGTGGCACCGGTCGCGGTGGTCCGAACCCGATCGAATCTGCTGTGCAACCGGGCACCCAACACACTCATCAATCTGCCGATTCCTGCCAACGCGTCGATCCGAGAGATCGTCGCACCCAATTCGGACACGCTGTACAGCAACGCCTTTCTCGACCTCCGCAAGGGACCGGTGACACTGAGCTTTCCGGCGAGCAACGGACGCTACGTCGTCCTGCAGTTCCTCGACGCCTACACCAACGTGATCGGCAACATCGGCAGCCGAACCACCGGCTTCGGCCCGACGTCGGTCACCGTCGTTCCCCCCGGATACCGCGGACCGATTCCCGCCGGATCGCACCGACTGCAATCGACGACGTGGGATGTGTGGATGCTCGGTCGTATCCTCGTCACCGGCAACCAATGGCCGCTGGCACAGGTCTTGCAGGCCCAGACCCGGCTGACCGTCGGACCCCGGGTCGGCTACCCGGCGGTGGTGCCGCCCGGCCTGAAGACCCCCACCTGCACCGGCCGCTCACCACAGAAGCTCAACGCCAACGGCACCGTGTTTTTCGACGAACTCGCCGACGTACTGGCCGCGGATCCCCCGCCGGCGGCCGATCGCGCGGCGGTGGCGTCGCTGGCGAGTGTTGGCGTGACGCCCGGTTCGCACCCCAGCACCGGTCCGCGCGCCGCTGCTCTCGCAGCGGGCATGCCGGTAGGTGATCGTCTTGTCGACAGCGCCGTGTCCGACAACCTCATTCACCACAGTGCGTGGACCACACTGGCCACGGCCGGTCATTTCGGCACCGACTACGCCACCCGTGCCGCCGTCGCGCGGTGGGCACTGGCCGCCAATGAGCAGAGTGAGTCCCGCTATTTCCTGTCCGCCGTCGACAACTCGGGGTCTCGGTACAACGGGTCAAAGTCGTACCGGTTGCATCTCCCGGCTCGCAACCCGCTGGCGCCTGTCAACTCCGGTCGCGGTGGCTGGTGGTCGGTCACCATGTACGACGCCTCGGACTTTCTGGTGCCCAACCCGATCGGTCGCTACTCGCTCGGCAGCAACCCGGCCGCACTCACCCGTAACCCCGACGGATCGGTCGACCTCGTGATGTCGTCGACACCGCCGCGCGACCCGCGGATGTTCTCGAATTGGCTGCCCGCACCCGCCGGGCCGTTCCGACTGATCTTCCGGCAGTACGTGCCCAGTAACCTGCAGTGGTTCCCGCCGTCGCCGGTTCGGGTGAGCTGACCGATGACCGATCCATTCTCATTGCACGGCAGGGTCGCTCTGGTCACCGGTGGCCATCGCGGACTCGGACTGGCGATCGCACGCTCCCTGGGCCGCGCAGGCGCAGACCTGGTTCTCAACTCCCGCAACGCCGACGGCCTCGCCGCCGCAGCAGAGCTGATCACCGACGAAGCGGGGGTGGCGGTGCACACCGTCGCACTCGACCTGGCGGACCGGGCGAACTGCGCGGCCCTGGTGGAGCGAGCCGAACAGGCCGCCGGGCCCGTCGATATCGTGGTCGCCAATGCCGGGGTGTCGTTTCCGGAGGAGGTGTCCTCGGTGTCCGACGAGCACTGGGATCAGACTCTCGCGGTGAACCTTTCCGCCGCCATGTCACTCACCCGCGCGGCGGCGCCGGCGATGGTCGTGCGCGGGTGGGGGCGATTCATCTATCTGTCGTCGACCTTCGGTGAGGTGTCGGTCGGTGGGCGCGCCGCATACTCGGCGTCGAAGGCGGGGCTGCGCGGCCTGGCCCGAAGTGCCGCGATCGACCTCGGTCACAGTGGCGTGACCGTCAATTGTCTGGCACCCGGACCATTCACGACCGAGATGACCGAGGTGACGACGCCGCCCGAGGTACGCCACGAGTATTCCGCGATGACCGCACTCGGACGGTGGGGCGCACCCGACGAACTCGGCGGCCCCGCCGTACTGCTCGCATCGGACGCCGGTAGCTACATCACCGGCACTACGCTGTTCGTCGACGGCGGTTACACCGCACGCTGATTCACGCCGCGCGCACGAGTTGCACCAGCTCGTGCCGCGAGGTCGTGTTGGTCTTCGCGTATGCCTTGGACAGATGAAAGGCCACGGTGCTGCGCGTGACGTAGAGCTCCTTCGCGATCTGCGCGTAACTCAGACCTTCCAGCAACAGCGCCACGACTTCTCGTTCCCGATCGGACAGGGCGTCCAGCGGGTCGTCGGGGGTGGCCGCCGACAGCTCGTCGCTGTCGGGCAACATCAGCGGCCCGTAGGCATCGGCGCCGAGTGCCGCCAATGCGTCCGCTGCTCGACGACGCACCGCGGTGTGATCTCGATGGTGTTCGGCGGCAGCAGTATTCGCTGCATCCGCCCACAGTATCGCGCCGATCGACGATATCCCGGCCAGCCCGCGTTCAGCGCATGCGGTGAGCCGGTCGGCGACGGTCTCACCGCGGCATCGTGCCGCCAGGGTGCGCAGCCAGACGATGCCGTCGATGCGCCAGTCGCTACCGTCGAGAGCCTCGAGACGGTCGGCCCAGTGATCGACGGCGTCGGCGTCACCCGACCAGGCGGAGCCGATTCCCATGGCCAGCAACCACAGATACGGCACCACGGTCGGCGGGTGCGTGCGCGGATCCCCGAAGTCGCCGATCCGCTGATGCAGCCATGCCCGGCGCTGCTGCTCGGTGCCGTTGTACGCCAGTGCAATCACCGCGGTGACGTCACCGGCGTGCACGGCCGACCGTAGCGGAGCCGCCATCCTGACTCGTCTGCTCAGTTCGAGTGCGTCCGACGTGCCGTCGCGAGCCGTTAGCGCGCTCAGGGGCGCCATGGCGGCCACCGCGGGATGTAGTCCGATTGCTGGGTCCTTCAGTGCCACATTGATGCTCGACGCACCGAGTCGCCATTGGCCGGCCATCCAGTTGGCGTGCCCATAGAGCGAGTGAAATACTCCGTCGGTGAAGTCCAGCACCCCGTCGTTGACCGCGTCGACCACGACGGACAGGTCCGGCACCGCTTTCGCCGGGCTACCGGTCAGGGAGTAGATGGCGCCGCGCCACGCGAGTCGGATCAGTCCGTCCGGCGATGCCGCGAGCTCCGCACGGTCGATCTCGAAGGTGGACTCGAACCCCCAGATGTCCTCGTTTCCCACGGTTTTCGCCTGGAGCGCCTGGCCGTAGGCGAACGTGAACTGGGCGCGCAGAGCGGGATCGATGGCACCGATGGTCAGTGCCTCGTCGAGGTAGGGTAGCGCGTCGATCGGCTCTCGTCCGGCGGCGACGATGGTCCACCCCCGGAGCACGAGTGCCCGACCGCGATGCCGCGCGTCCCAGCCGCCGAGGGTATCGAACGCAACCGGATCGAGTTCAGCAGCCGCACGCGCCCATTGTTTTTCGGCGACCGACCGCATCGCGTGGACGACCCGCAGCGCGGTATCCGAGTCGCTGTCGAGCCCGGCGAGGGTGACCTCCTCGAGATCATGTGCCGCAATCGATTCGAAGCACGCATCGAGTTCACGCCGCTCCCGGTCGTCCGCCGAACCCGAGATCGCCGCGGCCATCCGATGGAATCGCGCTGCGTCCCGGAATCGCTCGTGCATATGAAGGTCATCGGCATGACGATCGAGATCGAATGCCAGTCCGTCGTCGACGCCGGTGGTCGCGGCAAACCGGTGGCGGAGAGGGTGATCGGTGCCGGCCAACCGAGCCGCAGCTGCGGCATGCAGTCCCCGACGCACGTCCGGTGGCATGGTCGCGTATGCGGCTGCCCGAACCACCGCGTGCGAGATCCGAACTCGGGTCGCGGTGTTGCCGACGCGCACCGCGACCAGCCCGTCGTCACGCAGAAAGCGCAGTGCTGCATCAGGTTCCGCGATATCGCCGATGGCTGCCACCGTGGGCAGGTCGTGCCAGTCGTCCCCGAGTACGGCGAGGACCCGCATCATCGTCGCCGCATCGGGGTCGAACCCGGCGATGCGCGACTCGATAACCGCAGCGAGTTCGGCCGGTGCGGGCAACTCGCCGCGTTCGGCGAGGACCGCCAATTCGGTTGCCGGATACTCGCGGAGCAGGGCGCGCAAGTGCAACGGGCTGCCGCCGGTATGGGCAAGCAGGCGTTCGGCGAGACCATCCGGCGCGTCCGATGCCACCTCCGCGACGAGTGCGTCGGCGGCAGTCTGATCGAGACCGGTCAACGACACGGAAGCCAGCATGTCCTCCGGCGCTTCATCCATCAGTCGACGCCATGCCGGGTGTCGGGTCCCCAGCGGCCGACAAGCGGCGACGATGATGATCCGATCGCCGGCCGCACGTTGCGCGAGGGCGGCGAGTGCGCCGACAGATTCCGTATCGATCCATTGCAGATC
Source organism: Gordonia sp. CPCC 205515 (assembly GCF_048537925.1). Classification (NCBI taxonomy): domain Bacteria; kingdom Bacillati; phylum Actinomycetota; class Actinomycetes; order Mycobacteriales; family Gordoniaceae; genus Gordonia; species Gordonia sp. CPCC 205515. The sequence goes on along the minus strand of NZ_JBCLVJ010000019.1, from coordinate 89,568 downwards.
ATCGACGACCAGCGCCACCGGTCCGGTCAGAGCGAGGCGGTCGACCACATCGGCCAACCGGCGGTAGGCCTGCATCCGGTGCGCCGGTCGTGACACGCCGTCGGGCAGCGCGTCCCACTCGTCGAGCAGTTGCAGCGAGACGTCTTGCGTACTTTCCTCACCGAACGCGCGCAGGACGTGGAATCCGTCGAGCCGCGCCCGGACGACGCCGAGCAACGTGCTCTTCCCGTAGCCTGCCGATCCCTCGATGGTGAGGACCGTCGGCCGGCCATCCCGCGCCGCGGTGATCGCCTCATCGATCGCCGAGATCACCCCAGCGTTCCAGTGCATTGCGACCTCGCTCCACCTGTTAAGGGAACTGGTCGTTTCGACCAGTCGACTCGGTTCCATTGCCGCGCAGACTCAGTGTATGAGCGACCGACCGGTCGCGGAGACCACTGGAGTCACAATCATGAATCCCGTCAAGATCATCCTCGGTTTTGTCCCGTTTCTGCTGTTCGGTGTGCTCGCCCACTGGCTGGCCATCGGGTGGTCCGCCGTTATCGCCCTGGTGGCGGCGCTCATCCTGGTCGCCATCACCGCGCGCGGCGGCCTCAAGATCCTGCCGGTCGCCCAGTCGGTGATCATGGGGGTCATCGCACTGGTCGCCTTCATCGGTGGGTCCGGGGCCGACAACTTCCTCACGCTCAACGCCCGCGGCGGCGCCTCGCTTCTGCTCGGCGCCTTCATCGTCGCGACGGCGTCGGTCGCACCGTTCACCGCCGACTTCGCCAAACAGGAGGTCCCCCGCCAGTACTGGAACACCCCCACCTTCCGATCGGTCAACCGCAAGCTCAGCACCGTCTGGGGAGTCACCGTGCTGGTGGTCGGTGTGTGTCACATCGCCGCAGCGCACCTGGACTCGGCCGGCGCCCGACCGATTCTCGTGCTCGCCCTCGAATGGGTGATCCCGATCCTCGCTCTCGTGCGCGCCGTCAAGGTCACCCGCGAGGTCGCCGCAGAACGTCCCACCACCCCGGCGACCGACGCCGCCGCCTGAAACCCCACCCAACCGAAAGGAAATCCACCATGTCCACACCCACCACCAGCAAGGCGCTGACCACCGACCAACTCGACCGTCGCGGCACGCCGTCGCACGAGGTCTACACCGCCGGGTTCTACCCGAGCATCGACCGCGACTTCCAGGTGCGCACGATCCTTGGGAAGTCGACCAGGTGCGGGTCCGACGTCGGTGAGGTGCTCTCGCTGATCGCCGGCGTCGCACCCGACGATGGCGAGGCCTGGTTCGACGCATGGGTCGCGCTCGGCCGCCGCGTCGCAGCCATCGGCGACGAGAGTGCGTCACGCGGCCATCGGGTCAGTGCCGCCCGCGCCTACTTGCGTGCCTCCGACTATCTCGGTGTCGCCTTCAACTCGATCGACGGGCGCAGCAACACCGACGCCCTGGTGCCGACCTTCCGTGAACACCGGGTGGCCTGGGAAGGGTTCGTCGCCAACACCTCCTGGGCCGTCGAACGTGTCGACATCCCCTACGAGGGCGGGAGCATGCCCGGCTGGTTCTTCCGCCCCGACGCATCGGGCACCCGGCGTCCGACAGTCGTGGTGAACAACGGCAGCGACGGATCGCTCAGCGGCGTCTGGTGCGAGGCCGGCGAAGGCGCCCTCGAACGTGGTTACAACGCACTGCTTTTCGACGGCCCCGGACAGCAGTCGATGCTGTTCGAGCGGGACATCCCGTTCCGGCCGGACTGGGAGAAGGTGCTCACCCCCGTAGTCGATTTCCTGGTGCAGCGCACCGACGTCGACGCCGACAAATTGGGCCTCTACGGAGTGAGTCAGGCGGGTTACTGGGTCAGCCGCGCCATCTGCTTCGAGCATCGCTTCGCTGCCGCGATCGCCGACGGTGGTGTGGTCGATGTGGGCCAGACGTGGTCGGAGAAGATTCCAGCCGAACTCATGGACATCTACAACAGCGGGGACAAGCAGAAGTTCGACGAGCTCTTGACCGCCGGAATGGCTGCGCCCGACGCCAAAGGACCTCGCGAGACGTGGGCTTTCCGCGCCCGACCCTATGGCGTGCAAGGGTATTCGGCCGTACTCGACGCGGTGATGAAGTACGACCTGACGCCGTACGCGGGGCAGGTCACCACACCCCTGTTCGTGATCGACCCGGACGGCGAGCAGTTCTTCACCCATCAGCCTGCGGAACTCGCTGCGCTGGTGCCGGGTTCGACGCACGTCCGGTTCACCGAGGAGGAGGGCGCGAGCTATCACTGCCAGCCGTTGGCGCGGGAACTCACCGAGCAGCGGATGTTCGATTGGTTGGATGAGCAGATGGGGTGAGATTGACGGAATATCAAGGGGCCCTTCGTGGCTCGGCTAGCGCCTCGCACCTCAGGGAGCGGGGCGCTGGCTCGCACCTCAGGGAGCGGGGCGCTGGCTCGCACCTCAGCTCAAGACCGCGGCACTTGACTACCCGCGTAGTACCGCCGCAAGAACTCGTCGCGGTATTCGGTGTAGGTGCCGTCCTCGATCGCTTGGCGGGCTCGGTCAACGAGCATCACGGTGAACGAAACATTGTGCAGCGTCGCGAGAGTCGAGGCCAGCCCTTCCTTGGCCTTGAACAGGTGATGGAGGTAGGCGCGGGAATACTGCGAGGTGTAGTTCTCGATCTCGGGGTCGAGTGGTCGGAAGTCCTTGCGGTACTTGGCGTTGGTGATGTTGTAGCGGCCGTCGAGGGAGTAGATCGCCCCGTTGCGGGCGACGCGGGTGGGCGAGACGCAGTCGAAGGTGTCAACGCCGTTCTCGATGGCGGTGAAGATGTCGTCGGGTTCGCTGATGCCGAGGAGGTGTTTCGGGGAGTCCTCGGGCAGGACGTCGTTGACCCAGCCGACGATGGTGCCGAGGTTGTCCTTCTCGAGTGCCCCACCGATTCCGTAGCCGCCGAAACCTTTTCCGCCGTTGTCCTGATCGATGCGGCTGAGCTCGACGAGATCGCGGGCAGCCTTGCGACGCAGATCCTCGTACTGCGCGCCCTGGATGACGCCCCACAGGGACTGCTGCGGGCGGTGGTCGCGTGCGATCGAGAGCCGATTGTGTTCGGCGAGACAGCGTATCGCCCACAGTCGGGTGCGCTCGAGCGAACTCTCCTGATAGGCACGGGTATTCATCAGCGTGGTGAGTTCGTCGAAGGCGAAGATGATGTCGGCGCCGAGGTGGTGCTGGATCTGCATCGACACCTCGGGGGTGAACCGATGCGACGACCCGTCCAGGTGCGACTTGAAGGTGACGCCGTCGTCGTCGACGTTCGAGAGTCGTTCCTTCCCCGGCGCGATGAGGTCGTCGTCGGGGGTGCCGGTGGCCTCCATCGCGATGACCTTCTTGAATCCGGTGCCGAGCGACATGACCTGGAAGCCGCCGCTGTCGGTGTAGGTGGGGCCGGGCCAATTCATGAATGCGCCGAGTCCACCGGCCTCGTCGATGATCTCGGGTCCGGGCTGCAGATAGAGGTGGTAGGCGTTGGCGAGCACTGCCTGGGCGCCAAGCGCGGCCACCGACTCGGGAAGCACCGTCTTGACGGTCGCCTTGGTGCCGACCGGTACGAACGCCGGGGTGTGGATCTGCCCGTGCGGGGTGTCGATCACGCCCGTGCGACCGATGGTGCCGGGCAGCGACGTCCCGACGGTGAACGAGTGGTCCGGGGTCAAGATGGTGCTCACCGCTGCATCTTCCCAGGTCCGCGCCATTGGCCCAAACCGGTGCAGTCGATTCGCTACGGTGAAGCCATGTCGCGCAACATCGCTCGTCTTGCTGTGATCTCCGCCTCCGCTGCTCTCGGCCTGACCCTGGCCGCGTGTGGGTCCGAGCAGGAGGCGGCGGCGCCGTCGACCCCGACCGTGGTGTCAGAGAACTCGTCGGCGCCGGTCGTCGCCGGTCCGCGGCCCGCATCGTCGGCAGCGTCCACCACGGAAGCGAGTGAGACCGGGACCAGGGACTGCGGTACGACCGCCGGCCCCGACGGCGCGCTGCACATCCAGATCACCGCCGGCTCGGTCGACTGCGCCGACGCCCAGGCGCTGGCCACCAAGTACGGTCCGATGATCGCCACCGGCCAGATCCAGACCGTCGACGACTGGAAATGCGGGCCGGCGCAGATCCCCGGAGTGCTCGCGGCGTGCACCCGGTCGGTCGACGGGGCCGACCAGGTGGTCTCGTTCGCGCCCTGAGGCTTGACCCTGACGTGACGTCAGGCCGCAGAGTGTCCGGTGTGAGTGAAGGAGTGCACCAGATGACACGGGAACGCACCGTCGGCGAAGTCGCCGGATTGGTCGGCATCAGTGTCCGCACGCTGCACCACTACGACCGGATCGGTCTGGTGGTGCCGTCGGGTCGGACGTCCGCCGGTTACCGGGTCTACGACGACGGGGACGTCGAGCGCCTGCATCAGGTGCTCACCTACCGGGAACTGGGCTTTCCGCTCGAGCAGATCGCGACCCTGCTCGACGATCCGACCGTCGACGCGATGGCGCACCTGACAGATCAGCGCGCCTTGCTGACCGATCGGATCGACCGCTTGCACCGGATGGTCGCAGCTGTGGAGGACATGATGAACGCGAAGCGCAAGGGCGTGCAGTTGACCGCCGAGGAGCAGGCCGAGATCTTCGGCCAGAACTGGCTCGGCGACGAGTACGCAGCCGAGGCGGAGGAACGCTGGGGTGAGACCGATGCATGGCAGCAGAGCCAGGAGCGCACCGGCCGGTTCAGCAAGGACGACTGGCGCCGGGTGAAGGCCGACACCGACGCTCTCGAGGCGAAACTCGCCGACGCGCTGACGGCCGGTGTGGCCCCGGGTTCACCCGAGGCCAACGCGCTCGCCGAGGAGCATCGGGCGTCGATCAACCGGTTCTACGACTGCAGCCACGAGATGCAGGTCAACCTCGCGCAGATGTACGTCGCCGATCCCCGGTTCACGAAGCACTACGACGACCGCGCTGCGGGACTGGCCCAGTACGTGCACGACGTGATCGTCGCGAACGCCGAGCACCTCTAGTTGCTCAGGACGTCGGCGACACGCTCGAGGGCGGCCACGCGGCTGCCCTTGACGAGGACCGCGTCGCCGAGTTCGAGGTCCCCGAGCTCGACGACCGCGGCCTCGACGTCGGGTACGTGCCGGGCGGTGTCGCCGTAGCTCGGTTCGGCCACCGCGATCACCGCGATGCCGAGCTGATCGGCTTGCGCGGCGATGGCCGAGTGCTGGGCCGCGGACTCTTCACCGAGTTCGGCCATCGTGCCGAGGACCGCGAAGCGTCGGCGGCCCTCGAGCGCGGCCAGCGACTGCAGTGCCGCCGACATCGATGTCGGGTTCGCGTTGTAGGCGTCATTGAGAATGAGCACGCCGGACGATGTGGTCACCAGGTCCATCCGCAGCCCGGACAGTGCCGCGCCGAACAGCCCGTCGGCCATCTTCTCGATCGGGACACCGAGCCACCCGCCGGCGGCGACCGCGGCCAACGCGTTGGGCACCTGATGTTCGCCGCGCGCGCCGAGCCGGATGTCGGTCTCCCCCCACGGGGTGTGCAGGTGGAATGAGGCGCGCAGCTGATCGTCGAGCGCGATCCGGGAGGCGTACACATCGGCCTCCGGGGTCAGTCCGAACGTGAGGACCGCGGCGTCGGTGCGGTCGGCCATCGCAGCGACGTGTTTGTGGTCGGAGTTCAGCACGGCCAGGCCGTCGACCGGAAGTGCTTCGACCAATTCACCCTTCGCACGGGCGATCGCCTCGATGTTGCCGAAGAGTTCCAGGTGGACGCCCTCGACGCGGGTGATGATGCCGACGGTGGGCCGGGCGATCGAGCACAGCAGGTCGATGTGACCGATGCCGCGGGCGCCCATCTCGACGACGACCGCTTCGGTGGCGTCGTCGGCGCCGAGCAACGTGAGCGGCAGTCCGAGTTCGTTGTTGAACGACTTCTCGCTGGCGGTGGTGCGGTAGGTCGTCGCGAGCAGGCCGGCCAGCAGGTCCTTGGTGGAGGTCTTGCCCACCGAGCCGGTGACGCCCACGACCCGGTTGGGCAGCCGGTCGCGGGCAGCGCCGCCGAGGTCGGCGAGTGCGGCCGCGGTGTCGGACACGACGATCGCCGGGAGGTCGACACCCGGCAGGGTGCCCTCGGACGTCAGGTAGGCCACCGCTCCGGCGTCGGCGGCGGCCCGCACGAACTCGTGGCCGTCGCGGGCGGCGACGATCGGCACGAACAACTGGCCGTCGCGCACGGTCCGGGAATCGATACCGACGCTCTCGATGGTCACATCGGCGCCGATCAACTGCCCGCCGACGCCCAGCGCCACCTCACTCGCACTGAATTGCACACCGCAACGCTACAAGCACGCGGCATGTTCGGCTGTGCATACCCGCTGGACGTATCGTGGCAGCCATGGCTTCACCCTTGCTGCGTCTGGTCGTCCTCTTCGGCGGCGTGTCCGCCGAGCACGATGTGTCGTGCGTGACGGCTGCACACGTCCTCGCCGCGGCGAACCGCCAGACCTACGAGCTCGTGCCGATCGGCATCGCCAAGGACGGTACGTGGCTACGCAACGACAAGGCCATCGCGGCGATCGCCGAGGGCAGCGATCTCCCGGACAAACTCGAACCGGCCGGCACCGTCGTCGACCCGCTGACCGCCATCCGCGGTGACGGTTCGGACGCGATCACGGTCGTGCTGCCGCTGCTCCACGGACCGCACGGTGAGGACGGCACCATCCAGGGGATGCTCGAGCTGTTCAAGGTGCCGTATGTGGGCGCGGGTGTGCTGTCGTCGGCGGTCTGCATGGACAAGGCGATGGCCAAGGTGGTCGCCGAGCACTTCGGCATCCCGCAGTGTCGGTGGATCGAGTTCCGCGACGGTATCGACGACTCCCGCACCATCGTGATGCGCGCCGTCGAGGAGTTGGGGTTGCCGGTGTTCGTGAAACCGGCGAACCTCGGGTCGTCGGTCGGTATCACCAAGGCACACGACGTTGCCGAACTGGACAAGGCGATCGACCTGGCGCTGCGCTACGACGACGTGGTGATCATCGAGGAGAACGTCACCGCACGCGAGATCGAGGTCGCGGTGCTCGGGAACACCGCGCCCGAGGCATCGGTGCCCGGGGAGATCCGGCCGGGCAGCGAGTTCTACGACTACGAGGACAAGTACGTCACCGGCGCGGCACAGCTGGTGATCCCCGCGGACCTGCCCGCCGGCGCGGCCGACGAGGTCCGGGAACTGGCGGCCAAGGCGTTCACCGCCCTGCGCTGCGTGGGTATGGCCCGCGTCGACTTCTTCTACGAGGAGGACGGGCGGGGCTGGCTGTTGAACGAGATCAACACGATTCCCGGCTTCACCCCCGCATCGATGTATCCCAAACTCTGGGAGGCGACCGGGGTGGCGTATCCGGATCTGATCGATCAGCTCGTCACGCTGGCGCTCGAGGCGCATCGGCGGCGGGTGGGGTTCTCCACCGAGCACTGAGCGTTGCACCCGTGTCGAACGCGTCCCGCTCGGGCCGCGCGGTAGTGTTCACCCCGTGACAGACCCACAGGTGCAGCCGACTTCGGCGTTGCGTGTGCTGGTCTATTCGGATCATTCGGACACTCGGGCACAGGTGATCGGCGCGCTCGGCCGCCGACCCGACCCCGACCTCCCCGAACTCAGTTTCATCGAAGTCGCGACCGCGCCGATGGTGTTCGCGCAGCTCGACGCCGGCGTGATCGACGTCGTCATCCTCGACGGCGAGGCCTCCCCGGCCGGCGGCATGGGGGTGGCCAAACAGATGCGCGACGAGATCGATCCGTGCCCGCCGATCCTGTTGCTGCTCGGCCGCGCCGACGACCGGTGGCTGGCCGACTGGTCGCGGGCCGATGCGACGGCGACGTTGCCGGTGGATCCGATCGCACTCTCGACGACGCTGGTCGATCTGCTGCGTCGCAGTCACTGAGCGCACCGCTTACCTGCCCGTAACGACACGTCCCGCAAAACGTTGGCGGCGGTGCCGCGAACGCTTGTAGGCTTGTGTCACAGCTCACATCCGGGCCGCAGTTACCACCGTGGGGAGGCCGCCGCTTTATGAACGCCTACGTCCCGATCATGGTGCTCGGGGCAATTGCCGTGGCGTTCGCGGTGTTTTCGGTCGGCATCGCGATGCTCGTGGGTCCGAAACGGTACAACCGCGCCAAATTGGAACCCTACGAGTGCGGTATCGAACCGCTCACCGAGACGCATGCGGTGACCGCGCCGGGCGCCGGCCTGTCCGCGACGACTCGCGTCGAGCGGGCGGTCCAGCGCATCCCGGTGAAGTACTACCTGACCGCGATGCTCTTCATCATCTTCGACATCGAGATCGTCTTCCTCTATCCGTGGGCCGTCGCCTTCGACGCCCTCGGCTGGTTCGGCCTGTGCGCGATGGCGCTGTTCGTGATCAACGTGTCGGTGGCTTACGCCTACGAGTGGCGACGCGGGGGTTTGAGCTGGGAATGACCGACTGAACTAGTAAGAAACGCAAGGAGGTTCGCGCTATGGGAATCGAGGAGAAACTCCCCAGCGGATTCTTGCTGAGTACTGTCGAGGACTTGGCCGGATTCATGCGCAAGGGTTCGCTGTGGCCCGCGACCTTCGGACTCGCCTGCTGTGCGATCGAGATGATGGCCACCACCTCCGGGCGTTACGACCTGGCTCGGTTCGGGATGGAGGCCTTCCGCGCGTCACCGCGGCAGGCCGACCTGATGATCGTCGCCGGCCGGGTGAGCCAGAAGATGGCGCCGGTGCTGCGGCAGATCTACGACCAGATGGTCGAGCCGAAATGGGTACTGGCGATGGGGGTTTGCGCGTCGTCGGGCGGCATGTTCAACAACTACGCGATCGTGCAGGGCGTCGACCACGTGGTGCCGGTCGACATCTACCTGCCCGGCTGCCCGCCGCGACCGGAGATGCTCCTCAACGCGATCCTCAAACTGCACGAACAGATCGGGCAGATGCCGCTCGGCGTCAACCGGGAACAGGCCATCTGGGCGGCGGAACAGGCGGCGCTGCAAGCCAAGCCGACGATCGAGATGAAGGGGTTACTGCGATGACCTCTCCCCGGAACCCCAGCGACGCCGAACAGATCGGGGTGCGCCGCGGACTGTTCGGGGTCCACGGCAGCGGCGACACCTCCGGCTACGGCGGGCTGGTGCAGGCCGTCACCCTGCCGGGCAGTTCGGTACGGCCGTACGGAAGCTATTTCGACGAGATCGCCGACGAACTCGCCGACGGCCTGAGTGCGCTGCCCGCGCCGCACACCGTCTCCTTCGACGACGCCATCGAGAAGGTGGTGATCTTCCGCGACGAGATGACCCTGCACGTCCGCCGCGAACACCTGCGCACGGTCGCCCTGACGGTGCGTAACCAGCCATCGCTACGATTCGAATTGTGCCTGGGCGTCAACGGGGTTCACTATCCTGACGACCAGGACCGGGAGCTGCATGCGGTCTATCCGCTGGCGTCGATCACGCACAATCGGCGGCTGCGCCTCGAGGTGGCCTGCCCCGACTCCAATCCGCACATCCCGAGTCTCTGCGACATCTACCCCACCAACGACTGGCACGAACGCGAAACCTACGACTTCTTCGGCATCATCTTCGACGGCCACCGCTCGCTGACCCGTATCGAGATGCCGGACGACTGGCAGGGCCATCCGCAACGTAAGGATTATCCGCTCGGCGGGGTTCCCGTGGAGTACAAGGGAACCCGCGTGGCTCCCCCCGATCAGCGAAGGTCGTACAGCTGATGACCACGCAAGCCGACAACAGCGAGGCCGCCCGCACCTACACGGTGTCCGGGCAGGACTGGGACGAGATCGTCACCTCCGTCCGCGAGCGTGCAGCAGCCCAGCCCGGCGACGAACGCATCGTCGTCAACATGGGTCCGCAGCATCCGTCGACTCACGGTGTGCTGCGGCTGATCCTGGAGATCGAGGGCGAGACCGTCACCGAGGCGCGATGCGGAATCGGTTACCTGCACACCGGGATCGAGAAGAATCTCGAATACCGGAACTGGACGCAGGGCGTCACCTTCGTCACCCGGATGGACTATCTCTCCCCGTTCTTCAACGAGACCGCCTACTGCCTGGGCGTGGAGAAGTTGCTCGGCATCACCGACGACATCCCGGAGCGCGCCAGCGTGATCCGGGTGATGCTGATGGAGCTCAACCGCATCTCGTCGCACCTGGTGGCGCTCGCGACCGGCGGCATGGAACTCGGTGCGGTGACCGCAATGTTCCTGGGTTTCCGGGAACGCGAAATGATTCTCGATCTGTTCGAGTACATCACCGGGTTGCGGATGAATCACGCCTACATCCGGCCCGGCGGAGTGTCCCAGGATCTCCCCGCCGACGGACCGGACAAGGTGGCCGAGCTCCTCGACCTGCTCCCCGGCCGGCTCGAACAGCTCGGGGACCTGTTGAACGACAACTACATCTGGAAGGCCCGCACCCAGGGTGTCGGCTACCTGGACCTCACCGGGTGCATGGCACTCGGCATCACCGGGCCGGTCCTTCGGTCCACGGGGCTCCCGCACGATCTGCGAAAATCGCAGCCCTACTGCGGATATGAGAACTACGAGTTCGACGTCATCACCGACGATGCGTGTGATTCGTACGGCCGCTACCTGATCCGGGTCAAGGAGATGAGGCAGTCGGTGCGCATCGTGCGGCAGTGTCTCGACCGGCTGCAGCCGGGGCCGGTGATGGTGGAGGACCGCAAGATCGCGTGGCCGGCCGATCTGGCCCTCGGCCCCGACGGACTCGGCAACTCCCCCGAGCACATCGCGAAGATCATGGGCACCTCCATGGAGGCGCTGATCCATCACTTCAAGCTGGTGACCGAAGGGATGCGGGTGCCGGCGGGCCAGTGCTATGTGGCCGTCGAATCGCCGCGCGGCGAGTTGGGCGTGCACATGGTCAGCGACGGCGGCACCCGTCCGTATCGGGTGCACTACCGCGATCCGTCGTTCACGAATCTGCAAGCGGTGGCGGCGATGTGCGAGGGCGGCATGGTCGCCGATGTGATCACTGCCGTCGCGAGTATCGACCCGGTGATGGGAGGGGTTGACCGATGACCGATCCGGTGTTCGTGGACTTGACCGCACCGCCTGCCGAGGGCGTGCCGATCATCCCGCCTGCGCCGCACCCGTCGATCAGTTTCGACGGGCCGGCAGAGTATCCGGCCGATGTCACCGAGCGACTCGCCGCGGAGGCGACGGCGATCATCGCCCGCTATCCGCAGGACCGCTCGGCGTTGCTGCCGCTGCTGCACCTGGTGCAATCGCACGACGCATTCATCACCCGGGCCGGGGTCAGATTCTGTGCAGCACAACTGAATCTGACTTCGGCCGAAGTTGCTGCCGTCGCCACCTTCTACTCGATGTACCGACGGTCGGCCACCGGCGAGTATCTCGTCGGGGTGTGCACCAACACGCTGTGCGCGGCGATGGGTGGCGACGAGATACTCGTGGCTCTCGAAGAACACCTGGGGCTCTCGCCCGGCGAGTCGTCGGCCGACGGCCGCATCACCCTCGAACACGTCGAATGCAACGCCGCCTGCGACCATGCTCCCGTCGTGATGGTCAATTGGGAGTTCTTCGACGAGCAAACCCCCTCGAGCGCAATCGAGTTGGTGGAGGATCTGCGGGCGGGCGTGGTGGCGACACCGGCCCGCGGCACCGGAAACGTGTGCTCGTTTCAGCAGACAGCTCGGTTGTTGGCGGGGGTGGAGGAGGCTGCCGCTCCCTCCCCGATCCCTGAGGAGGTCCGGAGCGCTAGCGGAGGACCGTCACGAAGGGCCACATCCAGTGATGAAGACGGCGTTCCGGTCCTCAGCAGGTACTGGGACGAGCCGGAGTCGTGGACGTTGCGGAACTACGAGTCGCACGACGGCTACACCGGGCTGCGGAAGGCGTTGCAGCAGCAGCCGGATGCGCTCATCGAGACAGTGAAGGCGTCGGGGTTGCGGGGACGCGGCGGGGCCGGTTTCCCGGTGGGCATGAAGTGGTCATTCATTCCGCAGTCCGATGATCCCGACGCGAAGCCTCACTACCTGGTGGTCAACGCCGACGAGTCGGAGCCGGGTACGTGCAAGGACATGCCGCTCATGCTCGCGTCGCCGCACACGCTGGTGGAGGGTGCGATCATCGCCTCCTATGCGATCCGTGCGCGGCATGCGTTCATCTATGTGCGCGGCGAGGTCGCGTCGGTCATCCGGCGACTGCGTACCGCGGTCGAAGAAGCCTACAGCGCAGGCTATCTCGGCGAGAACATCCTCGGGTCCGGCTTCGACCTGGATCTCGTGATCCACGCCGGGGCCGGCGCCTACATCTGCGGTGAGGAAACCGCGCTCCTCGACTCACTGGAGGGCCGACGGGGGCAGCCGCGTCTGCGCCCGCCGTTCCCCGCGGTCGCGGGCCTGTACGCGAGTCCGACCGTGGTCAACAACGTCGAATCCATCGCCAGCGTGCCGTCGATCATCCGCAACGGCGTCGATTGGTTCCGCTCCATGGGTACCGAGAAATCGCCGGGCTTCACCCTGTACTCCCTGTCCGGGCATGTCACCCGACCCGGTCAGTACGAAGCTCCCCTGGGAATCACATTGCGCGAGTTGCTGGATCGCGCGGGCGGCGTACGGGCGGGCCACGAGTTGAAGTTCTGGACACCGGGCGGGTCGTCGACGCCGATGTTCACCGCCGAACACCTCGATGTGCCGCTGGACTACGAGGGCGTCGGCGAGGCCGGTTCCATGTTGGGTACCAAGGCGTTACAGATCTTCGACGAGACGACGTGCGTGGTGCGGGCAGTGCTGCGGTGGACCGAGTTCTATGCCCACGAATCCTGCGGCAAGTGCACGCCGTGCCGGGAGGGTACCTACTGGCTGGTGCAACTGCTGCGGCGATTGGAGGCCGGTGACGGCTCCGAAACCGACCTGGACACCTTGGCCGATGTCACGAACACCATTGTCGGCAAATCATTCTGCGCACTCGGCGACGGCGCGGGCAGCCCGATCGTCTCCTCCCTCAAGTACTTCCGCGACGAGTACCTCGCCCACTTCGGCGGTGGCTGCCCCTTCGACCCGCACGCAACGACCGCGTATGCCGACCTCGGGGAGATCCGATGACCGCCGTCCATGACGGCGCCACCGCCGCCGAACAGAAACCCGAGCTGGTCAGCGTGACCATCGACGGCACCGAGATCTCCGTCGCACCAGGGACTCTCATCATCCGCGCGGCCGAGCAGATCGGCGTGCAGATCCCCCGTTTCTGCGATCACCCACTGCTCGATCCGGTAGGCGCCTGTCGGCAGTGCCTGGTGGAGGTGGAGGGGCAACGCAAGCCACTCGCCTCGTGCACCGCGGTGGTGACCGACGGCATGGTGGTTCATACGCAACGCAGTTCGGAGATCGCCGAGAAGGCACAGCGCGGCGTGATGGAACTCCTGCTGATCAATCATCCGCTCGACTGCCCCGTCTGCGACAAGGGCGGCGAATGTCCCTTGCAGAATCAGGCGATGTCGTCGGGTCGCGGCGAATCCCGGTTCACCGGAACCAAACGCACTTTCACCAAGCCGGTACCGCTGTCGTCGGAGGTGCTGCTCGACCGGGAACGCTGCGTGCTCTGCGCCCGCTGCACCCGATTCTCCGATCAGGTGGCCGGTGACCCGTTGATCAGCCTGCAGGATCGTGGTGCCCTACAGCAGGTTTCGATCTACGCTGACGAACCATTCGAATCGTATTTCTCCGGCAACACCATACAGATCTGTCCGGTTGGTGCGCTGACCGGCACCGCGTACCGATTCCGGGCACGGCCGTTCGACCTGGTGTCCACGCCGAGTGTGTGTGAGCATTGCGCCAGCGGGTGCGCCCAGCGCACCGACCATCGCCGCGGAAAGGTATTGCGTCGCCTGGCCGGCGACGATCCCGAGGTCAACCAGGAATGGAACTGCGACAAGGGCCGATGGGCGTTCGCCTACGCCACCGCAGATGATCGCATCACCACTCCGATGGTCCGGGATACGAAGGGTGAACTGCACGAAGTCTCGTGGGCACACGCGCTGCGCGATGCGGCCGCGGGACTTGCACTACACCGCGGACGCACCGGTGTGCTGCCGGGTGGACGGCTCACCGCCGAGGATGCCTACGCCTACGCACAATTCGCCCGAACCGTGCTGGACACCAACGACATCGACTTCCGGTCCCGGGCGCACAGTGCCGAGGAGACCGAGTTCCTGGCCGCCCACATCGCGTCCCGGGCCGACGACGTCACCTACCGGGAACTGGCCGCCGCCCCGGCGGTGCTGCTGGTGGCCTTCGAACCCGAAGAAGAATCCCCCATCGTCTTCGTCCGGCTGCGGCGCGCCGTACGCCAGAGCGGACAGCAGGTGACCGCGATCGCCCCCTGGCGCAGCCGCGGCGTGACCAAGCTGAACGGCGCTCTGTTGCAGACGGTTCCGGGAGATGAGCCGTCCGTACTGAACTCGATCACCGCGTCGGATGCCGTCGCGGCCCCCGGTTCGGTCATCCTCGTCGGCGAACGGCTGGCCTCGGTGCCCGGCGGACTGAGTGCGGCTGCTGCGCTGGCCGAACGCACCGGCGCCCGGCTGGCGTGGATTCCCCGGCGTGCCGGTGAGCGCGGAGCGCTCGAGGTGGGTGCAGCGCCCAACCTGTTGCCGGGCGGTCGCCCGGTCGCCGACGCCGGTGCGCGGGCAGAAATGGCGCAGGCCTGGCAGGTTCTCGACCTACCGAGCTCCCCCGGCCGCGACACCGCAGGCATCATCGACGCGGTCCGAGGTCGCCAACTCGGGGCGCTGCTGGTCGGCGGCGTCGAGATCGCCGATCTGCCCGATCCCACCGCGGCGATGTCTGCCTTGGCGGCAGCCGAATTCGTGGTGAGCCTCGAGATGCGACGCAGTCAGGTCACCGACCGCGCCGACGTGATACTGCCGGTCGCGACGGTCGCGGAGAAGTCCGGCATGTTCGTCGACTGGGAGGGACGGGCCCGCCCGTTCGGTACCGCTCTCACCCAGACCGGGACCCTGTCGGATCACCGTGTACTCACCGCGCTGGCGGCGCAACTGGGTGTCACCCTGCGGTGTGATGACCCGACGACGATCCGCACCGATCTCGATCGGATCGGCGTGTGGCGCGGGGCGCGGTCGACAATGTCGACACACCAGCACGTTTCGCCCGGGACACCGGTCAGCGCCGGGCATGCGG
Source organism: Gordonia sp. CPCC 205515 (assembly GCF_048537925.1). Lineage (NCBI taxonomy): Bacteria > Bacillati > Actinomycetota > Actinomycetes > Mycobacteriales > Gordoniaceae > Gordonia > Gordonia sp. CPCC 205515. The sequence continues at coordinate 74,297 of NZ_JBCLVJ010000019.1, read as the reverse complement.
TGCTCTCCTCCTGGCGGATGCTGCTCGACGACGGTCGGCTCCAGGACAACGAGCCGCACCTGGCCGGGACCGCTCGGACCCCGGTCGTGCGACTCTCGGCCGCCACGGCCGCCGGGATCGGCGCCGTGGACGGCACCCCGGTCACCGTAGGCACCGACCGCGGCCGCATCACCCTGCCCTTGACCATCACCGATATGGCCGACGACGTGGTGTGGGTGCCGATGAACTCGCCCGGCGCATCGGTACCCATCGCGCTGGGCGCCGCGCCCGGCGACGTCGTCACCATCACCGCGGAGGCCACCCGATGACCACCTCCGCGGTCGCGACCGATTTCCCCACCCTCGCCGACTTCGGCCACGACCCATGGTGGCTGATCGCCATCAAGGCCGTCGCGGTGTTCGGATTCCTGGTGGCCAATCCGCTGGTCGCAATTCTGGCCGAACGAAAGATCATGGCCCGCATGCAGTCCCGGATCGGACCCAATCGGGTGGGGCCCCACGGCATGCTGCAGAGCCTGGCCGACGGTGTGAAACTCGCGCTCAAGGAGGGCATCGTCCCGGTCGGCGTCGACAAGCTCATCTACCTGATGGCACCCATCATCGCGGTGGTGCCGGCGGTGATGGCGTTCGCGGTGATCCCGTTCGGGCCGATGGTGTCGGTGTTCGGACACCAGACCCCGTTGCAGCTCACCGACCTTCCCGTCGGCGTGCTCTACGTCCTGGCGATCACCTCGATCGGTGTGTACGGCATCGTGTTGGCCGGCTGGTCGTCCGGTTCCACCTACCCGCTGCTGGGTGGTCTGCGGTCCACCGCTCAGGTGATCTCGTATGAGATCGCGATGGGTCTGTGCTTCGCCGCGGTCTTCCTGGATGCAAGTACCATGTCCACGTCCGGCATCGTCGCTGCGCAAGAACATCATTGGTATGTGCTGCTGCTGTTGCCGTCGTTCGTGATCTACGCGATCTCGATGGTCGGCGAAACCAACCGCGCACCCTTTGATCTGCCCGAGGCCGAGGGCGAACTGGTCGGCGGGTTCCACACCGAGTACTCGTCGTTGAAGTTCGCGATGTTCATGCTCGCCGAGTACATCAACATGGTGACCGTGTCCGCACTGGCGACCACGCTCTTCCTCGGCGGCTGGCAGGCCCCCTGGCCGATATCCATCTGGGACGGTGCCAATTCCGGCTGGTGGCCGATCCTGTGGTTCACCCTCAAGATCTGGGTGTTCATGTTCATCTTCATCTGGTTGCGCACCAGCCTCCCGCGCCTGCGCTACGACCAGTTCATGAACTTGGGCTGGAAGGTCCTCATCCCGATCTCGCTGACGTGGGTGATGGTCGTCGCGGTGATCCGGGTTGCGGTCGGCGACCACGACCTCACCCGCTCGCTGGTTTCAGCCGCCGCAGGCATCGTCGTCACCGCGCTGATCCTGTACGCGGTGTGGCGACTGATGCGCGCCCCCAACGTGCCCGCGGCCGACGCGAAACCAGCGGCCGCCGAGTTCGATCCGATGGCCGGCGGCTTCCCGGTACCACCACTGCCCGGGCAGGTACTGCCGACCACCACGCGACCGCCCACCGACACGGCCAAGGAGACCTCCGATGCCTGACTTCCTCAAACCGATGAGCGGGATGAAGGTCACCTTCTCCGGCATGTTCGCGCCGACCATCACCGAGTCGTATCCGGAGCAGAAGGCGCCAACCGCACCCCGCTATCACGGTCGGCACCAACTCAATCGGCATCCCGATGGACTCGAGAAGTGCATCGGCTGCGAACTGTGCGCGTGGGCGTGCCCGGCGGACGCCATCTACGTGGAGGGTGCCGACAACACCGAGGACGCGCGCTACTCTCCCGGTGAGCGATACGGCCGCGTCTATCAGATCAACTACCTCCGGTGCATCGGCTGCGGGTTGTGCATCGAGGCGTGCCCCACCCGCGCGTTGACGATGACCAACGACTACGAACTCGCCGACGACAACCGTGCCGACCTCATCTACGAGAAGGACCGACTCCTGGCGCCATTGCCGTCGGACGTGACACCACCGCCGCATGCGATGGCTCCCGGCTCCACCGAGGAGAACTACTACCGCGGCGAGGTGACCAAGGACGGGCAGCTGGTGAATCGCGCACCGGTAGAGGACAAGCCATGACGACGATCGATCTCGCGGCCGAACTCACCCGCACCTCAACAGGCGAAGCGATCCAGTTCTATGTGCTCGGCGCAGTCGCGGTGCTCGGCGCCCTCGGCGTGGTGTTCGCCACCAAGGCCGTGTATTCGGCGATCTTCCTGGCGACGACGATGATCATCCTCGCGATCTTCTATGTCGCGCAGGGTGCGTTGTTCCTGGGTGTCGTGCAGGTGGTGGTCTACACCGGCGCGGTGATGATGCTGTTCTTGTTCGTCCTCATGCTGATCGGTGTCGACTCCTCGGATTCGTTGACCGAAACCCTTCGCGGGCAACGCTTTGCCGCGGTGGCTCTCGGTATCGGTTTCGGTGTGCTGCTGATCGCCGCGATCGGCAGTGCCTCCCTGGCGGTGTTCGCCGGCGCACCGTCGGTCGATCCGGTGGTCGGGGGCGGCAACGGCAACATCGAGGCCATCGCCGAACTCATCTTCGTGCGCTATCTGTGGGCGTTCGAACTCACCGGAGCTCTACTCATCGCCGCGACGCTCGGTGCCATGGTGCTGGCACACCGAGAACGCTTCGGACCCCGACGATCTCAGCGCGAGCTGTCCGAGGAGCGGTTCCTGACCGGCGTCGACATGACACCCCGCCCGAGTCCCGGCGTGTTCGCCCGGCACAACGCCGTCGACGTACCCGCGCTACTCCCCGACGGCACACCGTCGGAGCTGTCGGTCAACGACACTCTACGGCCGCAGACCACCGCCGCACCGGAACCGGAGTCCGACGGCACCAGCATCCGCCGCCGGTTGGGGAGCGGGCGATGAACCCGGAGAACTACCTGTACCTGGCCGCGCTGCTGTTCACCATCGGTGCGGCGGGAGTGCTGCTGCGCCGCAACGCGATCGTCGTGTTCATGTGCGTCGAGCTGATGCTCAACGCCGCCAACCTCGCATTCGTCACGTTCGCCCGCATGCACGGCTCGTTCGACGGTCAGGTGATCGCCTTCTTCACCATGGTGGTTGCCGCCGCCGAGGTCGTCATCGGCCTGGCCATCATCATGACCATCTTCCGGGCCCGCCGCTCGGCGTCGGTCGACAATGCCGACCTGCTGAAACGCTGACCCGTTCTGCCCCATGACAGTCCGACGCACGAGATAAGGAGGGCCGGATGAGCACCGAGACGTCCGCGGATCTTCTCTGGTTGCTGCCGTTTCTTCCGCTACTCGGCGCGGCAATCCTGTTGCTGGGTGGACGGCGCACCGATGCGTGGGGGCATCTGCTCGCGTGCGGGATGGCGCTCGCCTCCTTCGTGCTCGGCCTCGTGATGTTCTTCGGCATGCTCGGACGTGGCGCGGAAGAACGTGCGGTGCACCAAATCCTGTTCTCCTGGGTGCCCGTCGGACAATTGCAGATCGACTTCGGCCTGCTCCTGGACCAACTCTCGATGGTGTTCGTGCTGTTGATCACCGGGGTCGGCTCCCTGATCCACATCTATTCCATCGGCTACATGGCGCACGATCCGGACCGTCGGCGGTTCTTCGCCTACCTCAACCTGTTCGTCGCGGCGATGCTCCTGCTGGTGCTCGCCGACAACTATCTCGGCCTGTACATGGGTTGGGAGGGAGTGGGTCTCGCGTCATACCTGCTGATCGGATTCTGGCAGTACAAGCCGTCGGCCGCCACCGCCGCAAAGAAGGCGTTCGTGGTCAACCGGGTCGGCGACATCGGTCTGGCGATCGCGTTGATGATCATGTTCGCCACCTTCGGTGCCGTCTCCTTCCAGGCGGTGTTCGGGTCGGCGAGCCAGGCCGGCGAAAATATACTCACCGCACTCGGATTCATGCTGTTGCTGGCGGCGTGCGGCAAGTCGGCCCAGGTGCCGCTGCAGTCCTGGCTCGGCGACGCCATGGAGGGTCCGACGCCGGTGTCGGCACTGATCCACGCGGCCACCATGGTCACCGCCGGCGTCTACCTGATCACCCGATCCGGCCCCATCTTCGACCTGGCGCCCGCCGCGCGTGTCGGTGTCACCGTCGTCGGTGCGGTCACCCTGCTGTTCGGCGCGATCATCGGTTGCGCCAAGGACGACATCAAGAAGGCGCTCGCCGCGTCGACGATGAGTCAGATCGGCTACATGGTGCTCGCCACCGGACTCGGGCCCGCCGGTTACGCCTTCGCGATCATGCACCTGTTGACCCACGGCTTCTTCAAGGCGGGTCTGTTCCTGGGCGCGGGGTCGGTGATGCACGGGATGAACGACGAGACCGACATGCGTCGCTACGGCGGTCTACGTGCGGCCATGCCGATCACCTTCGTCACCTTCGGCCTCGGCTATATCGCGATCATCGGGGTGCCACCGTTTTCCGGGTTCTTCTCCAAGGACCCGATCATCGAGGCCGCCTTCGCCTCCGGTGGTGTCGGGGCGTGGTTCCTCGGCGGAGCGGCGCTGCTGGGCGCCGGAATCACCGCGTTCTACATGACGCGGGTCATGCTGCTGACCTTCTTCGGTGACCGACGCTGGCAACCCGACACCCATCCCCACGAGTCGCCCGGGGTGATGACCGGGCCGATGATCATCCTGGCGATCGGGTCGGTGGCCGCCGGTGCACTGCTGGTGTGGGGCGACAGCCTGGTGCATTGGCTGGAACCGGTTGTCGGACACTCCCATCACGAACTCGCGGTGCCGGCCTGGGTGGTGACCGTGACGATTCTCGCGGTGGTGGCGATCGGCATCCTGATCGCCTGGCGCCAGTACGCGACCCGTCCGGTACCCGAGGTCGCCCCCGACGACGTATCTGCGCTGACCGTCGCCGCCCGCCGTGATCTGTACGGCGACGCGTTCAACGAGAACGTGCTGATGCGTCCCGGCCAGGAGGTGACACGCGGTTTGGTCGCGGTGGAGAACGACGGGGTCGACGGCTTGACCACCGGGATCGGCGCGGCGATCGCGGCGCTGTCGCAACGAATACGGCACTGGCAGAGCGGGTATGTGCGGTCGTATGCGCTGTCCATGTTCGCCGGCGCCACCCTGATTGTCGCGATGGTGATGGTGGTGAGGGTGCTGTGAGTGTTCCGTGGCTGACCGTCCTGTGGCTGCTGCCGACCGTCGGCGCGATCGCCGTTCTGGCGGTGCCGAATACCCGGCCAGACGTGGCGAAGTGGTTGGGTCTCGCGGTGGCGGTGGCGACCTTCGCGGTGTCGGTGGGGTTGGCCGTCGGCTTCGATGCGACCGGCACCCGGTATCAGTTCGTCGAGGACCACAGTTGGATTCCGGCACTGGGCACCCGCTACACCCTCGGCCTCGACGGTATCGGTCTGGTGCTGGTGCTGTTGACGACGGTGCTGCTGCCGCTGTTGATCCTGGCCGGCTGGCACGACGCGGATCATGCGGGCTCGCTGGATCATTCGGGTGGCCGACGGCAGAAGGGGCCGCACACCTACCTCGCGTTGACGTTGGCGGTCGAGGCAATGGTGTTGATGAGTTTCGTTGCCCTCGACATCCTGCTGTTCTACATCTTCTTCGAGGCCATGCTGATCCCGATGTACTTCCTCATCGGTGGTTTCGGGTCCGGCGCGGGACGGTCCGCGGCGGCGGTGAAGTTCCTGCTGTACAACTTGTTCGGCGGTCTGATCATGCTGGCCGCAGTGGTCGGGCTGTACGTGGTGACCGCGCAGTCGGATCTCGGTGGCGGAACATTCGACTTGCGCACGGTGGTGCAGGCCGCGTCGTCGGGTCAACTGGACGCGGATTCCGGTTTGCTGAAGATGCTGTTCCTCGGGTTCATGTTCGCTTTCGCGGTGAAAGCTCCGCTGTGGCCGTTCCATTCGTGGCTGCCCGACGCGGCGGTGTCGGCGACCCCGGCGAGCGCGGTGCTGATGATGGCGGTGGTCGACAAGGTCGGCACGTTCGCGATGCTGCGCTACTGCCTGCAGATATTCCCCGACGCCGCACGCTATTTCGCGCCACTGATCGCGGCACTCGCGGTGATCGGCATCGTCTACGGCGCGGTCCTCGCCATCGGGCAGACCGACGTCATGCGGTTGATCTCGTACACGTCGATCTCGCACTTCGGGTTCATCATTCTCGGGATCTTCGCCCTGACCCAGCAGGGCCAGACCGGATCGACGTTGTACATGGTCAATCACGGATTGTCCACGGCTGCTTTGTTCCTCATCGCCGGGTTCCTGGTGTCGCGGCGCGGTTCGGCGTTGATCGCCGACTACGGCGGTGTGCAGAAGGTGGCCCCGGTGCTCGCCGGCACCTTCCTGATCGCCGGGCTGGCCACCCTCTCGCTGCCCGGGCTGGCGCCGTTCATCAGTGAGTTCCTGGTCCTGATCGGCACATTCACGCGGTATCCGGTGGCCGCGATCCTCGCCACCAGTGCGCTGGTCCTGTCCGCGATCTACATCCTGTGGACCTACCAGCGGATGATGGGCGGGCCGGTTCGTCCGGTGGAGGGGCCGGGTGCGGCGAGCCGCGGGATGCCCGATCTGCGCGGTCGTGAATTGGTGGTCGTCGCACCGCTGTTGGCGTTGCTGCTGGTGTTCGGCATCTATCCGAAGCCGTTGCTCGCGATGATCGATCCCGCGGTGGAGCACACCATGAGCACGATGCATCAACCGAATCCGCAGCCGACGGTGCCGGTGTCAACGCAGGGAGGTCCGAAGTGACCGTGGACTATCTCGCGGCGATCGCGCCGCCGAGCATCGCCTACGGCCTGTTGTCGCCGATGCTGATCGTGTTCGGTGTCGCGGTCGTGGCCGTTCTCGTCGAGGCTTTCGCCCCGCGCGGGGCGCGCTATCCGATCCAACTGACCCTCGCGCTCGGCGGGCTCGCCGCGGCGTTCGTGGCGCTGATCGTCGTCGCCGTGTCCGAGACCCGCGATGGCGGACTCGGACAGGTGGTGATGTCGGGTGCTGTGGTCATGGACCGGCCGACGTTGTTCCTGCAGGGACTGTTGCTGCTCATCGCCATTCTCTCGGTGGCGTTCATGGCGGAACGACGACTCGAACGGGTGGTGGCGCCGGCGCAAGCCACGTTGAAGCGGTACAGCGATGGGCCCGGCGCCGCCGCGCAGGCAACGATGGGGTCGGTCGAGGCGGATATGTTCACTCCGTCGGGCGCGGCGGTGCCCAACACCGACGCCGAGTTCGAGGCGACCCGCGCGGGCGGTCTGACCACCGAGGTGTTCCCGCTGACCCTGCTGGCCGTCGGCGGCATGATGCTGTTCCCCGCCTGCGGTGACCTACTGACGATGTTCATTGCGCTGGAGGTCTTCTCGCTACCGCTGTACCTGCTGTGCGGGCTGGCGCGGCGTCGGCGGCTGATCTCGCAGGAGGCGTCGCTCAAGTACTTCCTGCTCGGCGCGTTCTCGTCGGCGTTCTTCTTGTTCGGGGCAGCATTCGCCTACGGCGCGACCGGTTCGCTACAGCTGTCGGCCATCGGGCAGGCCATCGCAGCGCCGAATGCCGACACGATCCTGCCGCTCATCGCGCTCGGCCTGCTGTCGGTGGGTTTGCTGTTCAAAGTCGGTGCGGTGCCGTTTCATTCGTGGGTACCGGATGTCTATCAGGGTGCGCCGACCCCGGTGACCGCGTTCATGGCTGCGGCCACCAAGATCGCGGCGTTCGGCGCGTTGCTGCGGGTCTTCTACGTCGGATTCGGTGCGCTGAAGTCGGATTGGGAGCCCGTGTTGTGGGCGGTGGCGATCGCGACCATGTTGATCGGCGCGATCATGGCGGTCACCCAGACCGACGTCAAGCGCATGCTCGCCTACTCGTCGATCACCCACGCCGGGTTCATCCTGTTGGGACTCATCGCCTTCGACGACGCGGGCTTAGCCGCCACCATGTTCTATCTGGCGGCGTATGCGTTCTCGACGTTTGGCGCGTTCGCCACCGTCGCCGTCGTGCGCGAGCCCGATCGGCAGTCGGGCCCCCACCTATCTGGCCGTGAGGCCACCGACCTGAAACAGTGGGCCGGCCTGGGCAAGCGGTATCCGCTTGTCGGCGCGATGTTCTCGATGTTCCTGCTGGCCTTCGCCGGTATCCCGCTGACGAGTGGGTTCATCGCCAAGTTCGATGTCTTCGCCGCCGTGGCGGGCAACGGTGGCGGAGTTCTGGTGATCGTCGGTGTGCTCAGCAGCGCCATCGCCGCGTACTTCTACATCCGGATCATCGTCGCGATGTTCTTCGCCGACGTCCCCGTCGACGCCCCGCATCTGGTGAAACCCAGTGTGCTGACGACATCGTCGATCGCCATCTGCACCGTCGTCACCATTGCGCTGGGCATCTTCCCGCAGCCGCTCCTGGATCTCGCGGAGAATGCCGCACAGTTCCTGAGCTGAATCAGTAGTTCTCCAGCGCGTCCACCGAACGCCAACTGGGCCCGTTGACGTGTGGTCCGTCGTTGCGCGTTCGGCCGAAGATCACCGCGACCGCCACCAACGCTTCCACCACGGCGATCCCGATGGCCGCCGTCATGAGGGCCGACGGCGATCCCGCGTCACTCGCCTGCGCGGTCTGCGGGACGTGGCACCCGCCGACCGATAGGTGGGTGGCGATCATGGCGAGACTCATCATCGCGACGGCGCACCACGCCCGCAGATCCGGGCCGCGCCACAGGTGCCACGCGCACAGTCCGCACATCAGTGCCATGCCCACGGTTACCGCCGTCATCGGCATCCATGCGCCGGACAGCGCCACCGCCACATGCAGGGCACCCGAGGTGAGTGCGAGGGCGGCGCACGCCCGCCGTCCGACGACGGCGAGCGTGCGCGTGGCGATCATCATCAGTCTTCGCAGCAGTGCGCGCTCGGGCCGGCGGGGACGCCGAGCGAAGGGTTGCGGTCGAAGAATCCGACCGGCTTGAGCTTGAATCCCGCATAGTCCACTGGCATCACGGGCCAGTCCTCGGGGCGCGGGAAGTGGGTCAACCCGAAGGTGTGCCACAGCACCAGATCCTCACCCTCGATGTTGCGGTCGGCCGCCACGTAGGCCGGCAGACCGGCGCCGCCGGGATTCTGGTTGACGTAGTCCCCCGCCGGATACCGTTGTGCCGGATCGTATTGGGTGACCCAGAGGTGTTTGGTGGCGAAGGCGGCCCGCGACGCGATGGAGCTGGCGGGATCGGCGAGCAGCGCCGGTTGTCCCTCCGGGTGCAGGGCGTAGCCGACGTCCTGGCCGAGCCGATTCTGCTTGTCCGGGTTGGTGATATGCCAGACCCGGGCCTTGAGATTGTCGGCGCTGCGTGCGGCCTCGGACTCGGTTCGCAGTGGCGTCTTCTGCGCCCGGAAACCGTTGCCCCACGGGTTGTCCGGGCCCATCGGCACCGGCACGGCGTCGACCTCGGTGACGGTGTTGCGGTCACCGTCGACGGCCATGTCGAGGCGTGCAGAGAAGAGGTGCTGGTGGAACGGTGCGCCGAGACCGGGTGCCATCTCGGTGGAGAATCCGTCCGGACCGCGGTGCGCGGAGGTGAACACGATGCCGGTCGCCTTGGCCTCCAGTTCGATGGTGCCGTCGAGGTAGAGGTACCAGTAGAAGCCGTAATCGTAGTTGCCGATGGTCAGGAAGAAGGAGATGACGAGGCGGCGGGAGCGTCGGGTCTCGGCCATGTCGTTGAACATGTCGGTGTGCTTCCACAGCACGCCGTAGTCCTCTTCGTGTAAACAGATGGCATTCTTCAGTACTCGCGGATTCCCTTGCTCATCGGCGATCGTCACATCGAAGTAGGTGATGTCGCCGAGACAGTCGCAGCCGAGTTCCAGCGAGTTGGTGTAGCGCCCGAAGAGGTACTCGCCTTGGTCGAAGTAGTTCTGCCAGTATCGAACCGGTGATGGATCGGCGTACGGGACGACCATCTCGGCGATCGAGGCGCGATAGATGACCGGGCGGACGTCCTCACCGTCGCGGATCGACAACTGGTGCAGGGTGAGGCCTTCGCGGATGTCGAAGCCGAATCGGAAAGTCCAGTCTGCCCAGCTGATCTGGTTGCCGTCGACGGTGAAGCTGGGGCCTTCCGGCTGAGTGATCTCGATGGGCTTGAGGTCGGTTCGGGTGGGCGTGCCATGGGGTTCCGCATTCCATTCACCGCGTTCGGTGGGGACCGGGAGTTCGATCTCGTCGACGACCTTCACGACGCGACGACCGATGAGGTCGACATAGGCGACGATGCCGTCGATGGGGTGCGCCCAGGGGAGGTCGGCCTTGTCGGATTGGTAGAAGGCGAGCACCCGGACGATGCGCTGCCCGACCTCGTCCTCGTGCCCGAAGACGCCCGCGGACAACGGCACCGCACGCACGTTGGCGGGCTCGAGACCACGTTTGCGCATCGCCGCCACCCACTGCGCCGAATCCAGCAGGTAGGACTCGATGTCCTCGAACTCCTGATCCAGGATCGGCACTTGCCCCTCACTGGCAGCGTCAATTCCCGTGCGGTGCAACACTTCACGATCGGTGACCGACACGAGGAGACTACTTCCCTCGCCGGTGGCCCGATCCAGCAACAGCACTCGCGCGCGGCGATGAATCGGATCTCCCGCGGTGAAGCCGGACACGGTTGCCTTGTCGGGTTCGTCGAGGGTGACGAAGACGAAACGGGTGTCGGCCGACAGCAATCCGGCCGAGTCGACGATCTCGCGGACCGCGATGATCTCGTCGGCGGAGAGCGGAGTCAGTGGATGATCGGGTGCGGAACTACCGGCGTCTGCGGGGCGAGTGATGGCTGCGGTACTCATCGTGTTCTCCTTTGGTTGAATTCTTGTTAACGGATAAGGGGTTTCAGACATCGGACGTGGACGTGTGGCGCGCGGCATGTGGCCGGAGCACCGCGACCATGGCACCGGCGAGGAACGCGGCGACCAGCAGCACGGCGATGATGATCGCGAGGGTGTCGGAGCCCCCGACGAGGAGCGGTAGGTTCATCGCGGTGAGCACGAGAAGTGAGGCGAGACCGAGTAATCCGAGCCCGGGAGCGATCGCGGTGTGCCAGATCCGGACGTCCTTGCGCGTCCGGCGGAAGTAGACGATGACCGCCGCCGAGGTGAGTGTCATCAGCGCGACGACACCGACGGAGGATATGCCGGCGAACCATGCGAAGACCTGCGTGACCGGGTCGAGGCCACCGAGCGCAGAAGCGACGACGAGCACTGCGGCGCTGACAGTCTGGACGACGGATGCGATGTGCGGCGACGAGTGTCGGGCGTGGGACCGCCCACAGGATGCCGGCAATGCGCCACTGCTGCCCAGTGAGTGGATGTAGCGCGCCAGCACGTTGTGGAACGAGAGCAGTGCCGCAAAAAGGCTGGTGATCAACAGGATCTGCACCAGATCCCCGGCTGCGGCACCGACATAGCGCACGGCAGTGTCGGTGATCATTCCCTCCGGGTCCTCGGTCGCCTTGACGACTGCTCCGGCGTCGCCCCACGCACTGACCATCAGCCAACTGCTCAGCGCATAGAACACGCCGATCAGGATGAGCGCGCTGTAGGTTGCGCGGGGAATGGTGCGGGCGGGGTCGCGGGCCTCGTCTCGGAAGACCGCGGTGGCCTCGAAGCCGATGTAGCCGGCCAGTGCGAAGATCAGTGCGATTCCGGGTGCGCCGTGAAAGAAGTTGGCCGGCTGCAGTGCCGCTGTCGACAGCCCGTCCTCTCCGCCGTGTGCCAGCACGGACAGGTTGATGACCATCACGATGCCGACCTCGCACACCAGCAGCACACCGAGGACACGGCCCGACAGTTCGATGTGGCGGTATCCCAGTGTCGCGACCAGGACCAGCATCACCGCTGCGTACACGTACCAGGGAACTGCCGGACCGCCGTGTGCGGTGACCAGGTCGTTGATCGCCGCCCCGATGTATCCGTATACGGCGCCCTGCACCGCGGTGTAGGAGAGCAGGGCAAGGAACGCGGCGCCGAGACCCGCGTGCCGCCCGAGACCGTGCGCCACATACGTGTAGAAGGCGCCGCCGCCCGGGATGTGCCTGGTCATTGCGGTGAATCCGACCGCGAAGAGCAGCAGCACCACCGTGCAGATCACGTACGACGCCGGGTAGGCCGCTCCGTTACCGGCGGCGATGCCGAGCGGCACGGTGCCGGCGATCACCGTCAGCGGTGCGGCGGCCGCGACCACCATGAACACGATGGCCGTCGGACCGAGCCGACCAGTCAATGTGTGTCGGGCGTCGGCGCTTTCGGCGATTCCGCCCGCTGAGGTCTTCGTGGTCATTTCTTCCTCATCCCTCTCGACGGAGTTCGTGTTCAGACGTGTCCCCGCCGCTGGTTCCATTTCGGGTTGCGGTTCTCTCGATGGACTGGGCAGTACCGGTGGTCATTGCGCGCAGCAGTCTTCTTCGCACGACGCCAGACGGTTGTTGCTCGTCGCTAAACTGCTATGGCACTGATGATTTCGAGCCTCATTGCTGAGGTACTGCCGGTTCCAGACACTGACCCTACGCCCGACTATGACCCATGTCACCACGTATTTCGAATGAGTATCACCACTTCGTGAATTCTCATTTGAGAACCACAAATCGCCTATTCGTGAATGTCGAAGAATACGTCGTCAGACCAGCTCACCGGTGGATTCTCGGGTCAAATGAGAATGGATCGACAGTGTGTTTCTCATTTGACGAAACCGAGAATTGACGATGAAATGCTGAGACCGCGCGCACACCTGGGCTACGTTGCGTCAGGGCACGCAGACAGTCAGGCAGATGACGAGGTGAGCAAGATGGGCGCCATCCGGAGCCGTTCCCCGGTCGCCGGACTCCGCCGTGCACAGCTGTCCTTCGCCGAAGTACTGGGTCAGTCGGTGGCAGCGGTGGCGCCGTCGGCCGTCATGGTCACCCTGCCGGCGCTGGTCATGCCGGCCGCGGGTGTGGCGACCGTCCCCGTGTTCGTGATCACCACGGTGCTGTTTCTCGCGGTCGGTTACTGCGTCAGTCAGTACGCCACGAGGATGATCGCGGTCAGTGGGCTCTACAGCTACACCGCCAAGGGACTCGGCCCGGTGGCCGGGATCGGCGCGGGATGGTCGGTGGTGATCGGCTATGCCGCGGCCGCGATGGCCAGCACCGTGGGCGCGGCGGCCTATTTGACCAGTCTCCTGCACCGCGTCGGACTACCCGGCGGGCCGCCGACCATTGCCGCGCTGGCCGTTGTCGTCGGTTGCGTCGCGCTGGCACTGATGGTGCGCGGGATTCAACTCTCGGCACGGATCTCGCTGACCATCGAGGTCTTCGCGGTGACCGCCGCCGCGGTGGTGCTGACAGTGGTGGCGCTGCGGCCCGACGTACCCACCACCACCGTCTCCGACGCGTCCGCCCACGGCCCGCCCGGCGCACTCGGGTTCGCATTGCTGCTCGCCACAACGTCGTTCGTCGGCTTCGAGAGCGCCACCACCGTCGCCCGCGAGGCGCGCCGCCCGTTCACCTCCGTCTCACGCGCGGTGCGTTGGACCCCACTCGCCCTCGGCGTGCTGTACGTGTTCGCGGCCGTCGCCCAGTCCGGGACATCGGGCGTGACGTCGCCCTCGACATCGCCGATCGTGCTGAGCCTTCCGTCGTCGGATGGCACCATGACGACCGTGTTGTCGATTCTGCTGGAACTCGGTATCACCGCATCGTGGTTCGCGTGCGTGATCGGTTCGGGAACCGCGTTGTCGCGCACCTTGTTCGCGATGGGTCGTGAAGGCGTACTGCCCTCCCGGATGGGGTATACACACCCACGTTTCCGGACGCCGGTCAGTGCGCTGCTTGTGGCGATGCCCGTCGTGACACTGATTCCGGTCGTCTACCTGTTCGTCGTCGACTCCGCGCGGCTGACGCTGATCGGCCTGCTCGCAGTGTCGGCGCATGGCTACATCTGCGCCTACGTTCTCGTGTGCGCGTCGACACCTCGGTTCCTGCGCCGCATCGGCGAACCCGGGCGGCTGCCGACGGTGATCGGAATCAGCACGGCCACAGCACTTATCGTGATCGTCGTGTGGGCAGCCCTGACCATCGATGCACCGGTCTGGATCGCCACCGCGACGTTCGGTGCCCTGATCGCGTGCGGGTATCTCCTCTATGTCATTCGTGCGCAACGACATCCGGGCCTGGCAGATCGGGTCGGGGTCTTCGACGAGACGACCGCGGATCAAGTGGTCAATGACTATGATCCCTGGCAGGTGCGCCGATGAGTCCGGAGGGATCAAGCCTGTCGGGGCGGCAGCCCAAGGCCGTGCAGTCGGCGTTGCGGGTGCTCGAGGAGGTTGCCCGTGGTGGCGTCGGCATCACCGCCAAGGATCTCGCCGATCACCTGGGCATCCCGTCGGCCACGGTTTACCGGTTGCTCAATCTGTTGGTGGCAGAAGGATTTGTCGTCCGTTTGCCGGATCTGTCCGGCTTCGCGCTCGGTCCGCGTACCGGCGCGTTGGTGGACGCGACCCTCGTCCCGCGCGTATGTACGGCTGCCCGTGATGTGTTGGCGGAGTTGCGCTTGTCCACGCGGTTCGGGGCGCACCTGTACTACTTCACCAACACCGGTGTGCGCGCGGCCGATATCGACGACGAGTTCCCACCGACCGCCGACGAACGCACTCTGAATCTCTATCTGCACGCGAGTGCCGTCGGCAAGCTGCTGCTCGCCGAGAAGGAGGACGTCGACGACGTGGTGTCGGCGCCGTACACCGCCATCACGACGCGCACCCCTACCACCAGATCCGCACTGCTGGATCAACTGTCGGCGGTCCGAAGGGGCGGGTACGCCTTGCAGGTCGGCGAGATGGACCCGGATCGCGCATGCCTGGCGGTCGGGGTGCGTTCCCCGTCGGGCACGCTCGTCGCCGCCCTCGCCCTGTCCGCCCGCGCCGAACAGCACGAACCGCTCGGCCGGCAGGCGGTGACGCTGAACGAGTACGCGCTGCGATTGAGCCCGCTGCTGGCCTGACAACCGATACTGTCTACTCATGACCACCCGTGTCACCTGGGCAGCAGCATCTGCCTGTGCCGCACTGTCGCTGGCGATCGCCGGCTGCAGCGACGAAAGCGGCTCCGCGCAACCTGTCTCGACCCCCGCCGCGACGACGCTGACCTCCACCGTCATCGCGTCCGCGAGTCCGACCTCCGCTGCCTCAGCACCCACGACTACTGCTGCAGCGCAAGGTATTCAACCGCTCGTGGTGCCGGTATCCGGCAGCCAGGGATCGACCACCTACGACGTCCACCTCCCGCAGGTCTCCGGCGGGCCCGAGGCAGTGCGGCAGCGCTTCAACTCCGGTATGCGCGCCACGCTCGATGACCTCCTGAAACCTGCGTCGGACACCACCATCACCGACGGCACGCTCGCTCACGACGAACGCAGCCGTGTCACCACCATCACTCCCAACGTCGTCGCCGGTGTCGCGATCTACAACTGGTACGGCAAGGGTGCCGCGCATCCGAACAATTCGGTGGCCACGATCACCATCAACGCGAACACCGCTGCGCCGGTACTGTTCTCCGATGTGTTCACCAATCCGACTGCGGCAGCACAAGAATTGGCGGCGGCGGTCGATCGTATCGACCCGCAGGCCGCGCCGACAGCCCCGGTGGTCGAGAGCTTCGCGAACTGGGTGCCGCTACCCGAGGGCTTCCACACCTACGTCCCCGTCGCGCACGCACTCGGCGACTACCTGCCCGTCACAGTGCCGTGGAGCGAGATCGCCGGCCAACTGAAGCCGGGTGTCCAGCACATGCTCGCCGGCAGCTAACTGACGAGCTTCAGCCCGATGACCCCGGCAACGATCATCACGATGAACAACGCCTTGAGCAAGGTCGCGGATTCGGCGCCGGTGGCCATCGCGTAGACGACGGTGAGCGTCGCGCCGATCCCGACCCAGACGGCGTAAGCGGTGCCGGTCGGCAGCGTCCGCATCGCGTACGCCAGTCCGGCCATCGACGCCACGAGCGCGACAGCGAAGACCACCGACGGACCGAGTCGGGAGAAACCTTCGGATTTACCGAGCGCGGTTGCCCATACGGCTTCCAGCACTCCGGAGATGACGAGAACGATCCAGGCCATGACGAGCACTCCTGCGCACCGTCTTGTCGAGTGGCCGGGTACGGTGCTCCTGGTCCGGGGCGCGCGCCGTTGCGCACCTGCTTTCACGATACCAACGCCGACAGCAACCACTTTTGCCCCGACAGCAACCACTTTTCTGCCGACAGCAACCGGACCGATACGCGGTCGGGTTGCTGTCGGCACAAATGTGGTTGCTGTCGGCGCAAAGAAACGGCCCCTCATCTGCGTCGATGAGGGGCCGTTCGCTGCGGTGGCGAGGGGATTTGAACCCCTGGTACGGGGTTACCGTACACAGCATTTCGAGTGCTGCACCTTCGGCCGCTCGGACACGCCACCGCGGAAGACTGTACCGCAGTCGGCGTTGAGGCTTAAATCGCCTGGTCAGAGGGGCCGAAACGAAGTCAGTTGCCGGTCAGCTTGTTCTTGATGTCGTCGACCTTGCCCTTAACGGCGTCGGCGGCTTCGGTGACCTTCTGCTTGCCCTGTGCGGTGGCCTGGTCGCCCTTGCCCTCGTCCTTGAGATCTTGGTTGTCGGTGAGGTCGCCGGCAGCTTCTTTACCGCGCCCCTTCAGTTCTTCTGCCTTGTTCTTGGCGTCGTCGGAGATTCCCATGAACTGATTGCCTCCTGTGCATACCCGGGAGCCGTGTTGCCGCCGGGTTCGAGAGCACCCTCTACGGTGCCACGGAACCGCAAACTCGACCAGAATCGCTGGTCATCCGGGTTTTCAGTGTCCGGTGAGCTTGTCTTTGAGCTTGCCGAAGGTCGATTTGGCGGAGTCGACCGCGCTGTGCACGGCGTCGCTGTCGGCGATCTCGGTGATCTTCTCCTTGGCGGAGTCGACGGCGCCCTGGATCTTCTCGTTGTCGGCCAACTCGGAGAACTTCTCCTTCGCCGACTCGACCACTTCCTGGACCTTGTCGCTGTTGGCAACTTCACTGACCTTGTCCTTGGCCGAGTCCATCGCGCCCTGGACTTTGTCACTGTTGGCGACTTCACTCACCTTGTCCTTGGCCGAATCCATCGCGCCCTGGACTTTGTCACTGCTGGCGACGTCGGCGACCTTGTCCTTGGCCGAATCCACCGCACCCTGAACCTTGTCACTGTTGGCGACGTCGGCAATCTTGTCCTTCGCGGCGTCGGCCGCTTGTGCTGCCTTGTCGGTTGGCTCAGACATCGCGCCTCCTTGTTCCCGGACGCTTCGGACGCGCCCTTGTCCAGGTTCCCAATCTGCCACAGCGCAGTCGACACCGTGCGGTGAACAGGGGGCGCCGATCAGGGCGCCGTCAACGACGGGGCTCGAAGAAGGCCAGCATCAGGGCCTTGCAGTCGGGCTCCAGGATGCCGCCGCGAACCTCGGGCCGGTGGGTCAGTCGGGGGTCGCGGACCACGTCCCACAGCGAGCCCACCGCACCGGTCTTGGGCTCCCACGCGCCGAAGATCAGCGTGCCGACCCGGGACAGCGTGATCGCCCCGGCGCACATGGTGCACGGCTCGACGGTGACCACCAGCGTGCACCCCGGGAGCCGCCACCCGTCGCCGAAGCGGGCGGCGGCGGCGCGGAGCGCGAGGATCTCGGCGTGTGCGGTGGGATCGCCGTCGGCCTCGCGACGATTCGCGGCACGCGCCAGCTCGATGCCGGCTGGATCGAAGACGACGGCGCCGATCGGGACGTCGTCGGCGCCTGCCTCACGCGCGACGTCGAGCGCCGAGCGCATCATCGATTCCCACACCGAGAGCTGCGACGATCCCGCCTCTCCGGTGTGCGGTGGACTCAATGGCCCAGCGCGTCGAGCACTTTGGAGAGTTCGTCGGCAAAGCCGAGGCGGGCGGCGATCATCCCGACCTGCTCGTCGGCGTAGAGGTCGGTGTCGCCGACGATCACGCTCATGACGGCGTCGGGTAAGCCGAGGTCGGCGAGGATACCCAGATCGCCCTCTTCCCACGGATCGACGTCGTCGAGCTCGTCAGGGTCCAGGTCGGGCACCTCGACGCCCATCGCTTCGAGCGTGTCGGCGGCGATGTCGTAGTCGATGCCGGCGGTGGCGTCGGAGATCAGCAGCTGCGCGCCGGACGGGGCGGGGCGCAGGATGATGAAGAACTCGTCGTCGACGTCGAGCAGCCCGAACACCGCGCCGGTGGCCCGCAGTGCGAGCAGCTGCCGTTCGGCATCGCCGAGGTCATACAGCGCGGTCTTCTTCAGCGCGCTCACCTTCCATGCGCCCTCTTCGCGCACGACCGCAACCGCAAAACCCTCGAGGTCGTCACCGACACTCTGCTTGTTCGGACCACCCGATACACCAGCGGCACTTGCCATGCAGGTCACCGTAGCCGGTATCCGCGACCGGCCCAAGTCTCCGCCCGTCGACCACCGGGGTGGACCTGCGTTCGGGCGCACCGCCGATGTGGAAATGTGGGCATCGTGACTGCCGCTGCCGCACACCCCGACCCCGCCCTCGCCACGCCGGTCTGCATCCTCGGCCTCGGCCTGATTGGCGGTTCGCTGCTGCGGGCGTTGCACGACGCGGGACACCCCGCCTACGGGTACAACCGCTCGGCGGTGGGCGCCGACGCGGCGACGGCGGCCGGCTACCGTGCGTCCACCGACCTGGTTGCCACACTGCGGCAGGCCGCCGACGATGACGCGCTCATCGTGCTGGCGACCCCGGTCACCACCATCGACGCATTGCTGCCGACGATCGCCGAGCACGCCCCGGACTGTCTTCTCACCGATGTCATCAGCGTCAAGCAGCAGGTTGCACAGACCGTGGCCCGCCTCGCCCCCGGGGTGCGCTACATCGGCGGGCATCCGATGGCAGGCACCAGTCAATCTGGTTGGGCAGCAACCGATCCCGAGCTTTTTCGGAACGCGATGTGGATGGTGACGACCACCGACGACACCGACCCCGCCGACTGGCTCCGCGTCGCCGGGCTGGCCCGGGCAGTCGGGTCGCTGGTGGTTCCGGCGGCACCGGATGCCCACGACCGGGCGGTCGCCGCGATCTCCCACCTCCCGCATCTGACCGCCGGCGCGACCGCCGCGGTCGGCGCCGGTGAGAGCGAACTGGCGCTGCGACTGGCGGCCGGGAGTTTCCGTGACGGCACCCGGGTGGCCGGGACCGCACCGGCCCTGCAGCGCGCGATGCTCGAGGCGAACGGGGTTGCGCTGCTCAACGTTCTGTCGGAGACCATCGATAGGTTGATCGCGGCCCGCGATGAGCTCCGCGATCACGGCACGGTCGAGATACTCGTCGACGACGGGCACCGGGCGCGGCTGGCCTATGACGCCATCGCCGGGGAGGCTCCCCAACCGATCACCGGTGTGCAGATCGGCGCGGACGGCTGGGCGTCCGAGCTGCGGCGCCAGGCACACCGGGCTCGTGTGTGGATGGGCTGAGCCGCCGCGCTCAGACGCGCTTGGCGAGTCCCGCGTAGTCGACGACGAAGCCGTTGTCGTCGACGGTGATCGTCGAGGTCGCCACCGGTGACACCACACCGATGGCGCTCGCGCCGGCCGTGTAGCGCAGCGTCGCGGGTTCGACGACATTGCCCGGCAGGTAGAGGTAGACCACGGGCACCTCACGCTCTGCGGTGCCCTCGGTGAGGTGATGCCGGCGGATGGGCAGCGAGTTGAACATCGGCGACAACGCCAGGTCGACGTCCTCGGCCCCGTTGAAGTCGCTGCGGGTTGTGGTGCCGTCCGGCCGCTGGACCAGCCAGTTGTGTTCACCGTCACGCGCGATGCCCAGTTGTGTTTCGCCACTGGCTTTGAGCAGGTGCACCGACAGACGCTTGGTCACGCCCAGGTCATTGGTGACCAACTCGTACGACGCGGAGAACGCCTCGTGGTCGTCGGTGGCGGCGGCGATGATGCGACCGTAGGCCTTGATCCGGGCGCCGTTGACCTGCAGGCGCACCTGTTCGAGCCGGTCAGCGCCCTCGCCGCGCCAGGTGATCATCGTCTTGAAATCACTCGACGGCGTGCCGCCCTCGGACGCAGCGGTGTTCTCTGGGGCTGTCTGCGAAGAACTCACGGGTCTACGGTAGCGACCTCGGGACCTCCGCACACGTTTGATGAGCACGTTTGGTCGGCAGTTCGTGTGCGGACGGGCGTCAGCCGCGGCACGACACCGTTCGGCGCGGGGATGCGTCGTCGATTTCGTCACGCGCGATGACCTGTCCATCGACCTTGATGGTGCAGGCCGCGTCGCCGGTCCCGGCGAGCACCAGAATGCGCAGCGGGTTCGACGTCCCGGTGAACGTGACCGACCACGGGATGGTCGCACCCACCGTGGTCCGCAGTCCGACGGCGTCGACGTAGATGATGGTCGGCGCGCTGGTCGAGGTCGCCGAGGTGACCTCGTAGACGACCTCCTTACCGGCTGCGATACCCGGTTCGGTCGGCACTCCCGGAATTGCGCCCGGGGTGTCGCCGGGTGCCGTCGGCACGCCCGGGGTCACCTGCGGCAACTCGGTGATCTGCACCGGACCGGTGGAGCGGGTCGCGGTGTCGAGTTCGTCACCACCGCGACCGAGCAACCGGTAGCCGAGCACGACGACGAGCAGCAGGATCACCAGGAACGCGACGATGCCGCGCGCGTTGGACCGTCGTCGACCCGCAGCCGCGACCGGCGACGGGGTGTCGCGGGCCGGTTCCGGTGTCGTGGATGCGTCGGCGACTGCCGGACGACCCGGGGGCGGGGCCTCACCGGTGACCGTCATCGGCATGCCACCGGGTCCGAATCCCAGCGGCGGATACAGCCGCTCGAGCGGCCGGGCATACAGGTCGGTCAGCGGATCGCGGCCGACGCGGGACGCGGGTCCGGTCGGTGGTCCCGGCTGTGTCATGGCCCCGGCCTCCTTCCGCAGTCGCGACCGTCTGCCTCGACCCTACGACGCGACCCTGACACACCGGTCAGAGGCGACTCTCCAACCTCGCCGACAGGCCGGCTTCCTGCAGGTCCAGTCGTTCGAGCATGGCCCGCACCGCTTCGTCGTCGACGGTGCCCGCGTCGCGTTCGGCGACCAGCGCGTCACGTTGGGCGCCGAGCACCGCACGGTAGAGCGCGGCGAACGCGTCGGTGCGGGCGGTGTGCGCGTCCGGGTCCGGCATCTCCTCGGCGTCGCGGGACTGTCGGGCGACAGTCTCCTTGATGAAGTCGACCGTCGACGGGTCGAGTTCGCTCGGCGGCGCGGCGACGAACCCGGCGAGCACGTCGTCGGCCGCGAGGTGCACGATCTCTTCGGTGCGGGCGGTCTGTTCGTGGTCGTAGCGTTCCTCGTCCTCGTTGTGCAGGTGCAGTCGCCCGATCAGCCACGGCAGGGTCGCACCCTGGATGAGGATGGTGCCGACGGCCACGACGAAGGCGATCGCCTGGATCGCAGACCGTTCAGGGAACGGTTCACCGGACGCGACGGTGAGCGGGATACCGGAGGCCGCGGCCAGGGTCACCACGCCCCGCATACCGGTCCACGCGACGACCATCGACTCCTGCCAGGTCAGTGGTCGGTGATCGATACGCTGCGCCCAGCGTTGCCGCCGTGTCGGTGGTCGGTCCGGGTCCTTCGGTTGTCCCCGCGACGCCGGGCGGCGGGGCTGCGCACCGATCTCGGTGGGGGCGTTGGCGTCGATGCGGCGGCTGACCACGCCGCGGCCGAACATGACGAACACGCACAGCGGCCGGATCAGCAGCACCACGACGAGCACCAACAGCGACACAACGGCGATGTGTACCAACGACTCCCGCGCCTCCTGCAGGTCCTCGATGATGAACCGCAGCTGTAACCCTATGTAAGCGAAGACAAATGCCTCGAGCAGGACGTCGACGGAGTTCCACACGTAGCGCTCCTGCAGCCGCGTCTGATACCCGGCGTGCACCGATCCCGATCCGACGATGAATCCGGCGATGACCACCGCGAGCACCCCGGAGGCGTGTAGGTGTTCGGCGGCGAGGAACGCGGCGAACGGCACGACGAAGCCCTGCACGGTCTCCAGCGCCGGATTCCGCAGATGCCGGCGAATCCACAACGCCAGGAAGCCGAGTGCCGCACCGACGACGGGACCCAGGATCGCGTTGTAGCCGAACAAGAGCAGGGGATTCGCGATGAACGAGTGGGTGTCGGCGAGCTGCGAGATGGCGATCGCGAACAGCGACAGCGCGGCCGCGTCGTTCACCAGACTCTCGCCGGTGAGGATCGTCATGAGCCGTTTGGGCAGACCGAGCTTGCGGCCGATCGCGACCGCGGTGACCGCGTCCGGCGGTGCCACGATGGCACCGAGTAGCAGCGCGAGCATGAAGGTGAACTCGGCGATCACCAGCGAGGCCACCCACCCGACGACGAGCGCGGTGATCACGACCATCGCGACACCGAGGCCGAGAATGGGTTTCAGGTTGCGCAGAAAGCTCGGAAAGGAGAATCCGAGCGCCGCCGAATACAGCAGCGGCGGCAATACCACGGTCAGCAGAATGTGCGAATCGAGTTCGACCTTCGGCATTCCGGGAATGAAGGAAACAACCAACCCGATCACGATGATGATCAGGGCCGGCTGCATGTCCCGTCGATCGGCGATGGCCGTGACGATGATCGCGCCGACGAGCACCAGGATGAGCAATTCCATGGCGAGGATTGTCTCAGCCGGTGTCCGATCTCGCCGGACGCGATCGTGCGCTGGCTCAGCGCGTCAATGCCGTGCGGTCAGCGCGCGACAGTGTTGTTGTTGCCGAAGGACAGCTTCCCGTTCTCGAACAGCAGCGGGTACAGGATGCCGCCGATGAGGCCACCGATCAGCGGTGCCAGCCAGAACACCCACAGCTGGGCCGGTGCTCCGTTGGCGTTGAAGAATGCGACGCCGGTCGAGCGGGCCGGGTTGACCGAGGTGTTGCTGATCGGGATGGAGATGAGGTGAATGAGGGTGAGACACAAGCCGATTGCCAGCGGACCGAATCCCTTGGGTGCTCGATCGTCGGTGGCGCCGAGGATCACCATGATGAAGAAGGCGGTCAGCACGATCTCGGCGACGATGACCGCACCGAGGCCGTAATGATCCGGCGAATGCTCCCCGTAGCCGTTGGCGGCCATGTTGCCGACCCGGTCGAACCCGTCCTTGCCGGAGGCGATCAGCCACAGGATGAGGCCGGCAACGAGACCACCGACGACCTGTGAAATCCAGTACCCTGGTAGCTCTTTCCACGGCAGGCGACCGCTGGCCGCCGCACCGAGGGTGACCGCCGGATTGAAGTGTCCACCGGAGATGTGGCCGACGGCGTAGGCCATGGTGACGACGGTCAGACCGAAGGCCAGGGCGACACCGAGGTAGCCGATGCCGACCTGGAGATTGGTGCCGTTGTCGGCCTGGGCAACTTGTTTGGCGGCGAAAATCGCGCTACCGCAACCACCGAAGACCAACCAGAATGTGCCGAACAATTCGGCAAGATATCGTGCAACGGGATTTGGTGACATTGTGGCGATCCCTTTCGCGTTTGGTGTGCCGAGCGTGAGTTGATCAACCGTCCCGCAGGTCACCATAGCCAACGATTGTCGCAATCGCTTCCTCATCACCTATATCGTTATCAATCCTCAGAGGTCTCCGATAACGCATTCGATGAGCAGAGGAGCGAGATCGCCGGGCAGCGGCGCAGACAGATCGAGCCAGCGCACCTCCGCGATCTCCGCGGCCGCCGACACCGCCTCGACCGGCTCCCCCAGGGCGAAGACGCTGGCCACAAGCGCGTGGCCGGGTTCGTTGGCCGCCGCCGTGCGATAGGTCCCCAGATGCCGCAGACCATTCGCGTCGACCCGTAGCCCGACCTCTTCGGCACATTCCCGTACGGCCGTCTCGATCGCCGATTCCCCGGGCTCGGGCTTTCCGCCGGGCAGCATGAATCGCTCGGTTCCGCGCTTGCGGACGGTGAGCAGGTCGCCGGCGCGGTTGCGGACGACCACGCCACTGACCACGATCTCCCGCTCCTCCGACATAGGGCACACCCTAGCGGCGCCGTGAGACAGAACATCCCGCCACCGGTGTCGGTGGCGGGATGTGTGGAGTGCGCCCGTAGGGATTCGAACCCCAAACCTTCTGATCCGTAGTCAGATGCTCTATCCGTTGAGCTACGGGCGCGTAGCTATTCAGTTATCACCGCGGTCGGCGCGACCACGGTCGGCGGAGGCGAGAGGATTTGAACCTCCGGTCCCGTTTTAGCGAGACAATTCATTAGCAGTGAATCCCATTCGGCCGCTCTGGCACGCCTCCCGGCGGAGTCCTTTCGAACTGCCGAAGCGAAAGGTTACACACACGCGGCGCGCGGACGCAAACCGCGTGGACAGCAGTGCTGTTTTGGCTGTTCGGGGGCCGGAGTCCTACATTTGACGGGTGAGCTTGCGCATCCGTCCCGACCTCGACGATCTGCCCGTCTACGTGCCCGGAAAGACTTTTCCCGGGGCGATCAAGCTTGCCAGCAACGAGGTCACCGAGGGGCCGCTGCCGAGCGTGCTCGACGCGATCACCACCGCCGCCGCCTCGGTCAACCGCTATCCCGACAACGGGATGGTGGAACTCACCGCAACCCTGGCCAAGTGTCTCGGCGTCACCGAGAGTGAGATCCAGGTGGGCTGCGGGTCGGTGATCCTGTGTCAGAACCTGATCACCATGACCAGTGGCCCCGGCGACGAGGTGGTGTTCGGCTGGCGGTCGTTCGAGACCTATCCCCTCGCCACCCGGGTGGCCGGTGCCACGCCGGTGCAGGTGCCGTTGACCGGCGACCTCGTCTACGACCTCGACGCGATGGCGGCGGCGATCACCGATCGCACGCGCCTGATCTTTGTCTGCAACCCGAACAATCCGACCGGGACGGTGGTGCAGGCCGACGATCTGCGTGCGTTCCTGGCGAAGGTGCCCGCCGACATCATCGTCGCGCTCGACGAGGCGTACTTCGAATACCTCCGACTGGGTTCCGACCAGGCCTACGACGCGATCGCGCTGCATCGCGAGTTCCGGAACCTGGTTGTGCTGCGCACCTTTTCCAAGGCCTACGGCCTTGCCGGCCTACG
The DNA here is from genome assembly GCF_048537925.1 of Gordonia sp. CPCC 205515. Classification (NCBI taxonomy): domain Bacteria; kingdom Bacillati; phylum Actinomycetota; class Actinomycetes; order Mycobacteriales; family Gordoniaceae; genus Gordonia; species Gordonia sp. CPCC 205515. Next base: position 49,084 of record NZ_JBCLVJ010000019.1, on the reverse strand, counting down.
CGTGGGCTATGCCATCGCCGATCCGGAGGTGATCACCGCGCTGGGCAAGATCCACGTCCCGTTCTCGGTGAGCAGCGTCGCACAAAGGGCCGCACTTGCCTGCCTCGAGGCCGGCGACGAACTCCTCGCCCGCACGGACGCCGTCGTCGCCGAGCGGGTGCGGGTGTCCGAACGGCTGCGGGCGCTGGGTTATCGGGTCCCGGAGACCCAGGCGAACTTCGTGTGGCTCGAACTCGGCGATCAGACGATGGATTTCGCGGCGGCGTGCGTCGAGGCGGGAGTGGTGATCCGGCCATTCGCCGGTACCGGCGCCCGGGTCACCGTCACCACCCCGGCCGAGAACGACGCGTTCCTGGCCTTCGCCGACGAGTGGAGTCGACGGGGCTGAGTCCGAAACGCCCTACAGGCCTCGCGATATTGTCGGCCAGGCCACCGGCAGGTCGCGTTCCCAGTAGACCCAGTTGTGCGTGCCGATCAACCGGAATCCGTCGGTGAACGGAATGTTGTTGGCGCGCAAGGTCGCAGCGAACTCCAGCGAGCAGCGCCAGGCACCGAGTTCGAGTGCCGAACCGGCGGCGGTCACCGCTTGGCGGGGACCGTCCTTGGGATCTGCGGGTGCGGTGAGATCGAGCGGTCCGACTGCTCCCGACCCGGCCGCGAGGAAAATGTTCTTTCCGCGCAGTTTGTTCAGGTGCAGGCTGGGGTCATGCGCCGACCAGTTGGTCGATCCGAAGGGACCCCACATGTTGGTGGCGTCGCCGCCACTCTTGGCGACGGTGGTGCGGACGTAGGCCTCGTTGGCGGGGCCGGAGACCGGCGGGCAGCCGCTCAATGACGCGATCCCGCTGTAGAGGCTGGGGTGGCGGATGGCGAGCGCGAACGCCGACTGTCCGCCCATCGACAGCCCGATGACCGCATTGCGGCCGGTGCCGTCGAAACGTGCGTCGATCAGCGGGGGGAGTTCCTTGGTGAGGAACGTCTCCCACTGCGGCTTCCCGAGCTTGGCGTCCTTGTGCGCCCAGTTCGTGTAGAAGCTGCCGGCGCCTCCCGTGGGTAGGACGACGTTGACATTCTTGTCGGCGAAGAACTTTCCGGCACGTCCTTTGGAGATCCAGTCGCTGACGTTCTCCCCCGCGTCGGCGCCGTCGAGCAGATACACCGTCGAGCGGGGCCCACTGCTGTTCTGCGGGGTCAGCACCGACACCTTGACCTTGCCCCGCATTGCGGGCGACGTCACCCAGATGTCGGTGCGCAGCGGACCGAGTTTGGCGACCTTGGAGATCTGGGCGACGGGACGTGGTTCGGCGTGGGCGACCCCGGCCACCGTCGTCGCAGCAGCGATCACCGCAGCCGACACCACTGCAGCGACACGCTTCGACTTCAACTCGACTCCTCCCCGGGCGGTGCGACGCCGCCGTGCCATCAACCGGACACGGTCACACCTATGGTGCCGAGGATACCCGTGTGGCCTACGTGGTGAGAAGGGGTCAGAGTCCGGGCGACATGGCTTCCCACATGTGCGGGAGCTGACGTGCCCAGTAGTACCAGTGATGGGTGCCGACCGCCGTGAATCCATCGACGAAGGGCAGCCGCTGGTTGCGGATCTGCGTGGCGAACTGCTGTGAGCAGTCGTACGCCGCGACCTCGAGCGCCGCGGAGGTCGCCAAGACCACCTGGTAGGCACCTTCCTCCGGCGTGACGGTGCGGGTGGTGTCGGCGGGGCCGAGTTGACCTTCACCGGCGTAGAGGTAGAGCCGCTTGCCGCGCAGTGCGTCGAGTCGCAGGCCCGGGTCGTGCGCGCGCCATCCCGGCGACCCCGGTGGGCCCCACATGTTGTCGGCGTCCGCACCGCCGCGAGCGATCGTGGCGCGGACGAAGGCCTCACCCGCGGGGGTCGAGGTGCGGGGGCAACTGCTCAGCGACGCGACCGCGCGATACAGCGATGGATGCCGCGCGGCGAGCGAGTAGGCGGCCTGACCGCCCATCGACACCCCGGCGATGGCATTACGGTCGCCGCCGCCGAACCGTGCGTCGATCAGGGGCGGCAGTTCTCTCGTCAGGAACGTCTCCCACATCGGCTTGCCGACGCGGGGGTCCGCACGCTCCCAGTCTGCATAGAACGTGCCGTAGGCCCCGACCGGGAGCACGACGGTCGCATCCTGGTCCGCGAAGTACTGCTCGGCCCCGCCGACCCGCAACCAATCGCTGACGTTGCCCTTCGCGCCGGCTCCGTCGAGCAGATACAGCGTCGGACGATTCGGCGGGACGCTCGACGGGGTGCGGTGTCGCGGGGTGAGGACGTAGACCTTGATCTGTTTGTGCATCGAAGGCGAATAGGTCCAGACGGAGGCGCGGGTCGGGGTCTCCTGGGTGACCGAGACGATCCGGGCGTCCTGCGGTGCTGCCGCAGCCACTGTCACCGGGGCGAGGAAAACTGCCGCGACGATGCACGCGACAAGCCCGACAGCACGAATCGATCTCGGAGCGCCCACCCTGCATCCTCACTGGTCGTCTACTGTCGAACGGACCCGTCCGGTTCCGTCGATCAGTAGTCGTTGGCGCCCCCTCGCCGACGAAAACGCCGGTCCGCCGGGCACATCGACTCCCAGTACTCGAAACCCACCAGGAGGGACATGGCCACCGCGGACCAGCGACATGATGGGCGACAGCGTACCGGGCATCCAGGTCTGGCGCACAACGAGTTCGCCTTCTCCGCCGACGTTCCGGTGCGGTGGTCGGATATGGACGCATTCGGGCACATCAACCATGCGCGCATCGTGACCCTGATGGAGGAAGCCCGGATCGCGTGGTTGCTGTCGGCCGGCGAGGAGTACGCACCGCTCATCACCAGCGCGATGATCGTGCATGTCGAGATCCGCTATCAGCGGCAGTTGCGGCACGACGACTCGCCGCTGCAGGTCGGGATGTGGATCAAGGGACACCGATCGGTGGACTTCACCATCGGCTACGAGATCCGACCGGCCGGCGAGGACACGACGACCAAGGCGGCGTGCGTGGCGAGCACGCAGATGGCGGTTGTCGACGTCGAGGCGCACACACTGCGTCGGCTGCGCGACACGGAGAAGGAGTATCTCCGCGCGTGGTCCAGGTAACGGGAGGCTACGCCTGAGGTTCTACGACGGCTCGTAGCGTTCCGGGAGTTCCCTGGGCACCGCCGGTGACAGTCGGGCGATGTTGCCCTGCAACACATCTCGATAGATCCGGAGCTGCTCTTCGCCGGCGCGCACCTGTTCGGTGAGGCGCTTGGAGTTGTCCACCGACAACTCCCGGTCGCCGGAGCGGGCGATCAACGCGTCGATACGCCCGTCGATCGTCGTCGTCCGGTTGTACTCGGCGAGCACCCGTAGCTCGATGGCCGCCGACTCGACGACGGCGGCGACCTCGCCGAGCGCCTGCACCCGGTCGATGAGTTCGGACCACACCGGCCGCAGGGTCGTCTCGCGACGATCGATCTGCTCGGCGAGGCCGGGGTCGAAGCCGCCGTTGCGTTTGGCCCGATCGAGATCGATCCGGACGGCCCGCAACGCGATCACGTCGGCGGAGACCTCGGCGAGTTCGGCATGCAGGTTGACCTGGGTGCGCTGCAACTCGAAATGATCCGACAGCCACGCGGGGTTGCCGACGACGCGGTCGTAGAAGTGGGCGGCGAGGAACAGCAGGGTCTCGTACCCGTCGACGAAGGCGGCGCTGCCGGGGGTGTTCCGGGTGGCGTCGGTCGTCGGCTCGTTCTCCGGCGCGAGGATCTGGCTCGCCCACTGTCCGGCCTGCGGATACCCGGACTTGTTGGCGACCTGTCCGACGACCCCGGCGAGTCGGTCCATCGCGGCGTTCCCGGCTCGGCGCATATAGCCCGACGAGTTCACGTTCGGGGTGGGGGTACACAGCAGTCCGCCGAAAAGCCGTTCCCGCTCCTCGATCTCGAGGTAGACATTCTCCCGGCGCTCTCGCCGGATGCCCCGAGTGCCGGTCGCAAAGATGCCCTTGCCCCCGACGATGACCTTGCGGGCGTCCTCCCGCCGTCGATGCAGGCCGTTGAGTCGGTTGCGCATGACCGCGGCCACCACGCCGGGTACGACTGGATTCGCGAGTTGATGTTCGAGCTGGGCGATCGCCTTCTGGAGTCGGCGGAGCTCGCCGTACCCCTCGGGCAGCGTGGGGATCGGTAGCCCGGTGGAGACGCGCCGTACGACGATCGCGCGGCCCGGGGGAGTGATGAACCCGCTCGCGACGAGGACCGCGGCGATGTCGGAGAGCTCCGGCCGATCGCCGGGCAGCCGCGACTGATCACACCATGCGCGGATCTGGTCGCTGGATGTGATGTCGGCCCGCAGAGCGGGAGGCCGGTAGTCCACCATCACCCCATCGTACGTGCGGAATCAGCGTCAAACCGGCGTCCGCGGGCGATCACAGGCACGGTCAGCCGGTGCAGCAGCCACGCGATCGGGATGCTCGCGGCGGTCGTCGCCGCGAACGCGATCGGGGCGGATCCGGCGAAGACCCGATAGCCGAGCAGGTCCATGACGATCTCCAGCACCACCACGTGGACGAGGAAGAACTCGTAGGAGATCTCACCCAGCCACACCATCGGCCGACTGCCACACAGCCGTGCCCACCAGTCGGATTGGTCACCCATGGCCAGTGGTCCGATCAGCGCGATCGCGATGATCACGTACAGCGCGTGCTTGACGACGGCGGCCGACCCGGACAGCGGGGTGATGGTGGGTTCCCCGGCGATCGCGGTGGCCGAGAGGAGAAACGCCGCCACCGCGACCGTCACCGAGGCAGTGGCCGGCCACGATCGGATGAGGCGGGCGCAGACCGCCAGTCCCATGCCGGCGGCGAACCAGCCGAAGAACGCGGGCGCCCACAATCGCGCGGTCGGGTTGACACCCGCCGAGCCGGCGATCGCGATCGTCCAGATCGGCGAGATCAGCAGCAGCGCACCGATCCCCACGAGCAGCAGATCCGGCCGCCACCGTCGACGACACACCACGACGACCAGCAGGTAACCCAAAAGCGGCAGCACCAGGTAGAAGACGACCTCGGCGGCCAGGCTCCACATCTGGGTGAGTCCCGAATGCAGGTGTCCGACGCCGTAGACCTGGGTGAGGGTCATGTTGCGCAGGAAGCCCGACCACCCCTGCCCCGTCGGCGAGGCGTCGGGCGGGGTGTAGAACCCGAAGAGCAGATAGACCGCGATCACGGTGATCCAGTACGCCGGCAGGATGCGGCGAGCGCGGTGCCAGAAGTAGCGGCCGGTCGACGGCACCGCACGATCCTCGGCGAGGGCCCGAACCCACGGCCCGAACAGCAGATACCCCGACAGCACGAAGAAGATTGCCACGCCGACCTCGAATCGGGACAGCAACCGACCCAGGTAATCGTCGGTGTAGTGCCCGGTCCAGTACGCGGCGTGGGTCAGACAGACGGCGAGGGCGGCGACGGCGCGGATGCCGGTGAGGGACGGAATCCGGGCGGCCATGCCGGACATCCTGCCAGTGCCCGCGGTGGCAGGATTGGCCGCATGGGAGAACGCATCCGCGGGCAGATCTGGCGGAACGGCAAGCCGATCGACGGCTTCACGCTGGACAAGGTGTCGAGTTGCCTCGAGGATCCCGATCTGCTGGTCTGGGCCGACCTGGAATGCCCGACGCACGAGACGATGAGCCGACTCGCCGGCGAACTCGACCTGTCCCCGTTTGCCGTCGAGGACACCATTGCCGCCAGCGAACGCGTGAAAACCGTGACCTACGCCCATCACACGTTCCTGATGGTCTACGCGGTCACGATGCGTGATCCGGCACTCGGTGACCGCGATGAATCGCCGCGGATCTCCGGCGATGGCAGTCAGCGCTCCACTCTCTTTGACCTGCACCGTATTTCGATCTTCGTGAAGAAGAACACGTTGATCACCGTGCGCCGGACCGAGTGCTTCGACATGGATTCGGTCGTGGACCGCTGGGCGGATATCGGCGGCGAACAGTACGGCATCGGCGCACTACTGCACGGGTTGCTCGACGTCGTCGTCGACGGACATTTCGATGCGGTGCAACGGATCGACGATGCGATGGAAGACGTGGAGAGCATGCTGTTCGACGAGAAGGTCGCGGGTCGCGCCCTGCAACGCCGAACCTACGACCTGCGCAAGGATCTCGTGCTGCTACGCCGCGTGGTGCTGCCGATGCGGGAGGTGATCGCCGGAATTCAGCGGCGCCGCTTCGAGAATCACGCACCGTCGGAGCTCGATCCGCACTTCTCCGATCTCTATGACCACGCGCTGCGGGCAGCGGAATGGACAGAGTCGTTGCGGGACATGGTCACCACAGTGTTCGAGACCAATCTGTCACTGGCCGACGCGCGCCTGAACACGGTGATGAAGAAACTGACGTCGTGGGCAGCGATCATCGCGGTACCCACCGCGATCACCGGGTTCTACGGTCAGAACGTGCCATTCCCGGGGTACTCCCACACCCTCGGTTTCGTCACGAGCTCGATACTGATCGTGGTGATGGTCGCCGCGCTCTACCTCGGCTTCAAACGTCGGGACTGGTTGTAGGACAATGCTTCCCGACTGATCAGGCAGGACGTGGAATGGCCGCGGAGGCACCCTGACCGAGCCAGCCCGGCACCGCCCGCGCCACCATCGACGGTGCGGTGATGCGAATCTTCCGGGTACCCAAGGCTGTTGACCAATCCTGGTCGCCGCGCCACACGCGGGTCAGGGTTCGCAGGTCGGTGACCATGGTGGCATCGACGTCGAAGCCGGGATCGAAATCGCAGACCTCGACATCGCCGTCGGCGACCACCATCCACCACGACGACGCCTTACCCACCACGTCGGTGAAGGAGATCGCGATGGTGGTGCGTCGGCGCGGCCAGTGCTCCACGGCAACGGTGCGCCGCATGTCCCAGAGCAGCAGATGCGGATCCAGGTCGGCGTCGCCGAGTTCGGCGATCCACCGAATCCCCCACTGGCTCAATGCGGCAACCACCTCACTGAGTTCGTCACCCATCTCGGTGAGGGTGTAGACCGCACGACCGCCGACCTCGGCCCGCCGCACCACCCCGGCACGCTCGAGTCCGCGCAGGCGTTTGGTGAGCAGCGTCGGCGACATCTTCGGCACACCTCGCCGCAGCTCGTTGAAATGTCTACTGCCCAAGAGAAGTTCGCGCACGATCAGGATCGTCCAGCGCTCGTCGAGCAGTTCCATCGCCTTGGCGACCGGGCAGAATTGTCCATACGAAGCCATCGGTGATCACCTCCGTCGACTCAAGTACACACCCGTCTCCGGGTTGATGGCCAGTACAGATTCTGTACTGCGGGTGGTTCATTTCCTGGTCTGGAGCGACACCTGCGGGTCGCGTGATGCTGGTGTCACCACCGATTGAAAGGACCAGGTCATGACCATCACCGACATCTCCGATCAGCAACTCAAGGCACGGCATCGGACGCTATGGGCGTCGGGTGACTACCCGGCGGTCGCCGAGTTGATCGGCTCGCTCGGCCGGCGACTCGTCGAGGCGGTACCGATCTCCGCGGGGCCGCGTGTCATCGACGTCGCCGCCGGGGCGGGCAATGTGGCGATCGCGGCCGCCGACGCCGGGGCGCACGTGGTGGCGACCGACCTGGTGCCTGAGTTGCTCGCCGTCGGGGAATCGTCGGCGGGGGATCGCAGCATCGTGTGGCGGACCGCCGACGCCGAGGATCTCCCGTTCGCGGAGGGCGAGTTCGACTGCGCGGTCTCTTGCGTCGGGGTGATGTTCGCGCCGCACTACGAGCGATGTGCGGTCGAGTTGATCCGAGTGACCCGCTCGGGCGGTCGGATCGGATTGATCAACTGGACCCCGGCCGGGTTCATCGGGCAGCTGTTTTCCGTGCTCAAGCCCTATGCACCGCCGCCCCTGCCCGGCGCGCAGCCGGGCGTCCTGTGGGGCGACGTCGACCATGTCCGCGCGCTGTTCGGCGAGCGGGTGACCGACGTCGAGGCCCGCACCGAGAGCGTCACGATCGATAGGTTCGACGACGGCGCTGCGTTTCGCGACTTCTTCAAGGCCCACTACGGACCCATGGTCGCGACCTATCGAGGGCTCGCGGACGACTCGACGCGGACCGCGGCCCTCGACGCCGCCATCGCCGAGCTCGCCGACGAGCACATCACCGACGGCACGATGCAGTGGGAGTACCTCCTGGTGACCGCGACGGTCGTGTGACGCCCGCTCCCCTGAGCAGCGAGGAGCCCCGCCCCCGTTCCCTGAGGTCTCAGGGAACGGGGGTGGTCACTGCCGGAGAGTGTTGACTGCCCACCCCGCCGCAATCAACCGCGGCACGCGTCGTCGTTCCTCGGGCCTCACCGGCGGTCCGGTACTGGGCGCGGATTCGACTGTCCGCGAGTTCTTCTCCTTATCCGGTGGTCGGTGCCGTTCCCGCAACCGGCGTGCCAGTTCCGCCCCGACGATCCCGCTCCGGTTGACCTGCGGCTTCCCGCGGCGTCCGTCACGGCCGTTGCGCACCCACGCGGGACGCCCGGCGTCGGGTCCGTCTTTGATGATGTGGGTCGACCACTGCCCCGGCTTGTCACCGACCATCCGATTGTGTTTGCCGCACGCCCCGGCCAGATCGATGATGTCGGTGAACCCGCCCTGCGCCCAATCCTTCTCCGCATGATGGGCTTCGAGATGAGTGAACGGCTGAGTGCAATTCGGGCAGGTACACACCGCGCCGTCCCGCGCGAACAACATGAACCGCTGTGCCTGGTTCGCAAACCTGTTGGCCTGCCCCAGATACAGCGGTTCTGCACTGTGATCTTTGAAGACTGCGAGGTGCTGCTGCGCCTCGGCGGCCAACTCGATCACCTCCGAGATCGGCAACAAGGCACCGCTGGCGGTGGTCGCCACCCCCGCCTGTTCGCGCAGGGCGGTGTCGGTGATGGAGATGATCAACTGCGGCGGCAGGCCTCGATGGCTTCTCCCGAGGACTCCGCCGTTGACGACCGCATCCAACAGTGCGTGCAGCGCATCGTGATTGCGTTGGGCGGGGGTGCGGTAGTCCCGCTGGGCTGCCTTCTTCAGAACCTCGATGTCGATGTCGTCGCTGCTGCCTTTCGGCGAGTCGGGATCGCCCGGCATGTTCATGCCGGGAGCCGCCCAGGCCGCGAACACCACATCCAGCAGTGCTCGGGTGACCGGGTCGAGGTGTCCTTCCAGGGTGCTCATCAACTGGGCGTCCTGCTTCGAGAGTTCCAGGCTGCGCCGGCGGGCTCGGTCCTTGTCGTCGGTCAGGGTGCCGTCGGGGTCGAGGTGAGCCAACAACTCGGCACCCAGGACAATGAGTTCTTTGGGTTCGTGATCGCGGGCGTAACCGGCCATCACTTCTTCGGCTTTGTCCCGCAACTCGGGTTCCACCGCGGCCGGGATCTTGTCGAGAATCTTGATCACCGTCAATGCATGGTCGGGGCCGATCGCCCCCTCGGCGAACGCCGCCGCCAGGTTCGGGAACTTCGGGTCCAGGACGTCCCCGGTCAGCGAGTACATCGACAACAACGCTGCCATCAGCTTGCGGCGTCGACCCGGGTCGGTGATCCGCAGGTGCAGCACCATGAAGTCGGTGAGCCGGCTGTAACCCTCACGCTCTGGTACCCCGCGATCCGAGCAATCCATCACCCGCCGCAGGCCGACATACGCCATCCGCCGGGCCGAGCGTTCGTGGGATTCGGCAACCGCCAGCACCACGTCAGAGCCAGCAGACGACGTCGATGAGGCCATGATCCGGTCCAGCACGTCGTCGAGTTCGCGGTAGAGCCCGACGATCTCCGCGCCGGTGTCGCCATTCTCATTGCTGCTGGTCATCGAGCCTCACCCCCCAGACTGCTCGAACTGATGTTCGATAGTCTACGCCGCGCAGGTACCGGAGGCAAGGGTGGATGATCCTTCCGTGGCGACGAGATCCCGATACGGTCTCGCGATTCGTCGAACCCACCTCCGATCACGCATAATGGCGGTACGCATGAGGCAGGAGTGACTGTTGTGACTAAAATTCGGATTTCGCTAAGGCGTCGCCATGCTCTGGGAGCGTTGGTGGCCGTGGCGGCGGTACTGGGTGTCGGCACGGTCGCTGCGCCGACCGCGACAGCCGCCCCGGATCCGTCGAAGCCATACGTGGTGTCGAAGTCGTCGATCCCCGGTCGGGAACGCCTGCAGGTCTGGTCGCCGGCGATGGGACGCGCGGTGACCGTCGACATCCAACACCCGGCGGGCGACGGTCCGCGGCCGACTCTGTACCTCCTTGACGGCGCCGAGGCGCACGCACAGGAGTCGGGCTGGTACGCGATGACCGATGTCAAGTCACTGGCCGCGAGCGAGAAGCTCAACGTCGTCACCCCGGTCGGCGACCCCCACAGCTATTACACCGACTGGCGGGCCGTCGATCCGGGCATCGGCAAGAAGTACATGTACGAGACCTTCCTGACCAACGAACTGCCGCCGATCATCAACGGCGAGTTCGGCGGCAACGGCCGCAACGCGATCGCCGGCGCGTCGATGGGCGGGGTCGCGGCGCTGACGCTGGCCGCTCGGCATCCGGAGCTGTATCGCGGTGTCGCGGGTTACAGCGACTGCGCGAACGTCTCCAGCCTGCCCAACATGCTGCTCACCCAGTGGGACGTCAGCCGCGCCGGCGGCAACGCCGACAACATGTGGGGTCCGATCGGCGATCCCGCCTGGGCCGCCCACGATCCGTATCTGATCGCAGACAAGTTGCGCGGCAAGACAATCTACATGTCGTCGGGCAACGGCGCTCCCGGGAAGTACAACGACCTGCTCAACGATCCGCTCGACGAAACCTTCCGGGGTATCTTCGGTGAGATGGGCACGTACTTCTGCACCGGACAGATGAGTTCGCGGCTGTCGGCACTCGGCATTCCGTACACCACCGCCATGCGACCGACCGGCACGCACAAGTGGGGTTACTGGAAGGACGAGTTGCGGACCTCCTGGCCGATCCTGATGGGGTCGCTCGGGTTGCGCTGACGCACAGGTCTTTCCGCGATGACCCCGCTTCCCGACGTTCGTACGCAAGCCGACCGACTGATCGACCTGGGTGTCGAGATCGATGCCGATCGGCTGCGCGTTCTCGCGCAGGCGACGACACCCGACGACACCCTCCTGGTCCCGCACCCCCAGCTCGTACCGCCATCGTCGTTGGCGCCGTTGATCTCTCGCGATGGCAAGCCTGGCTTCGTCGTCGTCGACATGACCGACCTCGACGAGTTCGGGCCGATCGATGGCATCGATGTGCCGGATGCTCCGTTCTATCTGCTGTCCGGCCTCGATCGCGGCGACAACATGGTCAACTGGAGTCCCGATGAAGCGTTGCCGTCCATCGTCGACGCGGGCCGCACTCCATTGACGATCAACGAGGGCATCGCCTGGCTACTGCAGCAACCCGACCAACTCGAGACCAACCACTGCTTCATGACAATTGGTTCGCGCATGCGGAAGCCCAATGGCCGCTTGGACTCTCGTACACCGGCGATCTGGATCTCGCGGGGCACCGGGCGTGATGGCAAGGCCAACAACGGCGCACCCAAGGTCGGGTGGTGCTGGGCCGGAAACCGGCACACATGGCTCGGATTCGCCTCTGCCGCAGAGCGGCTCGCACTCAGCCCCGGGTGAACGCTTTCTCGCTGTCCGGGTGGCGGGAGACGTAGCGGCGCGCCAGGACGAAACTGATCGCGGCGACGATCGCCGAACCGGTCATCACGATGCCCATCGGGACGGCGGTATTGTCACCGGCCAATCCGCCGAGCGGGGAAAGCAATCCGCCGACCAAGAACATCAGGCCGCCCAGCACCGCACTGCCCGCACCGACCGCATCCCGAGAATGTTCCATCGCGAGTGCCGCGGAGTTCCCCGCGACGAACCCGAAGGCGAACACCGTGACGAACAACGGCACCACCAGCAGTCCGGGCATCGGCGACGCCGCGGCCGCCAGCACGCCCAGCGAGGCGATGATCAGTACCGGCAGCGCGTAGCCGATGGTGCGCGCCGGGTGGACGCGGCGCCGCGACAGTCGCGCCGAGATCAGGCCGGCCGCGGTGAGCCCCACCGCGTTTGCCGCAAAGCACAACCCGTAGATCGCGCTGGAGACGCCGAGCACCTTCTGGTACACGAACGACGAACTGGAGATGTAGGCCATCAGCGTGCCGAAACCGAAGGCTTGCGTCAGGACGTAGGCCAGGAACGCGGGACGCCGGAATCGCGTGAGCAGGTCGGCGTAGCCCAGCCGCGGCGCACGCTTGGCCGCCGGCAACGTCTCGCGGACCGTCGTCACCGCCATGATCAGCTGCAACACGGTGATCGCCAGGATCACCCCGAGGACTCCGCGCCAGGAGACGTGTCCGGCCAGCAGACCGCCGACGACCGGCGCCAACACCGGAGCCAGACTCGTGATCGTCATCATCAGCGTCATCGAGCGGGCGCTTGCGAAGCCGCGCAGCAGGTCGGCGATCACCGCTCGGGAGATGACCATGCCACCCGCCGCGGCCACTGCCTGCACGAACCGCGCGGCGACCAGCGTCTCGATGTTCGGGGCCAGCACCACCAGGACGCCGGCCCCCACCGCAACGGCCGAGCCGATGATCAGCGGGCGTCGCCGGCCATAGCGATCCGACACCGGACCCCAGATGATCTGTCCGACGGCCACTCCCACGAGAAACGCGGTCAGCGTCAGCTGCACCGCGGCGGCACTGGTGTGCAGCGACGTCTGGACCTCGGGGAACGACGGCAGGTAGAGGTCGGTCGCGATGGGCGCGGTGGCCGACAGCAGGGCCAGAGCGAAGAGCAGTTGCGGGCCCAATCCCTCGCGTTCCTTGTGGGATTCGGCGCTGGTGCTCACCCGGCGACGATACATTCGGACGAACGACGCGGGGCTGACCGGCCCGCGATCCACATTGCTATCGTGCCTGTCGTGAAACTGAAAACGATCATTGCGGGGGCCCTGGTCGGCGGAGCAGCCGTCATGGGGATCAGCCTCGGAGCCGGGCATGCGGAAGCCAAGATCGAGCCGGGGAAGTACAAAGAGCAGACCTTCGTTTACGGCTTCATCCCATTGCCCGAATCGAATGTCCGAGTCATCGGCAACACCAAGTACCAGGACTACTACGGAGTCGGCCCGTGGAATCTGAGCCACGGAACGATCATTCCGCGGACCTACGGCGGAACCACCGCTGTGTACGGCGACAATCCGATCTCGCTGTGGTACGACCGCGTCGACTACCGGAAGACGCCGCACGGCTACAAGGGAACCGGGTACGGATTCGGCGTCCCCACGATCGACTACAACCTGAAGAAGGTTCGCTGAGTCCCTCGCCTGTCCAATCCACCCGCCCAGCTCAGCCCATCTGAGCTGGGCGGTTCACGTTTCAGCGGCCACCCGACCCAGCGCCGCCCCGAAGAAGTCGTGGGCCGGGTCGTCGAAGGTCGTCCCGGCGATCCGACCGTGTGGGTCGAAGTAGAAGCCGAACCGTTTGAGCGCACGCACCGCGACGTCGATGCGTTCGATCTCGAGGTCGGGCACCACCGCCTGCAGACGACCGATGACCGCGTCCATCTCGGCGGCCGATCGTGCCCAGAAATGCAGGAGGAACGGCGCTGACCCGCTGACCCCGGCCACCAGCCGCGCCCCGGGATCGCGGTTGGCCACGCCCAGCAACGTCTGCCAGCGGGCCGTCCACCGCACCGACAGGAAGAAGCTGGTCCCCATTCCGATCGCCTCGCGACTCACGTCGCAACGAGTCGTCAGACCTCCGGGTCCGAACATCTCCTCGAGCCGCCGCCGCACCGTGCGTTCAGACAGCCCGGAGGCCTCGGCCAACTCCAGGTTGCTTGCGCGCGCGTCCAGCACGAGGACACGAAACAGCGCGAGGTCACTCGCCGACGGCGTGGCCACGACCGGCTCGCGGGGGCTCCACACCAGCGGATGGTCCTGGTCGACCGGACCGGCCAACCGGGGCTGCCAGATCGTGCCGTCGTGCAACACCGATCGGGTGAATTGCATCTGGACGTCGGTCACCCCGGGGATCGCACACAAGTCGTCGACGACGGCGTCCATGGCGCGCATCGACGTCGCGCCGAATCCGGCGAAGTAGGTGCGGTCGCCGTCGAGTCGCTCCACCCAGTACGACGAACTGTGGCCGGCCAACGCCACCCCGACCGGCCGACGCGCGGCGGGCGTCGTCGTCACCCAGCAGAAGGCGGTGACCGGCACCATCCGCGCCGGATAGGCGGCCACCCAGGCGACGCCGTGAGAACGCAAGCGATTCCATCGTCGGGCCGCGGTGGTGCCGCTGACCCCCAACCGGGCACCGATGTCGGTCCACGGCGCGCGCGGCGTTTCCTGGAGCGCCGCGACGAGCAGATGATCGTCGTCGGACAACGTGATCGGCGTCTCAGCCGCTCGTTCCTGACCGGAATTCTGCACGGAGTGCAAAGCTTCGCCGAATATCCACCGCTCGACGGTTCGAAGGCGGTCCGGTTCTAGCATCTGTCGCACCCACACGAGTATGACAGCGGTCACTTCGGATAGATGGAGCTGACCACGACACTCGGTTCGACGACGAAAGGGCCGCATGAATCCCATAACCCGAACCACCGTGATCTTGCTGTTCACCGCGTGGTGCATCGACTACATCGATCGCTCGGTGATCGGCGTGGCACTCCCGTCGATCGGCAAGGATCTGGACCTGGGGCACGGCCAGCTGGGTCTCGTCGTCTCGGTGTTCTTCATCGCCTATGCGCTCGCACAGGTGCCGGGCGGGATGCTGGCCGACCGCTTCGGCGCGATGCGGGTGGCGATCGCGGGGCTGGTCGCCTGGTCGGTCTTCACCGGGTTGACCGCGGTCGCGGCGTCGCTGGCCATGCTGCTGGTGATCCGGCTGTTGTTCGGGCTGGCGCAAGGCATCTTCCCGGCGGCCGGGATGAAGCTGCTCGCCGAGCGGTCCACGCCCGAGGAGCGGATGACGGCGAATGGTTGGGTGAACAGTGCCAATGCCGTCGGCGTGGTGCTGGCGATGATCATCGCGGCGATGCTCCTGCCGCTGGTCGGCTGGCGTGGCATGTTCCTGGCGATCTCGGTGATCGGCTTGGCGGTCACCGTGATTTTCGCACGACGGATGCCGGCGCCGATGGTCGGCATCGCCGACGCGCCACGTTCCTCGATCCGGTCGACCGCACTGCTTCGGTCGCGCGCGATGTGGTGGTTCTCGCTCGCCTTCCTCGGCTACGACGTGATCGTGTGGGGCATGGGCGCCTGGGTGCCCACCTACCTGCAGGAGCACTTCGGGTTGTCGGCGTCGGCATCGGCACTGCTCGTGCTGCCCGCCGGACTCGCGGCCGCCGCGGTGATCGTCCTCACCGGACGGGCCTCCGACCGCATCGACGGCCGGCCCATCGCACTCATCGTCCCCGGCATCGTCATCGGAGGTGTCGCTATCGCGCTCGTCCCCCACATGCCGAACGTCGCAACGACGATCGCCGTGCTCACCCTCGGCGGCGGCGCTTCGGCCACGACCTATATCGGCTGCTTCAGCCTGCCCCTCAAACAACTCGCCCCGTCGGCCGCCGGCATCGGCGCCAGCATGATCCTGCTCGGCGGCATGGTGGCCGGCGTCATCGCACCCACCGTGTTCGGGATCATCGTCGACAGTGCCGGGTGGACTGCCGCATGGTCGTTCCTGGCGATCGGCGCGGTCGTCACCCTCATCGCAACCGCGCTGATGCCGCACGACGCCAAGGCTTTCCGCGCCGCGGTACCGAACTCACTGCTCGCCCAGACCAACACTTCCGAACTCGTCGCAAAGGACTGATCCTGCAATGACATTCGACCCCTGCTACACCGACGCACTCGAGCTGCTCGACCGCTACCGACGGCGTGAGGTCTCACCCGTCGAGGTGCTCGAGGCGCAACTCCGACGTGTCGACGAGGTGGACGGTGAACTCGGCGCCATCATCGAACGGATGGATGGCGAGGCGCTCACCCAAGCTCGGGAGTCCGAGCGCCGCTATCGCGACGGCGATGCACGCCCACTCGATGGAATCACCGTGGCGGTCAAGGAAAAACACGCGATCGCCGGCCACCGGGTAACCGAGGGATCATTGGCCTGGGACGGCATCGAGGCGACAACCGATCACCCGACCGTCGAGCGACTGCGCGCTGCCGGTGCGGTCTTCCACGCGCGCACTGCGACTCCCGAGTTCTCCATCACGACCTACACCCAGTCGCGCAAGTGGGGGGTCACCCGCAACCCGTGGGATCCGCAATTCTCGCCCGGCGGCTCGTCGGGTGGTGCCGGCGCCGCACTGGCTGCGGGTATGACCACCCTGGCCACCGCGTCGGACATCGGCGGATCCACCCGCGGTCCAGCCGCTTTCACCGGCACAGTCGGGTACAAGGCCCCGTATGGTCGGGTGCCCGGATCGGGACCGACGAGCCTGGACTACTACCGGGGTGACGGCGCATTGGCCCGCACCGTCGGTGACGCGCTGTGCATGACGAATCTGATCAGCGGTCAGCACCGCCTTGACCAGGCGTCGTTGCCCGACAAGCGGATTGACGCGGGCCGCGACGTGACCGGCATGCGTGTCGCCTATTCGCCGGACCTCGATGGCTACACGGTCGATTCCCGGATCGCCGCGAACACCGCGGCGATGGTGGACGAGCTTGTGGCGGCCGGATGCGTGGTCGAACCGATCGCGATCGGCTGGTCGCTCGACGACCTGCGTACCGCGACCGCCGGCCACTTCGCGCAGATGATGTCGGCCAACGTCGACAACCTCGTCGGCGACCGCACCGAACTACTCAGCGACTACACCTCCGAGTACCTGAAGCTGATGACCGAGGTCCGCAAGCATCTCTCGATGTTCGACGCGGTACGCGCCGAGTACACCCTGCAGCAAACGCTGGCCGCGGCAATGGACGGCTTCGACGCGCTGATCTGCCCGACCACCGCAGCAGTGGGTTTTGTGGCCGGCGACAACCTCTTTGACGGCGTCGAGATCGAGGGACAGCGGGTCAGCTGGACCGAGGGGATGCTGACCATCCCGTTCAACGTCAACAACCGTTGCCCGGTGCTGGCGGTGCCGAGCGGCTTCGCTGGGTCGATGCCGACCGGCGTACAGCTCGTCGGACATCCCTACGACGACGACACCGTGTTCGCGCTGGGCCGTGCGCTCGAGGAGCGGCGGGGACGGTTGTTCGAGTCCCGGGTGCCCGAGGTGGGTGTCGCGAAGAGCGCTGCGCGGTAGCGGGTCACACGATGTCACGCCGAAACGTCGTGTAACGCCCCACCACCGCCAAGATCACAATGTAGGCCACCAGTACGACGCCACCGGCCCATCGCGGCAGTAGGTCCGTCGCGCCGGCACCCATCATCGAGTAGAAACTCGTCCCGATCAGCCCGTCGGCCGCGGCGCCGGGCAGGAACTTCGCGACGCCCGACGTCGCGTCGAACGCGCCGAGGGCAATTCGGGCGATGGGCTCGACGAGCTGGGTGAAGGCCAACAGGATGACGATCGCGGCCACCTGGTTCGGTACGACCGTACCGAATGCCACGCCCAACGCCGTCCACAGCACCATCACCACCATCGACAACACGATGACCTCGATGATCCTGCCGTCGGTGAGGAACGCGCCGTCACCGAGCCAGGACAGGAGCGGGGCCGCTCCGAGCACCACCGTCACGGTCCCGATCACCCCGTACAACGCCCCGATGGGAACGGCAGCAAGCATTTTGGCGACGACGACGAGCGTGCGCCGAGGCTCGACGAGCAGGGTGGAGGTGATCGTCTTGTGGCGGAACTCCGCGATCACCGCGAGACTGCCGATGACCAACGCGAAGACATAGCCCATCGGGCTGGCCAGGGAGTAGATGGCGCCGGCGAGGTCGGGGCCGGTCAGCGTCGGCCGCGGTTGCCCCTCGACGTCGGCGGTCATCGAGAAGGTCAGGACCACCGCGATGAATCCGAGGTAGCCGACCATCGCGATCAGCAGAACCCACCACATGCGGGTGGAGGTGAACTTGCGGTATTCGGCGCGCAACGCGTCGCCGATGCCTGCCGTATCCCGGTTGACCGCGGTGCTCATCGTGGCTCCCCGAACTGGCTGGTCGGCGCATCGGCCGACGAGGTGAGGTGGAGGAAGACGCTCTCCAGGTCGGCGCCGATGTCGGTGAGTTGATGCAGTTCGATACCCGCGGCGAAGGCGGCGGCGCCAACGGTCGCGGCGTCGATGTCGGCGATCCGAAATCCTTCCGGCCCTTCGGCAAGTGGCCATCGGTACTGCGCCGCCAGCGACCGGAATGCGTCGATGGCGGGGGTGCGGACCAGGATCTCGTGGCGGGCCAGCGATTCGAACTCGATCAGCGTCGAGGCGTGGATCAATCGGCCGGCCCCGATCACGATCACGTCGTCGACGGTGCTGCGGACCTCGGCCAGGACATGGCTCGAGACCAGCACTGTCTTCCCCTGATGCGCCATCGCGCGGAACAGTTCCCGCAGCCACACGATGCCCTGCGGGTCCAGTCCGTTCGCGGGTTCGTCGAGGACGACGATCTGCGGGTCGCCGAGCAGTGCGACGGCCAGGCCCAGGCGTTGGCGCATCCCCATCGAGTAGCCGCCGACTCGGCGGTCGGCGGCCGCCGTCAGCCCGACGAAGTCGAGGACCTCGCGACACCGGCTGTCGCTCACTCCTATCTGCGGCGCACGGGTTTTCAGATGTCCCAGGCCGGTACGGCCGGGGTGGAAGCTCGATGCCTCCAAGGCCGCGCCGACATGGTGGGCGGGTCGTGGGATGTCCGCGTACACGCGGTCGCCGATCACTGCCCGCCCGGCGGTGGGCACCATGAGACCGAGAATCATCCGCAACGTGGTGGTCTTGCCGGAACCATTGGGGCCGAGGAAACCGGTGACTCGGCCGGGCGCGACGGTGAAGCTCAGGTTGTCGACGGCGGTGACGGGTCCGAAACGTTTGGTCAGGCCTTCGACGGTGATCGCCGGCGCGGACATGTATCGCTCCTGGGTGGGTGGTCGGTGGATTCGTCAGCGCGGTCGACGAGAACGACTCCGGGACCGCCCGGCCCCCGGCACCTTCCCGGCCGCCTCCCGCGCTGCGCGTTTGGCGGCCGCCTTCTCTTTGGCCGACCTTTTCGGAGGCGGATCGCTGGAGCCGCGCGACGAGGTGGTCTTGCGTCCGCGGACGATGCCGATTAACTCGTCGGCCAGTTCGGTGGTCGGCTGCGGCCACAGGAGGCCGACGGTGCTGGTCGGGAGGTCGGTGACCGGGCGATAGTCCAGGTC
Source organism: Gordonia sp. CPCC 205515 (assembly GCF_048537925.1). Classification (NCBI taxonomy): domain Bacteria; kingdom Bacillati; phylum Actinomycetota; class Actinomycetes; order Mycobacteriales; family Gordoniaceae; genus Gordonia; species Gordonia sp. CPCC 205515. The sequence continues at coordinate 29,716 of NZ_JBCLVJ010000019.1, read as the reverse complement.
GCGACGGTGATGCAGCCGGGCCAGTGACTGCGGCACCACGAGCAATCCGACTCCCGCAGCGACGAGTTCGATCGCGTCGGCGGTGGTGGCCGGGCGGTGGTCGACGGCGGTTCCGGGTCGATCGGTCACGACGAGCGGCTCGTCGAGCGGCCACAGCAGGTTCTCGCCGGCGAGGTCCGTCGGCTGCAGTTCGTCGCCCGCGGTGAGCAGATGGTCCTTCGGGATGACGACGACGGTCGTCTCCTCGTAGAGCGTGATGGTGTGGTGCGGACCGGGATCGGCGTGGGTGAGCGAGTCGGGCAGCCGGGTGATCGCCATGTCGGCCGTTCTGTCCGCGATTACGGTGGCGGCGTCGGCGACGTCGGTGGCGAGCAGGTCCAAGGACACGTCCGGGTGACGTTCGCCCCAGATGCGCACCCATTTACCCGGATTGGTACCGGGGACATAGGCGAGCCGGAAGACCGCAGGACTCGGCTGGTGGGTCTCCGGGGACGAGCTCACGCGTCGAGGCTACCCCGGGCGATACGCTGCGAGCATGAGCTCGCAGTCGATGAAACCGGCCACCGCCGCCAAGAAGCTTGATGTCTACCTGCCGGCAACGCCCGAGGAGTTCCGCGCCGGGTCGATCACCCGGGAGGAGTTGACCTCGTTGCAGGCCGACCCGCCGCAGTGGCTGCGGGACCTGCGCGCCAACGGCCCGCACCCCAAGAACCTCGTCGCCGCCAAGCTCGGGATCTCGAACTCCGGCCTGATCCGCGGCGAGGTGACCGAGGCGCTGACCACCGAACAGATCAATGCGCTCCTCGCCGAGATGCCCGACTGGCTCGAGGCCGAACGGACCAAGCACGTCGAGGTGCTGCGGGAGGAACGTCGGGTCAAGTCGTTGCACGCCGACCGTCAACGTGAGCGCGAAGAGGCATCGGGAGAATCCGACTAGCTGCGGAAGCGGAGGGATTTGAACCCCCGGTGGTTTTACCCACGCTCGCTTTCAAGGCGAGTGCATTCGGCCGCTCTGCCACGCTTCCCTGCCGATGAGGCTACTGGAGCAACCGTCGCAGACACGAATTGACCTCGTCGAACAGACCGTGTGACAGCATCGATGACGTGCGAGCCATCACCGGAACCGATCAGCTGACCATCACGACGCTTCCCGACCCGGAGCCCGCCGCGGGTGAGGTGGTGATCGACGTCGTCGCGGCCGGGGTGAACCGGGCCGATCTGCTGCAGCGTCGCGGCCTGTACCCACCGCCGCCCGGAGCCGTGGACACTCTCGGCCTGGAGGTGTCCGGCACGATCTCCGCGATCGGCGACGGGGTGTCCGAGTGGTCGGTCGGCGACGAGGTGTGTGCGCTGCTCGCGGGCGGCGGATATGCGGAGAAGGTCGCGGTGCCCGCGGTGCAGGTGCTGCCGAAGCCGGCCGGCGTCGACCTGGTGACGGCGGCGGCGCTGCCCGAGGTGGCGTGCACGGTGGCGTCGAATCTGCTCGACACCGCGCACCTGCAGAGCGGTGAACTACTGCTGGTCCACGGCGGATCGAGCGGCATCGGTACCCATGCCATCCAGTTGGCCCACGCGCTCGACGTGCGGGTCGCGGTCACCGCACGCACCCCGGCGAAGCTCGAGCGGTGTCGGGAGCTCGGCGCCGACATCCTCATCGACTACTCGTCCGACGACTTCGTCGAGGTGATCAAGGAGAGCGGCGGCGCGGATGTGATCCTCGACATCATGGGCGCGGCGTACCTCTCCCGAAATGTGTCGGCACTGCGCACCGGTGGGCGGCTGGTGATCATCGGTATGCAGGGCGGCGCGAAGGCCGAGCTCTCGATCGGGGCGTTGATGACCAAACGCGCGGCGGTGCTCGGCACCACCCTGCGGTCGCGGCCGGTCGACGGACCCGGGTCCAAGGCCGAGGTGGTCGCGACCACCCGCCGGGTGACCTGGCCGCTGATCGAGGCAGGACGCGTCGTCCCGATCGTCGACACGACATTCCCGTTGACCGACGCCGATGCCGCGCACGACCACCTGAACAGCGGGGACGCGATCGGAAAGGTACTGCTCACCACCGACTGACGCGTCAGCGACGCATCGCGCACTGCCGGGCGGCCACCGCGTCGCGGATCTTGCCGAACGCCACGCCGATGGTGGCGTACTCGTCGTCGGTGAGGACGTCGACAACCAGCTTGCGGATCATCTCGTCACGGACCGCCACGTGCGCGTGGAGCAGTTCGTACCCGGCGTCGGTCACCCGCACGAGTCGGTGTCGACCGTCGGCGTCGGAGGGGACGCGTTCGACCGCGCCGCTCTCGATGAGTCGCGCGATCTGCCGGGACACCGTGGAGATCGTCATGTGGACATCGCCCGCGAGCTCACTGATGCCACGTTGCGACACTCCGGCGAGCGCTTCGAGGACGCGGAGATCTGTCTGTGCCAGACCACGATTGGACAATTCGGCGTTCACCGTGGCGAGCAGGGCCCAACCGCCGTCGACGAAAACACTCCAGACCTGTCGCTGAGCTGCCGTGAGCGGTTGATCCGACCCTTCGGACACTGCGGCGCTCCTCTTGTCTCGGCGGCTCGACATGACACATTCACTGTCATCAACTTAATGCGCGACCCTGCTCAACCACGAACTGATCGGGTCACATTTCGATCAAGTGACCGGGTTTGTCGGTCAACCGAGTGACGCGAGGACCCGTACGAGGTGATCGACTTCGTACGGCGTCGAATACGGTCCGAGTCCGAGGGTCACCGCACCGCCGAAATCGCCCGCACCCATCCGCTCGAGCGCCCGGCTCGGCACATCCGCGAGCGCACAGATCCCGTTGTCGGCCAGTCGCCGTACCACCCGGTCGGCGCTGACCCCGTCGAAGGCGAAGCTCACCGCGGGAATCCGGTCCTCCGCAGTGCCGACGAGGCTCACCTGATTGAGCTGTTCCAGGGTGGTGGTCAGGTAGTAGGTCAACCGCTGCAGGTACTCGTAGACACCGTCGAGCGCATTCACGACGCGACGTCGGCGCTTGCCGATCCCGTCCGCGTCGAGCGCCGCAAGATGTTCGACGGATGCGACGAGGCCCGCGAGCAGCGCCCCCTGATGCGGTTCCGGCTCCAGTCGCGCCGGGCCGGTCGCACGCGGGTCCATCGAGATGCTGCGCAGCCGTGTCAGTCGCTCTGGGCTGCGGAAGGCCATCGCGGCCAGGCGCGGTCCACCCCACCGCTCGGCCGAGACGACGAGCACGTCGGCACCGAGTTCATCGATGTCGAGCGGCAGGTACGGCGCCGCGCTGGTCGCGTCGACGACGAGCAGGGCACCCGCGGCGCGGGCCCGGTCGGCGATCGCGCTGACGTCGGTGATCGCACCGGTCGTCGATGATGCAAGAGTCACCGCGACCACCGCCGTGTGCTGGTCGATGAGGTCGTCGTATTGCCATACGGGCAGCGCGCCGGTCTCGACGTCGACCTCCGCCCACCGGGCCAGCCCGCCGTTGCGATCGACCACCCGCAGCCACGGCACGATGTTCGGTTCGTCGTCCTGGCGACTGAGGACCACGTTGCTGCCGATCCAAGTGGTCGGCGGCAGGGCGTCGGCGAGGCCGGTGATGAGGGCGGCCCGCGACGGGCCGATCACCACGGCGGCGGGGTCGGCGGCCACCAGATCGCCGATTGCGCGGCGCGCGCCGTCGAGGGTGTCGGCGGTGTCGCGGGCGGCCGGATACACACCACCGGGAGCCGAGGCGAGCCGCCGGAATCCGGCCGACACGGCGCTGGCCACCGAGTCGGGAATCTGCATCCCAGCCTGCGGATCCAGGTGAATCCAGCCGTCGCCGAGCGAGGGAAACAGTCCACGCGCATGAGCGACGTCGAAGGGCATGGCACACACCATAGACGTGTGGTCTCACGCTCCGATGGGGTGTCGGACAGGCCTGTCACCGGTCTTGGGCACAATGGATCCATGACCTCAGGACCCTTTGGATCAGGTGACCCGCGATCGATCGTCCCCGGTGGCGACGGCGACGAGCCCGGTCCCATCGTGATCATGGGTGCCGACGGCGAGGGCACCGGCGACGGAGACGACAAGAGCGTCGCCGACATGGTCGAGCAGCCCGCCAAGGTGATGCGCATCGGCACGATGATCAAGCAGCTCCTCGAGGAGGTGCGGGCGGCACCGCTCGACGAGGCGAGCCGCAATCGACTCAAGGAGATCCACGAGTCGTCCATCCGGGAACTCGAGGACGGTCTGGCACCCGAACTCCGGGAAGAGCTCGAGCGCCTGGCCCTCCCGTTCACCGACGACGGCACCCCGTCCGATGCCGAACTTCGCATCGCTCAGGCCCAGCTGGTGGGCTGGCTCGAAGGCCTCTTCCACGGCATCCAGACCGCCCTGTTCGCACAGCAGATGGCGGCCCGGGCGCAGCTCGAACAGATGCGTCAGGGCGCGTTGCCACCCGGTGTGATGGGCGGCAATGCACCGCACGGGCCCAGTACCGGGCAATATCTCTGACCGCACACTTGTAAGCTGGGTCCCCGTGTCATCGGTAGTCAACGACGAGATCCCCGCGCCACCGGCCGAATCGGATTCCCGGACCCTGCGGCGCGCGATCACTGATCTCGCCGAAGGCCTCCGAAATCGCGAACTCTGGCTGCACCTGGGCTGGCAGGACATCAAGCAGCGCTATCGCCGCTCGGTCCTCGGACCGCTATGGATCACCATCGCCACGGGTGTGACCGCCGTCGCAATGGGCATCCTCTACGGCGAACTGTTCGGCATGGACCTCAAGCAGTTCCTCCCGTACGTCGCCCTGGGCTTCATCTTCTGGAACTTCATCCAGAGCTCGATCCTCGAGGGCGCCGAGGTGTTCTCCAAGAACGAGGGGCTGATCAAACAGCTCCCGGCACCGGTGAGCGTGCACGTCTACCGCGTCGTATGGCGCCAGTTGATCATCTTCGCGCACAACGTGGTGATCATCGTGATCATTTTCGTGATCTTCCCGCCGCCGTTGAATTGGACGATCCTGTTGGTGATTCCGGCGATTGTGCTCTATGTGCTGAACGCGGTGTGGGTATCTATCGTCTTCGGCATCCTCTCCACCCGCTTCCGCGACATCGGGCAATTGCTCACCACCGTCGTGCAATTGGTGTTCTTCATGACGCCGATCATCTGGAGTGCGCAGAGCCTCGGCAATGCGAAGGGTGAACCGTCGTCGCGGCTAAAGCTGGTGGAACTCAACCCGATGTATCACTACCTCGACATCGCGCGCGGCCCGCTGCTCGGTCAGTCGGTGGCGTTCTACCACTGGGCGATCGTGCTCGGCTGCACCGCTTTCGGCTGGCTCATGGCGATGTTCGTGATGCGCAATTACCGTGCCCGCGTGGCGTACTGGGTCTAGGACGGACGAGACATGGCAGCTGACAACGAAGTCCGTGTGGACACCTGGGACGCCTGCGTCGACTTCCCGATCTTCGACGCCAAGACACGGTCGCTGAAGAAGTCCGTGATGGGTGCCGCCGGCGGCGTGATCGGCTCGACGGACTCGAACGTCGTGGTGGTCGAAGCCCTCAAGGGCATCAATCTGCATCTGCGGCACGGCGACCGGATCGGGCTGGTGGGCCACAACGGTGCCGGCAAGTCGACGCTGCTGCGCCTGCTGTCGGGGATCTACGAACCCACCCGCGGTTCCTGCCGCATCCGTGGCCGTGTGGCCCCGGTGTTCGATCTCGGCGTCGGCATGGACCCGGAGATCTCCGGGTACGAGAACATCATCATCCGCGGCATGTTCTTGGGCATGAGCCGCAAGGAGATGCTCAAGAAGATCGACGACATCGCGGAGTTCACCGAACTCGGCGACTACCTGCAGATGCCGCTGCGCACCTACTCCACCGGCATGCGGGTTCGTGTCGCGTTGGGCGTGGTCACCAGTATCGACCCCGAGATCCTGATCCTCGACGAGGGCATCGGTGCGGTGGACGCCGACTTCATGCGCAAGGCCCGTACCCGATTGCAGGCGCTGGTCGAACGCTCCGGAATCCTGGTGTTCGCCAGCCACTCCAACGAATTCCTCGCCCAACTGTGTGATCGTGCACTGTGGATCGACCACGGCCAGATCCGGATGGAGGGCGGCATCGAGGAGGTCGTCGGCGCCTACGAGGGACCGGGCGCGGCCGCGCACGTCCGCAAGGTGCTCGCCAACCTGGAAGCCAAGAAGCAGTGACCGACAAGGTGATCGCCGTCGTGGTGACCCACCGACGGGTGGAGTTGTTGGCGCAGTCGCTGGCCGTTGTCGCCAGCCAGGACCGTACCGTCGATCATCTGATCGTGGTGGACAACGGAAATGAGACTGCGGTCGCCGATCTCGTTGGGGCCCAGCCTGTTCCGACTACCTACCTGGCGTCCGAGCGAAACCTCGGCGGCGCAGGCGGTTTCGCCCTCGGGATGCTGCACGCGCTGACACTCGGCGCCGACTGGATCTGGTGCGCCGACGACGACGGCCGCCCCGACGGACCCGCCGTGCTCAGCACCCTGCTCGAATGCGCGCAGCGGCATCGGCTCGACGAGGTCTCCCCCGTGGTGGCCAACATCGACGATCCGGACACCCTGGCCTTCCCGCTGCGCCGCGGACTCGTGTGGCGGCGTAAGCGATCTGAGCTGTTCTCCGACGCCGGGAGCGAAGCGAGCGGGTCGCATGTCACAGGTGGTGAAACCGATGACCTGTTGCCGGGCATCGCATCGCTGTTCAACGGCGCCCTGTTCTCCGCACGGGCCATCGAGGAGATCGGCGTCCCCGACCTGCGGCTGTTCTTCCGCGGCGACGAGGTGGAAATGCACCGTCGGCTACAGCGGTCGACGTTACGGTTCGGCACCTGCCTCACCGCCGGCTACCTGCACCCCGACGGTTCGGCCGAGTTCCGCCCGATCATGGGCGGACGCATGCACACCCAGTACCCCGACGACCCGAAGAAGCGGTACTTCACCTATCGCAATCGCGGCTACTTGATGAGCCAGCCCGGCATGCGGAAGCTGTTGCCGCAGGAGTACGCCCGGTTCGGGTGGTATTTCCTGGTGCAGCAGCATGATCCGAAGGGCTTCGCCGAGTGGGTGCGGTTGCGGCGGCTCGGGCGTCGAGAGCGGTTCACCCGGCCGTAGGTGCTTCGATAGCGACACTTATCGCAATAAGTGTCGCTATCGTGAGTGTATGGCGACACTTGCCCCGGTGACCTAGCCAGCGTGCGAGCAATCGCCAACGGGCGGCAATTGATATCGGAGTTACGGAACATTCGCGAAAGCTGGAACGACCGAGTCGCCGCGCGATCCGACTCCGCGGTGTGGCGGGTGGCCGATCTGCTGACCCGTCGCCCCGTCGTGAACGGTGTTCTGTTGCGCGACGAACTGGGCATCCCGACGGATCATCCGCGCCGACATGTTGGCCCGTTGGTCGATGCCGGCGTCGTCGTCGAGTTCACCGATCGGTCCCGCAATCGCGCGTGGCGCTCGCCCGAAGTTCTCGACGCCCTCGATGCATTTGCCGAGCGGGCCGGTCGACGAGGTTAGCCCACCTGCGAAGTGCGCGGCGGGGACATACCCAGCGCCGCCAACGCAGCACCGACGGCCACCACCGCCAACGCCCACCAGGCGTGCTGAAAAGCGCTGTGCGCCGCGGTGAATCCGATCGGGGTGCCCAGGATCGCGACCAGCAGACTCACGCCGAGGGCCATGCCGATCTGCCGACTCATGTTCACCACGGCACTGCCTGTCGCGGCCTGCGTGGCGGGCAGTTCCGCGGTCGCCGACGACAGGATCGACGGAAGTGCCAGTCCCACACCGATTCCACCGATCAGCCAGCCGGGCAGGATTTCGGTTGCGTAGTTCGGCGTCGCATCCACCGACAGCGCGATCAGCACGCCGCCGAAACCGAACAGCACACACCCGGCAGCGATGATGGCGCCCACCGGGATTCGGGCGCTGAGACGGTGCGCGACCGCCGCGAAGATCGGCACCATGAGCGGTCCGGTGGAGACCGCGAACCCCGTCTTGATCGCCGAGTAGCCCCAGACCTGTTGCAGCCAGAGGATATTCGCCAGGAGTGCACCGGCGAACGGGATGGCGAACAGCAGGGCGGTGACATTGGAGAAGGCAAAGGAACGAACCCGCAGCAGGGCAGGGTCGATCACCGGAACCGCGTGCCGAGCCGAGCTGACCACGAATCCGGCGAACGCGATCGCGGCGACGACCCAGGCGGCGATGATGCGGGGGTCACTCCAGCCCCAGTCGGTGCCTTCCACCAGTCCGAGCGTCAGCGCACCGATCGCCACCGCGAGCAGGGCTGCTCCGACGAGATCGGGCATGGGCGAGGGCGTTTCGTCGACCGAACGCGTGATGACGAGCGCCCCGGCGATCAGCGCGGCGATACCGACGGGGAGGTTGACCAGGAACACCCAGCGCCACGACGCCTCGACGAGCAAGCCGCCGACCGCAGGTCCGAGTGCCGCGGCCAGCGCGCCGGTCGCCGCCCAGATGCGGACCGATCGGGCACGCTGGGCCACGGGCATCGTCGACACCACGAGGCCGAGGCTGGCCGGGGTGAGGATCGCGGCGCCGATCGCCTGCAGCACCCGGAACGCCACCAGCCACCAGATCCCCGGCGCCAGCGCGCATGCCGCGCTGGCGCCGGTGAACAGCGCTAGTCCGGTGAGGAAGGCGCCCTTGCGGCCGTAGCGATCCGCGATCCGCCCGGCCGGTACGAGCAGCGCCGCGTAGATGATGGTGTACGCGTTGAGCACCCACGACAGTTCGGCCAGGCCGACGCCGTGGAAGTCCTGGCCGATGTCGTCGAAGGCCACGTTGACGATGAAGACGTCGAGGCTGGCCATGAACGCCGCCAGCGAGAGCACGAGGAGGACGACGCCGGGTCTGCGTGGAGTTCCTGCCTCGGTGGCGCGATTGCGATCAGTGAGTTCCGTCATGAAACTTATGAGATCAGACTTGAGTTGTTTCACGCAACCCTCTACGTTGGAGGCATGCGCCGAGCTTCCTTCACCGACATGAACTGCTCCGTCGCCCAGAGCCTGGAGATCATCGGCGAATGGTGGACGTTGCTGATCATTCGCGACGCCTTCTTCGGCGTCACGCGGTTCGACGAGTTCTCCGACCGCCTGGGGATCGCCCGGAACGTGCTGACCCAGCGCCTCGAGACCCTCGTCGAGCACGGCGTGCTCACGAAGGTCGCCTACCAGGACAAACCGGTGCGCTACGACTATCGGCTCACCGAGAAGGGCCGCGACCTGTGGACGGTCCTGGCGGCGCTACGCCAGTGGGGCGACAAGTGGGCCGCACCGGACGGCCCGCCCGTCGTGTCGACGCACCGCGCCTGCGGGCACGAGATGACCGTCGAGCCGGTGTGTTCGGCCTGCGGTGAGCCGGTGACGCGCGCCTCGTTGTCGTTGCACCGGGGTCCGGGTGCCCGCGCGGACAGCCCGCTTCCCGAACTTCCCTGACCTCTCCGTTCCCCGTTCCCCGTTCCCCGTTCCCCGTTCCGCACGAAAGGCTCCACCATGTTCATCACCGGCCACACCGTCCTCGTCACCGGCGCGTCGTCGGGCCTGGGCCTCGAGTTCGTCACCGAGGCGCTGCGCCGCGGTGCCACCAAGGTCTATGCCGGTGCCCGCCGCGATATCCCGCTCGTCGACGACCGCGTCGTCCCCCTGCGCCTCGACGTGACCGATGACGCGAGCATCGCCGCGGCTGTTGCAGCCGCACCCGACGTGGACATCCTGATCAACAACGCCGGCATCTCGGGCGCCCCGTCACTGTTGACCTCGCCGGTGTCAGACATCCGGGATGTGTTCGACACCAACGTCTTCGGAGTCCTCGCGATGACCCGGGCGTTTGCCCCGACACTCGCCGCCCGCGGCGGTGGCGCGATCATCGACATCGCGTCTGCGTTGAGTTGGATCGCCACGCCCGGCGCCTACTCGTCGTCGAAGGCCGCCCTCTGGGGTTTGACGAACAGCCTGCGGGCCGAGCTCGCGGGACAGGGGACACAGGTGCTCGGCGCCCATCTGTCCTACGCGGCGACCGAGATGACCGAGGCACTGGACGTGCCGAAGCTGTCGCCCGAACTGGTGGTGGCACAGATCTTCGACGCGCTCGAAGAGGGAGCCGCCGAAGCCATCGTCGATGACATCACCGCGGCGGTGCGGGCGTCGTTGTCGACGAACACCACGGCCGCACTCGTGCCGTGAATCCCGCTGAGCGGCCGATGGGCTACCCAACGAACTAGAACGTGTTCTACTCTCGGGTGAGACGTCCCTACCCGAGGAGCACGATGCGTTTCACGTTTGCCGAGGCGATGACCGATCCGAGCTACTACGCGCCGCTGGCACAGGCTGCGGAGTCTGCCGGGTTCGACGGTTTCACCATCCCGGACTCGTTGGCCTATCCCGCCGAGTCCGACGCCACCTACCCGTACACGCCGGACGGGAACCGCGAGTTCCTCGACGACAAGGCCTTCATCGAGACGTTCATCCAGGCCGCGGCACTCGGGGCGGTCACCTCGACCATCCGATTCACCCCGTTCGTCGTGAAGTTGCCGGTGCGTCCGCCCGCGCTGGTCGCCAAGCAGGCGTCGTCGGTGGCATACCTGACCAACAACCGGTTCGCCCTCGGCGTGGGCACCAGTCCGTGGCCGGAGGACTACGACTTCATGGGCGTCGACTTCCGTCGGCGCGGCAAGCGCATGGACGAATGCATGGACATCATTCGCGGACTCACCACCGGCGAGTACTTCGAGTTCCACGGCGAGTTCTACGACATCCCGAAGATCAAGATGGCGCCGGCGCCAACCGAACCCATCCCGCTGTTGGTGGGTGGGCACGCCGACGCCGCACTCAAGCGCGCCGTGGTCCGCGGCGACGGCTGGATGCACGGCGGCGGTCCCGGGGAGGAACTCGACGCACTGCTGGACAAGATCGCCGACATCCGCAAGGCCGAGGGAAAAACCAACGACCCGTTCGAGATCCATGTCATCTCGATGGACGCCTACAGCGTGGACGGATGCAAGCGTCTGGAGGACAAGGGGATCACCGACGTGATCGTGGGCTTCCGGATGCCGTACGTCAAGGGCCCCGACACCGAGCCGCTGCAGAAGAAGATCGATCACCTCAACTGGTTCGCGGACAACGTGATCGCAAAAGTCAAGGGCTGACCTCAGCTCATTAGCGTGGCAAAGTGAGGTGAATGGGTGAGACACAACAACTCGGAAGTGGCCTGAAACCCCGCCACATCACCATGATCTCGATCGCCGGCGTCATCGGCGCCGGCCTGTTCGTCGGATCGGCCAATGCCATCGAGAAGGCCGGGCCCGCGGCGCTGATCTCGTATGCGCTGGCCGGCACGCTGGTCGTGCTGGTCATGCGGATGCTCGGCGAGATGGCGACCGCCAACCCCGACACCGGCTCGTTCTCGGTGTATTCCGAACGGGCCCTGGGCAAATGGGCCGGATTCTCGGTCGGGTGGCTGTACTGGTGGTTCTGGGTGCTGGTGATCCCGGTCGAGGCGACCGCCGCGGCGAAGATCCTGGGTAGCCTCATCGGCGGCGAACAATGGGTGTGGGCGCTGGTGGTGACGATCCTGCTCACCGTGACCAACCTGGTCAGTGTCGGCAATTACGGCGAGTTCGAGTTCTGGTTCGCGCTCATCAAGGTCGTGGCGATCGTCGCATTCATCGCGATCGGCCTGGCCGCCATCTTCGGCCTGTTCCCCAACTCCAAGGTCAGCGGCATTTCCCACCTGTGGGAGCCGGATGGATTCATGCCCAACGGTTTCGGCGCGGTGATCGCGGCGATGCTCATCACCATGTTCTCGTTCATGGGCACCGAGATCGTCACCATCGCCGCCGCGGAATCGCCCAACCCGGAAAAGGGCATCAGCAAAGCGGTCAATTCGGTCATTTGGCGAATCTCGTTGTTCTACATCGGTTCCATCTTCGTGGTGGTCGCCCTGATGCCCTACAACCAGCTGCAGGACGGCTCCTATCAGAGCGTGCTCGAGGCGATCGGCATCCCCGGTGCCGCGACGATCATGGACATCGTGATCCTCACCGCGGTGGCGTCGTGCCTGAACTCCGCGCTCTACACCGCTTCCCGCATGCTGTTCTCGCTCGGTGTGCGGCGGGACGCGCCGCAGGCGATGCGCAAGGTCACCGCCCGGGGAGTGCCGTGGGTGGCGGTGCTGGTGTCGATGGTCGTCGGATTCGTCGCAGTGATCGGCAATTATGTCCTGCCGGACAAGATCTTTGGATACCTGCTCGCCACGAGCGGTGCGGTGGCGTTGTTCATCTATCTGGCGATCGCTGCCTCCCAGTTGGTGCTGGGCCGCACCATCCGCGCCGAAGGCAGCCAGACGACGGTTCGCATGTGGCTGTTCCCATGGCTGACCATCGCCGTGATGGTGTTCATCGTCGCGACCCTGGTGCTGATGATGTTCGACAAGGACCAGCAGCAGGCGATCGGGTTGTCGCTGGCGTCGGCCGCGGTGGTCATCGCAGCCGGTGTGGTGGTGCAGCGTCGTCGATCTCGCGAGAACGCCGCGTCGGCCGCGTCGGTCAGTCGCTGAGCCACCGCAGCGCGGCATGCGCGGCGTGGTGGCCACACATGCCGTGCACGCCGCCGCCGGGCGGGGTCGCCGAGGAACACAGGTAGACCCCCGGCACCCCGGTCGCATACGGGTTACGCGTCAGTCGTGGCCGAATGATGAGGTGGCGCAGATCATTCCGACCGCCGCCGATGTCGCCGCCGACGTAGTTCGGATTGGAGAGTTCGAGTTGCGCCGTCGTGGTACTCGAAACCTCGACGACCCGATCGGTGAATCCGGGCGCGAATCGTTCGATCTGGGCGGTCACGAGATCGGTGGCATCGCCGGTATAACCTTGGGGCACATGGGCGTAGGCCCACACCGGTTTGAGGGATCCGGGCGCCCGGGACGGGTCGGCCACCCACTGCTGCCCGACGAGGACGAAGGGGCGCTCGGGCATCTGCCCGGCCACCACGGAGTCCTCGGCGGCGACGATCTCGGCCAGTCCGCCACCGAGGTGGACCGTCCCGGCCCGCGCGCAATCCGCGGCGGCCCACCCGATCTCGCCGTCGACAAGGTAATCGACCTTGAACGCCGCCGGTCCCGGGCGGTACTCCTGATAGCTCCGAAAGATTCGCGGGGGCAGCCGATCTCCGAGGATGCGGGCCGCTGCCTGCGGCATCACGTCGAGCAGGACGAGATCTGCTGGAGTCACCTGGTCGAGGTCGCTCACCAGCGTGCCGGTCGTGATGGCGCCGCCCGCGTCGATGAGCGCCGATGCCAGCGCGGTGGCGATCGCCGACGATCCGCCCTCGGCCACCGGCCATCCGTGTTGATGACCGGCCGCAAGCAGCATCAGCCCGGCCGCCGCCGAACCCGGCCGCGCCAGCCGGGTGAAGGCATGTGCGGCAACGCCACCGAACAACGCGCGTGCCTCCTCGGACCGGAACACGTGCGCCACCGACGTCGCCGGATACAGGGCCCGATTGCCGAACTCGGCCATCCGGATCGGATGTCGCGGAAATCGGAGCAGCGGCCCGAGAACATCCTCCGCGAGTTCGTCGAAATCCACGGTGCCGCCCGCGAATACGTCGCGCCAGGCCGGCCCGTCGTCACCGAGCCCCGACGCGGTGTCGGCCACCGACCGATAGAGCAGACCGGCGCGACCGTCGTCGAGGGGATGCGCGCAGTCGATCTCGGGCCATCGCCACCGCAGCCCGTGCTCCTCGAGTCCCAACGCGCGGAAGGCCGGGGAGCCGGCACCCATCGGATGGAAGGCCGAGCAATGGTCGTGGGTGATGCCGGGGCGGAAGAGCGCACTCGAGCGGGTGCCGCCCCCGATCGTGTCGGCGGCCTCGATCACCCGGACGTCGCACCCGGCACGGGCCAGGATGACCGCCGCCGTCAGACCGTTCGGCCCGCTCCCGACGACGACCGCACTGGTCATCGCCCTACCGCATCCGGAAGATGACCAGGCGCTGGACCACGAAGTTGATGACCGTCGCGGTGCCCTGGGCGACGACGTAGGCAGCGAAGCTGTAGATCAATTCCACCGGCCACATGTGTGAGAGCCAGGTGTAGAGGCCGACGTTGACGAAGAAGGTGATGCCGTAGAGCGCGGCCACCGCGAGGAACCGCGTGAAGCTCGGCGTCGCCTCGAACGTCCAGCGTCGATTCAGCAGGTAGGCGGTGGTGGTGCCCAGGATGAAGCCGAGCGACTTGGCAATCCAGAACGGCGCCCCGACGATGTACTGGAGGAACACCGTGAGGCCGAAGTCCAGCACGCCGGAGCCGGCGCCCGTGATGGCAAAGCGGATGATCTGTGTCTTCAGGTCCAGGCTGGTGGACGGCTGCCCATCGGCCAGCGGCAGTTCAATGGGCGTCAGCGCGTGCGGAGTGGTGAAGTCGTCGTGGCGCGGATGACCGTCGGAGGCGCCGGACTCGGGTCGAGACACCCTGCCACCCTACCGGTAGCCCTGGGAACCGTGATCCTCAGAATGCCTCTTCGACGTCGGAGTCCGGTGCCGCCTTCTCCCCACGGTCGAGGCCGGCCAGATCGGCGAGGTCGTCGTCGTCGAGGTCGAAGTCGAAGATGTCGGCATTCTCGAGTTGGCGGCCGTTGTGGGCGGACTTGGGGATCACACTGATCTCGTGCTGCACCGCCCAGCGCAGCGAGATCTGCGCGGGCGATTTGCCGTATTTGCGGGCCAGTCGGATCAGCACCGCATCACCGAGCATGCCGTCCTTGCGTCCTGTCGGACCCCACGCCTGCGCGTGAACCCCTTTCTCCGACATGAACTTCCGGAGATCGGTGCGCGGAAAGGCGGGTGAGCACTTGATCTGGTTGAGCGCCGGCCACCGCCCGGTCTCGTCGTACAGGGCCTGCAGGTGATGCTGTTTGAAGTTCGATACCCCGGCCGTCCGGATGAAGCCCTCGTCGGCGAGGGTGAGCAACGCTTTCCACGAGTCGACGGTGCGGCCGAGAGATGGGCACGGCCAATGGATCAGGAAGATGTCGATGCGGGCCACGCCGAGGCGGCGCGCGCTCTCCATCGCCGCGTTGATCGTTTCGTCGAAACCCTGATCTCCGCCACCGAGTTTGGTCTGGACGATGATCTCCTCGCGCGGCACGCCCGAGGCCTGCACGCCCAGGCCGACGCTGCGTTCGTTGCCGTAGCTGCTGGCGGTGTCGACCATCCGGTAGCCGGCGCGCACCGCCGCGGAAACCGCCGCGACATTCGGTCGTCCGGTCAGGCCCGCCGTGCCCAGGCCGACCTGCGGAATGGAGAACCCGTTGTTGAGTTCGAGCGACGGAATGTCCACTTGCCAAGAATAGGCGTAACCGGGCATTTCGGTGGTGTGGTCGACCCTTCGAGACGCTCGCTCGCTGCGCTCGCGGGCTCCTCAGGGAGCGAAGAGAGACGCTCGCTCGCTGCGCTCGCGGGCTCCTCAGGGAGCGAAGAGGGCGAAGGGCTACAGTCCGATGCGTGAAACTCTGGAATCCCCGTCTCCTCGTCGCGGCGATCGCGATCGCCCTGGCCACCACGACCACCGCGCTGGTTGCCCCGACCGCGGCCGCCGACGAGAACGTCACCGGAGCACCCAACTGGTCGGGCCTCGATGTCCGCAACTACTCGGGACCGGTCCCCGCCCGCGCGGGCACGCTGATCACGAAGGTGCCGTTGGCGCGCGGCCTGGGACTGCCGGGTGCGGCCCAGGCGTACCGCATCCAGTACTCGACACCGAATCAGCACGGCGCCATGGCGACAAGCACCGGCGCGGTGTTCGTGCCGGCCGGTACCCCGCCGCCGGGCGGGTGGCCGGTGGTCGCGTGGGCGCACGGCACCACCGGACTCGGCGACAACTGCACGCCGTCGGCGCAGCCGCGCAGTGAACGCGATGCCGCGTATCTCGGGCACTGGCTGCGGCAGGGCTACGCCGTCGTGTCCACCGACTACGTCGGGCTGGGGACGCCGGGACTGATGAGCTACCTGAACGGCTCGAGTGAGGCGCACTCGATCGTCGATTCGGTCAAGGCCGCGCAGCAGATGGGGCTGCCGCTGTCCAAGAAGTGGGTCATCATCGGGCAGTCGCAAGGCGCCGGCGCCGCGCTGAACGCGGCCCGCCGGGCCACCGACCTGTCCCGTGGATCGGGCCTCGACTACCGCGGCGTCGTCGCGACCGGCACTCCGGCCAACATCGAGCAGGTCGTTGCGCTGGCCGGACCCAACTTCCCGCCGGTCACGCTGCCGGCCGGGCTGAACACCTACGCGACCTACATCATGGCCGGGTTCAGCGAAGCGCGCCCCGATCTGCACCCGGAGTCCGTGCTCACCCCGTACGGCAAGTCGCTCGTCGCCAAGGCCCGCACCCTCTGCTACCCGGAGATGCACACGCTGATGACCGGCAAGAACGTGAGCAAGATGTTCCGCGCACCGATCACCAGCATCCCCGGTGCGCGCGCCGCGCTCACCGAGTACATGGGTACCCCGTACTCCGGTTACGACCGGCCGATCTTCCTCGGCCAGGGCCTGCTCGACACGGATGTGCCTGCACCATCGGCACTTTCGCTGTATGGACAGATGCTCGCCGCGGGACAGCCGGTCGAGTTCCACGTCTACCCGACCAAGGACCACTCGGGCACCGTGCTCGCGTCGATGCCGGATTCCACCCCCTTCGTGGCGCGCATCCTGCGATGATCGGGCGGTGGCCCACTACGACGACATCATCATCGGGGCCGGGCACAACGGCCTGACCGCTGCCGCCTACCTCGCCGGTGCCGGCCGATCCGTGCTCGTGCTGGAGAAGGCCGATCACGTCGGCGGCGCCGCGGTGTCGGCGATGCCGTTCGCCGGCATGCCGGCCCGACTGTCGCGCTACTCGTATCTGGTGTCGCTGATGCCGCGGGAGATCATCACCGACCTCGGGCTCGACGTGACGCTGATCCGACGACGCTATTCGTCGTACACGCCGCTGCCCGGTGACCCGACCCGCGGCATCCTGGTGGACAACGAGGACGCCGCAGCGACCGCGGAATCCTTCCATCGCGCCACCGGTTCGGAGACGGTGTTCACCGCGTGGCAATCGTTCTACGCACGGATGGGCACCATCGCGCGGCGGGTCTTCCCGACGATGACCGAGCCGCTGCGATCGGCCACCGACATGCGGGATCTCGTCACCGGACTCGCCGAGGGCAACCTGGATTCCACCGAGGCCGAGATCTGGGAATCGCTCACCTCCCGACCGCTCGGCGAACTGCTCACCCAGTACTTCGACGACGACGTGGTCCGCGGGATCGTCGCGACCGACGGCCTGATCGGCACCTTCGCCGACCTCGACGACCCGTCGCTACGGCAGAACATCTGCTTCCTCTATCACCTGATCGGCGGCGGTACCGGCGACTGGGACGTCCCGGTGGGCGGCATGGGCGCGGTGTCGGGCGCCCTGTACCAGGCCGCGTACGCCGCCGGCGCCGAACTGAGGACCGGGGTGCAGATCGTCGGCATCGATCCCGACGACGGATCGGTGGAACTCGCGACCGGCGATTCGCTCACCGGATCGATGCTCTACGCGGCGTGTGCCCCGCACATCGTCAACGAACTCCTCGAGAATCCGATCGCCACCGAACCCGAACCGCGCGGTGCGCAACTCAAGATCAACCTGCTGCTCGACCGGCTACCCCGCCTCCCGGACGCGACAATGAACCCCGAGGCCGCGTTTTCCGGCACCTTCCACATCAACGAGACCGCGAGCCAACTGCACGCGGCGTGGCAGCAGGCATCCCGCGACGAGGTCCCCGACCTGCCGCCGTGCGAGATCTACTGCCACACGCTCTCCGACCGCAGCATCCTGGGACCCGAACTCTCCGGCAAACACACCCTGACGCTGTTCGGGCTGCACATGCCGCCGGAGGTGTTCGACGAGCCCGGGGCGGTGGAGCACGCCGTCGGCGCCACCTTGTCGTCGTTGAATTCGGTGCTGGCCGAACCCATTCAGAACGTCGTCGCACACGACGTGGCCGGCAAGCCGTGCATCGAGGTGAAGACACCGCAGGACCTGGAGGAAACCCTCGGACTGCCCGGCGGGAACATCTTCCACCGCAGCCTGCAGTGGCCGTGGGCCGAATCCGACGACGAGGTGGGCACCTGGGGCGTGGAGACGCAGCATCCGCGACTGCTGGTGTGCGGGGCCGGGGCGCGCCGGGGTGGTGGAGTCAGTGGGATTCCCGGGCGTAACGCCGCGGCGAAGGTGTTGGAGTAGGTGCGCTACGGCGCGACTTCCAGGTCATTCGCGCCCTTCGGCGATTGCGACCATTCGGGGGTCGACCGGCTTGCCCGCTCTCTTGTCGGCAGCGAGCACCATCCGCGCTGCGGCACGACGAGCCGCGGGTTCCAGGGGGCGCGGTGCGGCAACGACGCCCTCGCTGCCCTCGGCGATCGCGACCATACGAGGGTCCGTCGGATTGCCCGCTCGCTTGTCCGCAGCCAACACCATCCGCGCGGCGGCACGCCGCACTGCGGGTTCCAGGGGCCTGGCCCCCGTGACGTCCGAACGTTCGGTGGTTGTCATCCCGCCTCCTCCTCGTTTCCAGTATCCGCCGTCTTCGTCGGCTTGTCAGCCTCGATACCTGCGAGTCTTGTACGTCGCCCCTATGACAACCAGGTCGTCCGCAGTCGGTTGCCTCGTGGACGATCAGAAATGCGGATCACGCGCCATACCCGGGTACCCTCAGCAGCGATGACTACTCAAGAGTTGCCGATCGAAACCCGTGAACTCGTCGGCTGGTCCCGGACCACGCCGATCACCGGCCACGTGATCTCCACCCCCGATGTGGACATCATCGCGAAGGCCGTCGCGCGCGTCGCCGACGCCGAGTCGGACAAACCGGATTACCTCAAGCGCGGCGTGATCGCCCGGGGTCTGGGGCGGTCGTACAACGAGTCGGCGCAGAACAGCGGCGGTCTGACCGTCGACATGACCCAGCTGGCGAAGCTCCACTCGCTCGACGAGGAGACCGCCATCGTCGACGTGGATGCCGGGCTCTCGCTCGACCACCTGATGAAGGCCGTCGTTCCCCGCGGCTTCTGGGTGCCGGTCATGCCGGGGACCCGGCAGGTGACTGTCGGCGGCGCCATCGCCCACGACATCCACGGCAAGAACCACCACGCCACCGGCACCTTCGGTGATCATGTCCTGGAGATGCAACTGCTGGTGGCCGACGGCCGGGTGCTGACAATCACCCCGGACGGGTCGTCCGACGATCCCGACGGCTCCCTGTTCTGGGCAACCATCGCGGGCATCGGCCTGACCGGCATCATCCTGCGCGTCAAGATGCAGCTCAAGCGCACCGAGACCGCCTACTTCCTCGCCGACACGTTCACCACGGGCAACCTCGACGAGACCATCGACCTGCATCTCGAGCAGCGGTACGAGGACGGCTTCGAGTACGCGTCTGGCTGGTTCGACACCATCAGCGGGGCGCCCAAGCTGGGTCGCGGCGCGTTCAGCCGCGGGAATCTGGCGACCCTCGACGACCTGCCGGCGAAGCTGAAGAAAGCCCCGCTCAAGTTCGATCCCAAGCCGCTGATCTCGCTGCCGAACGTCTTCCCGCGTGGGCTGGACAACAAGTTCGACTTCTCGCTGGTCGGCGAGTTCTACTACCGGATGGGCTCCAACAAGCGGGGCATCATCGAGAGCCTGCCGCAGTTCTATCACCCGCTCGATCTGATCGGGAACTGGAACAACGCGTATGGTCGCGGCGGCGCGTTCGCGCAGTACCAGTTCATCGTGCCCACCGGCAACGAGACCGAGTTCAAACAGATCATCACCGATATCCAAGCGTCCGGGCACATCAGCTTCCTCAACGTCATCAAGCTCTTCGGCGACGGCAACCGCGCGCCGCTGTCCTTCCCGTTCAAGGGCTGGAATGTGTGCCTCGACTTCCCCATCCGGCCCGGACTCGCCGAGTTCCTCAACGACCTGGACCGTCGGGTGATGGCGATGGGCGGCCGGCTCTACACCGCGAAGGATTCGCGGACCTCCGCGGAGCACTTCCACCAGATGTATCCGCAGATCGACGAATGGATCGCCAAGCGTCGCGAGATCGACCCGAACAACGTGTTCGTCTCCGACATGGCGCGCCGCCTCGAACTCCTCTGAGTTCGAGGCTCTGCCACCGAAGTTTCATCCACTCACTGACCGAAGAGAAAGCACTCATGTTCAACGCCGTCGGCGCCCCCCAGTCCATCCTCATCCTCGGCGGAAGCTCCGAGATCGGTCTGGCCATGGCCACCGAATACCTCAAGCGCGGCTCCGCCCGCGTCATCCTGGCCACCGTGCCGGGCGACCCCACTGCCCAAGCGGCAGTGGAGAAGATGACCCAGGCCGGCGCGTCGAGCGTCGAACAGATCGACTTCGACGCCCTGGCTCCCGAAACGCATCCCGAGGTCATCGACAAGGCGTTCGCGCAGGGTGACGTCGACGTCGCGATCATCGCGGCCGGTATCCAGCCCGACGACGAAAAGGCCTGGCAGGACCAGAAAACCGCCGTCACCGAGGTTGGCATCAACTACACCGCGGCGGTGTCGGTGGGTGTACTCCTCGGGCAGAAGATGCGCGCCCAGGGCCACGGACAGATCATCGCGATGAGCTCGGTCGCCGGAGAACGGGTGCGCCGCAGCAACTTTGTGTACGGCTCCACCAAGGCCGGTCTCGACGGCTTCTACCTCGGACTCGGCGAGGCGCTGCGTGCCGAGGGCGTGCATGTTCTCGTCGTGCGGCCCGGCCAGGTCCGCACCCGACTGTCGGCGCACGTCAAGGAAGCCCCACTGACCGTGGAGAAGGAAGACGTGGCGCGTCTGGCGGTCGCCGCGGCCGACAAGCACAAGGAAATCGTCTGGGCGCCCGGCACATTCCGCTACGTGATGATGATCCTGCGGCACATCCCGCGGCCCGTCTTCCGTCGCCTCCCGATCTGACCGTCGGCCGTGCCCGTCTCACCTGTCGCCGAACGGTCGCCAGAGGGTTCGTCGCCGGTAAGGATGATTGCGGTCGGTGAGCTGCTCGTCGGCGCGCTGCTCGGCGCGCTCGTCGCCGTCGTCGGCCTCAAGGTCATCTCCGCGGTCGATTGGCCTGCGTTCAACTCCTCCAACGTCACTCGCGCGCTGACCACCGTCGGTCAGGTGGTGGCGGTGGCGATACTGGTGATCGCGGTGCTGCTCTACCGATTTGGGCGCTCACGGTGGCTGATAAGTCTGCTGTCGGCGCTTGGGGCCGCGGGTTTGGTCACGGTGAGCCTCGGCATGCCGTTGGGTGCGACCCGGCTGTATCTGTTCGGGTTGTCGGTGGATCAACAGTTCCGCACCGAGTACCTGACCCGGATGACGAGCAGTCCCCGCCTGGCGGACATGACGTATCTGCATCTGCCGCCGTACTACCCAGCCGGCTGGTTCTGGGGCGGCGGTCGATACGCGAATCTCGTTGGTGTGCCGGGCTGGGAGGCCTACAAACCGTGGGCCATCATCTCCATGGCGGCGGCCGCCGCGGTGGGCATCCTGCTGTGGAACCGGCTTGTCGGCGCCGATAAGGGCATCGCGATCGCGTTGGCGGTCACCATCATCACGGTGATGTACGCCTCGCCGGAACCCTATGCGGCGGTGCTGGTTCTGCTCGGCACCCCGATGCTGATCACCCTCCTGTATGCGCTCCGCGGGCGGGCCCGGTTGGCCGATGGCCCGGTTCCCGGGCTCCGGTCCGGGACGAGCTGGCCCGCGGTGATCGCCGCCGGCGCCTTCCTCGGATTGTCGGCGACGTTCTACACGCTCTACACCGGCCTGTTCGCGTTGACCGCGGTGGTGATGGCCCTGTACCTGGCGGTCAGCGGCTGGCTCGCGGCGGCCAACAAGGCCGACCGGGACGTCGGGGCACACCGAAAGTCGCTGCTGCTCGCGGTCTTCGGGCGACTCGTCGCGATCGGGGTGATCTCCGGACTGATCGCGCTGCTCGTGTGGGCGCCGTACCTGTGGGCGCGGTTACGCAACGAGCCGGCCAGCGGCGGCACCGCCGAACACTACCTGCCCGAACGCGGTGCGATCCTGCCGCTGCCGTTCTTCCACTTCACCCTGGTCGGGCTGATCACCCTGATCGGACTGATCTGGCTGCTATTGCGTTTCCGGCAGCGCACCATCGCGCTCGCGTTGGGCCTGACCGTGGTGACCATCTACCTGTTCTGCCTGCTGTCGATGGCGGTCACTGCCGGCGGCAGCACATTGCTGTCCTTCCGACTCGATCCGCTGCTCAATGCGACGCTCGCCGCCGCCGGCGTGCTCGGTGTCGTCGAATTGTCGAGGTGGGCGGTCGGCCGATTCGGCGACATCCGCTTCGCCATCGGCGCGGTCGCGACGATCGCGGCGATCGCACTGGCCCAGGGGATTCCGGGTTTCCTGTCGACGGAGATCACCACCGCCTACACCGACACCGACGGTCGTGGCGAGCGGGCCGATCAACGGCCGGCCGGCGCGGAATCGTATTTCCCGCAGATCCATCGGCAGATCGTCGCGCAGACCGGCAGGCCGGCGACCGGTAACGTCGTGCTCACCGCCGATTACGGTTTCCTGTCCATCTATCCCTACTGGGGTTTCCAGGGATTGACGTCGCATTACGCAAACCCGTTGGCGGAGTTCGACAAACGCGCCGCAGCCATCGAACGGTGGTCGAAATCGACCACGCCGCAGGAGCTGATCACCAAGCTCAACCGGTCGCCGTGGACCCCGCCGAATGTCTTCCTGTTCCGCTACAGCGCCGACGGCTACACGCTGCGGCTGGCGCAGGACGTCTACCCGAACGATCCGAATGTGAAGCGGTACACCGTAACCTTCGATCCCGCGGTGTTCACCGACCCACGATTCACGGTGACCGAGATCGGGCCTTTCGTCCTGGTGGTGCGCCGATGATCGTGCCGCGCAGCAAGTTCCAGATAACCCGCGTCGACGCCGGATCGTCGACGGCCTACCTGGTGCATTCAGATGCGGTGAACTGGATTCTGCTGCAGGAGGGTTCGGATATCACGCTGATCGACGGCGGCTACCCCGGGCAGGCGTCCGCGGTCGAGGAGTCGATCCGGCACATCGGGGCCCGCCCCGAGGACATCCGCGGCGCGTTGCTGACCCACGCGCACGTCGACCACCTGGGTGGCCTCGCAACACTCCAGGCACGGTACGGCTTCGACGTGTACATGGATCCTGTCGAAGTGGCACACGCGAAGCGGGAGTATCTCCAGCAGGCCGGTCCCGCGGACATCGTGCCGATCGCGTACAAGCCGCGGGTCATCCGCTGGCTGGCGCTGGTCACGCCACTCGGGGTGTTGAGCCGCAAGGGTATTCCGGAGGCGAAGCCGTTTCCGGAGCCACTGGACCTGCCCGGTCGCCCCGTGCCGGTGGCCGCGCACGGCCACACCGACGGACACTCCGCCTACCTCGCCGCCGACGGAGCGGTGCTGGTGAGCGGAGATGCGCTGGTGAGCGGCCATCCGATCTCGGCGATCGCTGGGCCGCAATGCATCTCGAATGCGTTCCAGCACGACGTGGACACCGCCCGCCGGACCGTCGAGGCGTTCGCCGACCTCGATGCCACCACCTTGTTCCCCGGTCACGGACCGCAGTACGACGGCGGGGTCGCCACCGCCGCGCGCCGGGCCCTCGAGGTCAGTTAGCGTCCTCGGCAAGCCCTTTGATGCGTTCGAGGCGACGATCCCACCCGCTGGCGATGTCATCGAGGCGGCGGGCGACCTGACTCAGCCGCGCACCGACGGTCTCGTAGCGCATCTCCCGACCCACCTTGACCGGGGTGACCAGACCCACGTCGGTGAGTACCCGTAGGTGCTTCGCGATCGCCTGACGCGAGATCGGCAGGTCGGTCGCGAGCGCCGATGCCGACGCAGGAGAGCGCGACAGCTGCACCAGGATTCGCCATCGGCTGTCGTCGGCGAGTGCCGCGAAAACCTCGATCGGCGCATCGATCGGCACCCCGTCAGGCACGGGAGGCAGCCCCCGTGAGGTGAGCGCGGGCGAGGTCGAGCTCGATCCGCCAGCCCTCGGTATTGCCGTCGAAGCGCGCGCGGCGTTCAGCGTCGGTTCCGGACAACGATGCGAACCCGGACTCGGCAACCTTGAGGACCACGCCGGAATCGGTAGGGGTGATCCAGAATTCGACGAGCGTGGCGGCACTCGACAGATCATCCGGATCGCTCAGCCAGCGGAACGCGGCATAGCGGGGTTCGTCGAGTTGCACGGTGCGCAGGGCGAATCGGCCGTGCGTCGGATCGGTGACGTAGCTGATGTCGCCATCGCGGATGATCTCGTGCTCGACGATCTCTTTGTCGTTGACGTACCAGGCGGGTTCGCTGACCAACGCCCATACCCGTTGTGCCGGTGCGTCGATGGTGATCTCACGCTCGATGCGGTCGTAGTCGGTGTCCATGCCGAGCCTCCAGATGGTCGATTGATGTGCAACTTGATAGTTGCACATAGACGGCCCAGTCCGCAACCCCCCGGTTGCACTATTCGCGGGTTTGTCGTTCGATGTCCCGCACGCGCGCCACCCGCCGCTGCGCGAACGGTTTCCACAGCCGTCGCTGGACCCACAACGTCAGGCAGCCGGCCACGGTCATGCCCGCGACGTTCAACACCAGCTGCAGACCGGACCCGCGCACTTCCGCCCACTCGGCGAATGCCGCTGCGACAGCGAGGTTTCCGGCCGCCGGAATCGTCGTCACCGAGATGAACACGCCGGCCAGGGCACCGGTGCGCGCCGAGGTGATCGACAGCACCCCCGCGACTGCCGCGAGGATCGCCACGATGAACGACCATTTGTCCGGCGAGTAGATGAACTGTGTCTCCGGATGATGCTCCAGGTCGTTGTCGGTCGCCCATCCCAACCCACGGGCCGCCAAGGCCAGCAGGAAGGTCACGCCGATCGCCACCACGAAGCCGATGATCAGCGTGCGCAGCGCCATACCGAGCAGATGCCGGCGGCGCAGGACCACTGCGACGCCGATCGCCGTGATCACCCCGAACTCGGGACCGAGGACCATCGCGCCGATCGTCAGGATCTGCGAGTCCAGCACAACGGCGATCCCGGCGAGCATCGTCGCCAGCATCATGAAGCCCAGGTAGATGAAGTTGAGTTCCGAGTCGGCGTAGGCGCGCAACCCCACCTGCGCCCAGACCACCGCATCCGATCCGAAGCCGGGGGCGCGGCGCTCGGCCTCGAGTGCTCGTCGGGAGAGGAAGGTCTCGACCTCTTCCACCCGTACGGCGCCGTCGGAGGCCAGTCCGATGTCGCGCAGCGCGTTGATGAGGTCGTCGGCGGCCTCGCGTGCGACGTCGACCTTCACCAGGTCACCCACCGGCTTCACCGAGGCACCGCGGATCACCGCGACCGAACTCACGGCCTCGTCGTCGCGGACGAGATCGAGGATGGCGTCGGTCAGTTCGGCGGGCGAGGACACCTCGATGTGCAGCATGTGGTCAGCCGATCAATTCGACCAACCGCCGAATCGCGAACTCATATCCCCGCACGCCGTAGCCGACGATGATGCCGGCGGCGAGCGGCGAGACGTAGGAGTGATGGCGGAACGCCTCACGCTTGTGCACGTTGCTGATGTGCACCTCCATGATCGGCACCTCCGGGATCACCAGTGCGTCGGCGAGCGCCACCGACGTGTGAGTCCAGCCGGCCGGGTTGATCACGATGCCGCTGATCTGACCGCGGGCCTCGTGAATCCAGTCGATCATCTGACCTTCGTGGTTGGTCTGGGCCGCCCGCAGTCCGTAGCCCAGCTCGGACGCCGTCCGCTCGGCGAGGTCGACGACGTCGGCGAGCGTCTCGGACCCGTAGACCTCCGGCTGACGCACCCCGAGCGTGTTCAGGTTGGGGCCGTTGAGCAGCAGGATCGGTAGCGGTTCGGCAGTCGCCTCGGTGTCAGCCATGCGTCACACGATAGTTCAGGGGGTTCGCGCGATGAGTGTGTCACCGGGCAACGGTTACCATCTCTCTTTGTGCCAGCCCTGACGATCCGACGCGCGAAGATCGTCGCCATCATCACCGGTCTGCTCGGATTCCTGCTGGCTCTGGCCACTCCCCTGATGCCGGTCAAGCAGACCACCGCGGAGATCAGCTGGCCGCAGAACGGGACGGTGGGGTCGGTCGCCGCACCACTGATCAGTTACGTGCCGATCGATCTCGACGCCGCGGTGCCGTGTTCGGCTGTGGAACGGCTCGGCGACGGCGAATCGGTGCTGCTCTCGACCACCCCGAAGGACGCGGAGAAATCGCCGGAGCGGGGGCTGTTCATCCGCAAGACCGGGCAGCCCGGCGATCCGGCCGATCGGCAGACCGTCGAGGTGGTCATCCGCAACGTCCCGCTGGTGTCGGCGACGCTCGCGCAGATCCGCTCGCAGCAGTGCCGCGAGATCGTGGTGCACGCGGATTCCGATGCGGTGACCGCGGAATTCGTCGGGATGCGCGACGACAAAGGTGACGCGCTCACGGGGACCACGCAGGGCCGCGAGTCCAATACCTACGACACCGACCAGCGTCCCCAGGTCACCGGCCTGTTCACCGACCTGTCCGGTGCGGCGGCGACCTTCCCGGGTCTGCGCGCACACGTGACCATCGACTCCCGCTACTCCACCACGCCCACCGTTCTGAAGTGGATCGTGCTGGTCGTCGGCATCCTCGCGGCCATCGTGTCGTTGATCGCGCTGGCGGTGCTCGACTCCACCGACGGCCGCAAGCATCGCCGCATCCTGCCAGCGCGCTGGTGGCGGTTGAATGCACGGGACTATGTGGTGATCGGTGCGCTGATCCTGTGGCATTTCATCGGCCCCAACACCTCCGACGACGGCTATCTGCTGACGATGTCGCGGGTGGCGCAGAACGCGCAGTACACCGCGAACTATTTCCGCTGGTACGGCGCCCCTGAGGCACCGTTCGGTTGGTACTACGAGGTGTTCGGCCTGCTGAGCCACGTGAGCGTGGCCAGCCCGTGGATGCGGCTGCCCGCGCTGTTCTGCGGGATCGGGGTGTGGCTGATCATCAGTCACGAGGTACTCCCGCGGCTCGGCCGTGCTGCCATCACCCGGCCGGCGGTCGCCTGGACGGCCGCGTTCGTGTTCCTGGCGTCGTGGTTCCCGTTCAACAACGGCCTGCGACCTGAACCGATCATCTGCCTCGGCGCGCTGTTGACGTGGTGTTCGGTCGAGCGGTCCATCGCCACCGGCCGTCTCCTGCCGGCCGCGGTCGCCTGCATGATCGGGGCGTTCAGTCTCGCGGCGGGACCCACCGGTCTGCTCGCGGTGGCCGCCCTCATCGCCGGGGTGCGCCCGATGATGCTCGCGCTGATCAAGCGCGCGAAGGTGATCGGCGGCGGCCGTTCTGCGTACGTGGCGTTGCTGGCGCCGATCTTCGCCGCCGGGACCTTCGTGATCTTTGTGGTGTTCTCGAACCTGACCTTGCGGTCGTTCCTCGAGGCGTCGGCCATGAAGTCGGCGCTCGGTCCGTCGATGCACTGGTACAACGAGATCGACCGCTACTCATCGCTGTTCGAGTTCTCCGCGAACGGGTCGATCGCCCGCCGTTTCGCGGTGCTCGCGATGATCCTCGGTCTCGTGGTGTCCGCGGCCATGCTGATCCGACGCTCCCGCATCCCCGGTACCGCGCTCGGTCCGGCCCGGCGCATCGTCGGAATCACGTTCGCGTCGTTGGTGTTCCTGATGTTCACGCCGACCAAATGGACCCACCACTTCGGTGTGTTCGCCGGCCTGGGTGCGGCACTCGCGGCCAT
This sequence comes from Gordonia sp. CPCC 205515, assembly GCF_048537925.1. Lineage (NCBI taxonomy): Bacteria > Bacillati > Actinomycetota > Actinomycetes > Mycobacteriales > Gordoniaceae > Gordonia > Gordonia sp. CPCC 205515. Next base: position 1,811 of record NZ_JBCLVJ010000019.1, on the reverse strand, counting down.
CGCGGTGATCGCGGCGAGTAATCAGAGCATGCATTCCCGACGCAACCGCACATTGTTCGCGGCGTTGGTGCTGTTCATCGGCGGACTCTCGTTCACCGCCCCGAACTCCTACTTCTACTCGTCGGCGTGGGGTATGCCGTGGGGCGTCACGCAGGTGACCTTCGGCGTCAATCTGGCCAACCTGTTCCTGTACGGCGCATTGCTGCTCTTGTTGCTGGCCTTGTGGTTTCATATCCGCGAGCCCTTCGCGGGACCCGACCCCGGCGATCCGGAGCACCACAAATCGCACGCCTGGTATCGGCGCGCCTGGTCGACGCTGGCGTCGGCACCGTTGGCCTTCGTGTCCGCAGGCGTCGTCGTATTCCTGTTGGTGACAGCTATTTTCGCAGGTATCCAGCAGAGCAGTTCGTACTCGGTGCCACGGTCCAATCTGGAAGCATTGAGCGGCAAGGAATGTGGTATGGCGGACAAGGTATGGGTTGAGGACGACCCCAGCCGCTACCAGTTGACGCCGGTCGACGGGTCCATCACCGACCCGCTGGCCGGCCCCGCCACCGCACCGCCGGACGCCACCCGACCGGCGACCACCGGCTTCACGTCGAACGGTGTGCCCGTCGACCTGGACAGCACAGCCAGCGAAGGATCGCTGGGAGTGCTGGCCGGCACCGCCCAGTCCTCGCCAGATGTGTTGACCGCCAACACCGGCGGCACCGGCGGCGGTGTCGCGTCGACGGCCGGGGTCAACGGCAGCTTCGCGAAACTCCCGTTCTTCCTCGACCCGGCCACGACGCCGGTGATGGGCAGCTACTCGACGACCGATCAGGTGCCCGCCCGTCTCACCTCGGCGTGGTACGCCCTGCCCGCGGACTACAAGGACCATCCGCTGATCGCGTTCTCCGTCGCCGGGCTCTACGACAACCCGAATCTCTTGCTGGAGTACACGACCGATCCGGTCGGCCCGGGCACCCGCGACGCGTCACTGCATGCGACCGGCGACACCGAGATGATCGATCCCGGCCCGCGACCCTCGTGGCGCAACGTGCGAGTGACGACGGATTCGTTGCCGGACAACATCACGGCGGTCCGGATCGTGGCGACCGACGACAATCTCTCGTCTGATCGGTTCATCGTCGTCACCCCGCCCCGCCTCCCGTCCATGAAGACGCTGGAAGAGGTTGTGGGCCGCGAAGATCCGGTGCACGTCGACTGGACGTCGGGTCTGGTGTTCCCGTGCCAGCGTCCGTTCACGCACCGCAATGGCGTTGCCGAGATCCCCAAGTGGCGCATCAAGCCAGGTGCCGACCTCGCCGCGGCGGTGTCGGCATGGCAGGACTCCTACGGCGGTGGCCCGCTCGGCTGGCTCGAGGTGTCGCAGCAACCGAACTCGATGGCCACCTACCTGATGGGTGACATCGGTCGGGACTGGGGATCGTTGGAGCGGTACACCCCGTACAACGACGTCTCTACGCTCGCGGACCTGCAACTCGGCACCGCCACCCGCAGTGGGTTGTGGAGTCCGGCGCCGATTCGGCACTGAGCAGCCGACCAATCTTGTCGGTACCCCAGGCTATAGTGGCTCTAGCAGGTCACACTGATGAAAGCTGCACACCGGCAACGGTTTCCGAGACCGTCGCCGACTCTATGATGACGAGAAATGCCTGCCTCCCGTTTCACCCTGTGATGTGGAAGGTGTTCGTCATGACAACCGCTACTGCCCCACGCCCGGACCCGGTCGCCGAGCATCCTGAACCGATCGACGGTGCGGGCTACCTCCAGACGCTGACCGCGATCCGCGCGATGCTGTGGGACCT
>NZ_JBCLVJ010000018.1:0-181624 GCF_048537925.1 Gordonia sp. CPCC 205515 | reverse complement strand
TCCCGCCATGCTCCCTATCGTCCCTTCTCCGCCCTCATCAGGGCAATCAGGACTCTAGAACCAACCGGACCGGTTCACGGGGGACACGCCAGTGAATACTGTTCGGTGCATGGATAGCAGCAGGCAGGTGATCCGATCGGAGCTTGTCGTTGCGGAGAGTGGTCAGTCCAGATTCGGCTTCAGTCGATTGGCTCGCCGTGTCCCCCACCATTCCACCTGCCGGTGACGAGCCAGACTTCGTAGTACATCAACCATTCGCTGGTCCAGGGAATGGTGGTGTGGGAGATGAACATCGTTGGTTGCCATTCTCCGGGCAGGTGAAGGCAGAGTCTGTCGCCGGGATAGATGTGGGGCAGCTCTTGAGCTTCGGGATGGAGGCGGAGCGTCGGGGTTACGACGTGGACTTCGGGGACGTCGCCGTAGCGATAGTTGATGCGGACGGTGTATCGGCGACTGAGTGGGTTCGGTTGTAGATCGGCGATGGCCGTGAGTACATTGGCGCCCAACTTGATTCTCGCGTGTGGGAGGAGCGTGCGCAGGGCTAGAGCCTGCTGACCGACGCTGAGACCTCGGTTACGAGTGCGCATGTCCGTAGAAGGTGTGTCGCGGCGACGCCAAGCCGGCCCCCACTCCCAGTGTGGCCGTGCCAGGGCTGACGGTGAGTTTCCCGGCTCGACGCAAGCTGTTCGTGTCCGTTGCCCATCGGGTTGCAGACGCGACGAGGACGCTGCGGTCGAACGAGCCAGCCAGCCGATCGACGAGTACGTCGATCCCGGCGCCCTGCGAGTTCGAGGCCGCTTCAAGGTCGCGCTGAACGGCTTCGCGCCACCGCATGAACTTCGCTCGACGGTGAGCCGTGTCCGGCTCGTTCCACTTGTCGGTGAAGTTTTCCTTCTCCTGCGCTGGGTTTCGGACTTCCCACTTGCCGTTGCTACGTTCGATGTGGTTCGGCATGTCTTGCGCTACCTCGAGGAGCGCGTCTGCGAGGTTGTCTTGGCCTCGATAGGCGTGGGCAGCGAGTGTGGTGATTAGGATTGACGGCGGCCGATCATCGATATCTTCTTCGAAGGCGCGATAGCAGTGCCACTTGAGCACTTGAACCAGGCGCTGAAGGGTGGAGCGAACGGCCCAGTCGGGGACGCTGTCGACGTTCGCGGCCTTGGCACTCGCAACGAGCTTGCACAACATCTCCTCGGAACGATGACGGAACCAGCTGGCGTAGTCCTTCGGATTGGCATGCTGCCACGGACGAAGTTTGGTGTCGGTGAGCAGAATCGCGTTCGACGAGCGGAGGAACTCCGCGTCAGGGATGGCCGGCAGGACGTCAAGGTGGAATCCCAGTTCCTTGTAGGACAGGGTCCAGCATCGCCGCTTCTCGAAGAAGTCGTCGGGCCCATCATCGGCGCCGATCTTGTGCAGGTGATATTCCTCAAGCATCCCGCCGACCTGTTCCTTCAGATCTGCCTGGGTGGTGCTCTCTTTGTCGATCACCTTGTGCAGGACGAGATCGATGTCGTACTCGTCGGTGGTACTCGGGGGGCGGATGGCGGTTCCGATGAGAAATGATCCCTGCGGGTACACGCTCCACTGGGCGCCTCCGCTTTCGGCCAGGAAGTGTCCCACGTCCTCATATCGTGCGATCGCGGCCTCCCTGGTCCGCGGAGGGATGTCGAGAATATCGGCTGAACCGGAGAGGAGCGCTGAGAGTGCGTCCATGGTCGAAGCGGTCAACGGTTGCTCCTAGGCAGAGGGGGTAGAAGTGGTGTACTGGTACGTTTCGTGTCCGGAAACCCGGTCATAGATGCGTAGCGGTGGGTGGGCTACCCGCATGAGATGTCTGCCCACGCTGACCGCTGCCGCTGCGGGGATCGCCGGAAAGGTCGGAATAGACTTGGCATCAGGGTGTTCGGATTCGAATTGGGCGAGAACGGCGCGCCACGACCGACTGAATTCGTCGAGGGTCGCGGGGGTGGTGATGAGGCCGGTCGCAGGGATGGTTCCGATTGGCGTGATCTCGTAGACCGTGAAGCTGCTGTCGATCTCGTCGGGGAGTCTGCACGGATCGATCGAGCCGGATACGGACAGCAGGACTGCCACGTTTCGCGTGTTGCTGCCCGTATGGACGCAGGTGAAGGTGAATTCGTGTTCTTCGCTGTCCGGTGTCCATCCCCAGCCTTCATCTCCGTCGCGGCGCTTGGGGTAGAGCTCGGTCGGGACGGTGTCGTCGAGCAGTGTGCCAAGAAGGATGAGTACCGGGATTCGTGCGAGCGGGAACACAGACAGGTGCGTTACGGTGCCCTTGCGGACCTGGGTGTGAAGGTGATCGAGTCGGTCCTGGAGATGGTCCCATGCTCCAGCCCAGTAACCGGCGGTGCTTCGGCGTTCGCCGGGCACAGCTCTCAGGTCGATCTCGAATTCGTCTGCGCCACGCAAAGTCCAGTCTGGAAATCGGTCACGTTCGAGTAGGGCTGTTCGCACTCGGGCTTCGGTGAGGTCGACTGCTTGGTCGTGTATGGAGCCGACAACGCGGAGAACGGTGGTAGCTCGCTCTTCGCCCATGTCAGTGAGCTTCCGGACCCGGAGTTCGTGCTTGCGCTTCATCGCTCGCAATGTGTGAGTGTCGAAGACGGTCCACAGGTCTCGGTCGTCGATGACTTTGTGCTGGTCGTAGCACAACAGCATGAGGTTGTCGGCTTCGTTGCGCTGTGGTGCCGGTAGCTCATCCGCGCCGCGGGGTGAGCCTGTGGCAGTCGACCAGCCGACGATGTGGGCCAACTGACCGATCATCACGTTCTGGCCAGTGACCTCTTCGTCGACCAGATAGCGGTTACACATCGCGCAACGTCCGCCCGATGCCACCCAGACGCGGCGTGCCACCCGTTCCGGAATCGTGCGGGTTTGCCCGTTGGGGCCGATCGCGGTCATTGCGCTGATGTCTTTCCCACGCTTCCTGGTCATCGTCCAGCCTCTTGTACCCGGCGTCAGCGGTTCTCGGTGACGGTGGTCTTAGGGTTACGTGCGGCGGTGGCGGAGGTCACGAACCGCCCGCTCGCGGCGCTGCGATGGTGCGTGCCGGTGTCGCGGTTCCCAGCAGACGACTCCCGGACAGAGGTGCTCGGGTGCCGTGCTGCGGACGACTTGGCGATATAGCGCCCGGTAATCGCGCTTCGGTAGGCCATGGTGCCTCCTCGGTGAGGTGCCGACTCCGGGATGGAGGGGCGTCACCATGGTCTGACGTCACACCGCGAGAATCGTCCGGTCGAGGTTTGCTGGAGGATCAGGAGCATTCCTTGCAGGTATCGCTACCAGCGTCGAATCGTGAAGGGTGCAGTGTGAGGAAGCACGCTGTACAGAGCCTGTCCTTGGCTGCCCGGGCTGCGTCACATCCGCAGTGGCCGTCGGGGCACCGTGGATCGTGGCAGCGATCACAACGGTCGGTGGCCGGGAAGGTGTTCTCGCACGTCTCACAGGTCCACCACCGCGCGCTTCCGCCGCGCGCGGTGTCGGGACGTGGAAGTGCCAGGGGCCTCCACGCCGCGTTGTCGGTGACGAGGATGGCGACCAGGTATTCGTCATCCAACCACCGAGCATCCCCGTACAGCGAGTCGCTGGTTCGCCCGTCGCGGTACTGGATATGAGTGTCATCGCTTGAGGCACCAGTGCCGGACGTACGAAGGGCCGCCGCGATCAGCGGCGTGCCGGACTGATCAGACCCTTTACCCGGTGGGATGCAGGATCTTGGTGCAGCGAACAGCACTGTGCCAACTCGATCGAGCAAGATGACGACACCGGATCCGCGCAAATGCCTGGCACCCCAGACACAGCATGCCTCTCTTGATGCCGACGAGTGCTCTGCGAATAGGTCGACGACGTCCTGGGCGACCGGGCCGCGTCGGTCGATCTTGCCTTCGAGGTCTGCGTCCGGCAACAGCACTTGCGCGGCAAACGCGTCGCAGGCTTCCTCCTCGAAGCGTTCTGGATCGTGGTGTTGGAATATTTTGCTGCCGAGGTCGAGATCTGTCTGCTGAAGGTGGTGGCCCAGTTCGTGGAGAGCGGTAAAGCCCCTTCGCCGGTATGACTTGGAGCTCGCCACAACGAGCGTTGGCGGGTCGTGGAGGTAGCTCCCGGCCACCGAGCAGCCTTCCGCACCTGGTGTCTCCGCGACGACATTCACAGTCAGTTCGCCCCACGACATCAGTTCGGCAAGAGGATCGGACCTCAGCCGGTTCACCGCTCCCGGATGGAGATCGTCAACGATTGCTATCATCGATCGCGCTTGAGCTTGTGCTTCGCTCGGATACCTGCCGCGCATCAGCGTCTACCCCGTTCTCCCTGAGACGACCGGTATTGGGCTAGTCGCGCACTCCAATCCGGCTCCTGGTCGCCTGTTTGACGTGCTGCTCTGGCGAACATCTCATAACTCACCTTCATGCGCGCCGCAGCCTCGTCTATTGCCTCGCGTTGCGCCCGCTCCCGCCACGTCCGACGCCATCGTGGATGATCAACCTCTCTGACAAAACCAACTGGAAGCGGTTGCACTGCACATGCAATTGCCCCAGTATCGATTCCAGTGACTTCCGCGATCGGTTCCACGATTTCAGGAGGTACTGGTCTCTTGCCGTGGAGTAGCTGCATTACCTCGGGTTGGCTGAACCCGAAAGGCCTCAGCGCGTTAACCATCGATCTCAGATCAGTGTTAGTGCCGAGAATGGACGCCAATGTTCTCGTTGGTTGTCCCTCTTCTTCTTGGACGGGTAGCGCGGGGGATGACTGCAGCTGATCCAGCCCATCTTCGATCTCTGCTCTGGCAGTCGCTGCGTGCTCGAATTCGGTGAGCGTCGCTGTACCTCTACGTAGCCCCGCGTGGAGTGCCCGACTCGGATCGGACACGCTAGCGAGGATGGTGTCAGCGACGCTCGGAGAAAGTTCGTCCACAATCTCGTCGAGAACGCGTAGTGGAAGACTGCTCCGAAGGTCCATCCACAGTGTGACCTCTACTCCGAGGACGGTCTCGGTGTTTGCCAGGACTATGCACTGAACATCCTCGACAGCTGGGTCAACAGTCGCCGGCACCGCCGTGATCTCAGTGTCATTCACTTCGGTGATCAGCACCAGCATGGTGACGTCCTGCCATACACAACGCCAGATTTGACCGGCCTTGATCGTGAGGTCACTTGTGTCGCCGAAACGTCGTTGCCGTCCGGCCTCCGTTAGTGCGCCGGCCACCGCTGCTTGCCGAGCCAGTTCGAGAAGGTGACGGGGCACGTTGGGCTCGTTCACGATTTCCGTCCAATCCGCTCGAGTTGGGGGTTGGTGTGCCATCTATCTCTGACGTCACACTGCCAACTGTGTCCGGTCCGCGCCCCTACGTCGTCGCAGGCCCACCACACAACCAAATCACCTCCCGAACCACATGCTCGGACTCCGGGCCAGTTCCTGCCAATTGCACAATCTTCGCCTTGAGTCGAGAGGCGAACTGGGCGGACTGACTTTTGCCGAGGCCGAGGCGGTTCCGAACCGCGCCACCGTCGTCGAGCAACGGGACGATCGCACGCTCGATGTCCGACAGCCTGCCGACGATCTCTGCAGCGGCCCTGGCGGTATCGGCGTCTGACTCGTCGGCAACAACAAGATCGTCGGGAGTCGGTTCTGAGGCCGGCGTCGACGCAAGGTCATCATGCTCGCCGGCCACAGTGACGATCGGATCCAGTGCTGCTGCGAATCGCTGGGCGAGCACGTGGACGAGCTCAGCGACCTCGATGCTTCCGCCAGCTGCCCGGAACACAGCCTCGAGGATGGCAACCAGCGACGGCCGGTCCGCGACCGGAGGGCGGCGCGAGGTACTCGACCACTTCGGCACCCGTACGTCCGGAACCTTCCAGGCTGCCTCGAGGAGAACACACGGATCGCCTCCCCAGGGCGCGGCCTGCGATCCGGTCAACCGCCACCAGCCAGCGCCCGAGCCGCCTCCTGCTTTCTCGAAAGCGTCTTCGTCGGAAAGGACCTTCTCGACAGCACGGCGAAGGGGACCCGTCCCGGTTGCTCTGGCTCTGTCGATCAACCAGTTACGGATTGACTTCCGTAGCAGGCGTCCGACGGAATCTTCACTGGTTGCCTCTGCCACCAACTTGGCGGTCAACGGCCTAATACGGTCGACCAAGAAGTCCTGGACGAAGTCGTCGATCTCAGCGCACGCATGCTTAAGGGCCTGGAATCGTTGGAGCTCCTCCTGCATCAGATTCCGTACTGAGCGGAGGCCGGCCGCACCAAGGCAGCCATGCGTGCGCAACTCCTCGAACGCAGAGATCGGAACCTCCAATACCGGTCCGCCGCAGTGCCGCTACCGTCAGCCTCGAAAGATACAGTCTTCGCGACCGGAACGCAGCTACCGCGCAGCGATGTGGACAGGGCGGCGTGTTGGATCGGCTCGCGGTGCTGGTTTCGGCGCCAGCAAACAGACCGGGAATCGCCTCGACATATGCCGAGTGGCCGAGGACTTGTCAAATCTTGCCAACATCGGACGCAAACGCGACGAGAATGGAAGTTCGCCATTTCGGTGACCACCCACGCTTGTTGGATGCGGCTCTGACGCCTCGACAGACGATTTCGCCGATAGGCTCACGTTCTGTCAGGTGGAGGGTCGATCCTGTCCGCGTGCTCGCCGCTCGCCAGTGGCCGCCTGCCGGTCTGTCCTATGTGATCGGTGTACCGAGGGCCGTTGTCTCACCAACGATCGACGCCGCGCTCCCGGTGCCACTTCTTGATATTGCCGAGGTCTCTGATGCCGAGTTGTGCCGCGACCGCGCGGTCGGTGGCTTGGCGCGATCGGTGGCTGTCGCGTAGGTCGGCGTAGAGGTTGATGGCGGCGGCCTTCGTCTCTTCGCTGTATCGCGTGTACGCGCGCCGACGGCCGGAAGTCTCTGCTGTCGTGCGCTTCTGGGACGTCGTCGGCCGTAGCGAGCGGTCGGGTGGTGTCTCGAAGTAGCGGTCGAGTTCGTCTGGGGTGGGGCACAGCTCCGGCGCGACGCGATGTCGGTGAAGGTCGGGATCGATGGGGGAGGACAGCCAGCATTGTTGACATCCGTTAGCCCCTGGCGGGAGGAAGCGTCGGGCTACTGGGGAGGTGCGAAAGTGGTGTCCGGCCGGACACGTCCACCAGACCGGGCGACTGCTGAAGACCGTGACAGTGTGGGGGCCTTTGCCGTTGCGGTCAGTGTCCCACTGTCTCGCGAGAATCGGGTTTCGTGACGCGAGGTCGTTCACGCCGCGATGGACGCGTTTGTGGCGAGCGCATGTGCAGTGGTGACGCTCATGCTGGGCCATCACGCGGAACTGCACGTCGAATTCGTGGCCTTGGTCGCAGCGCCAGGTCGCCATGCGATCGGATAGCGCAGATGTTGTTTCGGGAGTACCACCAGATGGGCCGGGTCGGACGAAGTACGCGGTTTCGGTGGGATGGGTTGTGGCGAAATCGTTGACACCTGCTATGAACACGCGACCACGACAGATCGCGCAGCCGGGCTTCGAGTCGCGATGTCGGATCGCCTGGTACTTGCTGACGTGAAATCTCTCGCAGATGCTCCAGTAATGGGCTTGTCTGTCGAGTGGGGTTTCGTCCGCCGGAAGACCATTCAGCTGGAACCAGAAGTCGTTGGCGTCGGGAAGGTCCGCGACCGTCGGGGTGTTTGATGCGTTTGTGAACTAGATAGGCAAAACTGCCGATAAGATACATTATGTCAAGTAAATCACTGCATATTGCCTTGGGTGCGTCGTTGTCGTCGGCTATGTTATTCGTTGTCGGATGACAGACTAGTTGAGACACTGCCACCCTAGTTGAGACTCAGTGACATGTGGTTGAGACTGTTGTGGTCGCCATCTCGTTGAAGCGTGCGGTGACGTTTTGCAGCTCCAGTGACTTCAGGCGTCGTGCACCAGGCGCAGAACCGGCCGAAACTCGTCGGGCTCACCTGTGTGTGCAATAGACGCCGCGTTCGTGGTATGTGCTGCACGCAGTTCCGCACCGAATGTGAGGTCGTGTACATCGCTGACCGGTAGATCGAGATCACGTGCGATCGTCCACGCAGACGATTCGGAGTATCGGCCGAGTATCTGGGGAAACACGCGCGAAATTTCATGCTGCGACATTCCGCCAGGCTCCCCAGTCCGGTATCCGCGCTGCGAGAGTTGAATGCATGTTTGGCGGTATGCCCAGTCGGACATGCGTCCCACCTTGTGGGCTGCGAACGCTAGCGCCATAGCGGAGACTTTGAGAAGCGACCGGGCTTCAAGAAGATCGTGAACCGAGGGATTCTGCGGTAGATACTCGACAATGGTAGCCGCCGGCATCAGGAACTCTGAGGCGAAGTCATCCGCTTCGCGCTCCTGCTCGGAAACGAGGTCCGGGCTTTCGTCCGCATGCAGAATCAAGTGCCCGATCTCATGGGCAAGATCGAAGCGGGTGCGTTCTGGGCTCTTTCTTCTGGCCAGGAAGACATAAGGAATCTCGTTGCGGCGGATGGAGTATGCGTCGACCGCGTCCGCCATCGGAGGAAGGCTGTAGACGCGGATACCGCGTGACTCGGCGAGCTGTACGAGGTTTGGCAGTGGCTTTGTGCCCAGCCCCCACACCGCTCGCAGAAGCCGTGCTGCTGTCCGGGGCTTCTCCCCTACAAAAGTCGGCAAGTCGACAGGCGGCAGTTTAAAGCGCTCCGAGATCCAATGATCGATCTCAATGCCAGCCACACCAGCAGCCACCGCGGCATGCTTCTCTCGTGCCGCTGCACGTCGAGCTGCACGAAAGTTCACGTCTGCGGTAGACACATCTGCTGGGTCTGGGCGTGTGAAGTAGGCGACGGGGAACTCGAGCGCTTCGGCCAGTGCTCCTGCACTCGCTACCGGCGCACCATCAGTCTCGTACGTCGTGATTGACCTCGGCGTGACACCGATCGCACGAGCAAGCTGGGCCTTGGTGAGTCCACGGCGCATACGCGCCAGCTGAATGCGCTCGGGCGTGAGTCGATCACTATCCGACGGCTTCCACTCGGAAGTCGACATCTTGACCTCCAATATCAAGCGGGCGACGAACGCTATCTTCGGGCTGCCAGGGTTCGAGGATCACACGGATTCGCCACCCCGTGAACTGCCCGAGGCTGCCGTCGAATCCGGCGGGCAGCGAGACTTCGATCCGGACTTGATCTTCGTCTCGGTAGTAAAGCACAAACCAGTTTCCGGACGGCGGGCCGTCCTCCGTCTTGACCGACGCTCGGTACCCACCGAGGCTGAAGAGCGGGATGGTCTTGGCTGCCTCCTCGGTCGCCTTGCCTTTCGATCGAGCAGCTTTTGGACCTATGGCACTCTCACTGTCACCGGTCGCCTCGTTGCCACCGATCAGGGCGATGATCCAGGCGCCACTGCTGTGCGTAGAAACCGGCCGGTTCTGCGGATCGGATCCAGACCACCGTCCGGTGTCCGCGAGACGCTCGCGAAGATGTCCTGTCGAGTGAATCCATCGCTCGATTCCCGGAGCAATCACTGGATGGTGGGTCGTGAGGTTGCCGGCCGCCACATCGCCCGCTGCGATGGCCTCGTAGAGATCGGCGGCCCGGATACTCATCTGGGAGAGGTACGCCTCAGCCTCGCTCGGCGGAACGACGATTTGGTTCTCAAGGGGGTTGGAAAGGGTCACAGTTTCTCGTTTCGATCGCAGCTATGCGGTCCTCGCATTGTCGCACAAAACCAGAAACGAGTGCGTTCAACGCCAGTGTTTCGGTGTGTCAACCGGAGGGCCGACAACGCGACCCGGATTTGTCAGACCCTCGATCTAGTGTCGGAAACCAGAAACTACGAGAGGGAATCGAAATGACGACAGCATCGTCTTCGGCTGCGGTAACAGCTGCAGAGTCGGTTGCATGGATCGGGTTCGACGGCGTCGAGCATTCCAGGCCTGTGTCGGCTGACCTGATCCACGAACCGTTTCACCGCGCGTTCCCCTGCCGGTCCGGCGTCCAGTATCAGAATCGGCTCAATCGCCACTCACGCCAGTACATCGCGTCTCAGGGGACGCACGTGTGGTGCGAATCGGCACTCGAAGCTGAGACGCTGCTGTGGCTGGACTTCGTTGGCGAGATCCGTCAGATTGCCTCCCAGCCGATGAAGATCGCGTTCGCCGACGGATCGACCCACTTCCCCGACTTCTTTGCGGTTCTTCGCAACGGCGACCAAGTCGTTTACGACGTGAAGCCGTCGGAACGCATGACTGCAGTCGCACTGGAGCAGTTTTCGAAGACTGTGGAGGTCTGCGCAGTGGTCGGGTGGCGCCACGCGGTCATCCACGAGGTGCATCCAGTCAAGATCCGGAACCTCGAATGGCTCCGCGCCGCACGACATTCTCGGTATCACCCCGGAACTGACGAGTTATCAAGACTTGCACTAGCTTTCGCGACACCGCGATCCTTCCGGGATGGCGCGCTTGCAGCCGACCTACGGCGTCCTTACCTGGCGGCGGCGCACATGCGTCATCTCCTCTGGCACGGCTACCTGCGCACCGATTTCGAATCGAACATCACCGAATCCAGCACCGTCGAAAGTGTGAACAAGGAGAAGCCGTGCAACTGCGGAGCGTGAATCTCGGCGACATCGTCACGTGGGACGGATGCGATTGGATCGTTGACGCCCACGGTGCGAAGGGCACACGGCTGAATCCGATCGCCGGAGGCTCCCCTGCGTGGGTAAACCTGGCGGCGATTTCACAAGACGACTCGTTCGAGCACCATGGTGCGGACACCCCCTACGCCCGCGCCGCCGAAGACCGGGTCCAGCTCGCGATGCTCGCGCCCGAAGTCCGCGATGACGTCGTCTTCTGGCAACGTCACGTGAACGAGATCGAGTGCGGCTTGCCCGATCCCCACGACCCAGCCGCGGAGCCACGCGAGGGCTACGGATCGGGCACCACCCAGGAAGACCGCCTGCAGCGCAAGCTCTCTGAGCTCGAGGCCGTGGGTATGAAGACATCGCGCGCGAGTCTGTTCCGTAAGGTCACGGCGTACCGACAGCACGGAGTCGCCGGACTTGTGGATCGCAGGCATCTGCGGCGCCAAGAGCGCCGCCGAGTGCCCATCGAGGTCGACGCGGCCGCGCAGAGGGTCATCGCGGATCACATCGGTGCTACATCGCGTGATGTCCTCTACTTCCTCGACAAGATCAAGCAGCGAGTCCGCCAAGACAGCCCGAATGCCGAGATCGCCTGGCCCAGCGACCGCACCTTGCGTCGATGGCTCACTCCCCTCCTCGATGCAGCCGGCCTCACCAAGACGGCCAGTCACCGCCGCAGCGAGTCCAACAGGCCACACCGCGCATTCCAACCCATCCTGGCCACGTACCCCGGTCAGTACGTCGAGATCGACTCGAACACGCTCGACGTCGAGACGGAAATGCCAGATGGCAAGGTGATCCGCCCGTACATGACAGCGGCGATCGACGTCTTCACAGGGAGCGTCGTCGGTTTCCATATCCACGCAGGTGCACCGTCGTCCACCGACCACACTGTGCTGTTCGCTCGGATTGTCCTACCGCGGGGCGCGATAGATCGCATGGACTCAGCGCTCTGGTTGTCGAACTCAAAGACGCTTCCCTCCAACGAGATGATCGCGATGGGTCAGGCCACCAGCGACGCCCCTGCAATGCCGTTCATCGCCGTCGAGACCCTCACGATGGATCGAGGAAAGGACTTCCTGGCTAGCCGAATCGCAGCCGAGACGCTCGGTTGGAGTGTCATCGACGCGCCTCCCCACTCGCCCACTGCGAAGCCTCACGTCGAGCGCTTCTTCAAGAGTATGAACAGTCTGTTCCTCAGCCGCCTGGACGCCTACGTCGGAAACAGCCCAGACCACCGCGGCCGTAACGCACGCACGCCGATACCCTTCACGAAGCTCGTGGACGGGATGTGGTCGTTCATCGTCACGGTGTACCAGAACCGCCCACACAAGGGCCTGGTTCTCCGTGACCATCCTGGCCGAACATTCACGCCGAACCAGATGTACTCCGCGTCGTTTGATGCAAGCGCCGGAATCCCAATTCCATTGTCCCAGTTCGACTACATCGCCCTAATGCCCCGGTTCGAACGAACCTTCAGGTCCGACGGCGTCCATCTCGGCAACGAGATCTACGATTCACCTGACCTGAATGAGGTACGCACCAAACCAGGCAAACATGAAGTCCGCCAAGACCCTTACGACACCGAACGGGTGTGGGTACGTCATCCCGAGAGCGGCGAGTGGATCACATGCTTCGCACGTTCAATCCGGCTCGCGACACTGCCCTACGGGACGAACACTGCGGCCAATCTGTCGGCAACCGCACAAGCGGAAGATCCACACTCCAGTTGGGCGCAGGATTTCCTCGATGTCGAATCCGAGCGTGTGTCGGCGGCCCGCGAACAGGCCGAAAGCAACACACGAAAGACCCGCGCGAGCAAGGCCAAACAGAAGAAGGCAACGAAGGCCGCCGCAGAGCACGCGAACCGCAAGAAAGACCTACTCCCCCGCCCTACGGCCACCGAGCCGACTCAGCTGCCTGTCGCGGTGGCCGTGCGCGAGCACCCAGACGACTACACCATCGCATAAAGGACGCGAACACCATGAACCAGGCGACCCTGCAGTCCGCAAGTAGGAAGACTTCACTGGATGGACTGCGCCAACGAATCGACAACCGACTGATACGACCACAGATACTGTCGCGCAACGAGTTCAGCAACCTCAGCACGGTCGACCGGATTCTGTACGACGACCAGCGACTCCAATGGTTCAGCAACGGACTCATCGTCAAGACACCTGCCCTGCGACGCCTCACAACAACAGGCCTGTCGCTGCTGCGCATGCACGACCCGAACACGGTGGGCGAACGCGGCATCGTGCTCACGGGGCCGCCGCATATCGGCAAGACCACCGCGCTCATACGCCTCGCGGCCGACGTCGAAAGCTGGATCGGAAAGTGGCAGCCTGACTTCCGAGAATGCGGCCATGCGCCTGTTGCTTACATCGAAATGGAACCGAAGGCTTCCCCGAAATCTATCGCCAGTTCGATCCTGCACTTCTTCGGAATCCCCCACAATTTCAAATCGGCGACACAACATCAACTCACCGATCAGGCACTCGATGCGCTACGACGCCGACGCACGCAGATTCTCATCATCGACGAACTCCAGATGCTCAAGCTTGACGGAAAGACCGGTGACGACGCCATCAACTCACTGAAGACGATCATGAACGACTCCGGTGCGATCTGCGTCTTCGCTGGCGTTGACCTCCTCGAAGGCCTCTCCAGTCGTCCGGCCGAGCAAATCATGGCCAGATGCCAAGTTACTCAAATGCGTCCGTTCGTCGGCAGCGACGACACATCGCGGGGCCACTGGGCTGCCCTGGTGAACTCGCTGGGCCAGGCCATGCAACTGCTTGATGCAGACCCCGACCATCTTGCGCCCTTTGCCGATGTCCTGCTCACCATGACCGGCGGCATAATCGGTGACCTCCGCAGCGTGCTATCTCTCGCGATGGCGGGCGCCATCGCCGACCGCGAAGACACCGGCACTGAAGTCATCACCCAAGAACACCTCGTCGGCGTTGGACAGATCGGCGTCGCATGAGCACCGACCGGATACCGCGCCAGGCCGTCCCCGTCCGCCCGGTCCATTTCGAGACCCCGAACTCGTATCTCAAACGGCTCTGCGAGGCGAATTCGGTCGACCGCTCGTGGATGGAAGCGGTCATCAGGCAGCGTCGAATTGCAGGCGAGCATGGCGCTCGCGAACTCGGACTCGTGATCAATGAGCTGGGCGGGCCGGAACCCGCAGCGTTCGAATCCGCCCACGAGAGGGCGCGGATCGGGTTCTTGACGACCCGCGGAACGTGGGACAAGGAGCGATCCACGAGAACCGCCTGCCTCTCGTGCACCGCAGGGGACCGGGTATCGACCTACCCTCATGTGCGCTTCGCCTTCTGTCGACGTCACGGCCAGTGGCTCGGTGATACCCAACGACAGGGTGTCCTCGATGCGGAACTGTGGAAGGCGGAACGGCTCTTGCGCCGACTTGTGACCGCTGGCCGAGTCGACGCCGAACTCTACGAGGGCGCGTGGGACAGTGTGCGGGATTATGCGTACATGGCTGGCGGAACTGCTCAGCCCGCCAGGCTGAGACGTGCCCTCGAACACCCCCAGTTCAGTGTTGGAGTTGACGATCGCATAGCGCTGTTTCCGCAGACCGTATGGTCGCTGAGGGCAGCGACTCGTCCAGCAATCACGGAGATTGCCAATTGCGGTCCCCGAGATCGCCGCGGGATCCTGGCCATGCTCGCGGATGATCTTCGATGGCCTGGCGCTGACCAGTGGCTGCTAGTCAATGGTCTACTCAGGATTCTCGAACAGCGTGGAAAGCGAACTGCATGAACGAATCCCACGGCCCTCGCCCAGATTCAAGTCGTCATTCAGATTTCGAATCACTTGGATACACGACAAGCCAATTTGAACTCTTTGGCGTGCCGCACGGCAGGACTGTGCGAGTGCGATCGGGACCGTATGCCAGGGTTGCCGACTCGTGCTTGCGTTGGCCGCGCACACGGCGCGTCCAGGTGGTCAGCATCACCTGAGGATCTAGAATCTCACTATGGCTCAATGCACAGCGCCGTACCAAGGTCACCGGACTGCGAGTGGCCGCGCCAATTGTCCAGCATGCGGCGGTCGCGCGAATTACCCGTCGGCCTACTCGTATCCATCTCGCGGTGGTCCATCGTATGGCGGCACAAATGGGTCGCGATTCGCGGGTTCATCCGGCAGTACGAGTCACTCACGTGAGACCAGATCTGGTCGGCGGGTGTCGTACACGCCGACTGAATGGCGTACGGTTGAGCCCTTCTCAGAGAAGGCACGCGAGCAGGCGCAGTCACACCCCGAACGTCGCGACCTTTTTCTATGTCACGCCTGGGACGACCGCGAAAACAGCGCCAAGGAACTGTATGGCCATCTGAAGTCGAACGGAGCTTCGGTGTGGTTCAGCGAAGAAGATCTACCGCTCGGCTCGCTGATGATTCGTGAAATTGACAGAGGACTCCGCAATTCTCGTGTCGGAATTGTGTTGGTGACGCCTGCACTACTCGCAAGCATTGAGGCCGCGGGCGTAGCCGAGAAGGAACTCGCTGTATTGCTCTCCACACGTCGTGTGATCCCAGTTCTGCACGGAGTGGACTTTGATGAGCTCAATGACGTCAGTCCGATGCTGGCTTCTCATGCTGGGTTGAACACAAAGGGGTCGTCGCTGGACCACGTTGCCGCCAAGGTCGCCGCTGCCGCTGCCGCCCTACCTACTTCGTAAGTGGTAGCGAGGTTACCCACTCGCTCTTTGCGCAGGAGCTTAGCTTCGCAGCTTTGTACCACTGAAGGGGCGCTCGAACATACCGCAGAAGCTCGGAGTTTCCGAGCCGAAAAGGACGCCTCCTCGCGAGGACATCGGACTCATGCAACAATGTCTCAAATCATCTGTCACTCATCGCGATCCGCAAGTTGATTGATCTCCGAGGTGGCGAGTCTCAAGTGTTTGTCACTTGTCTCAGATTCGTTGTCACCCAACATTCGTCGGCCGCCGGCCCCCTATTTGCCTACACGTCATCATCGCGCGAGTCCCAGGAACGCCATCAACGAGCGTTCGACTTCCACGAGTTGCTCGGATGTCAGACGGCCAACACGCGTCAGTACATTCGACCGCCGGACCGCGGTCAGCTTGTCAATCATCACGTCGCTGTCCCGATCGAGGCCCGAGATCGTATCCCGGTCTCCTGGGATACGAATGCGCAACAATGGCGCCTCGATGAGCTGGCTCGTCATCGGCGCAACTACCACCGACAGAGTTGAATCGAAGAGGTCGTCCTGGACGATGACCGCAGGCCGCGGCTTGGATGCATACACGCCACCCGCAACGGTCCAGATCTCGCCGCGAATCACGCCTCGTCGTCCCAGGGTGCCGCAATAGCCTCGACGAAATCCTGCTCGTCCCCATCGGCGTCGGCCTGAGCGACGAGAACCGACTGCGTGTGGGCTTGCGCGGCAAATTCGGGCGTGCGCACGTCGGGAACCCAGACCTGTAATGGTCGCAAACCGCGCTCACGCATTCGGCGTCGATACTCACCAACCCTGTCCCTCACTGCCATGGCCCAATGTTACATGTAACGCTCCGGGGTGGCCAGGCTGTGCGTTGGCTGCGAATATGCAGCAATCGAATATACAGGGTTACCAGTACATCACTCCTATTGTGCTGCGCCGCAGCCGAATTCCCCGATCGGCTCTGTCGGATGACCTCGTAGTTGCGACTTGGCCGCCCTATTTGAGACTCAGTGACATGTGCGCTCGAGGCCCGAGCTCGCGTCACGGTCGCCAGGGATAGCAATGAGCCGGCCCGTCATCGGCGCAACCACCACCGAGCGTCCTGCCACTCGCGGACGGGTCGTTGCGGCCTCCGTGTTGTGCCATCCGGCGCTATCCTGTGGCAGACGGGTGCGCCGCGCGATGTAAGCCAACGCGACCTCCGTATGCGTTCCAGAGAGATTATGGACGCGGTGGAGGCCGGCGATTCCTTCACGGTTACCCGCGACGGCCGTGGGATAGGAGAACTCGTCCCCCTACGTCGACGACGCAGCTTTGTTTCGCGTGCAGAGTTCGCCCGCGGCTCGGTGTCGGCTCCGTTGATTGACGCAGAGAAGTTCCGATCTGACCAGGACCGCGTATACGACGGTACGTTGAACGGCCCGTATGCCTGACGAAATACGGCGGGACATGTCATACGTAACGCTGCCGAGTGGCCAGCATCGAAAACCCGACGATGAATATGCAGCAACCGAATATGCAGGTTTACCAGTACGCCACCGCATATCACGATGCGCCGCAAGACTATTCACGCTCGCTGCCTGTCGAATGAAGACGCCAACCGATCGTGCGTGGTCATGGAACCTTCACCTCACAACGCAGACCTGGCACCCGACCTATGCGACGGTCAAGCGTGATGAGAGGCGCATCTGCCAGTTCGGCGACGGCGACGTAGCTGGCGTCGTATCCGGACAAATTGCTGCGCAGTTCCCACACCCGTGAACCGAGAAGTTCGTACGGCCACTGTTCGATCGACAGGTCGAGCAGATCACCATGCGCCTGCACCGCCTGGTCGGCACTGACGACTCCGGCTAATTCTTGTCTGCGGATGATATTGCTTGCCTCAAACATCACCAATTGCGGTGCGTGCAAGCGAGTGCCAGTTAATTGCTCGACCGCCCAGCGACCGTCCGGACCATCGTCGAGCAACAGGGCCACGAGGGCCGATGAGTCACACACGACCTCGACCGTCACTGTCGGTCGGCATCTCGCGCATCGAGTATCGCGGCCGCGTCGACCCGAACTCCTGTCGCTCTGACCCGCGTCCGCGCCCGCGCAATCACATCATCGACCGGCGGACGTGCCGCAGACTCCATCAGCATGCCACGCAAGTACTCCTGCAGCGATTTGCCCGCCCGTGCAGCCCGCCCTGCGAGCTCGTCTCGCACCGCGTCCGGAACGTCGCGAACTGTGATCACAACACCCATGCAGTCATAATAGCTGCGCTGCCAGCATTACGCAGTTCTCCGCCAACAAAGGTAAGCATCGCGCTTCGCCTCATGCTGACGAACCAGGCGCCTGTCTGATCTTGGCTTCCAGTCTTCGATCGCGGCGACCATGTGGAATACGCAGCAACCGAATATGAGAGCTACCAGAAATACACTGCGTATTTTCCGTCGCCTCAACGTGTTTCGCACTCACGTTCACGTCGTCGTCGGCAGTCTCTTTGGTCGGCCGGCCCCTATTTGTCCTACACGCCATTGCGCGGCCAGGCGCGGCGAACTACAACTCGAGAACCACGCGGAGCGCAGCATCGACGCGCCGCAACTCTTCGGAGGTCAGGTAACCCGCACTCTCTCCGAGTCGCTGCGGGTCAACCGCCGCAACCTGCTCAGCCAGGACCCGCGTCGTTTGACCCGCGACCTCTACTTCGGGCCTGAATGTCGCAGCGCGCGCCGATGTTGATGTCGGCGCGACCAGCCAGGTCGAAAGGGGCAACTGGTCGGATTGCACGACCACCGCGTAGCGAGCGACCGACTGTTCGTGGCCGCGGACATCCTTCGGAGCGCGTAGCCGGTACACCTCACCTCGCACGTAACGCCTCCATGTCCCGAAGCACCTGTGCGGCCTCAGCTCGATCGATCGGGTCGCCGGCCAATGCTTCCGCTTCCTCGCGGAGGGACTTGGCAGCCTTGCGCCTTGCTGCGTCGATCAGAGCAGCGCGGACCGCAGCAGATACGGGCGTACCGTCTTCCGTCAGGATCGACAGCGCCCGAGAAGTGTCCTCGTCGGGTCGGAATGTCACGGTGTCAGCCATCGTCCGATTGTAGTACAAATTGTAAGACACGTGATGCGTATTCACTGAGACATAGTGTCGACACACGAGAAGTCAACGCGGCCAGACGATCCGGCTCGAATCCCGGGCAAAGGTCGGCGGCCCACCTACCACCGCTTCCCCGTGACCTGCCGTCAGGCCTCGATGTGCCCGTCGATGACGGCGTCACACATCCGCAGGTACAACGCGTATGCGGTGGGTGACCGATCGAGGCCGGTGGCGAAGTAGGCGCCGGTACGTAAGAGAAGCAGCGCCTCGGCCGTCTCGCGTGGACGTGGGCGGCCCAATTCGGCCAAGAGGTCCGTCGTCACATCGAGCACCCATCGTCGCTGATCGACGGCCATCCGCCGGGCGGCCGCCGACTCATCAGCGAATTCGGCTGCGGCATTGATGAACTCGCAGCCGCGGAAGCCGTCGATCGCGCATTCCTCGGCCAGACCGCGAGCGATCGCATCCAGAACAGCGCGGGGATCATCAGGCATCGCCGCCCGCAGTGCGGCGACCGCTGCACGTGCACGGTCCGCCCGTGCACCCAGGTAGGCCTCCACCAGTGTCTCCTTGGACGGAAAATGACGGTAGAACGTGGCGCGGGTGACCGCTGCCTCTCCGATGATCCGGTCGACACCGACTGCACGCACACCGTCGAGGTAGAAAAGGTGGTCGGCAGCATCCAGGATCCGTTGGCGCGCCGCGGATGGTCGCGCGGCGACGCGTCGGTCGGAGTTGTCCGTCGTCATCTCGTTCATCTCTTGCCCACAGTACCGGCGAGCGCTATTGTTCCTCCATGAAGGTAGAACGTTCTGTCTACTTACTGCTCTGATCCCACGGTTCTCGTAAGAGACCGCCCTTCCGGCCATCTGAGAGGTCACTTCCATGAGCACTCCCGTCCTGTTCATCCACGGTCTATGGCTGCACGCGACGTCGTGGGAACCCTGGATCGAATTGTTCGGCGAGGCCGGCTACTCCCCGACCGCTCCGGGCTGGCCGGGGGACGCGGACACGGTCGAGGCGGCCAACGCCCACCCCGAATCGGTTGCCGACCATGGCATCGACGACGTGGTCGACCACTTCGCGGCACTGATCGCCGCCCTGCCGGAGCGGCCGATCGTGATCGGACATTCCTTCGGCGGCATGATTGCCCAGAAGCTCCTTGGACAGGACCACGCGGTCGCGGCCGTGGCGATCGATGCCGCGCAGATCAAAGGTGTTCTCCCACTACCACTGTCCGCGCTACGCGCCACCTTGCCGGTGTTCAAGAACCCGGCCAACCGGCGCCGGGCAGTCACCCTGACGTCGGAGCAGTTTCGCTTCGCCTTCGGCAATGCCATTGCCGAAGAGGAGTCCGAAAGCCTGTACCAGCAGTGGTCGATCCCGGCACCGGGTAAACCCCTGTACGAGGCCGCCGCGGCCAACTTCAATCCCCATTCACCGGCAAAGGTGGCCACCGACAACCAATCTCGCGGTCCACTGCTGCTGATCACCGGCGGCAAGGACAACACTGTGCCGGAGTCGGTGACGCGTGCGACCCTCAAGCAGTACCGCCACTCCTCCGCGGTCACCGACATCCTCGACTTCCCGGACCGTGGCCATTCGCTGACCATCGACGGCGGCTGGCGCGACGTCGCCGACGCCAGCATGAATTGGCTTCGGGCACAGGGATTCTGATCACGTCATGGACCTGGGACTGAGCGATAAGACCGCCCTGGTCACGGGCGGTAGCAAGGGCATCGGACTGTCGGTCGTCCGTGCGTTGGTCGATGAGGGCGCATCGGTTGTCGTGGGAGCGCGGCGCGACAACGCTGACCTCACCGCACTGGCGAAATCCGGACGGGTACATATGGTTCCGGTGGACCTCACGGAACCCGACGGGCCGGATCGACTGGTCGCCGAGGCCGTGGCACGGTTCGGCGGATTGGACGTGCTGGTCAACAATGTCGGCGCGGTCCGGCCACGTCTGGACGGCTTCCTTGCAGTCACCGATGACGAGTGGTCCTGGGCCATGAACATCACCTTCATGCCGGCTGTCCGAACGACCCGCGCAGCACTGCCGCACCTCATCGCCCGAGCGCCGTCGACGGTGGTGACCATCTCGTCGGTCAACGCGTTCCTACCCGATCCTGGCGTGATCGACTACTGCGCCGCAAAGGCGGCGTTGAGCAACTTCTGCAAATCCCTGTCCAAAGAGTTCGGACCACAAGGCGTGCGGGTCAACACGATCAGTCCCGGCCCGGTGGAGACCGACCTGTGGTTCGGCGACCATGGTGTGGCAGCGACGGTTGCCTCGGCGGGAGACAGCGATGCCGCGACTGTGGCCAGGCGACAGGCCCAGGCAGCCCCGACCGGGAGGTTCACCCATCCCGATGAGGTTGCAGATCTCGTTGTGTTGCTCGCCGGTGGTCGCGCGGCAAACACCACAGGGGCCGACTTCGTCATCGACGGTGGTCTCGTCACCACCATGTGAAGAGCCTACGGTCGGCGTTGAGCACAAGCGCCTCGACATCAGCCTCCGCCTGTTGCTCACGCTGTTGCCCGGCACCTCGCGCGTGATCTGTCCGCGCGACGTGACCGGACACAACCTCGCGCTCCGTGCCCTACAACTTCATCTTGTGAGGCGACAACGTCAGGACCTCTACTCAGTGACGATGATTCGGCGCAGAGTAGCCCTCATGGATATGAACACCACGATCCGCGGTGAGCGCCGAGGACTTCCACACCGAACGGGTGTTACTCGGCGAATCCATACCCAGCTGAAACGTCCCGACGACCGGCATCGGGTACACAGGTTGCCCACCGCATGAAGGAGAGACCTCATGAACCACGCACTGGCCATCAATAAATTCCGTGCCCGCTACCTCGTCCCGATGGGATGGGTAGGCTACCTCGCAGCCATGATCGGCACCATCACGCTTGGCTTGACCCTCATCCTGTGGGCCGAAGACCAGCCCATCCTCACGATCATCTGCGCGGCAATCACCATCATCCTTTTCGCGACGGCCTCCGCTACCTATGGCATGTCAGTACGCGACTCTCACGATCCCGAACTACAGGCTCGCAAAGCACGCCAGGAGCACGTCGCCTACGTCGACAACTACCCGTCATCGCAAGACAACAGTCCGGTGGGGCAACGCACTACCGGTGATTCCAGCACATCCTGACCGTCCACCGTCGACCCTCCCGCGACAAACCTCGCGCGAATGCAGGCCCGAGATGTCGGATACGCCGCTCGATCGCCGAGACCATCGCCCCACCCAAATTGAGCGGCCGGTTCAGCAGCACCCGGTAGTGGCGCCCAACGCGACACACAACGCGTGCAGCGAGTCCACCCGCGCCTGGTAATAGACGTTCATCCCGCGCCGCTGCGGGGTGACCATCCCGGCCTTTCGGAGCTGCCCGAGGTGATGGCTGGTGGTCGCCTCGGTGAGGCCGACCATTGCGGCCAGATCGCAGGTGCACACCCCCCGGCCTTCCTCGGTGAGCAGGATCGAGACCAGCCTGATCCGAGCGGGATCAGCGAGAGCCTTGAGCCGCAACGCCATCTCCAACGCGGCATCGTCATCCAGCGGCGTCTCGGACATTGGCGCACAACAAATCGGAGCGCTGATATCAATCACCGGCAACGTCTTTGGCATAGTCCGACCCTACACCCTTCTTGACATATGTAGAAAAGGTGAGCATGCTGTGAGCGTCCACTAATTCGACATATGTCTCACACTCGGAATGGGGTTGTCATGTCCCGTATGCAATTGGTGCTCAACGTCGATGATCTCGACACAGCGGTAGAGTTCTACTCCAAGTTGTTCAACACCGGGCCGGCCAAACGCAAGCCCGGATACGCGAATTTCGCGGTCGCTCAACCGCCACTGAAGCTGGTGCTGATGGAGAACCCCGGCAGGGGTGGCACCATCAATCATCTCGGTGTCGAGGTCGAATCCAGCGAGCAGGTGCACGCCGAGATCGCCCGCCTCTCCGGCGAAGGGCTGTTCACCGAGGAAGAGTTCAACACCACGTGTTGCTTTGCGTCGCAGGACAAGGTGTGGGTGACTGGACCGGCAGATGAGAAGTGGGAGGTCTACACCGTGCTCGAAGACTCCGACGCCTTTGGGGCAAGCCCACAGCTGTTGCACGCCAATACTTCTGGTACTCAGCTGGCCGATTCCGTGTGTTGCGGCACACAGCGTGACGACCCCGACTCCGGTACTGGTTGTTGCTGACCGGCCGGGTCTGCACCCACGACCCTCGCCTACCGCCTGAGGCGCTCGTCGAGGTCGCGGATGCGGGCGGCGATGTCGTCGCGGATCAACCGCATCCGCTCGATACCGTCGATGCCGCGCAAGGAGGGCTCGTCGGTCTGCCACACCTCGACCGCAACCCCGGCCGGTACGGTGACCTCGGCGGTACCGACCACGACGACCAAGTCGGCCGCGCGCATGAGTTCATCGGTGAGCTGACGCGGCCGATGATCGGCGATCTGCGCGCCGATCTCGGCGAGCGCCTGCGCCGACAACTCGTTGACCTCGCCACCGATCTTGGCACGGGTGCCGGCAGACGAGGGGCGGAGCCGGTCCGTGACCACCGGCGTAAGGTGTTCGGCCATCACCGATTTGCCGCGATTACTCACACACACGAACAACACCTTGGTGAGGTCAGACATCACCCACAACCTGACGCGGCGACGGAGTGGTCGTGAAGAACCGAGAACGCAGCGCCAGCGAGACATACACCAGGCCGACGAGTACCGGTACCTCGATGAGCGGCCCGATGACCCCAGCCAGCGCCTGCCCGGACGTTGCTCCGTAGGTGGCGATGGCGACCGCGATCGCCAGTTCGAAGTTGTTGCCCGCCGCCGTGAACGCCAACGTAGTTGTACGCGCGTATCCCAGCCTCATCCCGGCACCGAGGGCGAATCCGCCTCCCCACATCACCGCGAAGTAGATCAACAGAGGGATCGCGATACGCACGACGTCCCACGGCCGAGAGGTGATCTGATCTCCCTGCAACGCGAACAGGATCACGATCGTGAACAACAACCCGTACAGCGCCCACGGACCCAGACGTGGCAACAGCGTGGTCTCATACCAGTCGCGGCCGTTGGCGCGTTCACCCAGACGCCGGGTCAGGAACCCCGCGAGCAACGGGATGCCGAGGAAGATCAGCACTGACCTCGCAATCTGCCACGCCGACGTATCGATGGTTGCCTGCTCCCACCCGAGCCACCCGGGCAGCACAGAGAGATAAAACCAGCCCAGCACGCCGAACATGACCACCTGGAAGATCGAGTTCAACGCCACCAGCACTGCGGCGGCCTCACGATCACCGCACGCGAGATCGTTCCAGATGACCACCATCGCGATACAACGCGCCAACCCGACGATGATCAAACCGGTGCGATACTCCGGCAGGTCAGGCAGCAGCAGCCACGCCAACGCAAACATCAACGCCGGTCCCACAACCCAATTCAGAATCAGAGACCCGACCAGCATCCGCCGATCACCGGTCACCGAATCGAGCCGGTCGTAACGGACCTTCGCCAGCACCGGATACATCATGACCAGCAACCCGAGAGCTATCGGCAGCGAGATCCCGTCGACCTCCACCGCGGCCAGCCCTTCTCCGAGGCCGGGCACCGCACGCCCCAACAGCAGGCCTGCGACCATGGCAACGCCGATCCACACCGGCAGAAAACGATCCAGAACCGACATCCGACCCGCGACACGTGCCTGGGCAGAACTCATTCGTCCACCCCACAGGACCGCGGCTCCCCCACCACCACAGCCAACCCGCTCAACAACCCCGAAAGCTGTTCCAAAACAACACTATTGACCCGGTAATACACCCACGTCGCCCGACGCTCACCAGACACCAAACCGGCCTCCCGCAACACCTTCAGATGATGCGAGATGGTCGGCTGCGACAGATCGAACGAGCCCGAGATATCGCACACGCACGCCTCACCGCCAGAAGACCGAGACACCTCACTCAACAGTCGCAACCGAACCGGATCCGCAAGAGCCTTCAACACCAGTGCCCACCGCACCGCATCCTCAGCACCCACACCTCGACCAATCGGTGCCACCGTTACCTGATTCGACATCCATCGATATTGACGTTCATCTAATCAACAGTCAAGCCGGTTGCAGTGAACACCTGACGTCACCTCCGTGGATATGCAGATACCTGGGATCGGCCGCAACGAAACGCCGTCAATCGTGGGGCTTTTGGGGTAGAGTTCACGGAACGGCAATGGATCCTGCCGAGGTTCTACTGCTTGCAGTAGATTCCTGAACCGCCATGACGGCTGATGGCTCCTCCACACTAATGGAGGCTGCCGTGAACACTGAACATACCGAAACATCCGTTGCAACGGTTGCGCTTGCCCGCCATGGGGAGACAGCATTCAACGCCGATGGGCGCCTCCGTGGACTCGCCGACCCGGAGCTCAACGAAGTCGGCGAGATCCAAGCACAAGCACTCGGGGCCGACCTGGCCCGGCGCAAGTTGGGCCATCACGCGATTGTGGTGTCGAGCCCCCTGCAGCGTGCTCGGCGGACCGCAGCCGTGATGGCTGCCGGTTTCGGCGTCGAGGTCAGGGTTGACGAAGCATTCAACGACCGAGATTACGGACCGTGGACCGGAAGGCAGAAGAACGAGGTTCTCGCCGAATACGGATCAGTCGACGCCGCCCCTGGGGTGGAGCCGGTGGACAGCGTCGTCGCCCGTGCGCGACCGACGCTCGAGAGATGGACCGATCACGCTGCTGCGCAGGGTAGTTCACTGGTGGTCGTGACTCACGATGCCGTGATCCGTCCGCTGCTCGCCGATCTCGGCCTGACCAACGAGGCGCTCATCGCGCCGCCCGGTTCGTATCAATTGCTCCATCGCGCTCGCAGCCGATGGAACGCCGACCTGTTCGACCAGATCCCCACTCTGAACAGTTAGTACACGACCGATTGGAGCACCATGAGTATCGTCATCACCTCAATCCATGCCCTCGAGATCTTGGATTCCCGTTCTCGCCCGACCCTGTGGATCACCCTGGACACGAAAGACGGCATCCAGGTCACTGCGGGCGTGCCGGCGGGCGCGTCGACCGGCACCCGCGAGGCAGTCGAACTGAGAGACGGTGACCGCGAGCGCTACCGGGGGCAGGGAGTGCTCAAGGCGGCCGCGTCGGTCAACGGAGAGATCCGAGAGGCATTGATCGGCAGGTCCTTCGCCACTCTGGCCGACCTCGATCAAGCAATGATCGACCTCGACGGGACCGAGAACAAGTCTCGCCTCGGCGCGAATGCCGTAGTGGGGGTGTCCATCGCCGCGTCGCGTGCATTCGCCCACAGCACCGGCTCCCCACTGTGGCGCACGTTCGTCGGAGCGGTGAATGAACCACGCCTCCCTGTACCCCACT
The DNA here is from genome assembly GCF_048537925.1 of Gordonia sp. CPCC 205515. Lineage (NCBI taxonomy): Bacteria > Bacillati > Actinomycetota > Actinomycetes > Mycobacteriales > Gordoniaceae > Gordonia > Gordonia sp. CPCC 205515. The sequence continues at coordinate 155,762 of NZ_JBCLVJ010000018.1, read as the reverse complement.
TCAATGTCCTCAACGGTGGCGTGCATGCGCTCAACGAACTCGACTTCCAGGAGTTCATGATCGCCCCACTGGGCGCTCCGTCCACCTCGGAGGCGGTGCGCGCCGGATCTGAGATCTACGCGGAACTTCGCGCTCTGCTTCACGCCCGGGGAATGGCGGTCGGCTTGGGCGACGAAGGCGGTTTCGCGCCAGAGATTGCCCAACCCGAGGAAGCATTGAGTCTGCTTGTCGAGGCGATCAGCAAGGCCGGCTATCGCCAAGGTCGGGATGGCGTCGCGATTGCGATGGATCCGGCATCGAGCGAGTTCTACCGCGGCGGTAGCTACCACGTGGCGGGTACACCGTTCTCCAGCGACGAAATGATCGATCGCTACGTCGAGATCGTCGATCGATTTCCGGTGTGGCTCCTCGAAGATGGCTTGGCCGAGTCCGACTGGGACGGCTGGGAGCGACTGACCGAACGGCTCGGTGGCAGAATCGAACTCGTCGGAGACGACATTTTCTGCACCAACCCCACGATCATTGCCCAAGCCATCGACCGCGGCGTCGGCAACGCCGCGCTGATCAAGGTGAACCAGATCGGTACCGTGACCGAGACAATCGAGGCAATGCGTGTCTGCCGCGATGGTGACTACCGGCAGTTCGTGTCCCACCGTTCCGGTGAGACGCCCGATTCGTTCATCTCCGATCTCGCCGTCGGAACCGGTGCAGGGCATATGAAGACGGGCGCACCGGCCCGCGGCGAGCGAATTGCCAAGTACAACCGTCTCCTCGAGATCGCTGACACCGATGGTTCAGGACTCCCCTATGGCCTGTGACCGGGACGTGTCTGTCGTTGCGGGACAACGTATTCGGTCGGACGGTCGCACACCGGACGACCGATCGACAACGAACCCCGCCATCACCGGTTTCGGCCGACAACCCTCGCTCGTGCAACAGGCCCGCCCATCCTCACGTTTCGACTGCCCCGTCGACGTCGACCATGACGTCGTTGTCGAGGCGAGCGCCGCGCCGGATGACGCTGATGGAGCCGTTACGTTCGAGGGTTGCCCGCGACACATCCGAGAGGCAGCCGACGCCGGCGAGTCGCAACTTTTGGCGCAACTCCTCCTCGAGGAGGCTGGCACGGCCAAGTTGGTCGTGCAATACAGAGCCGTCCACGACGAGCAGCACCGGACGGGGGCTGACCAGTTGATTGATCCGCGGGAAGCGGCGCAATCGCGAGACGGTGTGTTGGAGGACGAAGAGCGTGACCAGGGCCACCACCCCTTGGGCCAGAGTCGGTTCACGCAGGAGCGAGGTCCGTGCGATCAGCGAGCCAACCGCGATCACGAGCGCCAGATCGAAGGCAGCCATGGTGGCCAGGCTGCGCTGCCCCATGATTCGAACGAGTGCCACGAACGCGGTGTAGATGATGACCGTGGCGACGATGACAGCGATGAGATTCGACCACGTGCTGGTGAATTGTTCGATCATGACACCATTCTTGCGTTTCTCACCCGACATACTGTGCCGAAGCGGCCGACTACTGGCTCAGGCCAGAGCTCCGTGCGAGTCCAGCGTCGAAACCCTCTATCCGGTGGGGCAAACGAGCCCTTGTGGCCTCACAAGAAACGCCTGTGGCCAAGAGCCTGGCCAGTGTGGCCCCATGGCCGTAGCGTCGAGTAATGGCCATCACATCACCACAGCCCGGGCGATGGGTGAAGGTCCTCGACCAGACCCGATGCATCGGCTGTCATGCCTGTAGTACCGCGTGCAAGAGCGAGAACGAGGTACCACTCGGAGTGAACCGTACCTATGTCAAGTCCGTTGACGTCGGGACGTTTCCCGAGGCACGCCGAGCATTTCAGGTGACCCGATGTAACCAATGCACCGACGCGCCCTGTGTAACCGCGTGCCCGACGCAGGCGATGTACAAGCGCGACGACGGAATTGTCGATTTCGACAAGTCGATCTGCATCGGCTGCAAGGCATGCATGGCCGCGTGCCCCTACGACGCGATCTTCATCAACCCCGAAGATCACTCGGCGGAGAAGTGCAACATGTGCGCGCACCGTCTCGACGTCGGACTCGAACCGGCATGCGTGACGGTATGCCCCACCGAGGCGATTCTCGTCGGCGATCTCGAGGATCCGACATCCAAGGTGGCAGAACTCGTACAGCGTCGGCCGGTCGCGGTGCGCAGGCCTGAAAAGGAGACCGGGCCGGGGGTGTTCTATCTCGGCGCGCACCAGGCGACGCTGGATCCGTTGGCCGCCCGACGTCCTGATGGCGGTCTCTATGCCTGGGCAACACAGGGTGACCAGGGTGATCCGCAACTCGTCGCCGCGGGACACCCACACCACCCAACATCCTCGGCCGCGGCATTGGTGTCGTACGACGTACCGCATCGTGCGCCCTGGGGATGGCGCGTCAGCCTGTACACGTGGACCAAGAGCCTGGCCGCGGGGCTGCTCGTGGTGGCGGCGACGCTGGCCTTCCTCCGAGTTCTGACCTGGGGGGAAGTCACCACGAAATGGGTTGCGCCGCTCGGTGCATTGACATTTCTGGCCATCACCGGTGTGTTGCTGATCTGGGATCTCAAGCATCCCTTCCGCTTCTATCTGATCTTCACCCGGCACCACTGGCGCAGTTGGCTGGTCCGCGGTTCGTTCGTGCTCGGCGGCTATGGCGCGGTGGCAGGCCTGGCCATCGTGGCCGCCCTGTTCGACGTCGGGTGGTTGCAGCAGTTCTGCGACGCACTCGCGATTCCGTTGGGTCTGGCGACCGCGTGCTACACGGCATATCTCTTCGCGCAGGCCAAGGCTCGCGACCTGTGGCAGAGCCCGCTGTTGCCGTTCCACCTGGCCGTGCAGATGGTGGTGGCCGGGGCGGCCGGACTACTCCCGTTCGCGATCGCGTTCTCCAGTGCGCATGCCACCTCGGTACTGGCCTGGACGCTCGCCGTCGCAGCAGCGCTGCACCTCCTGCTCGTCTGGGGCGAGTTGACACTGCCCCACGTCACCGCTCACGCCCACCTGGCGGCCTACGAGATGAGCCGCGGCCGGTACGCGCGCTTCTTCTGGGCATCAATCCTCATCACCGTCGTCGCGGTGGCCGCCCCGTGGATCGGCTGGATCGCGGTGCCCTTCGCCGTCGGTGGGCTGCTGGCATATGAACACGCTTACGTCCAGGCCGGCCAAGCCGTCCCGCTGGCCTGACCCAAGGAGACCGAATCATGTTCACACGCAGGCACACAACTCGAGATCTGGATGACCGCGCGCTGCGCGTTTCGGCCGCCAGACGCGCCACCGAGGAGCGTGGCGAGACCTTCTACCAGGGACCCAGTGCGGTTCACCTGGCCTCGTTTCCACCCAAGGAACGCTGGGACGACTGGATCGAACTCGATTCGAAGTCGTGGCCGAAACGCGTCGAACACCGGTACATGTTGGTGCCCACCACCTGTTTCAATTGCGAGTCGGCGTGCGGACTCCTCGCCTACATCGACCGCGACGACATGCACGTCCGCAAGTTCGAGGGCAATCCCGAGCATCCCGGCTCTCGCGGCCGAAACTGCGCCAAGGGGCCGGCCACCATCAACCAGGTCACCGACCCCGATCGCATCCTGTACCCGCTGCGCCGGGTCGGCTCCCGCGGCGGAGGTGAGTGGGAAAGGGTTAGTTGGGACACCGCTCTCGACGCGCTCGCCGAGCGGCTGCGTGCAGCACTCACCGAGCATCGACACAACGAGATCATGGTCCATCTCGGCCGTCCCGGGGAGGACGGCTACACCGAACGTGTGCTCGCCAGTTGGGGTGTGGACGGCCACAATTCGCACACCAATGTCTGCTCGAGCGGCGGACGCACCGGCTATCAGTTCTGGATGGGCATCGACCGGCCCAGCCCCGATCACGCGAACGCCAAGGTCATCTATCTGATCAGCTCACACCTGGAAACCGGACACTACTTCAACCCACACGCACAGCGCATCACCGAGGCAAAGGCCAACGGCGCCAAGGTGATCGTGCTGGATACCCGCCTGTCGAACACCGCGACGCACGCTGACTACTGGCTGTCGCCACAACCGGGCAGCGAGGCCGCGATCAACCTCGCCATCGCCCGTCACCTCATCACCACCGGCGCCTACGACCGAGACTTCGTCCGCCGCTGGTGGAACTGGGCACAATACCTCGATGCCTGCGCGCCTCACCTCCCCCGTACCTTCGAGTCGTTCGAGGCCGAATTGTCCACGCTGTATGACAATTACACTTTTGAGTACGCGTCGGCGGAGTCGGGCATCGACGTCGGGACCCTGCGCTCGGTGGCCGAGACGGTGGCCGGCGCCGGCACGCGGTTCGCCGCACACTGCTGGAGATCGGCGGCCGCGGCCAACCTCGGCGGTTGGCAGGTATCGCGCACCGTGTTCCTGTTGTCGGCGCTGCTGGGCGCCGTCGGAACCGAGGGCGGTACCTTTCCGAATGCGTGGAACAAGTTCGTGCCCAAGCCGATTCACACGCCACCTCATCCGGCGGTATGGCAGTCCCTCACCTGGCCGCTGGAGTACCCGTTGGCACAGAACGAGATGTCGTTCCTGTTGCCGCACCTGATCAAAGATGGGCGTGGCCGACTCGACACCTACTTCAGCCGGGTGTACAACCCGGTCTGGACCAATCCCGATGGCCTGTCGTGGATGGAGGTACTCACCGATGAGGCGGCGGTCGGCTGCTACGTGGCGTTGACTCCGACGTGGAACGAATCGGCCTATCTCGCGGACTGGGTGCTGCCGATGGGGCACGCCTCCGAGCGGCACGACACGCATTCCTACGAGCAGTACGACGGGCAGTGGCTGGGTTTTCGGCAGCCCGTGCTGCGCGCCGCCCGGCAGCGGTTGGGTGAGACGATCACCGACACCCGCGACGTGAATCCCGGCGAGGTGTGGGAGGAGAACGAGTTCTGGATCGAACTGTCCTGGCGTATCGACCCCGACGGGTCACTGGGCATCCGGCAGTACCACGAGTCCCGGGCACATCCGGGTGAGAAATTGACCGTCGACGAGTACTACGCCTGGATGTTCGAGAACTCGGTCCCGGGCTTGCCGGAACGGGCGGCCGCCGAGGACCTCACCCCGTTGGAGTTCATGCGCCGATACGGGGCCTTCGAGATCGCGAAAGGGATTGGTGCGGTGCATGAACACGAGATTCCCGCCGAGGAACTCGACGGCTCGTACGTCGACCAGATCGGGCGGGTCTACACGTCGGCCCCCACGCCGTCGAGCGTCAACGTCGTTCCGATCGCTGCGCCGGACCCCGACGATCAGGGCCGACGCGCCGTCGGCGTCAGGGTTGACGGTCAGCTGCTGCGAGGGTTTCCCACACCCTCCGGACTCCTGGAGTTCTACTCGTCGACCCTGGCCGCGTGGGGTTGGCCCGAATACGCGCTTCCCGGCTACATCAAGAGTCACGTGCATCCCGACAACCTGGCCGACGATCAGCTGGTGCTGTTGTCGACGTTCCGGCTGCCCACCCAGATTCACACGCGGTCAGCCAACGCCAAGTGGCTCGACGAACTCGCGCACACCAACCCGGTGTGGGTGCACCCCGCCGATGCCGAACGCCTCGGTGTCGGCGCGACCGGGGACCTCGTGCGCGTGGAGACCGCGATCGGACATTTCGTCGCCAAGGCGTGGATCACCGAGGGCATCCGACCGGGCGTCGTCGCCTGTAGCCACCACATGGGGCGGTGGCGCACCGAGCAACAGTCCGGCGGTGTCGGCTCGATGATGGCCACCGTCGATCTCGCTCACGAGGGTGACGAGTGGTCGATGCAACGCTTACGTCCGGTCGCCCCACACGCGAGCAGTGACCCTGACACGCAACGGATCTGGTGGAGTGACACCGGCGTGCACCAGAACCTGACGTTCCCGGTGCACCCGGATCCGATCTCGGGTATGCACTGCTGGCATCAGGCGGTGCGCGTGATGCCGGCCGGACCCGACGATCGGGCCGGTGACATCAGTGTGGACACCTCGGCGTCGCGGGAGGTCTATCGCGAGTGGCTGGATCTGACCCGCGGTGCCCGACTCGTGTCACCCGACGGCAACCGCCGACCCAATTGGCTGATGCGACCGCTCAAGCCCACCGAAGACGCACGCAGGATTCCGAACCCGTGACCGCCGCGACTGACACCGGTCTCAGGGTCGAACTGATCCGGTCGCTGGGCGCTGTCGCGCATACGCCACCGCCGGAATCCGGGCTCCTGTTCGACGCGCTGGGGTTACCCACTCTCACCGGCGCGGCGTACACGCGGGCGTTCGTTCTCTCCGCCCCGCCACACGCCGCCATCCATCTCGGTCCCGACGGAAAATTGGGTGGCATCGGCCTCGATCGCGTCGAGGGGTTCTGGCGAGCGGCCGGACAACATCCGCCGGCCGACGCCGATCACCTCGGTGTGTTGCTCATGTGCTACGCCGACGTGCGCGGTCAAATCCGCTCCCCCGGCGCCCACCGGATCGCCGAATCGCTTTTCCACGAACACATTTGGCCATGGGCTCCCGGCTACCTGCAGGCTGTGTCCTTGCTTGGTGACGACGCCGTGACGCAGTGGGCCCAGCTGACCATGGCGGTGCTGGACGACGAGTACGGCCGCCTTACGCCACCGGACCCGCTCACACTCCCCCTGGCACTCCGGGAGGCACCCGCTCCCGTCGCGATCGACGACGACTTCGAGGACCTGCTCGATGCACTGGTCAGCCCGGTGCGGGCCGGATTCGTCCTCACACATCACACCCTGTCGTGCGGGGCGGCCGCCGTCGGCGTCGGCTATCGACGCGGCGAACGACGTTTCGCGCTCAAGGCGATGCTCGATCAGGACAAGTCCGCCACCCTGACGTGGCTGTCCACACACGCCCACGACTGGGCACGGTGGCGCGCAACGCGCGACGACGCCGCGTCGCGATGGTGGGAGACGCGGGCCGACGCCACGGCCGACGCACTGAATGAGATGAGAGGCAACCCATGACCCCACGAGCAGTGGTGGCCGACGGCATCCGCGCGGCCGTGGGCGCTATTCGCGATCCCGAATTGCAGCGCCCCCTGGGCGAACTCGGCATGGTACGTCGTGTCGACGTGCGCCACGGTGGTGCTGCGCGGATCGAGATCGCCCTGACGACACCGGATTGCCCGTTCTCCGAAAGCATCCGTCACGCCGTGACCAGTGCAGCGCTGTCGGTTCCCGGAGCCCGCACCGTCGATGTCCGAATGGCGCAGATGACCGATGCCGACAGACGTCGAATCGTCCTCGCCGATACCGCCGTCCCCCACCAGGTCTATGCCATCGCGAGCGGTAAGGGTGGCGTCGGAAAGTCGACCATTGCAGCCAATCTCGCCATCGCACTGGCGGCGCAGGGGCGACGTGTCGGTCTGATCGACGCCGATGTCTGGGGCTATTCGGTACCGCAACTGTTCGGCGTGCATCGTGCTCCCGTCGCGATGAACGGGCGGATGTTGCCGGTCCAGGCGTTCGGCGTGTCGCTGATGTCGCTGGGCTTCTTCGTCCCTCCCGACGAGCCCATCGTCTGGCGAGGTCCGATGCTGCACAAGGCTTTGACGCAGTTCGTCGAAGACACCCATTGGGGCGACCTCGACGTACTGCTCCTCGATCTGCCGCCCGGGACCGGTGACGTGACATTGTCGGTACTCGAACTGCTGCCCGATGCCGCCCTGGTCGCCGTCACCACCCCGCAACCCGCCGCGTTGTCGGTCGCCGGACGGATCGGCGCGCTCGCCGCGCAGGTCGGCATGCCGATCGCGGGTGTGGTCGAGAACATGTCCGAATCTCTGTGCGCACACTGTGGCGCCGGCTCGGCGGTGTTCGGGTCCGGTGGCGGGGACCAACTAGCCGCAAGCCTGGGGTGCGACGTCCTCGGCCGCATTCCGTTGGATGTCGCCATTCGCATGGCCGGCGACGCCGGCGTTCCCGTTGTGTCTCGCGATCCCCGAAGCGCCTCGGCGCGAGCACTTCTCGACACCGCGGCCAGACTCCGGCCCGTACGCCGACCATTGATCGGTCGCCCTTTGGGCCTGACTCCGACCGGATGAGCGGGCCCAGGGATCGCGACCCGGCACCCTTGCTCAAACGGCGACTGCCCTCTGGCCGGGGCGCAATGTTGCAACCCAACGTCACCGGCGATGGCGACGCCCGACTGACCGTCCGCTTCTGGATGCTCGTCCTCGCGACCGGCGTCGCCGCCGGACTTCTCGGTGCCGCGCTGATGTGGCTGCTGTTCAGCGTCGAGCACGCCGCATTCGGTGTCAACGGCAACCAGGGCGGCTTCACCGACGCAGTCACCGCGGCCAGTCCGTGGCGACGTACCGCACCATTGATGATCGCCGGTGTGTTCGGCGGCGTTGCGTGGTATCTGCTGCGACGCTTCACTGCCGGACAGAAGTCCGAGGTCGACGAGGTGCTGTGGACGGGTGAGGGCCGGCTCTCGGTGCCGCGCAGCGTCGGCACCTCGATCATCTCCGAGATCGTCATCGGTCTCGGTGCGTCCCTCGGCCGGGAGGCCGCACCCAAACTGCTCGGAGCGGTTGCCGGCACGGTGTTCTCCGGGTGGTTGAAGATGACCCCCGGCCAGACCCGACTCCTGGTCGCCTGCGGCGCGGGCGCCGGCCTGGCTGCCGTGTACAACGTTCCACTCGGTGGAGCGCTGTTCGCCGCCGAGGTGCTGATCGGCTCGATGAATCTGCCCGTCGTACTGCCCGCACTGGTGTGTTCGGCCACGGCGACCTGGGTGGCGTGGATCTATCTGCCACGTGACCTGACCTACACCGGCATAGCCGATTACGGGTACGACAACCGACTCTTGGTCTGGGCGCTGATCGCTGGACCGATCGTCGGTGTGCTCGCTGCCGGATACATCCGGCTCATCGGTTGGATCTCGCACCATCGGATCACTGGCTGGCCGTCGCTGTTCGCGCCGTTGGTCGCATTCGGCATCCTGGCCGCGCTCGCGCTCGAGTTTCCGCAACTCTACGGAAACGGCAAGGGCATGGCGCACGAAGCCTTTCTCGGGATCGGAACCGTCGGATTGTTCGCCGCCCTGAGCATCCTCAAGCCGTTCGTCACCGCGCTGTGTCTCGGCAGCGGCGCCTCAGGCGGTCTGTTCACCCCGGTGATGAGTACGGGCGCGGTACTGGGTGCGGCTCTGGGCTCACTGTGGAGCATGGTCTGGCCCGGCAGCCCGGTCGGTGCCTACGCCATGATCGGTGCCGCGGCCATGATCGGTGCCGGAATGCAGGCACCACTGGCGGCCCTTGTGCTGGTGCTCGAACTCACCGGCAGTGGATTGAGAATGATGGTGCCGATGCTGGTGGCCACTGCACTGGCCACCGCGATCACCCGGTGGATCGATGGGTACTCGATCTACTCGGCACGGCTGAGTGCGGCGCCGTAGCCCTCGTGATTTGCTCGGCCACGTCAAGTCCCCTCGAACTCCATGAGGCTGCGTACGTTACCGGATACACGGTAGTGGTGCACGCTGTGCACGCATCGCAGCGCGAACGGTTCCCGATCCTTGGAACGAGCGCGTACACCACTGGTGTCGCGAGTCAGTCTCCCGCGCGAAAAGTCGTTGTTACCTTGAGGATTTCGACCGCATCCGCCAACTCGGTATGCCGGCGGCTAGAGCAGCTCCCGAGCGACCATCTCGGTCGTGATCACCGCCGCTATCGCGCTGACGGCCAACAATGAGATGAGCACAAACAGTTGCATGATGGCGGCGTCGGTCGTCGACGCGCCACCGAGAACCATGCCCACAAACGCTCCGGGAATGGTCACCAGCCCGACCGAGCGGGTCTGATCGATGCCGGGTACCAGCGCATCGGATGCCGCCGGCCGACAGATCTCCAGACGCGCATCGCGTGGGAGGAGTCCGAGCGACAACGCGGCTTCGACCTCGCCGCGGCGGGTGACCAGTTCGTCGTGCGCGCGGCGGCCGGCCAGTGAGGTGGTGTTCATCGCTCCACCGAACATGATCCCGGCGGTCGGGATCACCGCCAACCCCGTCGGCGGCAGGACCCCGATCATCACCATGACCGTCACGATGACGATGGTGGCCAGCGCCACCGGAAGCACACACCGCAAAGATCGCCGGAATGTCGCACGGCGATGCGCAACTCGGCCAGCCGATGTCCACGCGGCAACGCACCCCATGGCTATCACGAACAGTGCTGAGGCCCAGAGCTTTTGGATAACCACACCGAGCACGGCAGCTAGAGCGGCCAACTGCACCACAGCACGGAGGGTCGCGACGACCGTGTCCCGCCAGTACCCGGTCTGACCAAGATAATTGGTGGTCACGGCTAGCCCTGCCAGCACCACAACCACCACTGCCAGCGTGGGGCTGATCCGCACGACGGTATCGCCGATAGAGCTCATCTGGCCCTCCGACCAACTCCGTAACTTTGTCGGGTACCGCGGTCCTCGTCAGCGGATCTGCACACGGACCCGCCCGCCCTCGAGGAACCCCGGAGCAGAGTGCGCCAGGCGCGTGATGGTGTCGATCACGGTCATGAAGCCTGTGCGGCCGGGAATGACCGGCGAGGTATGGGTGGCGCCTTTCAGCGAGATGGCCACGGGCCGAACCGGTCCGGTGATGTCTTCGAGGTAATGCTCGATCAGGTGAGTTGGCACCACACGGTCGCGTGTGCCCTGAATGAGTACCACCGGCAGGGTGGGCGCGGGCAGTCGACTCGGATCGGCAAGCGCATAACGTGCGGGCACCTGGTCGGGGCGTCCGCCGAGCAGTTTTGTTACATTGCGATCTCCGTGCAGCGCCGCGTACGTCAGGTCCAATGGGCCGGCGATCGAGACCACCGCTCGCGGCGCCGGCCGGGCGTGCATGGCCGCCCACAGCGCGAGATGCCCTCCGGCACTGTGACCGACGAGCACGATCCGACCACGCGAGAGAACGGGGAAGCGTTGGTAGAGCGTATCGGCGAAGTCAGTGGCGTCACGGACGTCGATCAGCGTGGTCGGCCAGCCACCACCCGACCCGACGCGGCGGTATTCCACATTGAACACCGCGATCCCGCGCGCGGCCAGCGCCCGTGCCACGGGTGCCAGGCCCCGGAGGTCGCCTCCGGCGGCTTGCCATCCACCACCATGAACCAGCACCACGAGTGGCAGGGTGCCACCCGGGACCGCTGGCGCGGGCGGAAGGTAGAGATCACCCATGTTCTGCCGCGGGTCCGGCGTGCCCGTGCTCGGATACGACAGCCGCACCGGAGCGACGTGCGCGGGCGAAGCTGTCGGCGCAGGCCGCGAAACGATCCGCGACGCCTGGTTCGAATCAAATCGAAATCCCGCGCATCCGCTCGCGAGTACCACCAGAACGACGACGACGGACACCACGATCAGCACCTCGCGACGCGACGAGTAGCACTGTCGCGCAGACAGTATCGACATACCCTCGTACCCTTCAACCGGAATGTGCTCCAGTGTGCCGACTCGGTGCTGAGAATCCTCTGAGTGACCGTTGGCCGGCGTTCACGTGCCATTCTGGGCCAGGTAGTCGAATGTCATCGAGTCGAGATCGGGTCCCTCCTGATGAACAAGCGGGTGTGATCTCAACTTGAAACGAGGATGAACGAGATCGAGTTACCTTGGTGCGGTCCGCTTGTCGCCGCACTGGTGAGAGCACTGAGGAGTGGCGGGCACTTGCTACCCGTTGGTCAGCGGACTCGACGCGTGGGCGTTCTCACGGCGCCGTTGGCGGTGATGTAGAAGAAGTCACGACGGTCGGGTGCGAGGTACCGGGCCGCGGAGCCACGCATGGTGTCGAGAAGCTTGTGGGGGTGGAGCTGGCCGGTGGCGGGGTCACGCACCCACTGGGCCAGCAATGAGTTTCCGGAGTGCATGTCGAGTTGCATGGCGGTACGGGCACCCGCTTGCGCGGCGGCGCGGGCAAGCATCGATAGATCGACTTGATCGCCGGCGATGTAGACGATGTTGCCGACGGAATCGACCCCCAGTGCTGAACGCCACGTGTACTGGCGCGCCAACAGGTCTCCGCCCCAACGCCGAGGCTTGCCCGGGCTGCAGCGGCAGGTAGCTGCGATGGTGAAAGTACAGGCCGCCGGTGATGTCGCGGAAGCGGAATCCGGAGTTGAATTCGGCGACTAGCGACGGCAGGTGCTCGGCAGGTATCCGGGCCAGACTCATCGGATCTTTCGCCGCGAGCTGGGCTGTGCCAAGGCCCAGGTGTGTGCGCGTGGTCGAGGAGATGATGGCCACGGCGGCAACCACGCTGGGGTAGTGACGGTCTGGTTCGAAGCGCGCGGTGTAGACCAGCGGGTGACCGGTACCGTCCTGCGCGCCCGGCGTCCAGGCGGGAGCGGTGGTGGCGCCGACGGGAATGGGCAAGGTGGGCAGTGGCATTGACACATCGGTTGCCGGGCGTGTCGGTGCGGTGCCGAATTGGTGAACATCGGCCGCCGCCTGTGACGGGTGGTGTCGCCCGTAGAGCCAGTTCTCGACGATCTCCACTACCGGCCCGAGGTGATGATCCCGCGCCCACGCCGAGGTCTTGTCGGGCACCGACGCATATCCCGGCGCACCGAGTGCCCGGCTGTACGACGTCGAGGCCACGAACACTCCGATGGCGATGGACATGAGCATCAGGATCGCCACGGCCCGCGAGGAGCGTGGCGGATCCTGCAGACCAGACGGCTCGATCGGTCGCCGGGCGGTGATCGTCCGCCGCCGCCGTCGATCGGGGGCGCGTTGCCTGTCCATCAGCGGGTCACGACGATTCGGCCCAGATCGCGTTGCTCGATGCGGTCGACCTTGGTCACACTGAGGTAGGCCACCAGGATCACCATGACCACCAGAAAGACCAGACTGGTGATGGTGGTGCCGATTCCGAGTCCGCCGGCATCGGTAGGTTGGGTCAGAAGGTCACCCAACGACGCTCCCAGAGGGCGAGTCACGATGTAGGCGGCCCAGAACGCGACGACGGCGTTGAGGTGCAGCAGGTAGTGGGCGGCGGTGATGGCGGCGATGATGCCCGCAAAGATGAGCAACGACACCCAGTATCCCAGCGCAAGTTTTTCAGCGACGAGGTCGCCGGCCGCGGTGCCCAGCGCGAAGGTGACCAGGATGGTCAACCAGTAAAACGCTTCTCGGCGTCGGGTACGGATCGAGTGAATCGACAGCGTGCGTTCCACGAGGTACCAGACCGCGAACACCACGATCAGCGCGACACCGAACACGATGGTCGAGGTCGTCAGTGGCACACCAAGGTTGTCGGTGAGGTTGTCGGTGATCAGGGTGCCGGTGACGCTGATCAGCAGCACTGTCCACCAGTACAGGGCCGGGATGTAGCGGCTCACCGCAAATTGTGCGGCCAGGGTTACCACCAACAGCACGGCGGCCACCACGGTGGTCCATTGGAGCCCGAACCCCAGGGTGGTGTTGACATAGTCGGCGGCAGTTTCACCGACGGTGGTCGCCAGGATCTTGATGATCCAGAAATAGATGGTGACCTCGGGAACCTTGCTCCACGCCCGCCGAATGCGGGTGCGATCGATGTCATCGATGAACATAGGTCTGCTTTCGTGTCGTCGTCGGCAGGGGTCGGGCCGAGCACCATGCGGGGAGCTCGGGTCTGCGTTGGCGCAACTCGTCGAGACCGGCGGCAACAAGGCCCGGGATAACCAGTGCCGCTGCGATTCCCACCGCGCACGCGGCGAGGACGTCGGACATCCAGTGCACCGCCAAGTACAGGCGGGTGGCCGCGGCGAACACGGTCACCATCACCGCGGCGATCACCGCCCAGCGACGCACCGCCGCCGAAGCCGTCACGGTGGCCACGAGTGCGGTGGTGACCGCCAACGCGCACGTCCCGGTGACGTGTCCCGACGGGTAGGAGTAGGTCATCTCGGTCGTCGCGAGATGGTACTGCAACGGCGGCCGCGGGCGGGCCACGGCGAGTTTCACTATCTCGGCAACGATCGCGGCGGCGGTCACGCCGGCGACGACTGCCGCGGCACGGCCGATCGTCCGATCGCGGAGGATGAACACGATCGCGATGATCGCCGTCCAGGCCGTCACCATCAGCGGACCGAATAGATCCGAGATCGCGGAGACCCCCGGCACCAAGGCATCGTTACGATGGCCGAGGATCGAGGACATGATTTGACGATCGATACCGATCGGCCCGCCGTTGTACGCCAGGGCGATCCCCACGGCACACACGATCGTGAGCAACAGCGTCGCCGCCACCCGGCGAGTCAGAGTCATAGGCACGAGTTCATGTTGTGCCGCCGAGGCTTAGTAGACGCTGAGTAGAGCTGTGATCAGCCTGGCACCCCAGGCTAGGGTTGCCCCGTGCAATGGAGGTGGCGCAGCAGCGAACTCCCGCCGGGTGACTCTGGCGTGCCGGTGCGGGTACGTCTGACCTTGCTCGCCACCGCGATGGTGACGCTGGCGTTCACGATTGCCGCAGTTGCCCTGGTACTCGCCATCAACATCGTCTTGGTGCACGGTGCCGACGCGGCGGCGTCGGCACGTGCGACCCAGATCGTCAACGATCTGCGCACCGAATCGATCACCGGGCTCGATCATTACCTCCTCGCCCCGGCACGCGACGTGGACGTCATCCAAGTGCTGTCCGCCGACGGGCACATCCTGGCGACCAGCACAGGCAGCCTTCGGACATCGCTCGCGCACCCGACCGGCGCCGATCCTGCACCCCTGGAGTATCGGACCTCGGTGGCCTCGACTGTCACCCGCGACGGTGTTCCGGTCACCATCGTCGTCGGCGTCGCCGAGGACCGGATTCATCGAATCGTCGGCACCATAGCGGTCTTGTGTTGCATCGTGTTTCCCCCTGTTGTGCTCGGTATGGCGATTCTCACCCACCACCTGGCCGGGCGCAGCCTGCGACTGGTGGAAGAACTCGAGGACCAGGTCGCGCACATCTCACCCACCGACCTCCACCGACGACTGACCGTACCGCCCACCGGCGACGAAATCGCGGCGCTGGCAACCACAATGAACGACTTGCTCGAGCGACTCGACCACACGCGCACGCAGCAAACACGATTCGTCAACGACGCGTCACACCAACTCACCGAGCCGCTGACATCCATCGTCGCCGGCCTCGAGTACGCACGCGAGAACCATCGGCCGATCTCTCCCGCAACGGTCGCCAATCGCCTCTTGCCCGACGCGCTTCGGCTGACCGGCACCACCTCCGATCTGCTCTGCATGGCGCGTGTCGACGACCGCAATCAGCCTGTGGGGCAGCCACGCTGACGATCGGAGCCGCGATCTGGTCAGTCACTCAGTGGAGCTCAGCGAACTCACAGTGCGCCCGAGCGAGCCTGGTAGAAGACCGTCACCGAGGCGGTCACAACATCAGGAGAGTGCTCAACAATGTCTATCCCCAATTTCTGGCGGGCACGAAAGACGCGCCGGGCCGTCCTCGCGGCCGCGACGGGTGTCGTCATGGCGGTCGGCGCGGGAGTGGGTGTGGCGCACGCTGTCACCTCATCCCCGGCCGCTCAGGTCGCGCCGGCATCGGCGTCGGTAGATCGCCCCGAACCCGGCGACACCCCGGATACCCCCGGGGCCGCAGATCAGACCGACCGAACCGGACAGCCTGACCGCCCCGAACCCGGCGACACCCCCGATACGGGACACTGATCGCACGGGGCGCTCCGACGTCGCGCGACGTCGGAGCGCTCACGGTCATCATGGACCGGGGGCAGAGCTCAGCCGAGAACGATTCCCGGCACCTGCGACAGCGCGGCTGACAACGCATCGATTTTGTCGGACAGGTCTTTTCGCTGCTCGGGCGTGACCGCGGTGTAGGAAACGTACCCGTCGTCTTGTCGGTACTGGTTGATCGCGGCGCGCACATCGGTGAATTGCGCGGTGATCTTGTCCATCAACGCAGGGTCTTTCGCCACGATCATGGGTTGCATCTCCGCGATCAGGGATTCGGCGCCGTCCACGTTCGCGGCGAAGTCCCAGAGGTCGGTGTGCGAATAGCGGTCCTCCTCTCCCCCGACCTTGGTGCGGGCGATTTCGTCGATCAATGCCTGCGGTCCCTGTACGAATTGTCTGGTCTCGAAGGTGAAGTCCGGTTTGTCGACCTCGGACTTCAGTTGGGTGACGTTGGCCAGCAACGCATCGGCGGGCTGGGTGATGTTCGCTGGGGTGTCGGCGGTCTTCGCGTTGGCGGCGTCGGCCGGCGCGATCTGACCGGGCGCGTCACCGATCTCCTGCGGCTGCGGGGGCCACAGGTAGCGTTCGACGCGGTGGAATCCGGTGAACGGTTGTTTCCCGTCTTCGGTGTCGTCCCAACGCATATCGATGGCGGGGTCGAGCTCGGGGAACGACTCGGCGACCGGCTCGATGCGTTCGTAGAAGGTGCGTACCTGTCCGAATTGCGCTCGCGCAGCATCGAGATCGCCGGACTTGACGTGGCCGATAAACACCTGGGTTTGGGCGACGAGACCGTTCACCTGACCGCGGACGTAGCCCAGGTAATGCTGCTTGGCGGCAACGACATTCTCCGGCACGTCCTGCTTGTGCTTCGTGTCGCCGGTGACCGTGATCTCCTTGCGAATACCCGTGCCGACCATGCCCGGTTTGCACGCCACGGTATAGGTGCCTGGGTCTGTCACCTCGACCGTCAGCGTCCCCGACAACCCCGGACCGATGTTCTCGACCTCACCGAGCACCCGGTTGTTGTTGCCGTACAAATAGAACTCGGTCACCTTCGACCCGTCGTTGGTGATGATGAAGTTGACGTCGCCGGTGGTGGCCCGGGTGCTGTCGAGATCACACGTGTCATTGGTCGACGTGACGCCACCACGTGCACTGTCCTTGGCCTTGGCCGTGCACCCCGCGAGCAACGTCGGGACGGCCACGGTCAACGTCACCAACGTGATCGGGACGGTGAGTGTTTTGTTCACCTGGTTTGCTTCCTTTCAGAGACCGGCGTCAGGTGTGGCCGGGGCTTCGGATGGTGAATCGGTGACGGGCGGGGCCGGGCGCGGGATTCGATTCGCTCGCAGGAACAGAGTCAATACGATCACCACATACAGACACCACGCCGCCACCTGCAGCACTGTGGGGTCGGGCCGAAGGTTAAAGATCCCGGCGAAAACGGTTCCATACCAGGATGATTGATCGTATGTGGCCGAGATGTCGAAGGCCAGTTGAGAGTTGGACGGAAGCCAACCGACGGTCTGCAGCGCCCGCACCCCGTAGGACAGGATGCCGGCGGCGACGAAGATGAGGAAGATGCCGGTGTAGAGGAAGAACGTGTGGAAGTTGAGGCGCACCGCACCCCGGTACAGCAACACTGTCAGCGCAACGGCCACCAGTACGCCCAGCACCAACCCCAGCAGGGGCCAGAGCCCGCCAGACACACTCTCGGCGTAGCCGACCATCAGGAGCGCGGTCTCGACACCCTCACGGCCGACGGCGAGAAACGCCAGGCCCATGACCGCCGGAGCGCCGCTGATGAGCGCCGTGGACAGGCCGGCCTTCAGGTCCGCGGAGATGTGGGCTGATGCCTTGCTCATCCACAACACCATGAAGGTCACGATGGTCACCGCGACCAAGGAGGCGATTCCCGCGATCAGTTCGGCGGTCAGCGTCGAGACCGTCGAGGTGCCGAAGTGGATGATGAGGAAGATCGCGATCACCATCGCCACCGCCGCCGCGACGCCGGCCCACAACCATTTCAGCGCGTCGCGTCGCTCGGATTTGACCAAGAACGCGACGAGCACCATGACGACGATGCCGGTCTCGAGGCCTTCCCGGATGCCGATCAGCCCACTTCCGAACAGCTGAGCGGCGATCGAGGGACTGGTCGAGGTCATGTCGCGCTCCCGTCGAAGAGTTGCTGCCCCCACCACTGCCCATCGGACAGTCCTGACGGGCAGGCGAACAGCGCCGACCCCGTATGCGTGAGGTATTCGCCCATCGCGTCATCGGCGGCCAACGCGCGTTGCATCGGGACGAACTGACGGTGGGGGTCTCGGCAGAACGCGATGAAGAACAAACCGGCGTCGAGGTGTCCGAATCCGTCGGAGCCGTCGGTGAAGTTGTAGCCGCGCCTCAAGATTCGGACCCCTCCCAGATTGTCCGGGTGGGCCAGGCGTACGTGCGCGGTCCGCGCGATCATCGGTCCACTGCCGTTACTCACTGCGAAGTCCGGTTCGTCGAACTCCGCGGTCTTGCCCAGCGGCGCGCCCTCGCCCTTGCTCCGCCCGATGACGAGTTCCTGCTCGGAGAGCGTGGTGCGGTCCCAGCGTTCGATGTGCATGCGGATGCGACGCGCAATCAGATACGTGCCACCGGCCATCCATCCGGCTTGGAGCGGATTGTCGTGAGTGCCCACCCACACCCAGCGATCGATGTCGGCGTGGTCCTCGGCCTTGAGGTTGGCGGTGCCGTCTTTGAAACCGAACATGTTGCGCGCGGTCTCCTGACCGGTGGTCGTGCTCGAGGTCCGGCCGAAACCCAGTTGCGACCATCGCACGCTGACCACCCCGAAGCCCATCCGCGCCAGGTTGCGGATCGCGTGCACGGCGACCTGCGGATCGTCCGAGCAGGCCTGAATGCATATGTCTCCGCCACTGCGGGCGGGTTCCAAGTCGTCACCGGCGAACGCCGCGAGAGGCGCCAGTGCTGTCGGTCGCCGGCGCGCCAGACCGAACCGGTCCGGCCGGTTCGGGTCGCTCTCGTCAGGCCCGAACAGGGACGGTCCGAATCCGACGGTCAAGGTCAGGTTCGCGGGCGAGAGTCCCAACGCCTCACCGGTGTCGGTCGGCGAGTGATAGGCCCCCAGGCCGACCGCCCCGTCCGGACACGTCTCCGCGCCGCGCGTCATCCGTTCGGCCGCCGTTGTCCACTCCTGCAGCAACCTCACCAGCTCGCTGCGATCGGAGGTGATCACGTCGAACGCGGCGAAATGCAGACGGTCCTGAGTCGCGGTCACGATCCCGGCTTGTCGCGCTCCTCGGAAGTCGACCACTCTGGCCGACGTTTCCTCCGGCCGTGCCAAGACCGTGGCCGCAGCCGTGCCGGCCGCCGCGACCGCGAGCCCACCGCCGGCCACCCCGAGCAGGGCGCGTCGCGACAGCCGCCGACCACCCTCCGACGCGGACTGCCCATTGCGCGAGGTGGATTCTTCCGGTGACGTCACCGCAACACCGGCACATGTGCGGTGGTACGCCCGCAGTGAACGAGACACAACATTCGCATAAGGGGATGCTTTCCTAACTATCCTTAGGAGACGCTGAGTGAGGTTGCCGTCGTCGTCGACGCAGACGTTATGGTCGGCAGGTGCCATCCCGAGTCAAAGCGATCTACCTGCGTATCCGCGGTTGGTTTCGCCCGGTCCGCACCCGGTTGACGGTGTTGGCCACCGCTCTCGTCACCGTTGCACTGGCGGTCGCGGCGGTCATCATGGTGTTCGCTCTGCGCCACGTGCTGCTGCGGTCGGCCGACGCTGCCACCTCGGCTCGCGTCGAGCAGATCGCCACGACGCTCACCCACGAGGGTGAACGCGGCATCGACCCGTCCCTGCTGAGCACCGACCAGAACGTTGCAGTCATCCAGATCGTCGACGCATCCGGAACACTGAGACTGACCAACGAGAAGCGATTCGACCGTCCGATGTCACCGCCACTGGCTCCCGGCGAGCAGCGTGTCATCCACGGAGCCCATGCGCAGTACTACTCGGCCGAGGAATTCCAGACCACCGCGCGCGGAGTCACGACGTCGGACGGACCACGAACCATCATGGTCGGAGCTGCTGAGACACCGATCAACACCACCGTGATCACCGTTGCGATTCTGTGCTGCATCGTCTTTCCGCTCATTGTCGCCGGAATGGCTGTGCTGACCCACTATTTCGTCGGCCGCACGCTGCAGCCCGTCGACGACATCCGCCGCCGGGTCGACGACATCAGCGGTGGCGACCTCACCCAACGTGTCCCCGTTCCCGCCGGCGGCGACGAAATCGCCACCCTGGCCAGCACCATGAACGACATGCTGGGACGCATCGAAACCGCCCGCCAGGAACAACTGAGGTTTGTCAACGACGCCTCCCACGAACTCAACAGCCCCTTGACCACTCTCGTCGGACTGCTGGACCTGGCACGCGTCAAGAATCACTCGCTCGACGTCGAGACCATCGACACAGTCATGCTGCCCGAAGCGCTTCGCCTGCAAAACATGGTGGCCGACCTGCTGCTCTTGGCGCGCGCAGACGAGAGCGGAGTGCCCCTACGCATCGACGACGTCGATCTCGATGAGATCGTCAGCGCGGAGGTCACTCGCCTCGAGGCGCTCACCGGATCGACCATCGACGCCAACATCGTCGCGGTCCGCATCCGGGGTGACGCCGAGAAACTGGCTCGGGCACTGCGCAACATCACCGACAACGCCGTTCGCCACACCCGGGACTCGATCACCGTGTCCATGAGCGTCGACCCCGCCCAGGACACCGCGACCATCACCGTCTCCGACAACGGACCCGGCATCCCGGACAACGAGAAAGTACGCGTCACAGAACGATTCGTTCGTCTCGACACCGCCCGCGAACGCAGTCAAGGTGGCTCGGGGCTGGGCCTGTCCATCGTGACCGAAATCGTTCGCGCACACCACGGCACGGTCAGCGTCACCGACTCCCCGACCGGCGGGGCCAGCGTCGGATTCTCCCTACCGGCCGATTCATGACCGCCCTTCCCATCCCCGTCCAGCCGCTCGCACAAGTGGTGAAAGAGAAGCCCAAACCTGTGAATCGCCTCATCGACACCTCGGCGACCTACCTGCGCACCATCTACAACGTCGCCGAAGACGGCCTCATCACCCGGCGCGCCAGAATCAGCGAGCGCCTCGGACTGGCCGGCCCCACTGTGTCGCAAACCGTCATCCGACTTCAGCGAGACGGTTTCCTCGTCGACTCCAGCATCGAACGCCACCTCGAACTCACCCCCGAAGGCCACGCCATCGCCACCGCTGTCACCCGCAAACACCGTCTCGCCGAACGGATGCTCTGCGATCTCCTCGGCGTGCCGGCACTGCGCGTCCACGCCGAAGCATCCAAATGGGAACACGTCATGAGCGACGACGCCGAGCGCGGTCTACTCGGTCTCCTCGACCACCCCACCGAATCACCCTGGGGCAACCCCATTCCCGGGCTCGGCGAACTGGGCGTCGACTACCGACCCCGCCCACCGGCGACCCGTCTCATCGACATCGGGCGCCCACCACGGCCCGTGGTGGCCACCGTCCGATCGATCTCCGAAGACGCACAGGCCGACGACGACCTCATGCGACGACTCGTCGACTCCGGGATCATCCCCGGCGCCCGAATCCGAATCGAGTACCGAGACACCACCTACACACTTCGCGGTCTCAACGCCATTGATATACCCGCCAAGAAGGGTCACATCATCCGGGTCGACCACGAGTAGTCGACGCCCACAAGTCAATACCCCTACGCACTCGCTGATGTCACCCGCCACCGTCGGTCGCCAACCGGTAACCGACCCCACGAACGGTCTCAATTGCTTTGCAGCCGAACGGAGTATCGATTCGTCGACGCAGGTAGCTCACATACACCTCGACCACATTCTCATCCCCCCGATAGTTGATATCCCACACCGAGTCGAGGATCTCGGCCTTGGTCACGACCTCGCCCTTGTGTCGCATCAAGAACTCGAGCATGCCGAATTCCCTTGGGGTCAAACTCACTTCAACATCAGCGCGGCGCACCACGTGCGCCGACGGATCCAGCGTGAGACTACCCGCGTGCAAGATCGACGGTCGCTCCGGCGCACCGCGGCGCGCCAACGCACGCAGCCGCGCAACGAACACCACGAACGAGAACGGTTTCGTCAGATAGTCGTCCGCACCGAAATCCAGCGCGTCCGCCTGGTCATACTCGCCATCCTTCGCGGTCAGCATCAGCACCGGCGTCCAATTGCCCACGCTACGCATCCGGCGTACGACCTCATAGCCGTTGAGGCCGGGCATCATGATATCGAGCACCACCACGTCGAATCGGTCGGTCGTCGCGCGCTCCAGACCGGTGATCCCGTCGTGCACCACGTCCACGACCCAGGCCTCGGCCAGCAACATACGACGCACCGTCTCGGCGACACCCCGATCGTCGTCCACCACCAAAACGCGCACTGCTCAGCCATCCCACCGACGAGCGTCCGGTGCCCCGTGGACGGTCAGGGGCCATGGACACGAGCCGATCGTCACAGGTGTGCGGGAACCATCACACCGAACTGACAACATTGCACCCTCCACGGTCGAAAATCTCTTTCGGACTCACTATCTAGCACTTCCACTGAGAAGCCGCTGAGCCTTGTCACAATCCTGTCTGCTCGACGTTTGGTACGCCGATCGGTTCGAGAAGTGGTCGCTGTCATGCGTACTTGACGGTGGTCATCATGCCCACCTCGGCGTGATAAATGTTGTGGCAGTGGAACGCCCAGTCGCCTGGATTGTCGGCCTGCAGGTCGGCGACGATCGTCTGCATCGGCCGGACGAGTACGGTGTCCTTACGCAAACCGCCGCTGGCTGGCAAACCCCAGCTATGGCCATGGATGTGCATCGGATGCACCATCGCCGTCATGTTGGTCATGCGCATCCGGACACGCTGATCGGCGTGCACGGTCATCGGGGTGTCTTCGCCGTACTTTTTGCCGTTGATGCCCCAGCCGTACGGCTTCATCTGTCCGTTCAGCGTGACGTCGAGAGTGCCGTCTGGCTGTCGAGTAGGCAGCCTGGCCGATTCGGTCGCGGTGAGGTCCTGGGACCCCAGCAGTCCCGTCGAGTCGAGTTCAGTGGGATGTGCCGTGGCAGACGGTGCAGTGCCGGAGCCGGTGCGTAACAAGGCGAGCGCCTGGCCGGTTTTTCCCTCGGCGTTGGCGACGAGCGGGAACACTCCGTCGCCGGCGGTGACGATGACGTCGTAGCGTTCGCCCATCGCGATGTAGAGGGACCCGGTCGTGCGGGGCACCACGGGGAAGCCGTCGGAGTGGGTCACCGTCATCGGGTGACCGCCGAGGGCGACCTTGAAAACCGTATCCGCACCTGCGTTGATCATTCGAATCCGGATGCGGTGGCCGGGTTTCGACGTGAACGACGTCGGCGCGGCGGGGACGCGGCCGTTGATCAGGTAGTAGGGGTAGTTGACGTCGCCGGCGTCCCCGAGCACCGACTTCGACGCCCCTCCCATCCCGGGCATCGCAGTTCCCATGCCGCCCATTCCACCCATGCCGCCCATACTGGAGAGCGATCCGTTCTGGGCTTTGTAATCGGCAAGGATGGCGTCGGGATTCTGTCCGACCCCGTCGGTCCAGTCGTCGAGGACGACGATCCACTCGTCGTCGAAGTCGCCGCGTTCGTTCGGGTCGTCGATGATCAGGGGAGCATACAGGCCTCGGTCGATCTGCACGCCGACGTGCGGATGGAAGAAATGGGTCCCGGCATTGGGTGCGGTGAACTCGTAGACATAGGTGTCACCCGATGCGATCGGGTCCTGAGTGACCCCCGGAACCCCGTCGGCAGAATTGCGCAAATGCACGCCATGCCAATGGATCGTGGTGTCGGCGGGCAACCGGTTGGTCACCCTCGCCCGGATGACGTCACCCGCAGTCGCGCGCAGGACTTTGCCGGGCACGAGATCGCCGTAGGCCCACGTCCGCGCGGTGATTCCGGAACCGAGGTCGACGGTCATCTCCTGCGCGCTGAGCGATGCCTCGACGACACGGCGCCCAGGCGCGGCATCGACCGGACTCGGCACTCCGAATGACGTGGCCGCCGATCTCGTCGAAGACCCACCCGACGTGAACCCACACGACGCGAGCACTCCGGCCCCCACCAGTCCGAGTCCACCGAGCAGAACCTGCCTGCGGGACGTCTCCTTCACCTTCGCATCCTCTCTGCCGGGTCGTCCGGCGTGTACCGCACACCTCCATCGTGTGCGCCGAATTGTCAAGTCGTACAAGTGATCATCTCGTCGCCGTTACCGGTGGACGGACAATCCCGCCCCGGCGTCGTGGCTCACGTCGCGTCCTGCGCGCGAGGTGGGTGCGGCAACGGCAACCGTTTGAGCATCAGCGCATTGACCGCGACGATCAGGCTTGAACCCGACATCGCCAACGCGGCGATCTCGGGGCGCAGCACCAGTCCCACGACCGGCTCGAACACGCCTGCGGCGATCGGCAACGCAATGGTGTTGTATCCGACGGCCCACCCCAGATTCTGTCGCATCTTGCGCAAGGTGCCCCGACCGATGCGTACCGCGATGGGCACATCGAGGGGATCCGAACGCATCAGCACGACATCAGCGGTGTCGATCGCGACGTCGGTGCCGGCACCGATGGCGATGCCCAACTCCGCTTGCGCGAGCGCCGGAGCGTCGTTGACACCGTCGCCGACCATCGCGACCTTCTTGCCGGCACGCTGGAGATCAGCGACCTTGTCGGCCTTCTCGCCGGGCAGCACCTCGGCGATGACTGTGTCGATACCCAACTGCCCCGCGATGCGCCGCGCAGTGACCTCGTTGTCCCCGGTGAGCATCACCACTTCCACACCGAGGTCGTGCAGCCTCTGTACCGCCGCCGCGGAGGTCTCGCGTACCGCATCTGCCAAGGCGATGACCGCGACACCGCGGCCGTCGACAGCCACCAGGACAACAGTGCGTCCACCAGCGGTCAACTCGGCGCGCTGATTCAGCAACACGTCGACATCGGCGTGCTCGGACGTCATCAGTGTCTGATTGCCGACGGCGATGCGCCGCCCACCCACCTGCGCGACGGCACCCTGCCCCGGGATGGTGCGGAAGTTCTCCAGCGGACCCGGCGGAATACGTCGGGTCGCGGCGTACCGGACGATCGCGCCGGCGAGGGGATGTTCGGATTCGGCCTCGACGGCCGACACCATGGTCAGCAGTTCGTCTTCTCCGATGTCGCCGGTGATCACCTCGGTGACTTCGGGTTCGCCTTTGGTGAGGGTGCCGGTCTTGTCCATGACGACGGTGTCGACATGGGCGGACGTCTCCAGTGCGCCCGCGTTCTTGAACAGAATCCCCCGTTGGGCGCCCAACCCGGTACCAACCATGATGGCGGTGGGCGTGGCCAGGCCGAGCGCGTCCGGACAGGTGACGACCACGACGGTGATCGCGAACAGCAATGCAACCTGGACGTCGCCTCGGACCGCCCACCACACGACGAAGGTGAGCACGCCACCGATCAGGGCGACGAGTACCAGCCAGAATGCTGCCCTGTCGGCGAGACGCTGGCCGGGAGCCTTGGAGTTCTGGGCTTCCTGCACGAGTGCGACGATCTGGGCCAATG
This sequence comes from Gordonia sp. CPCC 205515, assembly GCF_048537925.1. Classification (NCBI taxonomy): domain Bacteria; kingdom Bacillati; phylum Actinomycetota; class Actinomycetes; order Mycobacteriales; family Gordoniaceae; genus Gordonia; species Gordonia sp. CPCC 205515. The sequence goes on along the minus strand of NZ_JBCLVJ010000018.1, from coordinate 130,377 downwards.
CGGTGTCCGATCCCACCCGTGTCGCACGCACCCGCAACGTGCCGGTGGTGTTGATCGATGCTCCGATCACCTCCGACCCCTCGGCCTTCTCGACCGGCAGGCTCTCGCCGGTGACCATCGATTCGTCTACCTCCGAGTTGCCGGACTCGACGATCCCGTCGACCGGGACTTTGGCGCCCGGGCGGATCAACAACAGATCCCCGACCACGATCTCAGCGGTGGAGACCTCTACCGGTTCACCGTCACGCACGACCACCGCCGTGGGCGGCGCGAGCTCGAGCAGCGTGCGGATGGCGTCGTTGGCCCCGCCCCGGGCACGCATCTCGAACCAGTGTCCGAGGAGCACGAACGTCGCGAGCATCGAAGCGGCTTCGTAGAACACGTCCCCGCCGCCGGTCAGGGTGACCCCGACGCTGTAGAGCCACCCAGTGCCCACACCCACGGCGACGAGCACCATCATGTCCAGGGTTCGGGCCTTCACAGCCCGATAGGCACCGTCGAAGAAGATCCATGACGAGTAGAAGATGACCGGGAGACTCAGCGCCAGGGTGAACACGTCGTCCCGCAGGCCGAACGGCGTCGGCACGGCGAACCCCAGCATGTCGCGCCCCATCGGCGAGAACAGCATGATCGGTATCGACAGCACCAGCGCGACCAGGAACCGGTTACGCATGTCGCGGACCATCGCATCCATCGACATGCCGGCGTGCCCGCCGTGCCCCATTGCCTCCTGCGCGGTGTGTTCGGCGTGCGCCTCGATTCCGGCATCGACGTCACGGTCTCCCAGCACGCTCTCCGCTGCGGGCATAGGAGCAGTGCCCGCCCCGGGTTCACCCATCGGGTCACACACGTGGTCGGGTACCGAACGCCCGGCGCAGTGATAACCGCATTCGCGCACCCAATCCGCGAGTTTCGATACCGAGGTGTGGTCGGGGTCGTAGGTGACGGTTGCCGTCTGGTTCATTGCGTTGGCCGTCACCGAGACCACTCCCGGGCGCCGACCGAGCTCGGCTTCGATCGGCGCCGACGACGTCGCCCATTGCAGTCCGCCTACCTCGACCACGGTGGTCCTGACCATGCTCGTTTTCCTTCCCATCTCTTGACGTCGCTGTGCCGGTCGGGCCTTCCTTTCGAGGTCACTGCGGTGGGCGAAGTGCCCGACGACGAGCCCAGTACTCATCGGCATCGATCTCACCGCGGGCGAATCGGTCCTCTAAGACCCACAGCGGGTCATCGGTCCGATCTGCACGTGAGTCTCGTCCGCGGTTTCCCGGACGGAAGAATGCGGCAATCCCGACCGCGACCACCACCCAGAACGCCGCCATCGCCAGTAGCATGACCAGCCAGCCACCTCCGGCCATCAGGCCCGATCCCCACATCACGAGCCGCCTCCTTTGTTCCGTGTTCGTATCAGAGTCTGGACGCCCTACCCCACGCCGATGACAGCCATTTGATGAAGGTTCGCTGAAGAAACGTGCCGTCGGCCGCGAGTCTGGCCACCATGGGGACATGGTGTCCGACGATGAACCGCAGCGGTCAGCTCTGGCCGGCATCCCCGTGACCGCGTCAACTGGATTGCGCGCCATGGTGGTCGAGGACGAGCGACCACTTGCGACAGTGATGGCCACATACCTCGAGCGTGGCGGTTTCGACGTCACAATCGTTTACGACGGCATCGACGCCGTCGAGAGCGCGCGACGGGTGGATCCCGACGTGGTCGTGCTGGACCTGGGATTACCCCGTCTGGATGGCATTGAAGTATGCCGACGGCTGCGTACCTTCTCCGATGCCTACGTCGTCATGCTCACCGCCCGTGCGGACGAGGTCGACACCCTGGTCGGCTTGTCGGTCGGCGCGGACGACTACATCACCAAACCATTCAGTCCCCGTGAACTCATCGCCCGCATCCAAGCGATGCTGCGCCGCCCCCGAACCTCGAGTGAGCTCACCGCTGTGCCCACAGCGCCGAGGCACCGAGTGTTCGGGCCCTTGACGATTGACCCGGCCGGCCGCGAGGTGTGGGTCGACGACGTTCCGATCGCGTTGACCCGCACCGAGTTCGACGTCCTCGCCACACTGTCCGAGCGTCCGAACGTCGTGTTCAGCAGAGCCCAGTTGATCTCCGCGGTCTGGGGCCCGAGTTGGATCGGCGACGAACATCTCGTCGACGTGCACATCGGGCATTTGCGACGCAAGCTCGGTGACGACGCCACCCGCGGCGTCTATGTCCGCACCGTGCGTGGCGTCGGGTATCGCATGGGAGCAGGACAATGACGACCTCACCGCCGGTCACCACATCGATGCGTCGCGGCACGGGATTCGGCACCCGCCTTCTGGCGGCGCAGGCCATCGTTGTCATCGGCGGTGCAGTGAGTGTCTGGCTGGTCGCTGCCGCGGTGGCCCCGCAGCTCTTCCACAAGCACTTGAAAGAGGCCGGGATCGCCCATCCCCAGGCCGAGACGGGCCACGTCGAGCAAGCATTCACGTCGGCGATGATCCTCTCGCTGGTGATCGCGCTACTCGTGTCGAGTCTGACCGCACTCGCGGTGAGCTGGTACTTCACCCGCCGCGTCCAACGGTCGATCACCGAGGTCGCTGCGTCTGCGCGCGAGATCGCCGGCGGCCGATACTCGGCGCGGCTGACCGGTGTCGGCCTCGGCCGCGAATTCGACCAGCTCGCCGAGACATTCAACCAACTTGCCGACCGACTCGACGCAGTGGAGATCACCCGTCGACGCATGCTCTCCGACCTCGCGCACGAAATGCGCACGCCCCTGGCGACTCTCGATGCTCATCTCGAAGCCCTCGAGGACGGCTTGCGCCTGCCTGATACGGAGACCTTCGCCATCCTGCGGACGAGCACCGCCCGACTCGGCCGGCTCGCCGAGGACATCGCCGCCGTCTCGCGTGCACAAGAACACGGCCCTACCCACAACCCCGTCCACACCGAATCCCGCACGCTGGCCGACGCCGCGGTCCGCAGCCATGCTGATCGCTATGCCGCCGCCGGCGTCGAACTGATCGGTGACCTCACCGACACTGCCCCGGTGACCGCTGACCCGGAACGGATCGGACAAGTCCTCGGCAACCTTCTCGACAACGCTCTGCGCCATACCCCGGTCGGGGGCACCGTCACCGTCGCCACCACCCACTCGCAAGATGGATGGGCCGAGATCGCCGTCACCGACAGCGGCGAGGGCGTTGCCCCAGAGCATCTGCCGCATCTGTTCGACCGGTTCTACCGCGCAGACCCGGCCCGGACGCGCACACATGGCGGCAGCGGGATCGGGCTGACCATCGCCCGCGCCATCGCCGAAGCCCACGGCGGCACACTCACCGCGCACAGCGTCGGACCCGACGCGGGCGCGCAGTTCACCTTGCAGCTCCCCATCACCTCTGTCAGTGCCGACGATCGATCCGACTGACGGCCACCACCATGAGCACCCGCTCCATGTCTCCACGACATCAGCGGCCTCTGGTGGCCAGACATCATCGACCAAGGTAAGTCGACTCGAACACGGTGTCTTTGATGAGTCTCTGATATTCGGCGTGCGCGTGGTGCTCATACGTTCGCCAGTCGAGACCTTCCCGGTCGCGCATGAATGTGCGGTATTCCGGGGCACCCGGATAAGCGATGTTGTCGGCGACAACCACCGAACCCTGGTGCAGCCAGCCCTGATTCAGGATTCGTCGCAGATCCGGCAGATACGCGCTCTTCTCGTGGTCGAGGAAAACGAAGTCGAGGGTTCCCTCGGCGAACCGGTGCCGGTCACGCAACGCGGCGATCGTCTGTCCGTCATCGTCGAGCGTCCCGACGATGACGACGATGCGATCACCGACCCCCGCGTGATCCCAGATCCGACGCGCCACTGCAGCGTTGGCCGGGTTGAACTCGATGGAGTAGAGGACGGCGTCGGCAGGCATCATCCGAGCGATACGCAACGCGCTGTAACCGCAGTACGTGCCGAGTTCCAAGAGCTGGTGCGGGCGCGCCGCGGTGACGGCGCGATCAAGCAGGCGGCCCTTCTCGTCACCCACATTGATCAGGTACCGCTTGCGATAGCAATACTCGTCGACCGCGCGGATCGCCTCGTCGACGTCACCGGGCAGCGCGTGCCGGCAGACATGGTCGGCGAGAGCGGTTTCGCGGCCGTCGCCGACCTGCCACGTGGCGCCCATGCGCCGCAATCCCATCAGGAACCGCAGATAGGACCAGCGCAGGAACAGGATCGGTTTGCCCGCCAACTCGTTGGCGACCACGGCCAGCCCCATGGCGGTGACACTTGTCAGCCCCAGGCGCGACAGCCGATGCATGGTTGCGCGGGGCCGACCGGTGGCTCGGGAGACACGCATGAGGAGCAAGCCGGAAGCCAGCGAAGCAGTGAATGCGGCGACTGCGGCGCGATATCGGTCCACAGGTCCGCCGGCGGTCGGACCGCCGCGCGGCCCCAGACCCGGGCGACTCATGATCGCCGGTTCAACTCGGCGTCGAGGAGCGGTCCGATGACCGCGAGCGCTTCGGGGTTGGTCATCTGGGCGTGGGTCACCTCGACCTCGTGCTCGATGATCGTGCCGGTGACATACGGACGCCACATCTCGGCGGTGAGCCCGGTGGTGACACCTCTACGTGCCGAGAAGTACAGCAGGTCTCCGGTGCGCTGGGCGGGCCGGTACGCCGTGGACATCCCGACGCCGTCGACGTACCCGTGATGCAGGCCCTCGACTTGTGCGCGGGTCAGGCCGCGGCCGGGCCCGGCAGTGTGGGCTAGTACATCGACGGCCCCGGCGAGGGACAGGGGCGTGGTATCGGGAGTCTCGGACTCATTGCCCTGCAGGTGGGTGACGAGATCGCGTATGGTCGGCGGCTGCGGTGCGGGGGTTCCTTCCCCGAAAGTCACCGTGTCGAGCATGACGACCAGATCGACGTCACGGCCGTCGGCGCGCAACGCGATCGCGAGCGCATGCGCGAGTTGCCCACCGAGCGACCAGCCCAGCAGGTGGTATGGCCCGCGCGGATGCACGCGGGTCAACTCGATGCGATACATCTCGGCCAGGTCCTCGACGGTGGAGCAACGATGGTCGCTGCCCAGCATCGGCGATTGGAGTCCGTAGATGGGCCGGTCGGCAACATAGGACACCAACCCCGAATAGCACCAGGACAGCGGCACCGCGGAGGGCAGACAGATCAGCGGAGTCGCCGAGTGATTCTCACCGCAGCGCAGCGGCAGGACTGTTTGCAGGGCCGAACTCGTTACGGCCCGTTCGTCATTCCCCTCGGTCGCCAGAGCGTCGATTGCCTCGGACAAGGACTGCACGGTTGGGGTGAACAGCATCGACACCGGGATGGAGGTTTCGGTCGACTCCGACAGTCGGCGACATAGCTCGACGCCCAGCAACGAATTCCCGCCGAGCTCGAAGAAATTGTCATCCAGGCCGACGGCAGTGGCACCGGTGATGTCGGCGATCGCATCCGCAACTGTGCGTTCATGGGTTGTTCGCGGTGCACGGAACCCGGGTCGCGGAACCTTCGTCGGGTCGGGCAACGCCGATCGATCGATCTTGCCGCTGCTGGGGTTGATCGGTAGTTCCGGCAGTTCGACCAACATGGCGGGAATCATTGCGGGAGGCAGGATCTTTCGCAGGCGCACGAGCACCTGGTGACGATCGACGGGTGCGTCGTCGGTCGTGGTGAGGTATCCGATCAGCCGGTCGCCGAGCTCTTCGGAGGTCCACACCCGCACTGCCGCCTGATCGATCGCCGGGTCCGCCATGAGGGTCCGCTCGACCTCCGACGGTTCGATTCGCTGGCCGCGCAGCGAGATCTGTGCGTCGCTGCGTCCGAGGTACTCCAGGTTGCCGTCGAGTTGCCGCCGCACCACATCACCGGTGCGGTACATTCTGCTGCCCTTGGCTCCGAACGGGTTTGACACGAAGCTCTGGGCAGTGACGGCGGGCTGTCCCAGGTATCCGCGGGCCAGGGAGTCGCCCGCGAGGTACAGTTCGCCACGGGCCCCGCGCGGCACCGGCCGCAAGCGGGCATCCAACACGCACAGCTGTACGCCGGGCAGCGCTCGACCGATGGGGACCGATTCCGTTGCGCGAAGCGGCTCGGTCTGGGTGACCACGACGGTCGATTCCGTCGGGCCGTAGGAGTTGAACATGGCGACGCGATCCGACCATTGACCGACCAGCGTCGGAGGACATTTCTCTCCGCCGACGGCCACGGCCTGCAGGGAAACCAATCGACGGGGGTCGAGTGTCGCCAGGATGTTGGGCGTGACCAGCAGATGGGTGACGGCGCTATCCTCGAGGAGTCGTGAAAGACGTTCACCCGCAACGATATCCGGCTCGGGAACCACCAATTCGGCGCCCACCGCGAAAGCCGAGAGATACTCGAGCATCGACGCGTCGCAGTATGGCGAATGTGTTTGCGGCACCACCGATTCCGACGATAGACCGTACCGGCTCACGAGGTCGTCGGCCAGCGTGGCAAGCGCTTCGTGGGTCGTCAACACGCCCTTGGGGTCTCCGGTCGAGCCGGAGGTGTAGATCAGATAGGCCGAGTGCGAGGTGTGCAGTGGCCGCGTCCGGTGCGCGTCGGTCACCGCAGTGACCGGGCGTGCTCCCGCAGCGGCGGTGAACTCCTCGCTGTCGAGCACCAACCAGTCGACCGTCGCGCAGGCGAGAGATGCCAGCCGAGCGGTCACTGTCATGCCCAGGGTCGCCCGCGAATCGGTGAGTAGCTTCGACACCCGCGCCGCCGGTCCATCCGGGTCCATCGGAAAGAACACCGCCCCCGCTCGCGCGACCGCCCACAGGGCGGTAACCGAGTGCACCGACCTGGGCAACGCGACCGCGACGATCACTTCCGGTCCGGCTCCGTGAGCGATCAGTTCACATGCCCACCGCGCGCTCCGCTCGTCGAGTTCGCGATAGGTCATCACGCCCTCGGGCCCACGAATCGCAATCCGATCTCCGGCGCCGACTCCATCGGCGAGGAGATCGGGGAGCAATCGTGGATGACTGCGCCGCCGAGATGTGGCCTCGCCGATGCGCGAGCCCGACCCGACGACGTCGAACACATTCTCAGCACCCGACGCTCGAACGATGTCGGAGGTGCCGTCGATGAACTGCCGTAGGTACCCGTTTATCTGGTCCGCGGTATACAACTCCGGGTTGGCGAAGAACTCGACGGTGAGGGATGATCCGGCGCCGAATCGATAGCAGTTGATCGTCATGTCGTCGACCGGCCCCGCCGAGAGCAGGTGGGCCCGGCCGACTGCCGAGCCGAAGGTGATGTGTTCGGGGAACGTCAGGATGTTGATCAATGGCCCGTATCCGCTACGGCCGGCGACGCCGACTCCGATGTCACGGAGTACGTCCTCGTGTCGGTATAGCTGGTGGCGCAAGGCGCCGATCAGGGAGAGCCGTGTCGTCGCGATCAACTCGTCGATGGTGCTGCGGGCAACGTCGGGAATGCGAATCGGCACGACGTTGGAAACCATCCCCGCGGATCGTCGCAGGGCGGCGGAGGTCCGAGCGGCAACCGGAAGAGACACCGTGACATCGGCGTTGCCCGTCATCCGCGCGAGGAGCGCGGCCAACGTGGCGATCAGTATCTCGGCCAGTCCCACACCCGTACGGCGCGCCGCGATCTCGACCGACCGGACGTCTGATGGGTCGATGGTGGCCCGAGCGATGATCGGAGTGGCCGAGGGTGCGGCGAAACGCTCGCTCAGTCGTGTGACACGGTCCAGGCCCGCCAGATTCTCTCGCCAGTAGTCGCGATCCCCACCGAAACGCGCCGACGAACGATACCGCTGATCGATCGCCACGATGTCCGACAGTCGCATCGCTCGATTCGGTGGCGCCTGTATCCCCGTCTCGGCGGCCGAATACAGTTCAGCTGTCCGTCGCAGCACTTGACCGGCCCCGTAACCGTCGATCGCGAGATGGTGGCTGCGCCCGTAACAGAGATATCGATCGGGCCCGAGAGTGAAGATCGCCGCACGGTTGATCTCGTCGCCGACCGTCGGATCGGCGCCGCGCAGCCGGTCGCGGCTCATCCACGCATGCGCCGCCTGTGCGGGATCGGGCAGATCACTGACATCGATTCGTGCGCACTCGCCTTCGCCCCCTTCGTGGACATGCTGGCGTACCACGCCGCCGTCAATCGCGAATCTCGCCAGCGGCGACTGCAATTCCCGCCCTGCCTGGCGGGTGCACTCCTCGAGCAGTCCGGTGTCGACGGGTCCGTGCAGGTCGATGTAGTGAGAGATCGAGAAGGGCACGGACGGGTGTAGTTGTTGTGCCAACCACAATTCGGACTGCGCGGCCGACAGACCGAACATGGCGGCACCACTGCGGGCGGTATCGATGTGGGGTGTGGACCGCGACGTCACGACGTCTCCCCCCAAGTTGTTCGTACGTGGTCATGGCGAGCAGATGCGCGACAACTGGCCACGGCAGATCGGGACGTCATCGGCGAGCGCAATCCACGAGAAAATCCCGGACCTGGCCCATCATGTGGTCCACCGAATCGGCCACGTAGAGGATGGGCTGACAAACACCATCCTCGATGTCGCAGGCAACGACGTCGTCGACACGGAAGTTGCGCAATTCGGCCTCCGAATACAACTCCATCTCGTTGGTCGACGACAGGATCGCAGCACCATACGCTCGCGGGTGACCTTTCTCAGCCACCAAGCCGACCTCCATCGTGAACCAAAACAATCGCGCGATCGCCGTGGTCACCTCCGCGGAACCGGCATTGCTGGTTGCCCGCCCAAACCATCGATACAGCTCAGCGAACTCCGGATCGGCCAGCATGACAGCATGTCCGACGAGTTCGTGAATGATGTCAGGTTCCGGCGAAAACGACTGCTGGACCACCGGACGAATGTCCGGAGTCGCATGCAGGACACCCTCGGCAAGCGGTGCATAGAACAACCGGCTCGGCAGGGTACCGATGGCCGGCGCAAGTTGAAAGCCGCTCAGCGAGTGGAGTATCCGAGACACCTCGCGCAGTTGCGGAACCTGAGATGTTGGCAGCCCGACGCGTCGCGCGGCCGTTCGATACCGCGCACACCCGAATTGCACGTGCATCTCGCTGAGCATGCCGAAGACGCTCGACCACAATGCATCCTCGTCCCGGTCGTAGGCGAACATCGGTATCGACTGCCCGCGACGGTAGGCACGAGAAACGTCCTTGCGGTGGGCTTGAGCATGTCGATCAACCGCCATCTCGTGGTCCCTTCTGCAGTGGCGCAGGCTGCACAGGTCGATTCGTTGCGAATCGACCCCCCCCGGGGAGCGAACCGGCGCCCGCAACCCTCCGAGCCGACTCGACCAAACTACTACACAAACTGTAGCAGTTCCCTGCTGCCGGGTAGACTTTCACCGCATGGCCGGTGGCAGTCCGGTGGTTCACACGCACTGAGGAATCAACATATGAAGCGACGACGATCCGGAGAACTCGAGAACGAGGTGATCGGAATCCTCGATGGTGGTGACTGGATGTCGGTTGCACAGGTGAGTGCTGGACTGTCAAAGCGGTTGGCCCACACCACGGTAATGACTGCGCTCGTGCGGTTGACCGACAAGGGGCTGGTGAGCCGGGAACGTCGCGGCCGAGGCTACGAGTATCGGCTCAATGCCCCGAAGGATTCACTGCCCGCGCTGCGTTCTGCGCTGCGCATGCGCAGTGCAATGGATGAGCGGGCCGATCGAGCCGACGTGCTCGCCAATTTCGTTGCCGCACTCGACCCTGAAGATGAGGACATACTGATCCGGCTCCTCACGACTGATCTCGACGACGATGCGGGTACCGGATGACGTTCACCATCACGGTACTGGCGCCGTGGGTATTGCTGGCGATCTGCGTTGCGCTCACGCCGTGGTTCGAACGCGCATTGACGCCAATCCTGTTCACTGTCGCCATCCCTGGGACGGTCGCCGTTCTCTGTGCCGCCACGGCGGCGTCAGCGATCGCGATAGCCGCTGTCCTGTTGACGTCAGGTGAGCCGTGGCTCCGACTCATCGGCTTGGCCCTGCTGGCGACCGTGGTCTGGCGCCTGCTCGTCCTTATGCGGCACGCCGGCCGTGTTCTTGCCAGCCGTCGCGCGAACGCCCCGTTCACCCGTGCCGCGACGCCCGGCAGCGACGTGCTCGTCATCGACGATCCGGAACCAGACGCTTTCGCTGTCCCCACCGGTAAGGGCGTCGTCGTGGTCACGGCCGGTTTGTGCCGAGTCCTTCCCCCCGACGAGTTGTCGGCCGTTATTCGTCACGAACGCGCGCACCTTCGTCACCGGCACTACGCGTGGATCCAACTGTGCGAGTTCGCGGCACGCGTCAATCCGCTCGCAGATCCGATCACCCGCGCAGTCCGACTTGCAGCCGAACGCCACGCCGATCAGGCCGCCGCGCGCGGAGGATCGCGACCGCTGCTTCGGGCGTTGGCCCGCACCTCCCTCGTTCGATCCGCGCGCGGGCGCGCCCCCGACAGCGATGCCCTGCATGGCAACGGATCTGATGTTGTACAGAGGATTCGCGCGCTCACCGAACAAACCAGGCCGGCGACACCCAAACGCGGCCTGGCCGCGCTCGCGGTTGCCACGGTCGCGGCAGTGGTCATCATCGCGGGACTCGGCGACGTCGTCGAGGACTGCGTGTCTCCCGAGCCAGGAGAACCTCCGTCTGCGGTCTTCCACTGATCGGTGGCGAGCGCTACCGTCGCACGGTTTTGCTCAAAGAGGCGCGGGGAATCGCGGAGAGCCGAAATCCGGGGGGCCGGAAGCGACCAAAGCTCGCCTCACCTGCATCGCCAGTCTGAATATTGACAGCCCGCCTTCAGCAAAGCTTCAGCCACGCTGCGCATCATGGGTACACAGACCGAAGCGGCGCCGAGGATCGGATCGGCGGCGCGGTGGCCTGGCACCACAGCCCTGGAGAGACATGAACACCATCAACCACATCGCCCGCGCCCGGTGGATCACCGTCAGCGTGTCCGCTGCGGCGGCGGTTGCCACGGCGGGCATCGCCGGCGGTCTCGCCGTCGCGCAAGGCTCTGGCAGTCCGCCCGCCACCTCGACCACGTCGTCACCCCCGTCTGGCCCGTCAGCAGACTCACCGACGCAGACGCAGCGTGGCGCCGCATCCGACGGCACCACGACCGGAGGTGACTCGTCGGACGGCACATCGGGACCCGGAACCTGGCCACAGACACCGCCCCTGCAGAGCGGCGGGTGGAACTCCCACGCCCAGACCTCAGCGTCATGACGAGTGCGGGCGTGGCAGGCGCCGAACGGGTCTATTCGACAGACTTACGCGCTCTCGGCACTCATATCCGGCTTCTGGCCACCGACGCCGCGGCCCTTCCCGTCGCGCGCGCCATGCTCGTCGAGCGCCTCGACGAACTCGACTGTGCGGCATCGCGATTCCGTCTGTCCAGTGAGCTCGGCCGGATCAATGCCCAGTCGCGCAGCGCGGCAGTCGACGGTCAAGGCACGGTGAGGTTCCCGGTGTCGAGTCTCCTCGCCGATCACCTTGTGCTCGCACTGGATGTGGCCGCTCGCACCGGGGGCCTCGTCACCCCAACCGTCGGCAACGAACTGATCGACGCCGGGTACGACGACGACATCGACGTCGTACGGAGCCGCAACGAAACGGTACTGCGTGACCACCCCGTACCCGTGACTGCCGATCGGGTCTGTGGCGTCGACGGGGGCGTCCTCACGCTCACTGCCGGGGTCACCCTCGACCTCGGCTGTTCCGCGAAAGCGATGTCTGCCCAACTGTGGGCCACCGAGATCGCCGCCCGGATCGGTACCGGAATCCTGCTGGACCTCGGCGGTGACCTGGCGAGTGGCGGCCCCAGCCCACGACGTGGTTGGCAGATCGGTGTCGTCGACTGGACCGGCCGTACCCGGCAGGTGTTGTCGGCCAACGACGGTCAGGCGTTCGCGACGTCCTCGACACGAGTGCGTACGTGGCGGTCGGGAGCCACCGACCGCCATCACATCATCGATCCACGAACAGGCGTGTCCGCGGAGTCGCCGTGGGCTCAGGTGACCTGCGCGAGCACGCGGACCCAGTGGGCAAACGCAGCGTCGACCGCATCGGTGATCCTCGGCGCCGAGGCCCCGAACTGGTTGTCGGCCAGGGAAATTCCTGCCCTCCTGATTGCCCACGACGGAACCGAGACACGCGTTGGCGGGTGGCCGATGACGTCCGCTGAACGCGAGGGACCCGCTTGATGAACAGCGAATGGCTCTGGTACGTGTCCCGCGCATCGGGGATCGTCACCCTGCTCCTGTTCACGGTCGTACTCCTGCTGGGCATCGCCGGCGTCGGAACCAAGCGTGCCCGCATGTCGGCGACGGTCACCGTCACACACCGGGGTCTCGCTCTGGCGTCACTCGTTTTCCTCGCATGTCATGTACTGACCGCTGTGCTGGACACCTATGTGGATGTCGGCTGGCTAGTTCCATTCGTCCCGTTCGCTTCCGGCTACGAACGATTCGGCGTTGCGCTGGGAACCGTTGCGCTCGACATCGGTCTCACCATCATCGTCACGTCACTGCTACGGCATCGCATCCCTGAGCATGCCTGGCGCTTGGTGCACTGGTCCGCGTACGGAATGGCCCTGTTCGCCGTAACCCACTCACTGATCATGTCGAGGTCCGATCAGCCCGTTATCACGACAGCCTCGATCACCTGCGCTGTTGTGCTCGCGGTGACCGGCCTCCTACGCATCTGGCACATACGAACGACCTCGCGCACCCGCCGTATCGAACTCATCCAGGAGTGGACATGAGCAATCTGATCGATCTCGTCGCCGACGCCGGACTCTGCGGACGCGGCGGTGCGTCGTTCTCCACCGCTGTCAAGCTCCGATCCGCCGCCGACCACAGCGCCGAGCTGATCGTGAATGCGTGCGACGGGGAATGGGGTGCCCGCAAAGACGAATGGGTGATAGCTCGCCATCTCGAGGAGGTGACCCATGCTGCACAGCGCATCGCCGGCGACCGGTTCCGGGTTGCCGCACATCGCGACTCACACACTCTCCGCCTCGTGCGCGACGCGGCGTTACCTGCACTGGAAGTCCCCCGTCGGTATGTGTCCTCCGAGGAATCCGCCCTGGCCGCGCTCGCCGCGGGTGACCTCGCCCGGCCGGCGATGCGGTTTGCCCCGATCACCTCGGGGGCACGCACTGGACGAGGCGTGCACATTCCCCCGACACTCGTCCTCAATGCCGAAACCCTCTGGCGCATCGAGCAGATCGCACAGCGGGGTCCACACTGGTTCCGTTCTGTGGGTACTGCCGCAGAGCCCGGACCTCGTCTGGTCACCCTGCGAGGTGCGGTAGCGAGACCGGGAGTCTACGAATCGGCGGCAGGTGTCCCCATAGGGCAGCTCATCGAGGTCGCCGGCGGCTTGTCGGCGCGGTCGGACTACCTGTGGCTCAACGGGATAGCCGGTGGATTCCTGCCCATTCGTCTCAGTCCCCACACCACCTGGACCGCCGGAGGACTCGCGCCGTACCGACTGCGCATCGGTCCGGCGATTGTCGCTGCCATCGATGCACGTACCGATCCGTGGGACATCGTCAGCGATACGGTCGCTTACGCCGCCGGCGAGTCAGCGCAACAGTGCGGGCCATGCATGTTCGGACTACCCGCTGCCGCCGGCGAGTTGGATCGCCTTCTCAGCGGGGCATCGACAATGCGTGACCGGCAACTGTTCCGGCGCCGCCTCGGGTTGCTGCGCGGGCGCGGGGCATGCCGACACCCTGATGGTGTCGCCGCTTTCATCGAATCGGCGCTGGTCACCTTCGACCATCTTCTTCCCGGCAGGCCCCCGACCGACGCGCCGGGGTCGCCCATGAACGTTGCAGCCGGAGCGGTGTGATGGGCCTGAAAGATCGTATGGCCGGCGTCCACCCGCAGTGGAGTGACGCCCGGATCGCGGTCGACCGCATTGCGTGCGGGGGCCATGGCGTGTGCGCGATTGTCCTCAATAATAAAGTGACACTGGATGAATGGGGATATCCCATCATTCACGATGATCGTGTCGAGTCGGCCATCGGGACCGAAGCCATCCGGTTGTGCCCCAAACGCGCGTTGCGGTGGCGCCGTGCATAGGTCCTCCGCGTCGAGTTGACACGAAGCTTCCGCGATTCCCGCCGGCGACAAACACCTCGGGCGTCGCGCTGACTACAGCGCGCACGGGCGGTGGCTGTCATTTGCCCGACACCGTGTCGCCCCAGGCCGACCGAGCTCCCGAATCACCGATGCGGTACACCTGCACGACAGTGCCGATACCGACGATCACGACCAGTGCCGAAATAGCCAACACCGCAGCATTATTCAACGCGCGACCACGCGACTCACGCAGGTGGACCATGACAAGCAGGATCGCGGCGATCACCAAAGCAACCGAAACGTAGATCATGGTGTCACCAAGCTCAGTGTGGGTGCGTATCGCCGGCGTCACGTCGACGTGATGCTCGAGCCATTCACCCGCGTCGGTCGTCAACGGGGTGAGTATCAGGCACACCACCGCCAGTACCGCGCCCAACCACACGAGGTGGCGTCGCGCGGCGCGCCACAATGCGCACATGATCTCCAGCACGGCCGTCAGCGGTGCGAGCACGACGATGAAGTGGACGAGAAGGACATGGGCGGGCAACCCAGAGACTGTCGACAAGTTGAGCTCCTGAGGCCACGGCCGGGGTGCGGCGCATTTGCTCTCCTAATACTACATCTCTTGTAGTAGCACAGCCTCGCCACCGCGATCACTCGGTGGATCGATGGGTTTTCGATCTACTCGGCACAACTGCCGCGGCACTGAAGGCCTCATGAGTCGCTCGACCACTGAGCTCCGTCGCCGGCACCTACCGCGAACCGAGGTGGGCCGACGCCGCGGTCAGCGCTATACGTACCCGCGCCAGCGCAGCGGCCCGGGCCCGGGCATTGCGGGCCGACGGGTGTGGGGCGGCGATCACCGGCAGGATCCGCTGCGGTGTTTGAGCAGTGAGGCAACGCATGTATCCATCGAGAGACTTCGCGCCCAACGTCACCACCAACTCGAGCGCAGGTAACAGCGACAGAGTCTCGGCCAAGAACGGCGCCGCCGCATCGAGATCCGCGGCGCGCGGCGACGTTGCCCGACCCCCGTCATCGAGGCACGCCCACGGGACCGCGTTCCACTTGACGCACATTCGCCGATCCACCCCGACCTCGGACAGCATCTGCCGCAGCACAGGATTGGTGGAATCCTTGTTGTCGAACGAGCACATCATGGAGCCGCCCTCACCCACCGTCTTCGGACCGGGCGTCTCGAGCAACACCAACATGCGGGCACGACGGCCACCGTCGTCGGGATCGAACCACGGGACCGGCCCGAGTCGATCGACGGTCATCCACCGATCGACCATCGCGTTGAGTTCCGCGACATCGCCGGAGTGCACGCGCCCTCGCTTGAATGCCCAATCGATCGGTGTCGAAGTTGAAGTCACATCAACGACCTTGACACATCGCCGGCGACACCCCGGCCACTTGGCGGATGCTATGACTCGATTCGGGTAGTGCGCTACTCATGTGCCGTCGCTGCCGGTGGGTAAAGGTTGTCGCATACCAGGGCCACTCCGACGACCCTGCCCGCCACACGAAATGAGATGACCATGCGATGTCTACGAAGCAATTCCGCTCTGGCACTATCGGTTTCCATCGCTGCGGCACTGGCGCTTGCCGTCGGCGGATGTTCGTCGGGCAACGATTCGTCAGACTCGGGTGCCGCTCCGACAGCCGTCGCAGCCAAGGATTCGGGTGGGAGTTATTGCGACCTGTACGCCTCGTACGTGGCCAAGGGCGTGGAGAACTACAACAACGCGATGTCGATGGACATGACCGATCCGAACCAGGTGGCGCAGCAACAGGAGATCGCCAAGCAAGTGCAGGCCAACGCCGAGGTCTCGGTGCCGCAACTGGAGGCGGCCGCACCGCCGGACCAGCGGGCGCTGTACGACAAGCTCGAAGCGATCAATGACAAGGCGCGCCAGGATCCGATGGCCGACGTCGACGACGGCATCATCGAGATCCCCAAGCAACTCAATGCGTGGGCCAAGGCGCATTGTCCGGCGAAGTATCAACCGATCTTCAGCGCCTACGACAAGGTCATCAACTAGAGCGATCTGGTCCGCGCTGCTGACCCGATGCCCTATCGACCAGATACCAAGCGCCACGGATTCGCTTGGCACGTAGACTCTTCGGACGTGGCCAGATCACCGCAGTCGCTGAGCGAAGACGATCGACGGTTGGTCGCGGGCTGGGCAGCCGATTGCGCCGAGCGGGTGCTCGGACTGTTCGAGGCCGAGGCACCGCACGACGACCGTCCGCGTGCCGCCATTGCTCGCGCACGGGCATTCTCGCGCGGCGAGACCGACACCGCCGAGGAGATCCGCCGTCGCTTCGTCGGTGGTGTGCCCGCCAGTGAGTTGACCGTTCCGGCCGCCGCCGCGGCCGCGAGAGCAGCCGGGCAGGCAGTCGCGGTGTGCCACATGGGTGCACACGCGCTGGGTGCCGCCGCCTACGCGGCCGACGCGGCCCACCTTGCCGCGCACAGCCCCGATGCCGGCGACGACGAAATCCGTTGGCAACTGACCCATATGACGACCGAGGTGCGGGCCGCGCTGCGCTCCCTGCCGCCGGTGGGGACGAACCGATCGGGGCCACTCGGCATGGGGCTTCTCGCCTCAGGTCGAATCGGCGCCAATGTCCGCCGTCTTCAGGAGGGTCTCACGGCGTCCGACGCGTAGGGCAGCACGGGCCGATCCCTCAGCGCGTGGTCTCATACCTGGTCAGCAGCACGCCGCCGGGAAACGTCCGGGTTTCCACCAGCCGCAGGTTCACCCAATTGTCCAGAGCGGTGAAGAACGGTATGCCGTCGCCCACCAGAACGGGATGGGTGACGAGCGTGTACTCGTCGATCAGCCCCGCCCGCATGGCCGCGCCGGCGAGAGTGGCACCGCCGATGTCCAGGGGACCTCCCTCGTCGGCCTTGAGCCGGGTGATCTCGGTGATCGCGTCGCTGGTGACCAGGCGCGTGTTCCAGTCGACCGGGATGTTCGACGAGGAGAACACCACCTTCGGCATGTCCCGCCAGCGGCCCGCGAACTCGATGTGCGCCGGTGTGGCGCCGGGCTGTTGGTCGGCGGTCGGCCAGTGGGAGCTCATCCCCTCCCACAGCCTGCGGCCATAGAGCGCCAAGTCGGTCGCCCCCACGCGGTCGGACCAGAACTGGAAAAGTTCGTCGTTCGATGTGCCCCAGCTGAGGTCGTCGCCGGGTGCGGCGACGTAACCGTCCACGCTCACGCTCATCGCGAAGGTCAATTTGCGCATGTCGTCGGGCTCCTGTGAATCGTTCCTCAGCCGTCAGACTTGATGATTCCACGGATTGAGAATGTCAATCCCCAAGCCCGAGAAATCGTCGACATTGCGGGTAGCGAGTTGCGCAGTGTGGTGTCCGCAGATCGCGGCGATCTGTGCGTCAGCCATACCAATCGGCCTTCCGAGACAATTGGATCATCAGACTTCGGCCACCTGCGGCATGTCTCTCCGCTCCGGAAGTTCGAGGGCATCGGTATCGGATCCAGCAAACCGCCTCCGGATTCTGGTTCCCATACCCACTTCGTCTAACGGTCGACCCAGCACGTCGCGCAGTATCATCCTGACCTCCGCTTCCATGGATCGCCCGTTTCTGGCAGCACGCAATCGCAGAGCCGCCTTGGTGTCGTCATCGAGATCGCGAATCGTCAACGTTGCCATGGGGCGACACCTCCGAGTAGTGACTGCAATGCTTTCAATGCTAGCCGGGCAGAGATGGCCTTCGCCGTCTAAACGGCCCCATCTGATCCACTTTCAGCCGCGCTTGCCCGATAGGCTCCCCACATGACCACAACCCACGCTGCCGCACTCCTCCTCGACATGGATGGAACGCTGGTCGACTCGCACGCCGTGGTCGAACGGCTTTGGCGCGCTTGGTCGGTCGCTCACGGCATTGACCCAGAGCACACACTGTCGGTCATTCATGGCCGACAGGGCCAAGACAGTATGGCGCTCTTGCTGCCCGACCGTCCGCAGGAACAGAACCTCGCCGAGAATCGCGAGCTGCTCGCCGCCGAGACCCGCGAACTGGACGGGGTCGTCGCGCTGCCGGGGGCCGCGGACCTGCTCGCCGGCCTGGCCGGACTGCCGCACGCGCTGGTCACATCGGCCACTCGAGAGCTGGCGGCCGCGCGGATGGGTGCGGCCGGCCTGTCCATGCCTGCGGTGGCGATCACCGCCGAGGACGTCACGGCGAGCAAACCCGACCCGGAGGGATTCCGCATCGCAGCAAACGAACTCGGCGTCGATCCGGCCGACTGCGTGGTCGCCGAGGACTCGGCCAACGGGATTGCCGCCGGACTCGCCGCGGGCATGCGGGTCATCGGGGTCGGCCCGCACGCCCCAGCCGCCGAACCGACGTGGATGGTCGCGACCCCGGGCGGCATTCATGTTGCGCGCGCGGCGAATGGGAGCGGCATCGCGATCACCGTCGACAACGGTTGACCAAACCGGCTACGCGCTCAGCCGTTCAGTAACGCCTGCATATCGAACAGTGACTCGATCGGTTCGATGAATTGGGTGAACGGCGCCGACACCGCGTCGGCGTCGGCACCGCAGGCATACGCCTGGGTGTCTTTGACGATGTCCCCGTCGTCGTTCACGGTGACGCCGTAGGTGGAACCGCCGGTACAGCCGTGTGACGCGACATTCTTGCCCGACGGGAGTGCATCGATCCGTGATGTCAACGCCGACCACTGCTCGGCGTCAACGGGTTTCGTCTCGGTATGCCGCGGGGGCGTGGAACCGTCGACGGTCCCGTATCCCCCGATAGCGAGGGTGGCGTTCCCGTGCTCGACGACGATTCGATATTCGTCGTGATAGTCCGGCGCGGTCGAGGGTCCCACGTAGGTGTAGGTGATCTGGGTCGTGGCCTGATCGAGCGATGACGAACTGTTCGAGGTCCCACAGGCGCCGCACATGGCGACGACAGCTGCCGCTACTCCCCCAAATATTCTGCGCACCAGCACTAATTGCCCCTGGGCACGTACCGCATCGCGACGGCACCGGACTCATACTCCACACGGCTCACCAACCGCAGGTCAAGGCTCCGTGACATCCCGGCGAACAGCGTCGGCCCGTGCCCGACCACTCGTGGTTGCACGACGAACTCGTACTCATCGATCAACCCCAACTCCGCCAACGCCATCGGGAGTTGCACGCCGCCGGTGGCCAGCCCGTTGCCCGGTTCCTCCTTCAACGCCCGAACCGCCGCCTCCAGGTCACCCTGCACGAGTTCAGAGTTCCAGTCCACACTCGTCAAAGTGCTTGACACGACGTACTTCTTCGCCGCATCCATCGTGTGGGCGAACGGTTTCATCCAGTCGGGCATGGCATCCGACAACGGCAGACGCCACCCCTCCTCCATCATCTGGTAGGTCACCCGACCGAAGAGCAACGCATCAGCCTGCCCAATGCTCTCCTCAGCACGACGATGCAGTTCCTCGTCGGGAATGATCTCCCGATGGTCGCAGCATCCGTCGAGGGTGACGTTGATCGAATATCGCAAGGGCCGCATGCTCTCAGCGTCGTGAGCGGACATGGCCCCGTGGCCCGTCATCATTCGAACGGCCCACAAATCCGCTTCGGAAATACTTTGCTTTCCGGCAAAGTATGAGTAATACTTAGCCTCATGGTTTACCATGAGGAGGCGCTGGACGACATCTTCGTGGCGCTGGCCGAGCCGACCCGACGGCAGGTGATCCGACGCCTCGGGACCGGTCCAGCGAGCGTTGGTGAACTGGCGCAACCATTTTCAATGACCTTGCCGTCATTCATGAAGCACGTCCGGACCCTGGAGTCGAGTGGCCTGATCCAGACAACCAAACACGGCAGGGTGCGGACGTGCACCCTGAACCGCGAACGCCTGGCGCTGGTCGACGGCTGGCTGGCCGACCAGCGCAGCCTCTGGGAATCCCGCACCGATCGCCTCGAAACCCTTGTCACACAACCGAAGGAGCCGTCATGACCACCCTCGCCGTCGATCCCCGACTCGACCTCACCATCGAGCGCGTGATCCGCGCTCCACGGTCCGCCATCTGGCGCGCCTGGACCGACCCGACCCTGCTCGAACAATGGTGGATTCCGGCTCCGATGGTCGTCCGGGTGGACACCCTGGACGTCCGCCCCGGCGGCGGATTCGTGACACGCATGAGCGAGGACGGCACTGAGTTCGTCCCCCATATCGATTCGGTGTTCCTTGTCGTCGAAGACGAGCAGCGACTGGTATTCACCAACGCGGTCAGCAGTGCGTGGCGACCAGCGTCTCCGCAACCGGTGGCGATGACCGCCGAGATCATTCTCGACGAGCACCCCGACGGCACGGACTACCGCGCGATCGTGCGGCACGGAGATCCCGCGCAGTGTGCCCGACACGAAGAGCTCGGCTTCTTCGACGGGTGGGGTTCGGTCACCGCGGCGCTCGCCGCCCTCGTCGAACGTGGCGCCGGACGTGACCCGAACCCTGCGTCAACCCAGGGTTGACGATTGCTTGGCGTCAACCTAGGGTTGACGCATGTCGGAAGAATCCAAACCCCTCATCAACGTCCGCCTCGGCGACCTGATCGACGCCATCTACAAGGTGCACGACGATCCACTGGAACAACTCTCCGATGCGGTGGTGGCCGGCCAGCATCTCGGCGATCTGGCCGACTCATTGATCGGGCACTTCGTGGATCAGGCACGTCGCGCCGGCGCGTCGTGGACCGAGATCGGGTCCAGCATGGGCGTCAGCAAACAGGCGGCACAGAAACGCTTCGTTGGGCAGACACCCAGCGCACCCGACCCGGCGGCGTCGAATCCGTTCGCGCGCTTCACTCCTCGCGCCCGCAATGCGGTGGTGACCGCACACAACCTGGCGGTGGCCGAGTCGTCGTCGCATGTCACGCCTGCGCTGCTCACCCGTGGCGTGTTGGCCGAGGACAAGTCGCTCGGCGTCACCACCTTGCGGACTCTGGGTGTCGATATCGACACAGTGGCGCAACAGCTCTCACCGCAGGAGAACCCGGCGACCGGCGCCGAGCCGACCGCGTTCGTCCCTTATGACGACCCCGCGAAGGCCGTGCTCGAGGAGACCGTGCAGACCTCCCTACGTCTCGGGCACAACTACGTCGGAACCGAGCACCTGTTGATCGCGTTGTTCGCCGATCCCACCGTCGGACCTGTCCTCACTGCAGCTGGGGCGCAGTCGAATTCGTTCGAAAAGGCGGTGACCGATCAGCTGGCCGAGGTGACCGGCGAGTGATCGGTCGGGCGCGGCACCGATGATTTCTGGTGCCGCGTCGAGTCATGATCTGTACCGACCTACTACCTGGAGGCGCAGAAATGACGACGATCGAGCTCTATCACGAGAAACACGGCTCCCCCGGACGGCGGACTCCCCTACTCCTGGTGCACGGCGGGGCCGGCACGATCGGCACCAACTGGACGCACGCGATCCCGACGTTCGCCGACGACCGGCTGGTGATCGGCGTCGAGCTGCAGGGACACGGCCACACTCCGCATTCGTCGCGGCCCTACACCTTCGACAACTCGGCCGACGATCTGGCCAGGCTCGTCGCTGACCTCGGCCTCGACTCCGTCGACGTCATGGGTTTCAGCAACGGTGGCCCGACGGTGCTGCGGTTCGCGTCCCGCCATGCCGGCCGGACGCGACGGATCGTCGTCGCGTCCGGGTTTGCCCGGCGCGACGGCATGATCGACGGATTCTGGACCAACTTTGACGCGCCGGATATCAATGACATGCCGTCTGAGCTGGCCGAGGCCTATCGGGCGATCAATCCCGACCCGGCCGATCTATGGCGGATGTTCGAGCTGGATGTCGCCCTGATGCGCGGCTTCGAGGACTTCGACGATGCGGAGCTGTCGGCGATGCAGGCACCCGCGCTGTTCGTCGGCGGCGACCGGGACGTCGTGCGGCCCGAGCACACGGTGTGGATGGCGCAGGCGACGCCGCATGGCCGGCCGCTGGTGCTGCCGGCCGGGCACGGCGACTATCTGGGTGCAGTGGATGCCGGGGAACTCGATGCGCCACTGGCCCAGGCGTCGCTGACTCTCATCAAACGATTCCTCGACGAAAACGATTGATACACAACCCAACCGAAGGAGAGCACGATGGGTAGGGTCATCGCGTCCGCGTCGACGACATTGGACGGCTTCATCGCCTATACCGATCACACGGTGGGCCCGATCTTCGACTGGTACGACAACGGCACCACAGAGGTCCCTACCGCGATCGACGGCTGGTCCATGCACATGACCGCGGAGAGCGCGGCCTATTGGCGAGCGTGGACCGCCGACCTGGGCGCACTGCTGGTCGGAAGGACGCTCTTCGACGTCACCGACGGATGGAAAGGCATGCATCCCCTGGGAGTTCCGGTCGTCGTGCTCACGCACACGCCGCCCGTCGACTGGCACTATCCCGGCGAGGAGAACTTCACCTTCATCACCACCGGCATCGCCGACGCCGTTGCCGCAGCGAAAGAGATTGCCGGCGAGCGGACCGTCGGAGCCGCCGCCGGCACCATCGCCCGGCAATGTCTCGAAGCGGGGCTTCTTGACGCCGTGGCCATCGATCTGGTGCCGGTGGTGCTGGGCGAAGGACGCCCGTACTTCGGTGCGTTCTCCGACGGTCGCACCCGACTGTTCAGCAACCCGGTCACCTGTGTGCAGGGTGACCGCGCCACCCACCTGGTCTTCGACGTGGTGGGGGTGGCGGAGGGCGGATAGCGGGTCAGCAGTCGGCGAGCGGGGCCCTTCGACACAGGGAACAAAAAGGGGCTCAGTCTTCGGGCAGTTCGGCGAACGCCTTCTTGGTGCTCTTGTACCAGCCCATCCCCTTGATCGGGTGCTTCCAGCGGCCCTTCATGTCGTCGAGGGCGGGCGTGTGCGCGGTGTCGCCGCCCTCGACGGCCGCCCGCAGGTGCTTGTCCTGGGCCTGGATCACCTCGTCGGCGGTCTCGCCGCTCAGTGCCAGGTCGCAGGGTCCGCCCAGTTGCTTGCAGGTCATGGTCTTCATCTCGTCATCCCTTTCTCGTTGCCGGGCCGATCCGGTCGAATCCGCCCTTACCTTGTTTGACGATCGGTGCGTCCCAGATGTGACCGTACCGATCGAGAAATCTCAGCGGGGGTCGCCACCGCGGCGGCGCGTGGTCTGCGCGAGCACCTCGGGGTCGGCGCGAAACACGATGCGCGAGACCCGGCCGTCGTCGACGGTGAAGTCGAACGCGACCCGCGCCTGCCCCTTGTCGAACCAGCAGGCGCCGGGCCGGCCGCCGATGAACACCGACAGCGCCGCTTTGGCCGCCCCATTGAAGAACTGCGCGACCGTGTCGCGGCCTTCCATCCGGGCCGGGGTACCGGTCGCGATGGCGGCCGCATCCGCCTCGATGACCACCTCGGGCGCCAAGAGCTCCAGCAGTTTCGCGAACTCGCCGTTGCGGGCGGCGTCGAGGAACGCGTCGACGATGGCCCAGTCGGTGCGCTGCTCCGGCTCCCCCGGCTGGGTGATCTTGGCGCGCGCCCGCGACGCGAGTTTGCGGGCGGCGGCCGGGCTGGCACCGAGGATTGCGGCGACCGTGGCGAAGTCGACGCCGAACGTGTCGTGCAGCACGAACGCAACGCGCTCGTTGGGGGTGAGTCGATCGAGAACCACCTGTAAGGCGATGCCGACGGTGTCAGCGAGTGCGATCTCGTCGGACGGATCGGCGGCCTGGTCGTCGAGTTCGAGGTCGTCCTCGGGCGTCGGGACGGTGGCGCGCAGCCGATCCAGACACAACCGGGTGGTGACCGTGGTCAGCCAGGCGGGGAGGTTCTCGATGTCGGTGTCGGTGCGGTGCAGCCGCAACCAGGCCTGCTGCACGATGTCCTCGGCCTCCCCGCGGTCGCCGACGATGCGTTCGGCGATGCGCAGCAGTCGGGGGCGCTCGGCGGCGAATACCTCTGTCTCATCCATGTGCCTGTCACCTTCTCGGTCGACGGTCGATTCATAGGTGATGACGACGGCCGCCGAACAAATGTGACCGCCGGTCAGTGGGTGACCGTGATCTCCACACGCACGTCGTCGGCCACCTTGAGTGTGCCCATCATCAGGGAGTACGGCTTGATGCCGAAATCGGTCTGCGTGATCGTCGCCTCGGTGCTGATCTCCCGCCCGCCGTCGACGTCGTCGACGGTCAGGTCGAGGGTCTGCGGGCGGTTTTTCCCGTGGATCGTGAGTGTGCCGTCGACGTGATAGCCGTTGTCGGACTTGGTGATCGACGATGACGAGTACGTGATGTCGGGAAACTTGTCGGCCTTGAGGGATTTCAGCGCGTTTCCGCGGGCGACCATCTTCTCCGGTCCACTCATCGGGGTCAGACCGCCCTCCCCGGACTCCACCTTCAGCGAGTCGACGGCAATCGACGCCTCGATGCCGGTGGGTTCGTCGTCGTCGAAGGTCACCGTCGCCGTCCACTGCTCCAGGCCGATCGTCAGGCGATGTCCCGTACGGGCGGCGCGACCGGCGACGTCGGTGTGCACTCGCACTGCTCCGTCGGCGGCGGTCAGTTCCCATGTGGTCTCAGGCATGGGCTCGACTGTAATGGTCTGCACCGGGCTCTCCCCCCAAACCGCACCACGGACGGCTCCCGACGACAGACAATGGCGTGATGACCGCCGCGCCGAAATCGACCAACGGACCCGATGACGCCGCCATCGTGACACGTGATGTGGAGACGATCGCCGGTCTCGTAGCCGGCCGACTCGACACGCTGAGCGCGGCGGTCACCGACACCATCATCCGCGACATCGACTTCTATGCGACCGCCGACGTGGTCGACCGCGCGGAGATCGCGACGACGGTGCACAAGAACTTCGACTTCGTCATCAGCGGTTTGAGTGGTATCGCCGAGTTCGATACCTCTGCGGCACGAGAAACCGGGGCCAACCGTGCACAGCTGGGTGTGCCGCTGTCGGCGATCATGCACGCCTACCGGATCGGGTTCCAGATGGTGTGGCGTGAGTTCATGTCGGTCGCCGAGGAGAACCCATATCTGTGTCGTCGCGCGCTACTCTTCGCGACCGAGCGGATGTGGCTCGGGCAGGACCTGTTCATCAACGCGATGGCCGATGCGCACCGCGAGCAGACCACCAGCCGCGTCCTCGACGATGCCGCCGAGCGGTCCGCCCTGACCCAACACCTGCTCGAGGGCCGCATCACTTCCGAGGCGAGCCTGTGGGAGATCGCCACCATCCTGCGCCTGCCGACCCACGGCCCGTACATCGCGGTGGCCGCCGACACCCCGGAGATCGGCAAACCCCCACTCCCCGGCATCGAGACAAAGCTTCGCGGTATCGATCTGTATTCGGCGTGGCGTCTGCTCCCCGATCAGCAGATCGGCATCATTCATACCCCGACGAAGAAGGCCCGTCGCGCTGCGCTGGCCCTGTTGGAGCGCACAGCCGTGGACGGCGTGGGCATCAGCGCCCCGTTCACCGAACTCGCCGACACCGTAAAAGCGTTGCGCTACGCGCGAATTGCACTGCAGAGCGGAGGTCCGGGAATCAACGAGTTCGACGACACAGTGCTCGGCATCGCGGCGGTGACCACCCCGGAGGTCACCGCCGATCTCGCGTCCCGCGTGTTGCACGAATTGTTCGAACTCTCGCCCGAGGACCGCGAGCCGCTCATCGAGACGTTCCGGGTGTGGTCGGAGGCCGGCGGTAACGTCAACGCGACCGCCGAACGACTTTACGTGCACCGCAACACCGTTCGGCATCGTCTGCGGCGCATCGAGGACCTGACCGGCCGCTCCACCACGGCACCGCGCGAAGTCGCCGAACTGTGCCTGGCGTTCGAGGTGGCCGCCCACTTCCCGATCACCACCGGAGACAGCGACTCCTGACCGGGTGTGCACGTGCACATCCAGACGGCCTCAACGTTAGTCCTCGCACCATTCAGATCCCGGGTGATCAGGCGCACTATTGAAGTGTAAGAAAAATCCCCTCAACGAAAGAGCAGCGCCAATGACCACCCTGGCTCACAACCTCGTCGCCGCTGCCGCCACCCGGCCCGACCAGCCGGCACTGAAGTGCGGTACCGACGTCTACACCTACGCACAGTTTGACAACCTCGCCGCCAAGGTGGCAACACTGTTGGCAGACAAGGGAATCGCCCCCGGTGACCGCGTCGGCCTGATGCTCCCCAACGTTCCCGAGTTCGCGTTCCTGTTCTACGGAATCCAGCGCGCCGGCGCCGTCGCGGTGCCGATGAATCCGCTGCTGAAGTCCCGCGAGATCGAGTTCTACCTCACCAACACCTCCGCGAAGCTGATCTTCACCACCCCGATGTTCGCCGACGAGGCGATCACCGCTGCCGAGGCCGCCGGCGCCGAGTGCATCGTCGCCGATGACTCGCTGACCGCCGCGATCGCCGCCGCCGAGGCACAGTCCGCCCCGGTCGAGCGCACCGGCTCCGACACCGCGGTCATCCTGCACACCTCGGGGACCACCGGCAAGCCCAAGGGCGCCGAGCTCACCCACGACGGACTGCACCGCAACGCGCAGATCTCGATGGACAACCTGATGACCGCCACGTCGGAGGACACCATCATCGGCTGCCTGCCGATGTTCCACGTCTTCGGCCTCACCTGCGGCCTCAACGGCGCGGTCTACGCCCAGGCCACCCTGGTGCTCATCCCCCGCTTCGACCCGACCGTCGTCCTCGACGCCATCGCCGAGCACAAGGTGTCGGTCTTTCAGGGCGTCCCGACCATGTACTCCGCACTGGTCGCCGCGCATCGTCCCACCGACGACACCAGCTCGCTGCGGGTATGCGTGTCCGGCGGCGCGGCGCTGCCCGCCCAGGTCATCGTCGACTTCGAGAGCACCTTCGACGCCGTCATCCTCGAGGGCTACGGCCTTTCGGAGACCTCGCCGGTCGCGTGCTTCAACCACCCGGAGAACCCCCGCAAGGCCGGCACCATCGGCACCCCGATCGAGGGTGTGGAGATGCGCGTCGTCGACAAGGACGGCAATGAGCTGCCGCTCGGCGAGCCGGGTGAGATCCAGATCCGGGGCCACAACATCATGAAGGGCTACTGGAATCTGCCCGAGGCCACTGCCAAGGCCATCGACGCCGACGGCTGGTTCTCCAGCGGCGACGTCGGCACCAAGGACGAAGACGGCTACTACCGCATCGTCGACCGGACCAAGGACATGATCATCCGCGGCGGTATGAACGTCTACCCGCGTGAGGTCGAGGAAGTGCTCTACGAGCACCCGCAGGTCGCCGCGGCCGCCGTGATCGGCATCAAGCACACCTCGCTCGGCGAAGAAGTCGGTGCCGCAGTGCAACTCAAGCCCGGCGCCACGGTCACCGAGGACGAGCTGCGTGCCTACACCAAGGAACGCGTCGCCGCCTACAAGTACCCGCGCCACGTGTGGATCGTCGATCAGCTGCCTACCGGTCCGACCGGCAAGATCCAGAAGCGCGACATCACCGCCCCTACTTTTCAGGAAGCCTGAAATCATGACCATCGCACAGAACACCAATGCCGCAGGCGAAATCGCCGCCCCGCTCGATCTCCTGCTCACCAACTCCACCAAGTCGTTCGCCAGCCGGATGGTGCCGAACGCATCGTGGGCCCGGTTCGGTGTGTCGCTGGCCCGCCAGCCGATCAACGTCGCCGAGCAGAGTGCCGGACTCGCCAAGGAACTCGGTCTGATCACCCTCGGTCGTTCCGATCGTGAGCCCGCTCGCGGTGACAAGCGTTTCGCCGATCCTGCCTGGAGTGGCAACCCGCTGCTGCGCCGCATCGAGCAGGCCTACCTCGCCAGCTCCGCGACTGCCGAAAATCTGTACGCTGCAGCCGATCTGGACTGGAAAGACGCCGAGAAGGTGCGGTTCGCCCTGGACAACATCATCGAAGGCTTGGCCCCCACCAACAACCTGGTGCTCAACCCGCAGGGCTGGAAGGCGCTCATCGACACCGGCGGCCTGTCCGCGCTGCGCGGGTTCCGCGCATTCGTCCGCGACATGGCCTCCAAGCCCCGCGTGCCGGCCATGGTCGAGCCCGACGCCTTCCAGGTCGGCGAGACCGTCGCCACCACCAAGGGCACGGTTGTGTTGCGCACCAAGATGTTCGAACTGATCCAGTACGCACCGCAGACCAAGCAGGTCCACGAGATCCCGCTGCTGATGGTGCCGCCGGTGATCAACAAGTACTACATCATGGACATCGCGTCGGGCCGCAGCCTGATCGAGAACTATGTCCGCGGCGGCCAGCAGGTCTTCACCATCTCGTGGCGGAACCCGTCTGCGCGGCACAAGGACTGGGGCTTCGACGCCTACGGCAAGGCCATCATCGAGGCCATCGACGCCACCCGGACCATCACCGGCGCGGAGAGCACCAACCTGTTCGCCACCTGCTCCGGCGGCATCCTGGCCTCCATGACCGCCGCCCACCTCGCGGCGACCGGCCAGGGCGACAAGATCAACTCGCTGAGCTTCGGCGTGACCGTGCTCGACCAGCAGCAGGCCGGCTTCGCGTCGGCGCTGACCAGCGAGCGCGCCGCCAAGGCCGCCATCCGCACCTCCGCCAACAAGGGCTACCTCGACGGCGACGCCATGGCGGAGATGTTCGCCTGGCTGCGGCCGACCGACCTCGTCTGGCGCTACTGGGTCAACAACTACATCCAGGGACGCAGCCCGGCCGCCTTCGACGTGCTGTTCTGGAACGCCGACACCACCCGGATGACCGCAGCCCTGCACCGCGACATGGTGATGATGGGCGTCGGCAACGACCTGGTCACCCCGGGCAAGGCCACCATGCTCGGCACCCCGGTCGACCTCGGACAGGTCACCTGCGACGCGTACGTCGTCGGCGGCATCGCCGACCACATCTGCCCGTGGCAGTCGACCTACCGCAGCGCCGCCCTGCTGGGCAGCAAGAACAACCGGTACGTGCTGTCGACGAGCGGCCACATCGCCTCGCTGGTCAACCCGCCCGGCAACCCGAAGGCCTCATTCCGCGCCGGACAGGTCGACGCCGACGCCACCCCCGAAGAGTGGCTGGAGAGCGCCGAGAAGCAGCGCGACTCCTGGTGGCCGGATCACCTGCAGTGGCTGGCCGAGCGTGGCGGCGCCGAGATCGACGCCCCCACCGCGCTCGGGACCGCCGGCTTCGAGCCGCTGGCACCCGCACCGGGCACCTACGTCCTGCAGGGCTGACGGATAGACCCACTGTGTGGGGGAGTTGAGGGGCTCCCCCACACAGTAGTATCCGTCCACACCATTCATTTCCCGCCCATACCGGGCGATACACACATGATTGTGAGGTGCGAAATCTGATGAGCGAGAACGTCATCGACATCGCCCCCGAAGAGACCGAACCCGACGACATCTTCATCGCCACCGGCGGGCAACGTATCCGCGTCCGCTACCGTCCGGGCGTCGGCGTGCCGCTGGTGCTGTGCAACGGCATCGGCGCCAGCCTCGAGGTCCTCGACCCGTTCGTCGATCACCTCGACACCGACCGCCCCGTCGTGCGCTTCGACGTGCCCGGAACCGGTGAGTCCCCGACATCGCCTCTGCCCTACGGCTTCCCGTATCTGGCGTGGGTCCTCGGACGAGTGCTCGATCGCCTCGACATCGGCGTGGTCGACATCCTCGGCCTGTCCTGGGGTGGCGCGCTGGCCCAGCAGTTCGCGTTCCAGAACCCGCGGCGTTGCCGCCGGCTGATCCTGGTGGCCACCGGCACCGGTGCGGTCATGGTCCCCGGCCATCCGAAGGTGCTCAGCAAGATGGTGACCCCGCGTCGCTTCCGCGACCCGGCCTACGGCGCCACGATCGCCGGACACCTCTACGGCGGTCACGTCCGGCAGCACGGGCGCGACGTCGCCGAGCTGCTGATCCGCCAGCTGCACGCCGGTTCCAAGAAGGGCTACGTCCACCAGTTGATGGCCGGCTCGGTGTGGACCTCGATTCACGCACTGCCCGCCATTCGGCAGCGCACGCTGGTCATCGCCGGCACCGACGACCCCATCATCCCAATGGTCAACGCGCACATCCTGAGCCAGCTCATGCCGCGCGCCACCCTGCACGCCCACGATGGCGGTCACATCGACTTGATCCTGAACGCCGCGGTGTTCGGTCCGGTCGTCGACGACTTCCTCGGCGCCCCGCGAGTCGCGCGTCGGCCGTGGCGACGCAACGTCAACGTCAACATCGAGCTGACGCCGGGCGGCTGAGCCGCCTTTACAGCACTTTTCGCTGATCTGTCCGAGCCAGGGTCGGGCAGGTCAGCGAATTGCGTTGTGCAGTAAAACCCTAACGGGTCGACGCTGGCACCAGCTCGATCCGACAGCGGGGACCTGGAGCCCGGGCAAGGCGTGCATCGAGGGTCAGAAGGGTTGCATCCATGGCTTCGGCCAGTGTGACGTAGAACGCGTCCCAACCACGTACCGAATCCCGTAACTCCCAAACACGATCCAGCATCCACCGGTGCGCGTAACGTTCCCCCGGCCAGTCCCTCAGATCGACGACGGCCTGCGAGGCAGCCGTCTGATCGAGACCACCACGCAAGTATTGTGTGCGGATCACGCCGAGGACTTCGACATCGATAACCTCGGGCGCCGCGTGATCGGTGTCGGCAGCGAGCCGTGCAGAGATCTCAGCCGATCGCGGCGTATCCGCTACAACCTCGAACAGGCACGAGGCATCAACGACCAGCATCCGGCCACTCGCCTCGCCATTCATCAATGGTCGCAAGTACTTCCGTCGTCGTCAGTCGCGACGGTCGCCGACTTGTTCTGCGCAACCACTCAGACACTGACGGGCGGGACGCGATCCGCCCAGCCTCTCGACGCAATAGCTCGGGCACAGAAATGCCTTCTTCAGCGGCACGTCTGGCCAACCCCGCATACACCTCGTCATCCAAGTCTCGGATCTGCACCGTCTTAGGCATACGCGCATCTTAACATGCGAACTTGCATCACCAGTCCGAATGCACGACCCCGCCTACCATGGTCCAATGGCCCCCAACCCCATCGCGGCCACTGCGCGACCAGCGCCTCCGACGCTCGGCGTCGAAGAGGAGTTCATCCTCGTGGACCCACATTCGCGTCGCCCGGTGGCGCGCAATCGGGAGGTTGCCGAAGCGGCCCGGGCACATGGGGTGGACCTGGATCTGGAACTCACGCCGTGCCAGGTGGAGATCGCCACGCCACCGTGCGCGACCGGCGACGAGGTGCTCGCCGAACTGCGCAGGTTGCGGTCGGTGGTCGCGACGGCCGCCGAGGATGTCGGGGTCCGGGCGATCGCCACGGGCGTGCCGCCGACAGTTCCCGACCACTTCCCCATCACCGACGGCCGGCGGTATCAGCAGATCGGCGAACGGTTCGGCATGCTGGCACACGAGCAGGGCATCTGCGGCTTCCACGTGCATGTCGGGGTACCCGACCGGGACATCGCGGTCGGGGTGAGTAACCGACTTCGCCCCTACTTGCCGATTCTGCTTGCGCTGGCCGCTAATTCGGCCGTCTACCGCGGCTCGGACACCGGGCATGCGAGCTGGCGATCCATCCTGTGGTCACGGTGGCCGGCCGCCGGACCGCCGCCATATCTGCGGTCGCGCAAGCACTTCGAGAGCCTCGTCGCGATGTTTGTCTCGAGTGGCGCAATCCTCGACGATCACATGGTCTATTGGGATATCCGGCCGTCGGATCACCTGCCCACCATCGAGATCCGGGTCGGCGATGTCCAGCAACGCGCCGACGAGTCCGCCGCCATCGCAGTGATCGTGCGCGGGCTCGTCGTTCGGGCGCTCGATGACCTGGCCTACGGATCGCCCGCGCCGATGATCGATGAGGAGATCCTCGCGGCCGCCATGTGGAAGGCGGCGCACGACGGGCTCGACGGCGACGGCATCGATGTGCGGACCGGCGAAGCCGCGCGCGCGATCACCATGCTCGGGGATGTCATCGAGGTGGCTCGTGATCTATCGGGCGAGGACGCCATGATCGAGAGAGCCGCGTCGCGCTGGCGTGCGACCGGCAACGGCGCGTCCCGGCAACGCACGGCCTACGCCGAGGGTGCGACGGCGCAGGACCTCGTCGATACCGCGATCGCCGAGTTCACGCGCTGACAGCGCGCACGCGAGAGCCCGGCGCGTGGTGGCGCCGGGCTCTCGCGAGTCGCTCTGAGCTTTAGCTGCTGCCGAAGAACGGCAGCCCGAAGAACGGGCGGGGCCGGGGACGCGGCTGGACCCGCGGCTGCGGACGGCCCTGCTGACCCTGCTGGCCACCCTGCGGACGTTGCTGATTCGGACGGTACGGCATGATGCCACCTTTCTGTCGGTCTGACGGGAGCTACTGTGTTGTCCCGCTGACAAATACGACAGTAGGAACCCAACCTTGGGATCGGCTGCCGTGCTTGCTGGGAGTCTGCTGGACCCTCCGTCGCTGCCCGAATCCCGGCGCTGCCGCACTCAGCGGAATACGGTGGCCATATGAGTACGCCGGAACAGCCCCCCGCGAACGACACCGTCGACATCAAACCGCGCAGCCGCGACGTGACCGACGGCCTGGAGAAAACGGCAGCCCGCGGCATGCTGCGTGCAGTCGGCATGGGCGACGACGACTGGGTCAAACCGCAGGTGGGAGTCGGGTCGTCGTGGAACGAGATCACGCCCTGCAACCTGTCGCTGGACCGGCTCGCGTCCGCGGTGAAGGAAGGTGTCTTCTCCGCCGGCGGCTATCCGATGCAGTTCGGCACCATATCGGTGTCCGACGGCATCTCCATGGGCCATGAGGGGATGCACTTCTCCCTGGTGTCGCGGGAGGTGATCGCCGACAGCGTGGAGACGGTGATGAGCGCCGAGCGCCTCGACGGATCGGTGCTGCTCGCCGGCTGCGACAAGTCGCTGCCCGGCATGCTGATGGCCGCCGCGCGGCTGGATCTGTCCAGCGTCTTCCTCTACGCCGGGTCGACGCTGCCCGGGTTCGCGACGCTGTCCGACGGCACCGAGCATCAGGTCACCATCATCGACGCCTTCGAGGCGGTCGGCGCGTGCGCGCGCGGGCTGATGAGCCGGGAGGACGTCGACACCATCGAACGCGCCATCTGCCCCGGCGAAGGTGCGTGCGGTGGTATGTACACGGCGAACACGATGGCCAGCGCGGCCGAGGCGATGGGTATGTCGCTGCCGGGCAGCGCCGCACCACCCGCGCCGGACAAGCGTCGCGACGGTTACGCGCGTGCCAGCGGCGAGGCGGTCGTCGAGCTGCTCAAACGCGGAATCACCACCCGCGACATCATGACTCGCGAAGCGTTCGAGAATGCGATCGCTGTGGTGATGGCGTTCGGCGGCTCCACCAACGCGGTACTGCATCTGCTGGCGATCGCCAACGAGGCCGAGGTCGAACTCTCGCTGGACGACTTCTCCCGCGTCGGCGCCCGCGTCCCGCACCTCGCCGACGTGAAACCGTTTGGCGCGCACGTGATGACCGACGTCGACCGGATCGGCGGCGTGCCGGTCATCATGAAGGCACTCCTCGATGCCGGTCTGCTGCACGGCGATTGCCTGACCGTCACCGGAAAGACGGTCGCGGAGAATCTCGCCGACGTCGCGCCACCCGATCCGGACGGAAAGGTGTTGCGGGCCATGGATCGCCCGATTCATCCCACCGGCGGCATCACCATCCTGAAGGGATCGCTGGCACCGGAGGGGGCGGTGGTGAAGTCCGCGGGCTTCGATTCGGATGTGTTCGAAGGCGTCGCCCGGATCTTCGATCGCGAACGCTCGGCGATGGACGCCCTCGAGGACGGCACCATCGCCGCCGGCGACGTGGTGGTCATCCGCTACGAGGGCCCCAAGGGCGGCCCGGGCATGCGGGAGATGCTCGCGATCACCGGCGCCATCAAGGGCGCAGGTCTCGGCAAGGACGTCCTGCTGATGACCGATGGACGCTTCTCCGGGGGCACCACCGGACTGTGCGTCGGACACATCGCACCGGAAGCCGTCGACGGCGGACCGATCGCACACGTCCGCGACGGTGATCGGATTCGACTCGACGTCGCCAACGGCACCCTCGACCTCCTGGTCGACGACGACGAATTGGCTCGCCGGGCACAGGACTTCACTCCTCTGCCGCCGCGCTACACCCGAGGTGTGCTGGCGAAGTACTCGAAGTTGGTGACCTCGGCGTCGCAGGGCGCGGTCTGCCATTGACACAAATTGTCGATTCCGTACCATAACGGCCATGCTGCTTGCCGAAACCCTGCCCGACGCGCCGACCACCACCGCCGGTGCGCTCGCGGTCTTCGATGAGTGTCCCGGTGTCGATCCGCAGTTCATGATCGGGACCTGGCGCGGCGCCGAGATGCCGACCGGGCACCCCATGGATGGACTCTTGGCGGCGAGCGGCTGGTGGGGCAAGCAGTTCGTCGACGGCGAGACGGTGCATCCGTTGCTGTTCCCGACGCGCGACGGGTCGGCGCTGTGGCCGATGAATCCGCGGGCCGCCTTCCGTGGTGTGCCGCTGGCGCGGGTCCCGGGAGTCACCCGGATCTCCTACCGCACGCCGATCGCCGCGACCCGGGCGCTCACGCAGGCACGGTCACCGAAGGCGCGGTTACGCACCACCCGGTATCGCGGCGTCGACACCGCCACGATGCTCTACGACCAATTGCCCATCAACGACGTGTTTCGTCGGCTATCCGACGACGCGGTGCTCGGTGCGATGGATATGAAGGGGTCGGCGGCGCCGTACTTCTTTGTGTTGGTGCGGGATTCGTCGCTGGCGGTGGTGTGAGCGGTTTCGACGGACGCCCGCTCGGCTAGCGCCTCGCGGGCTGCTCAACCGGCGGGAAACGCACCCATCGCTGGTTGAGCGCGACGAGCGAGCGCAGCGAGCCCGACGCTGGTCGAAACCGGCGGGAAACGCATCCCCCGCTGGTTGAGCGCGACGAGCGAGCGCAGCGAGCCCGACGCTGGTCGAAACCTCTCAGTCGAGACAGAACTCGTTACCTTCGGGGTCGGTCATGACGATGAAGCCGTTGGACAGCGGCGGGGACGGTTCGTGACGTTCGACGCGGGTGGCGCCGAGGGCGACGAGTCGCTCGCATTCCGCTTCCAGCGCGGCCATGCGTGCGTCGCCGGCGGTTTCCGGAGCGGCGCGGACGTCGAGGTGCACGCGATTCTTGGCCGTCTTGCCTTCGGGTACCCGCTGGAAGAAGATCCGCGGACCGGAGGCGGTGGGGTCGACGACCGCAGACTTGTCGTTGCGGTTCTCCGCCGGGACGCCGAGTGCGTCGAGGGCGGCGTCCCACGTGTCGAAGCCGGGCGGCGGGGCCTGCAGCTCGTAGCCGAGGGCGTCAGCCCAGAACACGGCCAGCGCGCCGGGATCGCCGCAGTCGAAGGTCACCTGAATCTCGCGAGCCATGAGCCATCCTCTTTCGTGTGTCGGGGTCGTCGTCTGTGCCCACGGTGTCACGCCCAACGGACAGCGACAGTCCGCAATTCACGATCGGCCGGCGTCGGTGGCCTGCAATTGACCGGTGGCGTCGCACGCGACCGTGCCCGCACAGATGCGTTGATCGGCGTCCGACCGCCACAACTCGGCGGTCTTGGTGACCCAGAACGCGACGAATGCGATGAGGGCGGCGGTCTCGATCCAGAACAGGGCGGTACTCGGCCCCGTCCGGTGGGCGATCACCGCCGCGAGGATCGGCAACACCACCAGCAGCGCGGTGAGAATCCAGTATGCGACGGAAAAGCGTTGTGCCTCAGCGGGGTCGAGGAGGCTGAGGGTGAGCCGGCCGTAGAGCACGATGGACAGCGCGATCACGAGGAAGAACCCGATGGCCGCGGCCGTGTGCACGAGGTTCATGCCGCCGTCGCCCGGCGGTGTGGTCGGGACCAGCGCCACCACGATGGCCAGGACGCCGGCCAGGTTGAGCAACCAGTTCTCCCCCACCGAGTACCCGCGGTAGGCGATCAGGGCGACGCCCACCGCGACGACGATGCCGACGAAAACGTCGCGGGCATCGGTGTAGTAGAAGCCGCTGATCGAGCCCTGCAGGTCGACGTCGTCACTGACCGCGGCCCAGATCACCAGCACCACCGGCAAGAGCAGAGCGCCGGCGGCGATCATCAGTCGCAGTGCGAAGTAGGTGGCCATCATGAAGGAACGCAAGTCTGACGCAGTCACCATCGACGGCCGGGGCATGCGCTGATGCTACGTCGCAGACCATCCCCCCGGAATCAGATTTCTGGCAACGTTTGTTCTCACATCGCGTAGCATCGTCGCCACGCAACCGGCTCGATCCAGCCCGAGGAGGTCACCGCGATGGTGTGCTGCGTCATCGGCGCTCTCCTTGTCCTGACGCTGCAACGAGTGATGCCATGGCGAGTTCGTTCCGACGACGGCGGTTTCGCACCGACCGCCTACCGACCGTCGTATTCCGGCTCGGGCACGCCCGAGCCGGCGGTCGTCTCGCCCGCGCAGCACCGATGGTGGGCAGATGTGCTGCGTGTCGGCGGGTTCGCGCTCGGCGGCTATCTGATCGGGGTGGCCGCGCTCCTGTTGTCGGGGGCGGCGACCGACACCGCGTCGGTCGCCGCATGGGGTGTCCGGTCTGCTGTCCTCACGGTGATCGCGCTTGCCGCACTGTCGGTTTCCGCACGACGCTCGCCGACCGCGGTCGGTCGACGGGAACTGGTCGCGGTGTCGCTGATGGTCGGCGGAGCGGTGGTGTTCACCGGAATGGAGATCGACATGCATCTCCTGCACCTCTACCACGTCCATTCCGAACCCCTGCACATGGCTGTTCACGGCGGCATCGTGTCCGCGATCGTCGCCGGTGCGGCACTGTTGACACTTCCCCGTCGCGTTGCGAAAGGTACCGCGCTTGTCGAATGAACAGATGTCGGTGACGCCCGTCGACGCGGGCCGATCGGTCAGTGAGGCCACCAAAGACGAGGTGGCCACCCTGAGATACCTCCTGGACATGGCATTACAGCCCGCCGACCGGTGGGACGGCTTCACTCGACTCGAGCAGATCGGCGGTAGCGCGTTGCGCTACCAGATCGCCTACGTCTCGTACGCCTTGTCGGTGGCGCAGTACACGCGTACCCCGGCGTTCGCCGGGTATCTCGCCGAGGGCCAGGCGAACATGATCCGCCGCATGTGCGACAAACGGGTGTGGGGGTATTGGGCGACCGAGCGCCTCGCCGGGTATCTCCGGTGGAATCCGGATCCGGTCGTGTTCGCCAACGTCATGTATTCGGGATTCTTTGCGGCGATGCTGGCGTTCTACACAACGCTGAACGACGACACCACCTTTGACGATGACGGCAGTCTGCCGCTGGTGTGGAATCAGCGCACCCGGTACGACTACGGTTTCACCGCCATCGCCACCGCGATCGCCGACAATATGGCCTCGAGCCGCCACACGTTGTATCCGTGCGAACCGCACCTCACCTACCCGATGTGCAACACGATCGCGGTGACCGGACTGCTCGGCTACGACCGGCTACATGGCACCGACCTCACCGGCGATTTCGTCGACAAGATCGCACACTCGTTCCACCGCAACGGATATCTCCTACCCAACGGACGGTTCCGGTTCGGGCTCGGGCCGGCCGGACTGAAGCTGCCGCCCACGCTCTCCAACGACGCGGTGATGACCTACTGGCTCAACGGGATTCTGCCGGATCTCGCCGCCGATACCTGGGAAGCCCTGCGCGACAAACGCGTCACCGTCCGCGACGGTCGCCTGGACATGATCACCACCCCGGTCGACCGACTCGACGTCGGCTCCTACCGGATGGGTGATGCCTGGACGCTGGTCAACATCGCTTGCGCCGCAAGGGAAATGGGTGACAGCGACGCCGCCGACGCGGCCGACGCCACCATCGCCGACCACTTCCGGTGGGACTACTCGTCGGCAGGTGCGCGGCGTCTGGCGGGGGCGTCGACGTGGGCAAACGGCGCCTATGCCCTCGCCCGATTCCTCCGCCGGGACGACCTGCGTGGTCTCGCCGTCGGTGAGGTCCCCGACGCGTGGCGCACCGGACCGATACTGACGCAGGCTGCCTATCCCGACATCCTCGTCGCCAAGGCGGTCACCGATGGCGACGGCCTGGATCTGGTGCTGTATCCCGGGTCCGGCCCGGTCCGCACCACCATCGGGGTGTCCCGCTTGGCGCCGAGGACGCGCTACCGCCTGACCGGATGCGAGTTCCCGGAGGTCGTCGCCGATGAGACCGGGCATGCCCGCGTGGGTGTCTGCCTGTCGAGTCGCCACCCGGTGACGCTTCGACGAAGCTAGTGGTGTGTCTCAGACCGACAGCCGGGTGAGGTGGCGTTCACCGTACTTACGGAAACCCAAGTGCTGCAGGATCGGTGACGACGTGCGTTCGGCGTGCACGATGGCGAGGGTGGCGCCACGGGCTCGTGCATCTCGCAGCCGCGCGGCGATCAGCGCGCGGTACACCCCGCGGCCACGGAAGTCGGGCAGGGTGGCCGCACCCCACATGCGTGCCACCCCGTCGACGAGTGCGTAGCCGGCAGTGGCCACCCCGACTCCGTCGATCCGCGCCACGAACAGTCCGGGTGTCGTTGCGCCGCTGTCGTTCTCGACGTCGTTGTCGAGGTCATCAAGTACTGGTGGTGGGAAACCCCAGGCTTCGAGCGAGACGCGGCTGAACTCGTCGAGGCCTATGGGGTCGTCGACGGCGACCTCGATGACGTCGATGTCGGACGGGGTGGACATGGTGTCGAGGGTGGAGCCGGTGAGTTCGAGGGCATCGATGTCGAGCACGTTGACGATCTCGGCGTGGCAGGCAGTGAGATCGTCGTCGGACAGATCGTTGAACGTGCCCGGTCCGACGGTGATCCGGACCGTGGTGGCGCCGTGACTCGCGACAATCTTTCGCGTCTCGTCCAGGACGGCACGTGGATCGGTCAGCGGACCGTGGTAGCGCAGGAGCGTCGCCTCGCCGTCGAGCAGGTAGAACTCGTGCCCGGCGTCGACGATGTGCGCCGACCCCGGCGGATGCCAGGACGACGCCCACCGGACCGATTGTTCGACGATGAGTTCGGGGGTCCAGGTCACGGGCACAGCTTACGGAGCGGCCATCGTCGACCATTACCCTCATCCGGGTGCAGATCTCGACCTGGTTGGCGCTCCTCACCGCGTGCGTCCTGATCAGCTTCACCCCGGGCGCCGGGGCGATCAACACCATGAGCAACTCGATGAACGTCGGGTTCCGTCGTGCGTTCTGGGGCATTCTCGGGCAGCAGGCCGCGCTGCTCATCCAGTTGCTGATCGTCGCGCTCGGCCTCGGGGTGGTGATCGCGAAGTCGCCGACCGCGTTCGATGTGATCCGCTACCTGGGTGCGGCGTATCTCATCTACCTGGGTATCCGCCAGTTCTTCCGCAAGCCCGACCTGAGCGACGAGGCCACCGACGCGCTGGCCACCGAGTCGGCGTCGTCGATGTTCGTCCGCGGCGTCTGGGTGAATCTGCTCAACCCGAAGGCGATCGTGTTCCTCCTCGCGTTCGTGCCCGGCTTCGTGCGCACCGATCAACCGCTGTTGCTGCAGTACGCGGTCATCGGCGTCACCATGGTCACCGTCGACATCGCGGTGATGTGGCTGTTCTTCGCGACGGTGGCCCGCGGATTCCAGCGGATGACCCGCACCGAACAGGGACAACGCAACCTCAACCGACTGTTCGGGGTGCTGTTCATGGCGGTGGGCGTGCTGTTGGCCGTCGTGTGAGGGTGTGCGCGACACCGTTAGGGTGGAGGTCATGCGTTTTTCACGGTTCCGTCGTTCGATGACGCTCGTTGCCGCCGTCGCAGCGGTGGGCGCGGGGGTGATTGCGCCCTCCACCGATGCACACGCGGCGCCGTTCGGGGACGACGCCCTGGCCGCCGCACTGCCCGCCCGGTTGGCCGCGGCCAGCGCGTATGCGGCGACGCGACCGGGCACCACCGGAATCGTCGTGACCGATCGCCGCACCGGCATCACCCTGGTGAACAACTTCGCCGACACGCCCGTGTGGACGGCGTCGACGATCAAACTCGCCATCGCCGCCGATCTGCTCAATCGCAATCGGGTCGGTCGCATCCACCTCTCGGCCGCCGACCGCGGGGCCATGCACCGGATGCTCAATTCATCCGACGGCGCCGCCACCGACCAGCTGTGGTTCAAGTACGCCGGCGCCGACCACCTGGCCTACAACAACGCCTTCCGCGGATTCGGCATGACCGCCCTCGCTCCGCAGCGCGGATTCACCGCCTACTACCCGTACTGGGGATTCCAGAAGGACACACCACGCGATCTGGGCAACCTCGTCACCTCGGTGCTGCGCATGCCGGCCGCCGACCGCAACTACCTCGTCGGCGAGATGCGCGGAGTGGCGGCCAATCAGCGCTGGGGCATCATGGCACTGCCCGGCTCGCTGCGCCCGGGCAACAAGAATGGGTGGTCCGACGAGCAGGGCGGGTCAGTGGTCAACACCGTCGGCTTTGCCGGCAACGGCGAGCGATTCGTCGTCTCCATCATGAACTCGCTGCGGGGACAAGGGAATCAAGCCGACGGCAAGGCAACCGTGTCCCGGGTCGCCCGCGATCTGCTGGCGTGATGCCATGACCACCACAGACCCGGGTTTCCGTGAGGCACAGTACGATTCGGTGAGCGTGCTGATGTCCGGACAGGGCGGGGCGTATCCCTACGGCAACACCGTCATCGCCCGCGGGTCTGCGGGCACCCTCGTCATCGATCCGTCGTTGGAGGTCGACCACGATCCCGTCGACGCCGACGCGGTCATGATCAGCCACGCCCACGAGGACCACATCGCCGGACTCAAACACTTCACCGCACCCACGTACGTCCACGACGCCGATCTCGCCGGTGTGCGATCCCTGCGCGTGCTGATCGACGGATTCGGCATCCCGCCGGAGATCCGCTCCTTTGCCGAAAAACACATCGCCGACCAGTTCGACCTGCCCGACGGACGACCCGACGCCATCGGTGTACCGTCCGAGCACGTCTTCGATCTCGGCGACATCTCCGCCACCGTCATCCACCTGCCCGGCCACACCGCCGGACACTGCGGCGTGCTGATCGAACCCATCGGCTTCTGCTACGTCGCCGACATCGACCTGACGTCGTTCGGACCGATGTACGGCGACGTCGGCAGCAACCTCGACGACTACCTCGCATCCATCGAGCGCGTCCGCGAGATCGACGCGCGGTGGTACGGAACCTTCCATCAGAAGGGCGTCATCGAGGGCGCCGACGACTTCCGTACTCGCCTCGACGCTTTCCGCGGGGTGATCGAACGACGCGACGCCCGGTTGCTGGAGTTCCTGGGCGAGCCGCACAGCATCGTCGAGATCGCCGATCACCGACTCGTCTATCGTCCGCACGTCGAGATGCCGTTTGTCGGCGCGGTCGAATTGCGCACCGCGCAACTGCATCTGGACCGCCTTGTCCGTCATGGCGCGGTGCTCGAGGTGGAGCCGGGCCGATTCTCCCGAACGTGAGGTCGGCGAAACCGGCCACAGCGTCGCGCATCCGTGCCAGTATCGGGACATGAGCGAACACGTATATCGGGTCGTCGAAGTGGTCGGCTCGTCAGCAGACGGAACCGACGCCGCCATCGCGAATGCGATTGCGCGCGTGTCGCAAACCACCCGCAACGTCGAGTGGTTCGAGGTCGTCAACACGCGGGGACATGTGGTGGACGGCAAGATCGCCCATACGCAGGTCACCCTCAAGGTCGGCTTCCGGATCGAACCCAACGACTCGGCTACGGGATAACCCCTCGTCGAACGAGACATGACTGAGTTCGTCGTCTCAATTTGAGAGTTTTTCTGACTCAGTCCAGAAAAGCGTGCATAATGGTTCCCGTGCCGCCGACGTCTGACTACACAGAACTCTTGCGTTCTGTCGAGTTGCGAGTGACCCGCCCGCGGGTCGCCGTACTCGAGGCGGTGCATGCCCACCCCCACGCCGACACCGATACGATCCTGACCGCTGTGCGAAACGTACTGCCCGACGTGTCCAAGCAGGCCGTCTACGACGTACTCAGCGCGCTCAGCGACACCGGTCTGGTGCGGCGCATCCAGCCGTCCGGCCATGTGGCTCGTTACGAGTCGCGGGTCGGCGACAACCATCACCACGTCGTCTGCCGATCCTGCGGGATCATCGGCGACGTGGATTGTGCTGTCGGCGAGGCACCG
Organism: Gordonia sp. CPCC 205515; assembly: GCF_048537925.1. Lineage (NCBI taxonomy): Bacteria > Bacillati > Actinomycetota > Actinomycetes > Mycobacteriales > Gordoniaceae > Gordonia > Gordonia sp. CPCC 205515. Next base: position 87,977 of record NZ_JBCLVJ010000018.1, on the reverse strand, counting down.
TGCCTCACACCGACGGAACACCACGGCTTTGTTCTCGATGAGGCCGAGGTCATCTACTGGGGCCTGTGCGCCGACTGCGCCGCGGCCTCACCCACTTCGGGATCACACCCGTGATCACAGCCCGAAAAATCAACTCTCGGAAGGAATGTCGTGTCTGAGGAAAACCCCGCTCACGCAACCGAGCACCCGCCGATCGCGGAGGCGCAGACGGAGCCCGCGGAAAGCGGCTGCCCCATGCGGATCAAGCCGCCCGTCGAGGGTGGTGGCAACCGTGACTGGTGGCCCAATCAGCTGAACCTGAAGTTGTTGGCGCACAACCCCGATGTCGTGCGTCCCCACGGCTCGGACTTCGACTACGACGCCGCCCTGGAGAACCTCGACGTCAACGGCGTGGTCGCCGACGTCAAGGCCGTCATGAAGGATTCGCAGACCTGGTGGCCCGCCGACTTCGGCCATTACGGACCGTTCTTCATCCGTATGTCGTGGCACGCCGCGGGTACCTACCGCGTCGAGGACGGCCGCGGTGGCGCCGGCACGGGCATGCAGCGCTTCGCCCCGCTCAACAGTTGGCCGGACAACGCCAGCCTGGACAAGGCCCGCCGCCTGCTGTGGCCGGTGAAGAAGAAGTACGGCCAGGCACTCTCGTGGGCCGACCTGCTGGTGCTCGCCGGCAACGTCGCCCTGGAGGACATGGGCTTCAAGACCGCCGGTTTCGCGTTCGGTCGCGTCGACGAGTGGGAGCCCGAAGAGGTCTACTGGGGTCCCGAGGCCGAGTGGCTCGGCGACAACCGCTACTCCGGTGAGCGCGACCTCTCCAACCCGCTGGCCGCCGTGCAGATGGGCCTGATCTACGTCAATCCGGAAGGCCCCAACGGGAATCCGGATCCGCTGGCCTCGGCCGTGGACATCCGCGAGACCTTCGGCCGGATGGCAATGAACGACATCGAGACCGCCGCACTCATCGTCGGTGGCCACACCTTCGGCAAGACCCACGGCAACGGCGACGCCGAGCTCGTCGGCGCCGAGCCCGAGGCAGCTGCCATCGAGCAGCAGGGCCTCGGTTGGGCCAACCCGCAGGGCACCGGTGTCGGCGCCGACGCGATCACCAGCGGCCTCGAGGTCATCTGGACCCACACCCCGACCAAGTGGGACAACAGCTTCCTGGAAATCCTGTACGGCAACGAGTGGGAGCTCTTCAAGAGCCCGGCGGGCGCCAACCAGTGGCGTCCGAAGGACGGCGGTTGGGCCAACTCGGTGCCCGAGGCCCACGGCAGCGGCAAGACCCACCCGTCGATGCTGACCTCCGACCTGGCGCTGCGGATGGACCCGATCTACGGCGAGATCACCCGCCGCTGGCTCGATCACCCCGAAGAGCTTGCCGACGAGTTCGCCAAGGCCTGGTTCAAGCTGCTGCACCGCGACCTGGGACCGGCCGTCCGCTACCGCGGCCCGCTGGCCCCGTCGACCACCTACCTGTGGCAGGACAACGTCCCCGCACAGGACGGCGCGGTCATCGCCGACGCCGACATCGACAACCTGAAGGCACAGATCCTCGACTCCGGTCTGACTGTGGCGCAGCTGGTTTCGACCGCATGGAAGTCTGCGTCGTCGTTCCGTGGCAGTGACTACCGCGGTGGCGCCAACGGTGGCCGCATCCGTCTGCAGCCGCAGGCCGGCTGGGAGCTCAACGAGCCCGACGAGCTCGCCCAGGTGATTCGCAAGCTCGAGGAGATCCAGACGTCGTTCAACGCCGAGGCCGGTGCCAAGGTGTCGTTCGCCGACCTGGTGGTGCTCGGTGGGACCGCGGCGGTGGAGAAGGCTGCCAAGGATGCGGGCGTCACCGTGTCGGTGCCGTTCACCCCGGGGCGTACCGATGCCACCCAGGAGGAGACCGACGTCGAGTCGTTCGCCTACCTGGAGCCCAAGGCCGACGGTTTCCGCAACTACGACGGCAAGGCGAGCGAGCTGCCCGCCGAGTACCGGCTCATCGACAAGGCCAACCTGCTCACGCTGTCGGCGCCGGAGATGACGACGCTGGTCGGTGGTCTGCGCGTGCTGGGTGCGAACTACCAGGGCAGTGCGCTCGGTGTGCTCACCGACAAGCCGGGTCAGCTGACGAACGACTTCTTCGTCAACCTGCTCGACAGGGGGACCGAGTGGAAGGCGTCGGCGACCGACGACGGCACCTACGTCGGCAAGGACCGCGCGTCCGGCGCCGACAAGTGGACCGGCACCCGCGCCGATCTGGTGTTCGGCTCCAACTCGGTGCTGCGTGCGCTCGCCGAGGTCTACGCCGAAGACGGCGCGCAGGAGAAGTTCGTCAACGACTTCGTCGCCGCCTGGACCAAGGTGATGGAGCTCGATCGCTTCGATCTGCACAAGTGATCTGCTGACGACAGTGCCCCTTCGGCGAAAGCCGGAGGGGCACTGTTGTTTTGGGTGACTGTTCGGTCTCGATGCGCTCCCTCGCTTGCGCTCGGTCGCTTACTCGACCATCGGGAAGGAGAGCACGCGTCCGGGAAGATTACGCAAACACGACCCACGCACGAGCCTGGGGTGGCAGCGTTGTGCCGGCAACCTGGCCATGCCCTATCGGCCAACGAACGCGCGACGAGTGCGGAGGCATGACATGTGGGAACAGAACTACGCGCCGTATGACTCGGTGTACCTGTCGGCGCTCGTCGGCGCGATCCCGATCCTGGTGTTCCTGCTGTCGCTGGTGGTGTTCCGGATCAAGGGCATCACCGCGGCCCTGATCTCGGCGGTGGTGGCCGCGCTCGTGGCGTTGGTGCTCTTCGGGATGCCGTTCTCCAAGATCGTGGGGTCGGCGCTCTTCGGTGCGGTGTCAGGACTGTGGCCTATCGCGTGGATCATCGTGATGGCGGTCTGGCTGTACAAGATCGCGGTCAAGAGCGGCCAGTTCGAGGTGATACGCACGTCGATCGGCGGGGTGTCGACGGATCAGCGACTGCAGGTGCTGCTCATCGCCTTCTGCTTCGGCGGCCTGTTGGAGGGAGCGGCCGGCTTCGGGGTGCCGATCGCGATCTGCGCGGCGCTGCTCGTCGAACTCGGTTTCCGTCCCATCAAAGCCGCCATGTTGTGTCTGGTGGCCAACGCCGGGGCGGGTGCGTACGGTGCGATCGGCATCCCGGTGATCCAGGGCGCGAAGGTCGGCGGCGTCGATCTCGGGGAGCTGTCGACGTGGATGATCCCGGTGATCCAGGGACTGACCGCCCTGCTGCCGCTGATCCTGGTCGCCATCCTGGACGGCTGGAAAGGTGTGCGGCAGACCTGGCCGGCGTGGCTGGTCACCGGTGTGGTGTTCTCCGGGCTGCAATGCCTGGTGTTGTTCGTCGCAGGCCCGGAACTGACCGATATCCTGCCGCCCCTGGTTGCGATGGTGACGCTCGCCGGGCTGACTCGCATCTGGCAGCCGCGCGAGATCTATCGGGAAGGCGGTGTCGCCGCACCGGAGACGACGAAGTACTCGGTACGCGAAGTGGTGATGGCGTGGTCGCCGTTCTACTTCCTGACCGGCGCGATCCTGGTGTGGAGTCTGCCGTGGTTCAAGAGTCTGTTCACCGCAGGCGGGTGGCTGGACTGGACGGTACTCAACATCCACATGCCGTGGATCGACAACACGATCGTGCAGCATCCGCCGGTGTCGGCGACGACGGCGCCGATGCCCGCGGTGTGGCAGGTCAGCCTGATTGGCGCGTCGGGCACGGCGGTGCTCGGCGCGATCCTGGTGACCGGCGCATTCGCGCGCATCACGGTGCCCGAGGCCCTCGAACAACTCAAGGGGACGATCGCCGAACTATGGCGCCCGATCGTGCTGATCCTGCTGGTCCTCGCGTTGGCCTACATCACGAATCTGTCCGGGGCGACCGCGGCGATCGGTCTGGCGTTGGCCAATGTCGGGGACGTCTTCCCGCTGGTATCGCCGATCATCGGCTGGATCGGCGTCTTCATCACCGGTTCGGTGGTCAACAACAACACGCTGTTCGCGAAGTTGCAGGCGGTCACCGCGCAGCAGCTCGGCGTCGATCCGACGCTGCTGGTGGCGTCGAACACCGGTGGCGGGACGATGGCGAAACTCGTGTCGGCGCAATCGATCGCGATCGCGGCCTCGGCGGTCGGTGAGACCGGCAACGAGGCCGCGATCCTCCGGTCGAGCCTCAAGTATTCGCTGGCGTTCCTGGTCGTCGTCTGTGTGACGGTGTATCTGCTCTCGCTGCTGTGATCAGGCGGCCGGACCGTAGTTCAGGTGGACGACGCCGTTGGCGTAGACGTCGCTGTCGTTGAGACGCAGCGTGTGTTCGGTACCGTCGGCCCAGAGTCGTTGGCCCGCACCGAGAGTGATCGGGTACATGAACAGGTGCAGTTCGTCGAGGAGGCCGTCGGCGATCAGTGCGCGCACCAGGGTGCCGCTGCCGGAGATGTAGATGTCGCCGTCGGTCTCGTCCTTGATGCGGGCGATGGCGGCCGGATCGTAGGGTCCGATGACCGTGCTGTTGGCCCACTCGACGGAGGGGGTGCCGCTGGTGACGACGAGCTTCTCGGTGTCGTTGAAGAACGGGGCGCCGGGGTCGTCGTCGGCGGTGCGGGTGGACCAGGCCGGTGCGAACATCTCGAACGTGGTGCGGCCCAGCAGGATCTTCGTCGACCGGGAGACGATCCCGCTGATGGTCTCGCCCATCGCGGGATCGAAGCCGAACGGTGCAGTCCACGCAGGGTTCTCGAAAACCCCGTCGAGGGAGATGAATTCGTGTGCGGCGATCATGGTGCTCCTCAGGTGGCCGGGACGGTTGCAGGGAGAGACTCGCGGTCGGTCGCGAATTCATCGGTTGCAGGTCGGAAGGATTCACGGTGCACAGCGTCGGTCAGTGGTCGTCGGGACCGCCATCCGAAGCGTTCGAGGTCGGGTATCTCCTGCAGTTCGGTGACCGGGCCGAGGCACAGCCAGGCGACGACGGTGACCGGGTCGGGAATCGCGAGGAGATCCCGTAGGTACGGCTCACGGTAGAACGACACCCAGCCGACGCCGAGGCCCTCGTCGGTCGCGGCGAGCCACAGGTTTTCGATGGCCAGCGCCACCGACAATCGACCGGTTTCGTCGATGGTGTGCCTGCCGAGGATGTGTGGACCGCCCCGGGTCGGGTCGTAGGTGACGACCACACCGGTGCCCGAGGTGCGGATGCCCTCGATGTTGATGGGCCGGAAGGTGGTCGCGCGGTCGGCGGGCAGGGACCGGGCGAAGTCGTCGCGGCATTGCGCGACATGGTCGGCGAAGCGGGCGAGCGTGTCGGGGTCCTGGACGACGACGAAGTCCCACGGCTGGCTGTTGCCGACGCTGGGTGCGCGGTGGGCGGCCTCGAGGACCCTCATCAGGCGGGCGTCGTCGATCACCTCACCGCTGAACTCGTTGCGCACGTCGCGTCGTGCCGCGATCGCCTGGTAGACGTCCATGGCTGCTCCCCTGTTCGGTCGACTCATCCTCCCTCAACAAACCATGCCGACGGCGGACGGGTTTCGTGACACACCGGATGTGTCACCATGAACCTCGTGGCGACGCGATGGGACGAGACCGATGCCCCCAAGGGCGATGACTATGACGCGCGGTGGGCGCGGATGGCGGCCCAAGGCAAGTCCATCCACGGTGAGGCCGATCTCGTCGAGTCGCTGCTGGCCGAGGTCGACGGCACCCGTGTCCTCGACGGCGGCTGCGGTACCGGTCGGGTGGCGATCGAGTTGGCCCGACGCGGGTTCGACGTGGCCGGTGTCGATGCCGACGACTCGATGCTGGCGACCGCTCGACGCAACGGACCGGATATCGATTGGGTGACGGCCGATCTCGCGGATCTGCCGGACACGGTCGGGACCGGGTTCGACGTCATTGTGCTCGCGGGCAACGTGATGATTTTCGTGCATCCGGGGACCGAGCGCCGAGTCCTCGACGGCTGCACGCGGCGTCTTCGGCCGGGTGGGCTGCTGGTGGCCGGGTTTGCGTTGCGTCCCGATCGGATCTCGCTCGAGGACTACGACGACCATGCCGCGGCGGCGGGACTGGAATCAGTGGCCCGCTGGGCGACCTGGGGTCGGGAACCGTATGCCGGCGGCGACTACGCGGTGTCTGTTCACCGTCGGTTCATCGGCTGATCACAGCCGGAATTCGTCACCCGGCACCGTCGCGACATTGTGGCTATGCTGGCGCTTTCCAGTGGTGCCGCCGAACGAATTGATGCGGAGGACCACCAAGGATCGAGTTCGGGTGTAGACCGGAGTCGAGACAGACGGGAGAGACCGATGACCGCGGATCTGGGTGCCGACGCCGCTGCGGGCGGCTCGACGAATCGTGCGGGTGGCCGGCACATCCGTCTGACCTCGCACGCGGGTGGACTCGAGGCGCTGCCGATCCGATGGGGCGCGCCGTCCGCCGCCGAACGCGGACCGGTCGTCGGCACCACCGCGCGCCGCGGGCATCGCAACGTCATCGGCACGCACAGCGGTTCGTACAGCGTCTATCGGGCGCTGGCGGTGGCGGCCGGCGCATTGTCGCGGGAGCATCGCGCCGACCTGACCAACACCGCACCCACGTCCCAGATCGGACCGTATCCGCAGTGGTCTGACCCGTCCGCGATGGTCAGTATCGACCCGTGGGGCGCGATGACGGCCGACGCGTTCGCCGACGAACTGGCCGCCGGGTACGACATCCGGCCGACCATCGCGGTGACCCGCGCGCACGTCATCCTGCCGGAGATCGCCGAGGCCATCGCCAAGGGGCGGTTGGTACCCGACGAGCGGTTCCTGTTGTCCTCGGGTGCCGCGGCGGTGACCAAGGTGGCCGTCGAGCCGGTCTGGTATCTGCCCGGGGTGGCGCACCGGTTCGGTTGCACCGAAGCCGAATTGCGGCGGGTGTTGTTCGAGGAGACCGGCGGCATGTACCCGGAGTTGGTGACCCGCGGCGACCTCGAGGTGTTCCTGCCGCCGATCGGTGGGCAGACGCTCTACATCTTCGGTGACGCCGCCGATCTGGCCGATCCGAACGTCGAGTTGACCTGCCGGGTGCACGATGAGTGCAACGGCTCGGATGTATTCGGCTCTGACATCTGCACGTGCCGGCCGTATCTGACGCATGCGATCGAGGAGTGCATCCTGGGCGCGCAGCGGGGTGGGGTGGGGCTGGTCGCCTACTCCCGCAAGGAAGGTCGCGCGCTCGGCGAGGTGACAAAGTTCCTGGTATACAACGCGCGGAAGCGTCAGGTCGGCGGCGACACCGCCGACCAGTACTTCGCACGCACCGAATGTGTTGCGGGCGTTCAGGACATGCGATTCCAAGAGTTGATGCCCGACGTGCTGCTCTGGCTCGGCATCCGCAAGATCCATCGTCTGGTGTCGATGAGCAACATGAAGTACGACGCCATCACCGGGTCCGGCATCGAGGTCGGCGAACGCGTCAACATCCCCGACGACCTCATCCCGGCGGATGCGCAGGTGGAGATCGACGCGAAGATGGCGGCCGGTTACTTCACGCCGGGACCGGTGCCCGACGCCGACGAACTCGCGAAGGTCAAAGGTCGAGGGCTCGACGGATGACCACGCATCTCGCGGGCGATGTCGGGGTGGCGGTCGCTGAACTGCGCAGCACTGAAGCGATTCGGCAACGCGCACAACAACTTCTGACGCGCGCCCGCGCCGGTGATTCCGCGTGGTGGGAGGTGCACGACGACGCCCTCGCCTCGACGGCCGACGAGGTGGCCGCGGTGGCGCGGCAGCGGTATCCGGATCTGAACATCCCGTTTCACAGTCGCTGGCGGCATTTCGAGGCGGGCGGCGTCGATCGGGTTGCGGCGCTGGGTGATCGGTTGCCGGCCGACCCTGCCGACCGTGCCCGGACGTTGATCGATCTGGTCGTGGTCAGCGTGCTCCTCGATGCGGGGGCCGGGCCGGGGTGGAGCTTCACCGAGCCGGGCACGGGCCTGCGGATCGAACGGTCCGAGGGATTGGCCGTCGCCAGCTGGCACGCGTTTCTCGACGGGCGGTTCTCGTCCGATCCTGCAGACCCACTGCGCGTGGACGCGGCTGCCCTGCTCGACCTGTCCCCTACTGTTCTGGCGACGTCGTTTCAGGTGTCGGAGTCGAATCCACTTGTCGGGCTGGATGGTCGGGCGGCGCTACTGAATCGACTCGGTGCCGCGCTGGACGCCGCACCCGAGGTGTTCGGTGGACGGCCCGGCGGACTGTACGACGCGGTGGTGGCAAAGGCCGCCGACGGCGCAGTCCCGGCGCACCGCATCTTGTCGGTGTTGTTGTCCTCGTTGTCAGGTATCTGGCTGGCCGACAACATGATCGGCACTGTTCCGGTCGGCGACTGCTGGCGCCACGACGCGGTGCACGGCGGCGGGCTCAGTGATGGGTGGATGCCGTTTCACAAGTTGTCGCAGTGGCTGACCTATTCGTTGTTGGAGCCGTTCGCGTGGTCCGGCGTCGAGGTTGTGGGACTCGACGAATTGACCGCATTGCCGGAGTACCGCAATGGCGGACTTCTGCTGGACACCGGGGTGCTCACGCTGCGCGATCCCGCACTGACGGACCGGGAGTGGGCGGTGTCCGACGAGGCGGTCATCGAATGGCGCGCACTGACCGTCGCACTCATCGACGAACTCGCCCCGCTGGTACGCGACCGGCTCGGCGTCGACGCCGATGCACTGCCGTTGGCGTGCATCCTGGAGGGCGGGACCTGGGCGGCCGGTCGTGCGCTGGCCCAACGCCGGGGTGGCCTGCCGCCGTTGACCATCCGCAGTGACGGCACCGTTTTCTGACCGCCCCGACAGCAAGGACCTCCCCATGGACGACGTCGTTCTCATCGATCACCCACTGGTGCAACACAAGCTGACGCTGATGCGACGGAAGGACACCTCCACCAACGATTTCCGCCGGCTGTTGAACGAGATCTCCACCCTGATGGCCTACGAGGTGCTGCACGACGTCCCGATGCATCCCGTCACCATCGAGACACCACTGGAGACCATGACCGCCAACGTGATCGACGGCAAGAAGGTGGTGTTCGCGTCCATCCTGCGCGCCGGGACCGGCATCGTCGACGGCATGCTGACCGTGGTGCCGGGTGCACGTGTCGGCCACATCGGGCTCTACCGGGATCCGAAAACCCTGGTGGCCGTGGAGTACTACTTCAAGATGCCCGGTGATCTGGCCGAACGCGATGTCGTCATCGTGGATCCGATGCTGGCGACCGGACATTCGGCGGTCGCCGCGGTCGACCGCATCAAGGAGTATGCGCCGCGGTCGATCAAGTTCGTGTGTCTATTGACCTGCCCGCAGGGCATTCAGACGCTGCGCGACGCACATCCGGATGTGCCGGTCTTCACCGCCGCGATCGACCGGGAACTCAACGCCGACGGCTACATCGTGCCGGGACTCGGCGACGCGGGCGATCGGATCTTCGGGACGACGTGAGGCAGACGGGGTGGGGCCGACTCAACCCGGCAGATGCCAGGCGACGGCGGCACCGAATGCGCCGACGGCGTTGAGTGCCCAGTGCAGCGCGATAGGAGCCAACAGGCTCGTCGTGCGGTCGCGGAGCCACCCCAGCACCAGGCCCGCGAATGCGGTGGCCACCACCGCACCGAGGATGCCGACGACCTGACCGAACACCCCCGACCCGAGGATGCCGCTCAAACCCTCGTTGCCCGAAGTGAGTCCGAGCGACGACGAGATGTGCCACATGCCGAAGCACAGCGCGCCGATGCCGAGCGTCGCGCGGCGGGAGAACACTCGATAGAGCGACCCCTGCAGCACGCCGCGGAACAGGAACTCCTCGGGTAGCACCGTCTGCAGTGGTATGAACACGAACGCGGCCAGCAGCGCGTCGGTTGCGCTGCTGTAGCGGTCGTTGCGGAAGAATTCACGGGTGGCCGGGATCGCGACCGCGATCGACACCACCGCAAAGACGACCACCACCGCGGCAACGGCGTAGATCACACCGGCCCGCAATTCGGAGCGGCTGATACCGATCTCGCCCCACTGCAACCCGGCCAACCGCGCCCCGGCGACGACCAGCACCGCACCCACCGGAACCGCGAGCATCTCCGTCCAATGACCGGTGAAATGGGCGATCAGATTGATGGCCACCAGCCCGAGGAGAACGCCCGCGAGCAACACCATCGACCTGGTCCGCGACGGCGGCCACACGTGCGATGACGAGCCGGCCGACGTCGTCATGAAGAAGTCCCTCCCGATGGTCCCGGTGATGCAATGACGGTACTCTGCGACCACCATCCACCGCTTCATCTCCCACCATTCGGAGGCTTGGTGAACACGTCGACGACGATGCGTTTCGCACTGCTGATCACCTGTGCGAGCGGCTTTCTCGACAGCTACACATTCCTCGCGCGCGGCGGTGTGTTCGCGAACGCGCAGACCGGTAACGTGATCTTCCTGGCGCTGAACCTCGCCCAACGCCACTGGGCGCAAGCACTCGGACATCTGTGGCCGATCCTGGCCTTCGTCGTCGGGGTCGCCGTGTCCATGCACATCCGCGCCGGCCGGCTCGACGCGCTGCTCGTCCACCCGATCCGCGTGACCATGCTGCTGCAGACGCTGATCCTGCTCGTCGTGGGATTCGTGCCCACCGACGCGCCACACTGGATCGTCACCATTCCCATAGCGTTCATCGCCGCGATGCAGATCGAATTGTTTCGCAGCATCGGCGGCCTCAACTATGTTGCGGTGGCCACCACCGGCAATCTGATGCGTCTGGTGGAGGCAGGCTACTCCACGCTGGTGGATCGGGCGCCGGAGGCGCGTCGGGCGTTCGGCGTCTACGGAGCGGTGGTCGGGGCGTTCGCTTCTGGCGCGGTGATCGGTGCGTTTGCCACCCACGCGATGGGCGGGCACGCGGCGTGGGTGCCGGCCGGATTTCTCGCGATCACGTTGGTGTTCTTCATCATCGATCAGCGCAAGGAGGAGTTGCCGGCGGAGTGATCTGGGCATGTCGACTACCCCGAGGTCCCTGCCCTTCGTGGCTCGGCTGGCGCCTCGCACCTCAGGGATCTCAGGGGACTCGGGGTAGTCGTCGGTGTCGGGTTGTCAGGTGGCTGGTCGCAGGGTGGTCGGGTCGTGTCGGGTAACCGACCAGCGGCACGCGACCAGTTTCGGCACGCGGCGGCGTTCGGGTGGTGGCCTCGTGTCGTGGGTGCCGCGTGGTGTGGGTCCGCGTGGAGCCGCGGTGAGTCGTTCCCCGCGTCGGTAGGCGGCCAGGGCTTCGGCGAGGTCGTGGCTGCGGTTGATGCGGGCCTGATTCGGTGTCAGCGTGTCGTCGCCGTTCAACGTCCAGGCGGCACGTCCGGCATCGGGGCCGTCAGACACCATGTGGGTGCTGAACTGCCCACGGTTGGGACCGACCATCCGATTGTGTTTCGGACAGGCCGGGGCCAGATCGATGATGTCGGTCCACCCACCCTCGGCCCAATCCTTCTGCGCGTGATGCGCTTCGGTGGTCGCAAAGGGTTGATCACAGTCCGGCGCCGAGCAACCGCCGTCGGCGGCAAACATCGCGAACCGCTGCGACCGATTGGCAAACCGGTTGGCCCGCCCCAAATACAGCACCTCGGTGCGGTGACCCTCGAACACCGCCAAGTGTTGCTGGGCTTTCGCAGCCAGGTCGATCACGTCACTGATCGGCAGCACCGCGCCCGTCGTCGTTTCAGCGACCCCGGCCTGCTCCCGCAAGGCCTCCTCGGTGACCTTGATGATCACATGCGGCGGTAAACCCCGGTGCGATGCGCCGAGCAGACCACCGTCGAGCACCGCCTGCAGCAGCGCTTTCAATGCGTCGTGGTTGCGTTGCGACTGCGACCGCAGATCCCGACGAGCCGCCTCCCGCAACACTTCGTCGTCGACATCATCGGCACTGCCGCGGGGTGAGTCCGGATGATCCGGGTCATTCATCCCGGGCGCGGCCCAGGCGGCGATCACCACATCAAGCATCGCCCGCGTCAACGGGTCGAGGGTGGCCGAGAGTTTGCTCATCAACTGCGCATCCTGACCGCGCAGGTTCAACCCGCGTTGGCGGGCGCGGTCGGCGTCATCGGTGACGGTGCCATCCGGGTCGAGGTGGGCCAGGATGCGGGCACCGAGTTTCTCGATGCCGGCCGGTCCGTGGTCGCGGGCGAAGTCGGCCATCATCGCCTCGGCGCGGGTCTTTTCGTCGGCGGAGACTTTGGCGGGGATGCGGTCGAGGGTATCCAGCGCGGCGTGGATGTGGTCGGGGCCGACCGCGCCCTCCGCCGCGGCCTGGGCCAGGGTCGGGCACTTCGGGTCGAGGAGGTCACCGGAGAGCGCATGGAACTGCAGCAGCGCTGCCATATGATCCTGACGGCGTTTCGGGTCGGTGATCCGCAGACGGGCGGTCATGAAGTTCGACAGGGTCCGATGCCCCAACCGGCGGTGCGCATCACGATCAGACACGTCCCCGACCCGACGCAACCCGATCGGATACAACCGTCGGGCGGCATGCTCATGCATCTCCGCGGCACGGACCACCTCGGCATCCGAAGCGGGGGTGGTGTCGAGTGCGGCGATCCGGTCGATCGCCGCGTGCAACGCGGCGTAGGCGGCGGTCACCTCCGCGTCTGGGGTGGCACCTCCAGGCACCTCGTTCTCGAACACGTGTTCGATACTACTCGGGCTTGGCGTGAGTGGCAAGGGTACGAGCCATCGATCAGGTACCCGACGGTTACGTCAGCGATTCCCCGTAGCCGAGGCAATCCGGTGGTCAGAATGTCCCAGAGAATGTCGTAGTCGATCTGCGTGTAACCGTGCGCGATGATGTTGAGCAGGCGGATGAGATCAGACCAGTGGTCGGCGTCATGTTGTGCAAACTCGTCCGGAAACTCTGCCCGCACCCGGTTCAACTGCTCGCCGGCAACCTGTAGACGAAGCAGGATCGCATCTGCTCGGTCGCTGCCCGGAATCAGATCTTCGCGCGCGGCTGGCACCGATCGCAGGGCCGCATCGACGGCCATTCGCGCCGCCTCCAGATACGGATTCACCACCTTCACGCCGACCTCAGACTATTGGGACCAGATCGGGCCGGATATACGGTTCGAATGCGGAGTGCAGCGCCGTCGTCAGATCCACGTGACACGGAATGCGCTCCTCGAGTTCGGTGTGTAAGTCGAAGAAGTCCCGAGCCCGCGGCTCGGCAAATGCCACGAGAAGGTCGAGATCAGAGTCGGCGGTCTGCTCGCCGCGAGCGTAGCTACCGAAGACGTACGCCTCGGTCACGTTGTGGCAACGCAGAATCGCCACCAGTTCCGCCAGCGGAACCGGCAGCGCGAGATCTGTGCTGATCGTGTCCCGGTAGCTCACACTGCGAGACTAATTTGATTTGTCCCTACTGTCCGCGACGTTTCCACAGGCAGCACAATGGTTCCGTGCGCCTATCCCCCGACCTGCCTGTGACGCTCGAACGCCATCAGGTCACCATCTATCTCACGGCCATCGTGGTCGGCGCGATCGCCGGCCTGCTTGCGCCGGGGGCGGGTTCAACGCTCGAACACGTCATCAACCCAGCGCTGGCGGCGCTCCTTTACGTGACCTTCCTGCAGGTGCCGATCGGGCAACTGGTCCGAGCCGTTCGCGACGCCCGATTCCTCGGCGTGTTGCTCGTAGTGAACTTCGTGGTGGTACCGCTCGTCGTGGCGGCGCTCTATCAGGTTCTGCCCGCCGACAACGGGATTCGCGCCGGCGTTTTACTGGTGTTGCTCTGTCCGTGCGTTGACTATGTGATTGTCTTCAGCGGTCTGGCCGGTGGCGACAGCCGACGCCTCCTGGCCGCCACCCCACTGCTCCTGCTGGTGCAAATGGCGCTACTACCACTGTTTCTCGCGCTGTTCCTGGGCGACGACGTCGCCTCCGTCGTGGACGCGACACCCTTCCTGACGGCCTTCATCGTGCTCATCCTCATCCCGCTCGTTCTCGCGTGGCTGACCCAGGTGTCGACGTCGCGTTCGGTTGCGTTGCAACGATTCCGTTCGGTTGCCGACGGTGCGATGGTCCCGCTGATGGCGCTGGTGCTGTTCGTCGTCGTGGCGTCGCAGATGCATACGCTCGACGATCACCTCGGCGACATCGTCACGGTGATTCCGGTCTACGTGGTGTTCCTCGCAGTGATGGTGGTCCTCGGATTGCTGATCGCACGATGGGCCGGACTCGACCTGGCGGGCCGACGGGCGGTCGGTTTCTCCGGGGCCACCCGCAATTCGCTCGTCGTGCTGCCGCTGGCGCTGGCGTTACCTGCCGAATACGGTGTTGCCGCTTCGGTTGTCGTGCTACAGACGCTGATCGAGGTGGTGGGGATGGTGGTGCTTGTCGCGGTGGTGCCGCGGGTTACCTCCGGCGGCTGAGGTCCAACCGCTGGCCGACCTCACCGCACGGTGTCACACCTTTTGAGGCGCAATCGAATTGCGGGTTAGGCCGAGCCTCGAGGTCACGTGCGCGTCGGTCTCGATGCGGTCGTCGCAAGCTCCTCCCTTACTCGACCAGCAAAAAAAGCGGTCGTCGCAAGCTCCTCCCTTACTCGACCAGCGAAAAACGCGGTCGTCGCAAGCTCCTCCCTCACTCGACCAGCGAGAGCAAAGTCGCAGCGGGGAAAGGTTTCCCAGCGGGAGGGCTCCCTCGACCAGCGGGGCTGGTTACGGCGCGACGCCGGCGGTGAGGCCGCCGTCCATGACGAACTCAGTGCCAGTGGCGTATGAGGATTCGTCGCTGGCCAGAAAGACGACGAACGTGGACACCTCCGACGAGTCGGCGGCACGGCCCAGCGGCACCTTGATCATGTCCTCGGGCAGGCCCTCGGTCATCGGGGTCCGGATCATGCCGGGATGGATCGAATTGACCCGGATGTTGTGCGGAGCCAGTTCCAACGCAGCGGATTTCGCGAGGCCGCGCACACCCCACTTGGAGGCGACATAGCCGTGTGCCCACGGGCTGCCCTGCAGTCCTTCCACCGACGACACGTTGATGATCGAGCCGCCACCGGCGGCGATCATCGGTTCAACGGCAACCTGCATCCCCAGGAAGGTGCCGGTGAGGTTGACGTCGATGATCTGCCGCCACTTGTCGAGCCGGAACTTCTCCAGACTCGCGCCGTTGACGATGCCCGCGTTGTTCACCAGCACGTTGAGCTTGCCGAACTCGTCGACCGCAGTCGCCGCCGCCGCCGCCCAGTCGTCGGGCGAGGTCACGTCGAGGTGCACGTAGCGCGCGGAGTCGCCGAGTTCCTCGGCCAACGCCTTGCCCTCGTCGTCGAGGATGTCGCCGATGACGACCTTGGCTCCCTCCGCGACGAGCATGCGTGCGTGCGACGCACCCATCCCTCGCGAGCCGCCACTGATCACCGCAACTTTGTCATCTACACGTCCCATGGCGGGTAAGGCTACCTGGTCAGAGGGTCTTTGAGAACACGTTCTACCGATTTCCGGAGCAGCGTGTTCTACTGATGTGGACAGTAGTCCGGACATTTGTTTACCTGACCTGCGCAAGGAGGCATCGCATGGCCATTCGTGTGGCTCACGTCGGAACCGGGAATGTCGGGAGACTCGCCCTGCGGCAGCTGATCGAAGATGCCCGTTTCGACCTTGTGGGGCTGTGCGTCGCGACCCCGGCCAAAGTCGGCAGGGACGCCGCGGAGTTGGCCGGCGTGCCCGGTGACCCGACCGGAGTACTCGCCACCAACGACTTGGCCGCAGTCATCGCGACCAAGCCCGACTGCATCGTCTACTGCGCGATGGGCGACACCCGACCGGTCGAGTCGTTCAACGATTGTCTGCAGATCTTGTCGGCGGGCATCGATGTCGTCGGCTCGGCGCCGGGTACCCTGCAGTTCCCGTGGGGTGTGATGCCGGAGAAGGCGATCGCGAAGCTGGAGAAGGTCGCCACGGAGAACGAGTCGAGCATTTTCATCACCGGTGTCGACCCAGGTTTCGCCAACGACCTGATCCCGTTCGCCTTTGCCGGGACGTGCCAGCAGATCTCGCAGATCCGCTGTCTGGAGATCGCCGACTACGCGACCTACGACGGCGCCACGGTGATGTTCGACGTGATGGGCTTTGCCAAGCCGATGGACGAAACACCCATGCTGTTTCTGCCCGGCGTACTCGGATTGGCTTGGGGCACAACCATTCGGCAATTGGCAGCGGGACTCGGAGTCACCGTCGACGAGATCGTCGAACGCTACGAGGAGGAACCGGCCCCGGAGGCCTTCGACATCGCCACCGGCCACGTCGCGAAGGGGACGCGAGCGGCCGTGCGCTTCGAGATCATCGGGATGGTCGCGGGTAAACCGGCGATCGTCGTCGAACACATCACCCGGCTGCGCGAGGACATCGGCGCACAGTGGGCCCAGCCTGCGCAGCCGGGCGGATGTTATCGGGTGGAGATCGTCGGTGAACCGTCGTACCGCGTCGACATCTGCCCGACCAGCGAACGCGGCGACCACAACCATGCCGCGATCGTCGCCGCTGCCGGTCGGATCGTGAATGCCATTCCCGCGGTGCTGGATTGCTCGGCAGGCATCGTCACCACCCTGGACCTACCGCTGATCACCGGGGCGGGGACGTTCACCGGGTGAACGACCATTACGTGCGGTTGAGGACCAAACCCGCAGCCTCGCGGTAGCGGGCATACACCTCGGGGGTGGTCTGCTCGGCGGGGTGGGATTCGGTCGCGATCGGCCAACGCGGTAGCTCGCCGGTGAGGACGTGGGCTGCCTGACGTGCGGCACCGAGCGCCACGTACTCCCCCGGTTGCGGAACCAGCACCGTGCGCCCGAAGAGTCGTGGTGCCAGGGAGATCACGGCCGGCGACCGAGTGCCGCCGCCGACCATCAGCACGCGATCGACCTCGCCGCCCTCGCGTTCGATCAACTCCATGCAGTAGACGAGCGAACACAGCAGACCTTCGACCGCGGCGCGGGCCACGTTGGCCGGAGTCCAGTTGCCGCCGGTGATGCCGAGGAGTGATCCGGTCGCCTCGGGCAGATTCGGCGATCGCTCGCCGGCGAGGTAGGGCACCATCACCAATCCCTCTGCGCCGGAGGGTGCCTCGCCGGCGAGGCGGCCGAACTCGTCGAGGTCGACACCGAGCATGCCGGCGGTGGCCGCGAGTACGGGTGCACCGTTGAGGGTGCAGACGAGTGGGAGATGCCGTCCCGTGGCATCGGCGAAACCGGCGACCAGGCCGCTACCGTCGTGCGCGGCGGTATCGGTCACTGCACTCACCACACCCGAGGTACCCAGGGAGACAACGCAATCGCCGGGACCCGCGCCGAGTCCCAGGGCCGCTGCGGCGTTGTCGCCGGCACCGGGGCCCAGGACCGCTCCCCCAGACGTGCGTCCGGCCGGCTCGTCCGCGGCCAATACTTCCGGCACCAATGGGCGTCGACCGCCGAAAGCCAACTCCAGCAGGTCATTCCGGTAGGTGTCGGCGGCCGCGGAGTAGTAGCCGGTGCCGGACGCATCGCTGCGGTCGGTGGTCAATGCGGCGATGTCGCGGTCACCGCGGAGCCGCCAGGTGAGCCAATCGTGCGGCAGGCACACCGCGGCGGTGGCGTCGGCGACGTCGGGTTCATTGTCGGCGACCCAGCGTAACTTCGCCGCGGTGATCGAAGCCACCGGCACCACCCCGACGGCTTTCGCCCACGCGTCGGACCCACCGAGGTCGTCGACCAGGTCGGCGGCGTCCGATGCGGAGCGGGTGTCGTTCCACAACAACGCATCCCGTAGCACCTCGCCCTGTCGGTCGAGGCAGATGAGGCCGTGCTGCTGTCCACCGACCGACACGGCAGCCACGTCATCGAGTCCACCGGCGTATGAGATCGCCTGTTGCAGCGCAGTCCACCAGTGGTCCGGATTCACTTCGGTGCCACCCGGGTGCGGCGCGGTACCGCTGCGGACGACCGTGCCGTCGTGGGCGTCGCAGATCATGACCTTGCACGACTGGGTGGAGGAATCCACTCCGGCGACCAGGGTCATGAGAGCAACTCGGTGAGTGTTTCGCGGGCACCCTTCTGACGCAACGAGTCCAACGCCGACAGGTAGGGTCCGGTGAACCGTTCGTCGTCGACGAGGTCACCGAAGAGCCGACGGTTGGCGACGAAGGCCAGCGGTTCGGTGCGCGATTCGCGAGCAAGGGCGATGAGTTCGCCGGACAGCGGGTCGACGACGTCGATGGGTTCGCCGTGCTCGTCGACGCCTTCGGCGTAACGGGTCCAACTGGCCACGACGGCCGCGGCCAACGAGACGTCCCCGTCGGCGTCGAGGCGCTCGCGGATCACCGGCACCAGCCATTTCGGGATGCGGTCCGACGAATCCTGACACAGCCGCGCGATGGTGTCGGCGATGGCGGGATTACCGAAGCGTTCGATGAGGGTGGTGGTGTAGGCGTCGAGGTCGACCCCGGGCACCGGCCGCAGAGTCGGGCGGCCTTCCTCGGACATGTAGCGCTGCAACAGCTCCCGGATGAGCGGATCGTCTGTCGCGTCGTGCACATAGCGGTGGCCGAGCAGGTACCCGAAATAGCAGAGGGCTTGATGACTGGCATTGAGCAGTCGCAGTTTCATCAATTCGTAGGGGGTGACGTCGTCGACGACCTGGACGCCGACGTCCTCGAAGCGAGGCCGCCCCATGGCGAAGTTGTCCTCGAGAACCCACTGCGTGAAGGGTTCGGCGACCACCGGCCACCGATCGTCGACCCCGGTCCTGGCCGCCACCTCGGCACTCAGGTCGTCGGGGGTGGCGGGGGTGATCCGGTCGACCATGGAGTTCGGGAAGCGTGTGTGCTGATCGATCCAGTCCGCGAGTCCGGGGTCCTTGAGGCGGGCGAAGGCGAGGAAGGTGGCGTGCGCCATCTCGCCATTGCCCTGGATGTTGTCGCAGGACATCAGGGTGAACGACGGGACGTCGGCCTCGCGCCGCCGTGCCAGGGCCTCGGTCACCAGGCCGAACACCGTCCGCGGCACCGCACCGTCGGCGAGGTCGGCGACGATGTCGGGATTGGTGGCGTCGAACTCACCGGTGGACGGAGAGAAGTTATAGCCGCCCTCGGTCACCGTGAGGGAGACGATTTCGGTCGCCGGATCCGCAAGCTTCTCGATGACCGCCTCAGGATCGTCTGGCGCATAGAGATATTCGCAGATCGCTCCGACGACCTGGGTTTCCACTGCACCGTCGGGATGCTTGAGCGTGAGGGTGTACAGGCCGTCCTGCGGGACAAGCGCATCGCGCATCGCGGCGTCGGCGGGCCGGACCCCGATCCCGCAGATGCCCCAGCGGGCCGCGTCGTCGGCGTCGGTGTCGGCGAGGAGCCGATCGAGGTACATCGCCTGATGCGCCCGATGGAACCCGCCCACACCGAAATGGACGATGCCCGACCGTAGGCGGGAACGATCGTAGGTGGGGACCGGAATGGTGTCGATCGCGTCCACGGTGGATTGTGCGAGTGCGTGAGTGTCAGCCACGGACAGTGCCTTTCGAATGGTCAGAGGGTCGAGGGTTGCGGATCGGGGTGGCGGGAGACGCCGGGGTGGATGACTGCCTTGATGCTTCCCGGCCGACGATCGGCGTCGAGCGCTTCGGCCACTTCGTCGAGCCCGTAGCGCCCGGTGATCATGGCTGTGAGGTCGACGCGTCCGGATTCCACCAGTGCGGCGGCGGCCGGCCAGGTGTTGGCATAGCGGAAGACCCCGGTGAGGATCAGTTCGCGGTTCTGGATCAGCGAGACCGGGAAGGTCATCTCGTCGGCGCCCATCCCCACCAGAACGGCGCGGCCGGCGGGGCGCAGGGATCGGATGCCGGCGTCGACGGCGGCCGGCACCCCGCTGGCGTCGATGAAGGAGGCGACGGGTTTCACGGGGTGGCCGGGCTCGAGCACCTCGGTCGCCCCCAGGTGCATCGCGGTCGCGCGGCGGCGTTCGTCGGGTTCGCTGACGACGATCCGGGTCGCCCCGGCTGCTGCCGCAACCTGCGCGCACATCAAACCGATGGGTCCGGCTCCCGCGATGAGCACCGAATCCCCCATGCCCACTTCCGCTTTGCGGATCGCAGCGATCGCCACCGACAGTGGTTCGAACAAGGCGGCCATCTCGTCGGTCACCTGATCGGCGATGCGGTGGGCGAACGCCGAGCCGATGGTCACGTACTCCGCGAGAGCGCCGTCGACCGGGGGTGTCGCGAAGAAGCGCATGTGGGGGCAGAGGTTGTAGAGGCCGCGCCGCGATTCGTCGCTGGAGGGGTCCGGGGTCTGCGGTTCGATCGACACGCGATCCCCGATCCGGGATCGGGGCACGTCGTGGCCGACGTCGACGATCACCCCGGCGGCCTCGTGCCCGAGCACGATTGGGGCGTCGACGACGTAGTCGCCGATGCGGCCGTGGCGGTAATAGTGCGCGTCCGAACCGCACACGCCAACCGCCGTGACCTGCACCAATACCTCGCCTTGGCCGGGACGTGGCACGGGCCGGTCCTCGACCGCCAGATGACCGCCGGGATGCAGCACGCTGGCGCGCATGGTGCTGACTGCCGGATCACTCGCACGATTCACTGTTGCCTGAGTCACATCAGCGATGTTAGCGTATTGAGCATGTTCACGGCTAGTGAGCAAATGCTCACGGAAGGACACCGATGGTGACCACACCCGCCAAGACCACCCCGGACACCGGAACCGACCTGCGCTTGCTGGTGCGCGCGGCGACGATGTATCACCTCGAAGGGCTGACGCAGGCCGAGATCGCCACTCGTCTCGGGGTGTCCCGACCGACGGCGGGCCGACTGGTTGCCCGCGCCCGGGCGCAGGGACTGGTGCAGGTCACGGTGACCGCCCCCGGCCATCTCAGCGACTCCATCCACACCGACGCCGAACGCGCCGTCGAGGATGCCTTCGGGCTCAACGAGGTTCTCGTCATCGACGAACTCGCCGACGGCTCGCCGTCGGGCAACGCCGCGCTCGGTCGGGCGGGCGCGTCGGTGCTGGCGCGGCGCGTGCAACCCACCGACACCGTCGGATTCACCTGGGGCCCTGAGCAGGTCGCGGCCGCCGACGCGATGCCGGGTAATGCGTCCTGCCAGGTGGTGGTGCAGATGGACGGATCGATGACCTCGGTCGAGTACCACACCGGCGTCGATCACGCGTTATCCCGATTCTCCGAACGCTTGCATGCCCGCCCGATGCGCCTGATGGCGCCACTGTTCGCCGACCCGGACACTGTCACCGCCCTGGAGCGCGATTCGATCATCTCCCAGGCACTATCGGCCGCCCGTGCCGCAAACGCCATGCTGTTCGGTGTCGGCTCGGTCTCCACCTCCACCACGCTGTTCGAGGGCGCCTACATCGATGCGGTGGTCCTCGACGAGCTCGACGAGCTCGGTGCGGTCGGCGAGATCGGCGGCCGGTTCTACGATGCCGACGGGCGTCCCGTGGCGTCGAGTCTGGTGAACCGCACGGTCTCGGTTCCGCTCGACGCGGTCCGGGCCTGTCCCACAGCCATTCTCATCTCCGGTGGAGAACACCGCCGGCACTCCATCCTCGGCGCGCTGCGCGGCGGGTTCGCGACGATTCTCGTCACCGACCTACCCACCGCGGAATGGCTTGTCGCCCAACAGAAAGGTACAGACTGATGTCCCACGAGCACAGTGTGCGCTCACGCATCAGGCGATACGCGGACCGAGCACGCCTGCGCGCCGGCCTGGTTGTCGGTGCCGCGCTCACCCTGGTCCTGGCCGGGTGCTCCGGAGCCGGCTCCCTGACCGGCGGCGGTGGCAACTCGGTCACCATCGCCATGGTGTCCAACTCCCAGATGACCGACGCGGTGGCACTGTCCGACCAGTTCGAACAGCAGAACCCCGGCATCAACCTCAAATTCGTGACTCTGTCGGAGAATCAGGCCCGCGCCAAGATCACCGCGTCGGTCGCCACCGGCGGCGGAGAGTTCGACGTCGTGATGATCAGCAACTACGAGACCCCGATGTGGGCGCAGAACGGCTGGCTGGTGAATCTGTCGCCGTACATGCAGGCCGATCCCTCCTACGACGCCGACGATTTCATTCCGACGCTCAAAGATGCGCTCTCCTACAAGGGTTCGATGTACTCCGCACCGTTCTACGGCGAGTCGTCGTTCCTGATGTACAACAAGAAGATGTTCGCCGATGCCGGCGTCTCGTTGCCGGCGAAGCCGACGTGGCCGCAGGTGGCCGAGGCCGCCGCAAAACTCAACCGCGGCAACGTGTCCGGGATCTGCCTGCGCGGCAAGCCGGGCTGGGGTGAGGTGCTCGCCCCGCTGGACACCGTGATCAACGCGTTCGGCGGACGCTGGTACGACGAGAACTGGAATGCCCAGCTCACCAGCCCGGAAGTGAAGGCCGCGGTGAACTTCTACGTCGACACCGTCCGGAAGTACGGCGAGCCGGGCGCCGCGTCGTCGGGCTTCCAGGAATGCGGAAACCTGATGTCGCAGGGGCAGGCCGCGATGTGGTACGACGCGACGTCGGCGGTGTCGGTGCTGGAGAGCCCCGATACCTCGACCATCGCCGGCGACGTCGGCTACCTGCCGGCACCCAGCATGGCCAAGGGCGACAACGGCTGGCTCTACACCTGGTCGTTGGGTATCCCGACCAGCAGCCACAAACAAGACGCGGCATGGAAGTTCATCAATTGGATGACAAACCGCGACTACATCGCGCACGTCGCGAAAACCCTCGGCGCCACCCATGTTCCGCCTGGCAGCCGGATGTCGACCTACCAGCTGCCCGAGTACCAGAAGATCGCCAAGCCGTTCGCCGAACCGACGCTGTCGGCCATGACGGCGGCCAACCAGCTCAAGCCCACGCTACAACCCGTGCCGTACACCGGTATCCAATTCGTGGGGATTCCCGAGTTCCAGGATCTCGGAACCCGGGTGAGCCAACAGATCTCGGCGGCGATCGCCGGACAGATCAGTGTCGACCAGGCACTCGCCCACAGTCAGCAATACGCCGAAACCGTCGGCAAAACCTACCAGAACGAGAGGTGAGGCATCGTGGCCACCGCAGTAGCAGAACCCGGCGCCCAACCGGCGCCGTCGGGCGCACCACTGAGTTCCCGGCGCGACCACATCACGCGCGCCGAAGGATGGCGTCGCCGCGGCCCGTTGTTGCCCGCACTGATCTTCATGATCGTGGTGACCCAGATCCCGTTCCTGTTCACCCTGTACTACTCCACCCAGTCGTGGAACCTGGTGCGTCCGGGATCGCGGGAGTTCAACTGGCTCAACAACTATGTGGCGGTGTTCAGTGACGCACAGTTCTGGCGCGTCACCCTCAACACGATCTTCCTGATCGTCGGAACCGTCGTCGCGTCTGTTGTTCTCGGGTTGATCTTTGCACTCCTCCTCGACCGGAAGTTCGTCGGCCGCAGCGTGGTTCGCACTCTGCTGATCACGCCGTTCCTGGTGACCCCGGTCGCCGCGGCGCTGCTGTGGAAGACGAGCCTGCTGTCGCCGACCAACGGCCTGGTCAACTGGGCGTTGAGCCCCTTCGGGATTCACACCGACTGGCTCAGCCAGTATCCGCTGATGAGCGTCATCGCCGAATTGGTCTGGCAGTGGACGCCGTTCATGATGCTGCTCATCCTGGCCGGCCTGCAATCGATGCCGCACGACATCTCCGAGGCCGCCCGGGTGGACGGGGCGACGAGTTTCCGACTGTTCCGCGAACTCACGCTGCCGCACCTGCGTCGATTCATCGAACTGGGTACCGTGCTCGGCGCCATCTACCTGGTCAACACGTTTGACGCCGTGTACATGATGACCTCGGGCGGACCGGGTGTCGCGAGCTCCAACCTGCCGTTCTACATCTACCAACGCGCGTTCCTCGGATTCGACATCGGACAGGCCGCCGCCATGGGCGTGGTCACCGTGATCGGCACGATCGTCGTCGCATCCCTGGCCTTGCGCCTGATCTTCAAGAGCTTCAGTGGGACCGAGGAGGCCGCCTGATGACTACCACCCTGAATCGCCCGCCGACCACCGACACCCCGTCGACGACAGTGGAGGCCCGCCGCCGTCGTGACCCGAAGCAGGCGCTGCTGACGGTCATCACCTGGATTCTCGCTCTCGGCTTCTTCTTTCCGGTCCTGTGGATGGTGCTGACCGCGTTCAAGAAGGAGAATCAGGCGGCGACCGATCCGCCGACCTTCATCTTCACCCCGACACTGGAACAGTTCCAGAAGGTGTTCGACGCGGGTATCGGTACGCCACTGCTCAATTCGCTGTTCGCGACCATCGTCTCCACCATTCTCGTACTGGCACTCGGTGTTCCGGCCGCGTTCGCCCTCTCGCTGCGCCCGGTCCGCAAGACCCAGGATGCCCTGTTCTTCTTCATCAGCACCAAGATGTTGCCGATCGTCGCTGCGATCATCCCGCTGTACGTGATCGTGGGCCGAATCGGCATGCTCGACAACATCTGGACGCTGATCATCCTGTACACGGCGATGAATCTGCCCATCGCGGTGTGGATGATGCGGTCGTTCTTCCTCGAGGTACCCGGCGAACTGTTGGAGGCCGCCAGCATCGACGGCGCCAGCCTGTGGACCTCGGTGCGTGAGGTGATCTTGCCGCTCATCTCTCCCGGTATCGCCGCGACCGCACTCATCTGTGTGATCTTCTCGTGGAACGAGTTCTTCTTCGCGGTCACGATGACCGCGGTCAACGCGCAAACAATGCCGGTGTTCCTCACCGGGTTCATGTCCGGCGAAGGTCTTTACTGGGCGCAACTCTCGGCGGCCTCGGTGCTGGCCGCGCTGCCGGTGGTGATCTGCGGCTGGATCGCCCAGAACAAACTCGTCCGCGGTCTCTCGTTCGGCGCGATCAAGTAACCCCCCCACTTCCTCAACTCTCACAGGAGAATCCTCATGGCTTCCATCACCTACGACGACGCCTGCTGCGTCTATCCCGGCGCGGAGAAACTCGCCGTCGACCGCCTGAACCTCGACATCGCCGACGGCGAGTTCGTCGTCCTCGTCGGGCCCTCCGGGTCCGGCAAGTCCACGGCGCTGCGCATGCTCGCCGGCCTCGAGGAGATCGACTCCGGGCAGATCCGCATCGGCGGAGAGAACATGGTGGGTGTCGCACCCAAGGACCGCGACATCGCCATGGTGTTCCAGAACTACGCGCTCTACCCCAATAAGACCGTCGGCGAGAACATGGGCTTCGCACTGAAGATGCGGGGTGTGCCGGCCGAGGAGCGCAAGGAGAAGGTGGCCGAGGCCGCGCGTCTGCTCGATCTCACCGAGTATCTCGACCGCAAGCCGGCCAAGCTGTCGGGCGGTCAGCGGCAGCGGGTGGCGATGGGACGCGCGATCGTGCGCGAGCCACAGGTGTTCTGCATGGACGAGCCGCTGTCGAACCTCGACGCCAAGTTACGGGTGCAGACCCGCACCGAAATTGCCGCGCTGCAGCGACGCCTGGGCACCACCACCGTCTATGTCACCCACGATCAGGTCGAGGCGATGACGATGGGCGATCGGGTCGCCGTGCTGCGCAACGGCGTTCTGCAACAGTTCGCCTCCCCGACGGACCTGTACGACCGTCCCACCAATGCGTTTGTGGCCGGATTCATCGGCTCCCCCGCGATGAATCTGTTCACCGCGCCGGTCCGCGACGGCGCCATCGCGGTGTCGGGTGCGACGGTGGATCTGGAAGCCGAGACGGCGGCCGCGCTCCGTAACTCGGGCCTGGACTCGGTGGTCGTCGGCATCCGTCCCGAACATCTGGCACTCGGCGACAACACCCATGGCATCGCCGCGGAGGTGGCGCTCCTGGAGGAACTGGGCAGCGAAACCTATGTCTACGCCAAGGTCGATGATCTCTCCATCACCACCCTCGACGGTGACCCGGTGATGCTGGTCGCGCGGTCGTCGGAACGCTCACCGGCCAAACTGGGCGAGGGCCTGCGTCTGCGTCAGGCCGATCGTGCAGTCCATCTGTTCGATCCCACCACCGGCGCGCGCCTGAACTGACACGTCACGGCCGGGTTCGGCGCCGATCGACTGGTACTCTGTGCGGGCTGATGACCCTGAGGAGCACCCGGTGGATTCCGAGAGCGTTACCCCCACTGTCGAACCCGGCGCGACCGCGCCCGAGCCGGCGCCCGCGCCCGAGCCGGCGACCGCGCCCGACGCCGCACGCCCCCCATGGTGGCGCCGCCAGCTGAACCGGTATGCCTTCGCCGGCATGGTGACCGCGCTCGTCTTCTTCTGGTTGTCGATGACGCCGTCGTTGCTGCCGCGCGGCGGACTGTTCCAGGGGGTTGTCGGCGGGGCGTCGGCCGCCGTCGGCTACTGCCTCGGGGTCTTCCTGGCCTGGCTGACGCGCTTCATGATCTCCCGGGATCGTCGATGGCCCTCGCCGGCCCGCGAGTACTGGCTGGTGATGGGTGCCGTCGCGGTGATCGGCACCGCCATGATGCTGTACTGGTTCTCCCAGTGGCAGACCGATATTCGCGACATCATGAGTGTTGAGCACCTCAGTGGCAGTGCGTATCCGGTGATCATCATCGTCGCGGTGATCGTGTTCCTGCTCCTGGTGAGTCTGGGTCAGCTGTTTGCGTCAGCCGTCCGCGGGGCCGTGCGGCAACTGAACCGGATTGCACCGCCACGGGTCTCGGCGGTGATCGGACTCGCGCTGGTCGCGTTGCTGACCATCTTCCTGCTCAACGGCGTCATCGTGTCGAACGTCATGAATGCGTTGAACTCCAGCTTCGCGGCGGCCAACAACGAGACGAAGGCCGACAACTCCCCGCCGACCTCGGCGCTACGGTCGGGTGGTCCGGGATCGCTGGTCACGTGGGATTCGCTCGGTCGCGAAGGCCGGGTCTTCGTGTCCCGCGGACCCGACGTCGGAGCGCTGACCACCTTCAACGGAACGCCCGCGATGGAACCGATCCGGGTCTACGCCGGTCTCGATTCGGCCGACACGATCCGCGAGGGTGCCGAGCTGGCGGCCCAGGAACTCGAACGCACCGGCGGTCTACAACGCAAGGTCGTCGTCATCGGTTCGTCGACGGGCAGCGGCTGGGTGAACAAGGCGACCGTGGATTCGCTGGAGTACATGTACAACGGCGACATCGCCACCGTCAGCATGCAGTACTCGTTCCTGCCGAGTTGGCTGTCGTTCCTGGTCGACAAGGAACGGGCACGCCAGGCCGGCCAAGCGTTGTTCGAGGCCGTCGACGAACGCGTGCGTGCGATCCCGGAGGCACAGCGGCCCAAGCTGGTGGTGTTCGGCGAGAGCCTCGGATCCTTCGCCGGGGAGGCCGCTTTCGGCACCGTGCAGACCATCGCGGCGCGCACCGACGGCGCACTGTTCAGCGGTCCGACGTTCAACAACACGATCTGGAACGACGTCACCGCCAACCGCGATGAGGGAAGCCCGCAGTGGCAGCCGATCTACGACAACGGCCAGCAGGTGCGGTTCATCGCCGACGAAGGGGATCTGGCGAAGCCGAACGCACCGTGGAAGACCCCGCGCACGGTCTATCTGCAGCACGCGAGCGACCCGATCAGCTGGTGGAGTCCGCATCTGATCCTGAACGAACCGGACTGGCTGAAGGAACCGCGTGGGCGCGACGTGATCTCGTCGACCCATTGGATTCCGTTCGTCACCTTCCTGCAGGTGTCCGCGGACATGGCGGTGGCCGTCAACGTGCCCGACGGCCATGGCCACGACTACCTCTCGGCCATCCCGTACGCGTGGGCGCAGATCCTGCAGCCGGAGGGATGGACCGAGGAGAAGACCAAGGCGCTGCTCCCCCGGCTCAACCGCGACTGAGGCTCAGACCAGGCCGGTCGCGTCGAACACCCAACTGGTGTCGGCGGTGGCGAGGTCTTCCATCCAGGTCGGCGGAGCGCTGTTGATCAGCGTGGGTGAATCCCAGTAGTCCTTCCACAGCGTGATCTTGCCGTCGACCACCGTGTGCACGCTGACGAATGGCAGGACCGCGACCTCACCGGTGGGCCACTCCCAGGTTTCGGAGTGCTCGTAGATCACGTCGTCGCCGGACGCGACGAGCACGCCGTCGTGGTTGGTGTAGGAGCTCAGCGGTTCGAAGGCGATCTTGATGCGCTTGACGATGTCGACCGGACCGCGGGCGGCCAGGGTCGGCCCGAACGGCACGTCGAGATAGATGCAGTCGTCGGCGAGAAACGGCATCATCGCGTCCCACTCCCGGTCTGCCAGCGCCGACCAGAGCCCGCGGACCACGGAGCCGGGCTCGGCGCCGTCGGATTGTGTTGCGGTCGTGGTGGAATCAACGGACATCGGCGAGATCCTTTCGGAGTGCAGGCACGGCGGGCGCGTCGAGTTCGGGCCGGACGGCCGGCGCGCGGCCACCGTAGGTGAGGAACTGACCGGTACGGTCGGCGCCGACGACATCGGTGGGCACGCCGTGGTCGAAGACCTTGCGCCCGCTGACGAAGACGGCGACGACGGTGTCGTCGTTGCGATTGACCATCCGCGACATGCCGCCATAGGCCTCGATCGGCGCCTCGGCGTAGGTGTCGAGCGAATCGTCGAGTTTCGTCGGGTCGATGATCATCAGGTCGGCGCGGTCACCAAGTCGCAGGTGCCCGGCGTCGAGGTGATACCAATCGGCGAGTTCGCCGGTGAGGCGGTGGATGGCGGCCGCAGTGTCCATGAACGGCTGTCCGGCCAGTTCGGCGGAACGCACGTGGCGCAGTAGCCGGAGGCCGAAGTTGTAGAAGGCCATGTTGCGCAGGTGGGCTCCGGCGTCGGAGAACCCGATCTGGATGCCTGGCTCGGCCGCCAGCTGCTTGAGCACCTCGGGGCGATGGTTGGAGATCGTTGTCCGCCACCGCAACTGTTTGCCGTGTTCGAGGACCAGGTCGAGGAAGGCGTCGACCGGATGCAGGCCGCCGCGGTCGACCCCGACCTGCCCGAAGGACTTCCCGATCACCGACGCGTCGGGGCAGTCCACGATCTCGGCGTCGAAGAAGTCGCGATGCCACACGCGCGTACCGTACTTGGACTCGTAGTCCTTGCGGAACCGGCGTCGATACTCCTCGTCGCGCAGCAATTCGTTGCGCTCCACCTCTTCTTGGAGATGAAGGGCGGCGGCACCGGAGCCGAACTCCTCGAAGATCACCAGATCGATGCCGTCGGCGTAGACCTCGAACGGCACCGGCAGGTGCTGCCAGCGGAAGTCCCCGCCGAGCCGATTGACCAGGGCAGCAAGCGGTCCCAGCATCTTGATGGCGTACGGGTTGGCCTTGATGTCGGCGGCCGAGAGCAGGCTGGTGCGCAGTTGCGGCCGCAGGAAGCCCAGCGAGGTGAAGGCCTGGGAGCCGACATTGAGCGGATTGGAGATGTCCGGGCCGGACTGCAGCACCCGCCCCGACTTGCGGAGCAGCGACTTGAGCCGACGCAATTCTCGCGGCTTGGCGTAGGTCGACGGCAGCGTCCGGGAGCGACAGGTGTCGCCGTCGAGTTTGTCGAACAGCAACTGCTGCGACGACATTCCGACGAATCCGGCGTCGATCGCATCGGTCAGCCACTGCTGCATCCTGGCCATCTCGGCCCGCTTGGGCCGCACCGACTTCCGCGTCGCCCGATCCAAACCCATGGCTGCAGTGCGTATGTCGGAGTGACCGAGGAAGGCGGCGACGTTCGGCCCGAGTGGCCGCGCTTCGAGGGCTGCGATGTATTGCGCAGGTGTCGACCACGTCTTGTGTGAGTTCACCGTGGTGATCACGTGTTGGCGCGGAATGGCCTCGACGCGCCCGAAGAGGTCTCCGGCCTCGGTGCCGTCGACGTGAATCGTGGACAGCGAGCACGATCCCACCAGGATGGTCGTGACGCCGTGGCGAAGTGATTCCGCCAGTGCGGGTTCGGCGAGTACCTCGATGTCGTAGTGAGTGTGGATGTCGACCATGCCCGGCATCACCCACTTGCCGCCGGCGTCGATGATCTCGGGGCAGTCGGAATCGTCGAGGCCGTTCTCGGAGATCGTCGCGACATGGCCGTCGCGCAGACCGATGGTGCGGACCCGCCCCGGCGCCCCCGTCCCGTCGAACCACAATGCGTTGCGAATGATTGTGTCGTAGGTCACTCGATCATTAGAGACGGGGCGGATGAGCTGTGTCAACGATTCAGTAGACATTTCTCGATTTCTGTACACCTGACCCGGTTGGAGAGAGCAAGAACGGTCGGGTGTTTCGGGGCGGGTGCGGCCGATAATGGAGCACATGACCGACACGGGACGCGACCGGCTGCGTGAACTGCTCGACGCGGTACTCGACGACGACAACGACACTCTTGATGACATGGCCGCTGGGGCGTTCAGTTCCGTCCATCACTTCAGCCGGCAGTTGTCCAAGAGCACCGGAGAATCGCCGGTGGCGTTGCGCCGCAGGGTGATGCTCGAACGCGCGGCATGGGAGCTGCAACGCGGACAGTCGGTGACCGACACGGCCTTTGCGGCCGGCTACGACTCGGTCGACGGATTCACCCGTGCCTTCGGCCGTGCGTTCGGACACCCACCGAGTCGGCTCGGGTCGGCGACCGCGCGCGGGCATTGGCTGCCGGCGCCCAACGGAATTCATTTCCACTCGCCCACCGTGTTGTACATCGACGGGCCGACGTCGGCGGAGGACTCCGCAGGCGACGTGCTCGCGCTGCTGGTGCGCCACGACCTCGACGATGTGGCCGCGCTTCTCGATGCGGCGAAGAATCTCGACGACGAGACCGCCCGCCGGCCACGACTGCCCGGACACCAACCGCTGGCGTGGAGCGGCCCCGAGGAATCGATCATGGCTGCACTCGTGCACCTCGTCGTCGACAAACGCCCGTGGCTGGCAACCATCGAGGGTGCCGACATGCCCACCGATCCGGCACCGGACACCATTTCCGAACTGATTGACCTGCATGCCGACCTGGCACCGCGGTGGCTGGCGTTGACCCGCGACATCGATCGGCGGCAGGCATGGGGCGACCGCATCGTCGACGCGCTGTGTGATCCACCGGAATCCTTTCTGCTGTCCCAGATCTGGGCGCACGTCCTGACGTTCTCCGCGCATCGCCGGTTGATCATCCGGTGGATGCTGAGCGATGCCGGGCTACCCGTCGACCACCTCGACCCCGATCCGATCATCTGGCATCGACAACAATCCGGAGGCTTCGCATGACCACGGACACCCGCACTCAGCGGTTCCGCTACTACACCGCAACCACTCTCGACGGTTTCCTGGCCGACGAGCACGACTCGCTCGAGTGGCTGCTGAGCCAGCCGATCGACGAGGATGGGCCGATGAACTACCAGGAGTTCATCGGCGACGTCGGTGCACTCGTGATGGGTGCGACCACCTACCACTGGGTGTTGGAACATGAAGTGCAGCAAGGTAATCCGTGGCCGTATGAGATCCCGTGCTTCGTGTTCACCCATCGTGAGGTGACCCCGGTGACGTCGGCGGTGCAGCTCGTCGCGGGCGACCCCGCGGCCGTGCGCACGCAGCTGCTCGAGGCGGCCGACGGCAAGGACGTGTGGGTGGTCGGCGGCGGTGACCTGGCCGCCGGGTTCGCACATGCCGGGATGCTCGACGAGATCATCGTGAACATCGCACCGGTCACCCTGGGGTCGGGCCGGCCGCTCTTCGGAGGGCGGTTCGACCTCGAATTGCTCGAACTGGACCGCAATCGCGCGTTTCTGTGTGCACGGTATGCGGTGGTGGGGCCGCGGCCGGTGGCGTGAGGTCGATTGCCGTGAGAACACGTTCTAGTTTCGGCTAGGCTCGAAAGATGGCACGCATCGGCGACTTCGCAGACGACGACCTCGTGGGCTGGTTCGGGTTGTCACCGGACCTCGGCGCAGCGGTCGGCGGTTACGCCGACGCGGTCTACCGGAAGGGCAGGCTCTCCCCGCGCACGCGGGAGCTGGCACGCATGGTGATCGCCGGCCGCAACGAGTGCGCCGTGTGTGAGAACACCCGCGACGAGACCCTCGACGACGAGTTCTATGCACATGCCGCCGAATGGCGGACCTGGGACGGGTACACGGACGCGGAACGCGTGGCCGCGGAGTTCGCCGACCGGTTCGCCACCGATCATCTCGACCTGCGTGTCGACGACGATTTCTGGTCCCTGTGCCACCAGCATTTCGACGACGAGCACATCGTCGACCTGGCGTTGTCGTGCGCGCTGTGGGTAGGTCAGGGCCGCGCATTACGGGTGCTCGATATCGGGCAGGCGTGCCGCCTGACGATCTGAGCTACCTGACCGGACGGTAACCTCTTCGGCATGAGCGACCAACAGTGGAATGCGTTCGAGGTGTCCATCGCCGACTATGTCGCGGAAGTGACCCTCACCGGGCCGGGCAAGGGTAATGCCATGGGGCCCGACTTCTGGCGTGAACTCCCCGAGATCTGCGCGCACCTCGACCGTGACGACGATGTGCGGGCGATCGTGCTCACCGGCGCGGGCGCGCACTTCTCCTATGGCCTCGATCTGGCGGCCATGGGCGGTGACCTCGCCGGAGTGCTGGCCGACAATGCGAAAGCACGGCCGCGCACCGACTTTCACGAGACCGTGCGCCGGATGCAGGCGGCGATCACCGCGGTGGCGGATTGTCGTAAGCCGGTCATCGCGGCGGTGGCGGGCTGGTGCATCGGTGGTGGCGTCGACCTCATCAGTGCGGCCGATGTCCGCTACGCCAGTGCCGACGCGAAGTTCAGTGTCCGCGAGGTCCGGGTCGCAATGGTCGCCGACGTCGGCAGCTTCGCGCGGCTGCCCGCGATCATCGGTGACGGGCACCTGCGGGAACTCGCGTTGACCGGCAAGGACATCGACGCCGAGCGCGCCGCCCGGATCGGCCTGGTCAACGACGTGCTGCCGGATCGTGACGCAGTGCTGGCGGCCGCCCGTGCCACGGCCAAGGAGATCGCCGCCAACCCGCCGCTCGTGGTGCAGGGTGTGAAGGCCGTCCTCGACCACAGTCGCAGTGCAGCGGTACACGACAGCCTGCGTTACGTCGCGGCGTGGAACTCGGCGTTCCTGCCGAGTGAGGACCTCACCGAAGCCGTCACCGCCGTGTTCGAGAAGCGGGCGCCGGAGTTTCGGGGGGCGTAGGGCTCGTCAGACGGGGTCGAGCTGGAAGACCGGGATGGTGCGGTCGGTGCGGGTGACGTAGAGGTCGAAGTTGGGCCACACCGAGCGCAGCCGCTCCCACGCCGCGGATCGTTCGGCTCCGTCGAGTTCACGCGCGGTCACGGGGTGGGGGTGCCCGCGGCTGCTCATCTCGGCCTCACCCGCGGCTCGGAGGTTGTAGACCCATTGCGGCATGTCCGGGCCGCCGAAGTACGAGCCGGCGATCAGCCAGCGCCCGTCCTCGACCGGGACGGCCAGCAGGCGTGTCGTGCGCATGACGCCGCTGCGCCGACCGGCCACCCGCAGTGTGATGTTGGGGAGGCCGGCGATGTCGAGCAGGCCGTAGCGCTGGCGGGTGAGTCGTTGAACGAGGTTGTCGCAGTACACGATCTGCGGTAGGTACCGCGGCATCCAGCTGATCGAACCGATCTTGACCGCCAACGGCGTGAGTGCGCCCATGCGTTCAGTGTGTCAGCATCGCGAGACCGACGGCACGCCACCCACATCGCGCCGAAGAACGCAACACCGTCATCCACAGCCCCACCGGCCTGTGGACGCGGGGATACCGGTTGGGTGATTCTCGGGTCACGATCGAAACATGACACCAGACAACACAATTCCGGAGATCGACACCGCCCAGGACCCGATCGGGTCCACCGAGGATCTACGCCAACGCTGGCGCGCCCTGATGGGTCCGCTGGGGTTCAGCGAAGCACTGCTGTGGTTCGCCTTCATCGACCCCGACCACCGACTCATCCCCCAACTCAACCAGCTGCCGCTGCCCGACGAGCCCGATCCGATGCTCACCTCGATGCTCATGACCCGGCTGGGCGAGGCCATCGACGACATCCCCGGTGTGACCGTCGCCTGCCTGATCACCCGGCCCGGCAGCGACGGACTGACCGAGGCCGACTGTGCCTGGGCGCGGGTACTGACCGACCTCGCCGCCCGGCACGGTGTGCCGATGCATCCGGTTCACCGCGCCAACGACCTGGAACTCGTCACCCTGACGATGGCCATCGACAAGGCCGCGTGAGCACGCGACGATCGTCGGCCCGCCACCGCAGCAGCACGGGTACCTTCGTCAGCAGGTCGCCGCCGCAGTGGTGACCGGGCGCGGACGGAGGTCGGACTTGGACGAGCAGCGACGCATTCTCGTCGACGGTGGTCAAACCGGCACCCGCCTGCGGGTCGTCGGACCCGGCGACCAGACGAGCGATCACGACGCGGGTCCGGTACACACCGATCGGCCGGTGGTAGCGCAGATCGCCGGCGCCGTGACCGGCCTGGTCGAGGAGCTCGGCGGAGGCGTCGACGCCGTCGCCGCCGGTGTGTCCGGGTTGACCCCCGAGGCTTCCCGGGCCCGGCGAATTGCTCGGCGCCCTCGGTCATCTCGGTGTGCGTCGGGTTGCGCTGGCCCACGACTCGGTCACCGCGTTCCTCGCGGCCAACCGGCTCCATCTCGGGGCGGTCACCGCGGTTGGCACCGGCGTGGTCACCCTGGGGGTGGGTCCGGCCGGCACCGCCCGCGTGGATGGCTGGGGACATCTGGTAGGCGATGCAGGCAGCGCGTACTGGATCGGCCGGGCCGGGCTCGATGCGGCGTTGCGGGCGTTCGACGGTCGCGGCGCCGCCACGGTCTTGGAGGCCGCGGCACGAGAGACGTTCGGGCCGTTGCCCGAGTTGTACATGGTGCTGCAGGGAGACCCCGATCGGGTGTCGCGCACCGCATCGTTCGCCCGCGCCGTCGATACGGCGGCGCGCGCCGGCGACGCGGTGGCGATCGACATCACTCACGGTGCCGCCGCGGAACTGGCCACCTCGGTCACCGCCGCGCTCGACCGCAGTGGCTCCGGCGCGGAACCGGGTGCTCGAGTGAGCTGGCTGGGCCAGGTGCTCACCGGCAACGACCAAATCCGTGCGCGGTTCGTCGAACTCGTCACCGCGGCACATCCGGCGTGTGTCGTCGAGCCGCCGCTCGGGGAACCGCTCGACGGCGTCGCCGAACTCCTGGACCTGCCGTCGGATCACCCGCTGGCCGGCGACATCCACCGCGCGTGACGGTCAGGAAGCAGGCGTGTACACCGGCGTCGGGACGGAGAGATCGATACCGCCGCTGAGGAATTGGCTATCGGTGTCGGTGTTGTCGGTGCCGTACTTGGGCACGAAGGTCGCACTCCATTCGACGGTGCCGAACACCGTGACGAGGTTCGGTTCGTCGTACTTGAGCCGGTAGTCGATCTTCGACAGGTCCGTCGGCTTGGTCCAGCGGACCGAACCCGGCACGACGCTGTCGGAGATCCACTGCCCGCAGCCGGGACGATCCGTCGAGGCC
Organism: Gordonia sp. CPCC 205515; assembly: GCF_048537925.1. NCBI lineage: Bacteria > Bacillati > Actinomycetota > Actinomycetes > Mycobacteriales > Gordoniaceae > Gordonia > Gordonia sp. CPCC 205515. Next base: position 52,437 of record NZ_JBCLVJ010000018.1, on the reverse strand, counting down.
CGCGCCTGGGTGGACCCAGCGCAGTTGTCGAAGTACGCGTTCATGGCGTCGGTGACAGCGGTGAGGCCCTTGTCGCTGAGTCCGGTCTCGAGGCTCGGGTAGGCCGACGAGCCGGGGCCGAGCGGGAAGTCGTTGGCCTGCTTGTCGACGACCTTGATGTTGGGGTTCTTCGATGCCCACACCTGCGGTCCGGGGAACACGTAGACCTTCGAGTCGTCGGCGATGTCGATGCCGAAGAGCGTCGGTTGCGGGATGTTCACGTTGTCGACGTTCATCGGGATCGCCCCGTTGTCGATGGCCCAGTCCCCCTCGGATTTCCGCAGGGTGAAGTCGACGTCGGCGTTACGCGAGCCGAACTTGTAGGTGGCCTTGACGGTTGCGTACTCGCCGAGGTTGTTCTCCGGCTTGCGGACGTTGATGTCGGTGATCTTGGCGATGCCCTGTTGTTGTTTGAGGACGTCGTCGGTGAGCAGTTTGGTCGACGCCGGCGTCCGGATCACCGAGAGCGCCTTCTTCGAGTCGGCACCGGCCAGCCCGTCGAGGTAGGTCTGCACGGCCGCTTCGGGCGAGCCGCCCGGCCCCTTGTCCCGGGTGCTCACCGCGATGAGCGTGATCACCAGCAGCACGACCACCAGCGCCGCGACCGCGGTCAGCCAGATGAACATCTTTCGACGGTTCTTCGGCGGCCCGGGTGGCGGCGGATATCCGCCCTGGGCGCCGTAACCGGGCTGCCCATAGCCTTGCTGGCCGTAGCCTTGCTGGCCGTAGCCTTGCTGGCCGTAGCCTTGCTGGCCGTAGCCTTGCTGGCCGTAGCCCTGTTGTCCATAGCCCTGTTGTCCGTAGCCCTGTTGCCCATGGGTGGGCTGTCCATAACCCGGCTGGCCGTAGCCCTGCTGGTTCGGATCGGTCGGACCGTAGCCGGACGCGCCAGCACCCGGTGCGATCTGCGTCGGTTCATACGGATCGCCCGGGCCTGCTCCGTACGGCGTCTGACCGTACGGCTGGCCGTAGGGAGGCTGACCCGATCCGCCGACACGCTGCGTCGGATCATCGGGGTTGCCAGGCTGACCTGGGTTGTTCGGGTAACTCACGGTTGCCTTTCGGGTCCGATCACGCGCGCCGGGATCGGACTCACCTTAGTCGACCTGGTCGGCCGTCCCATCGTTCACCCGCTCGAATGTCCCCTGATCAGACGACGTATCGGGGCTGCTTTCCGCAGGCCGGCTCTCCTCAGGACTGTGTGGTGCCCAGCGCGGTGGTGAGCGTGCCGGCAAGGATCTTGGCGAACTCGGCCGGGTCGCCCAGCTCGCCGCCCTCGGCGATCACGGCCATGCCGTAGAGCAATTTGGCGGTCGGCACCAGATCGCTGTGGTCATCGGACGCCCCGAACTGCGACTGCAGTTCGGTGATCAGCGGATGGTCCGCGTTGAGTTCCAGGGCGCGCTTGGTCTTGGGCACAGCCTGCCCGGACGCCCGGTAGAGCTTCTCGAGCTGCGGCGACATGGAGAACGTGTCGCCGACCAGACACGCGGCGGAGTCGGTGAGCCGCGAGGACAACCGGGCCTCGGACACGTCGTCGGACAGCGTCTCGCCGAGCCAGCCGAGCAGTCCCCCGAATTCCTCGGCGCGGCGCGCCTTGTCCTCCTTGGCCGCCTCATCCTCGTCGGCGTCGTCGAGCGCGTCGAGGTCGACCGCGCCCTTCGCGATCGAGGTGAACGACTTGCCGTCGAACTCCGCTCCGCTCGAGGTCCAGATCTCGTCGACCGGGTCGGTGAGCAGCAGTATCTCGATGCCCTTCGCGCGGAAGGCCTCGATGTGCGGGGAGTTCTCGACCTGCTGCCGGGACTCACCGGTCATGTAGTAGATCGTGTCCTGACCGGATTTCATACGGCCGATGTAGTCGGTCAGCGTGGTCAGCTCATCGGCGGAATTGGTCGACTCGAACGACGACGCCTTCAGCAGTGCTTCCCGGTTGTCGGCATCGTTGACCAGACCTTCCTTCCAGACGCGGCCGAAGTTCTCCCAGAAGGTGCGGTAGTCGTCGGGGCGGTTCGCCGCGATGTCGGACACCGTCGAGATGACCTTCTTGGTGAGTCGACGACGGATCGCGCGGATCTGCCGGTCCTGCTGCAGGATCTCGCGCGAGACGTTCAGCGACAGGTCCGCGGCGTCGACGACACCCTTGACGAACCGCAGGTACTCGGGCATGAGTTCTTCGCAGTCGTCCATGATGAACACCCGCTTGACGTACAGGTGGATACCCGCGGCGTGCTCGCGCATGAACAGGTCGAAGGGTGCCTGCGAGGGGATGAACAGCAGTGCCTGGTACTCGAAGGTGCCTTCGGCCTTGAGGGTGATCGTCTCCAGCGGATCGTCCCACGCGTGGCTGACATGCCGGTAGAAGTCCTTGTACTCCTCTTCGGAGACCTCGTCGGACGACTTGGCCCACAAGGCTTTCTGCGAGTTGATGGTTTCGGTGACGACCTCGACGACCGGCTCGGCATCCTCATCGGCGTCCTCGGCCGGCGGCACCGTCTTGGTGACGTCCATCCGGATCGGCCAGCCGATGAAATCTGAGTAGCGCTTGACCAGCTGCCGGAGCTTGCTCTGGTCGGCGTAGTCGTAGAGGTGATCGTCGGTGTCGACGGCCTTGAGGGTCAACGTGACTGCGGTGCCCTGCGGGGCGTCGTCGACGTCACCGATCGTGTAGGTGCCGTCGCCGGTGGACTCCCAGCGAGTACCGGTGGACTCCCCCGCCTTGCGGGTCACCAGCGCGACCTTGTCGGCGACCATGAAGGTGGAGTAGAAGCCGATGCCGAACTGCCCGATGAGTTCCTCGGAGGCGGCGGAGTCCTTCGCCTCGGCCAGCTTGCGGCGCAATTCGGCGGTGCCGGAGCGGGCCAGGGTGCCGATGAGCCCGACGACGTCCTCGCGGGACATGCCGATGCCGTTGTCGGTGACGGTCAGGGTGCGGGCCTGCGCGTCGGGATCGAGGGTGATGTGCAGATCGCTCGAGTCGACGTCGAGCTCTTTGTCCCGCAGCGACTCGATGCGCAGTTTGTCCAGCGCATCGGATGCGTTCGAGATCAACTCACGCAGGAAGCTGTCCTTGTTGGAGTAGATCGAATGCACCATGAGATCCAGCAACTGCCGGGTCTCGGCCTGGAATTCGTGGACTTCGGGTTGACCGCTCATCATGATCCTCCATTGCACACAACATGCACGTCAATGTCGGTGCCGGAGTTTACCGGCGCCGCATGCGGCTACCCTGAGGTGGGTCAACCCACCAGAAAGCAAAGGTTGCAGTGACTGCTCCCCGACTGCTGTTCGTGCACGCTCACCCCGACGACGAATCGTTGTGGACCGGTGGCACCATCGCCCGCCACACCGCCCGCGGCGGCGACGCCGACCTGATCATGTGCACCTGGGCCGAGGACACCTGGCGTGGCCAGGAACTCGTCGATGCCACCCGCGAACTCGGGCTGCCGCGTCCGCCGATCATGCTCGGCTACGCCGACCAGAACGTGCCCGCGTCGGCACCGCACGCGCCACCGTTCTGCTCGGTACCGTTCGACGAGCCGGTCCGCACACTCACCGAATACATCCGTGGGCTGCAACCCGACGCGATCGTCACCTACGACGCGCTCGGCATCTACGGGCATCCCGACCACATCCACGCCCACCGGCTGGCGACGGTCGCCGCCGACGCCGCGGCCAACCGTCGGCTCTACCACTCGTGCGGCGAGGCCTGGCAGGTGAAGTCGATCTACTTCGTGACCATCGCCGAATGGATGGTCGAGGACGTGAGCACCGACATCATGTCCGGCACGCCCCGGCGGTATCTGCCCGGCACCCCGGACGCCGACATCGATCTGGTGCTCGACGTCACCGAGTGGCGCGAGGCCAAGGCCGCCGCGATTGCCGCGCACAAGACCGAGGTGAAGCGCAGCAAGACGATGCAGGCGTTGATGGCGCTACCGTCGGATCGGCGGGCGCGGCTGTTCGGCACCGAGTGCTTTCAGCGTCGGGATCTGGTGCCCGGCGGGGTCGACCTCTAGTCTTCTAGCCCGGGGCGCCGGTGGGGTCGAGAACCCGGATGGGCGAACGCAATCCGCTGGCCCGCTGCACGCGTCGGTGCACGGCCGCCCGCAGCACCTCGACGTCGCCGACGATCTGCACGCGGGTCTTGGCGCGGGTGATGGCCGTGTAGAGCAGTTCGCGGGTCAGCAGTTCCGATCCGGGCGGCGGCAACACGACGGTGACTGCGTCGAACTGACTGCCCTGGGAACGGTGAATGGTCATGGCGTACACCGGGATCACGTCGGCCAGGCGACTCGGGTGTAGTGCGGTGAGCTCGGTGCCCCGCCGGAATACCACGCGTAGTGCGTCGGCGCGCTCGGGTTGCGTGGCGTCGCGGACCACGACACCGCAGTCGCCGTTGAAGGTGCCGAGTTGCCGGTCGGTGGCGGTGACCAGCAGCGGTTGACCCGGGTAGCGGGTCACCGAATCGAGTACGGCCGCACGGGGTCCGGGCAGATCGGCCAGCCAGTCGACGATGCGCCGCGACCATCCGCCGACACCCCACGCACCCTCCCGGTGGGCACACAGCACCCGGTGGGCGTCGAGGGCGTCGAGCGCTTCCTGCGTGTCGCCCGCGCGGGCCGCGTCGCGCATGTTGGCGCCCCACGGTTCGACGAGCTCACGCACCCGGTCGAGGTCGTCGGGTGCGATGAGGGTGACGTCGGCGATCGCCGGGTCGGTGACCAGATCGACGACGGCGTCGGCGTCGCCGCGGTTGATGGCCTCGGCCACGCGCGAGATGTCGCCGCCGAACCGGTATCCGCGCCGCAGGGTGATCACCGGTGGCGCAGGCTCGGTTTCGGCGCGTTCGACGAGGTCGGCGAGGACTGCTCCCGCGTCGACCGACGCCAACTGGTGCGGGTCGCCGACCAACACCAGGCGGGTGTCGGGGCGTAGGGCCTCGAGCAATTTGCTCATCGCCGTCATCGACAGCATGGACGTCTCGTCGACGACGACCACATCGAACGGCAGTTTGTTGCTCGGCCCGAATTTCGGCCGGCCACCGGGATACCACTTGAGCAGGCTGTGCACGGTGACCGCGTGCACCGAGTCCGGGGCCGCCGAATCGGCCGACACGGCCGCCTGGAGTTGGGCGGCCGCCCGCCCGGTGGGTGCGCAGAGCCCGATGCGTGCGGTTCCCCCGGACAGCCGGTCCAGGACCGCGAGAATCCGTGCGACGGTGTAGGTTTTGCCGGTACCCGGCCCACCCGCGACCACCAGCGTCCAGTTCGTGGCCGCCATCAGTGCGGCCTGCCGCTGCAGGTCTTCCTCGACCGGGCCGGTGGGCGTCCCGAACACCTCGTCGACGACGGCGGCGACCTCCGCATCCTCGGTGGTCGGCCGGCTGGTACCACGCAGCTCGAGCACGGCTCGGACGATCGCTTCCTGCTGGTGGTACTTACGCAGGTAGACCAGAGGTCCGTCGACGGATTCGGCGAGCACCAGCGGCCGTAGCGGGCCGTTCGCGCTGCCCTGCACCAGCACACTCTCCGCGAGCGACTCGGCGATGACGTCGGGGGTCGGGACGAGTGCGGCGAGGTCCGGCTCACCGGCGATTGTCTCCGGAATCCGGTTCAGCGCCAGGCACGTCGATCCCGACCGGACGGCGCGGATCGCCAGCGCCGCACCGAGTTGCGCATCGTCGGGGACGTGCGCGCCGGTCAGCCGCACCAGTCGCCGGGTGATCGCCACGTCCGTTGCACCCAGAAACCCGTTGTCACACAACAGATCCAAGCGGTCCGCTGATCGTTGCGCGCTGCTCATCGGACACCTCCGGCCAACAGATCCGACATCGCCGACACCAGCGTCGGCGGGACCGCCCATTCGAAGACCCCACACCCGGGCGGCGTATCGGGGCCGATCATGCCGCGCACGAAGTGGTACTGCACCGGGCCGAGATGCTCCTGCGCACGGTATCCGGGCAGCCGCCACCGCAGATAACGGTGCAGCGCCACCGAATACAGCAGTGCCTGGAGCGGGTAGTGGGCGCTGATCATCTCGCCGGCCATCGCGGCGGTGGAGAAATCCTCGGCGACGAGGTCGCCGGGCCGCAGGCGATTGGTCTTGTAGTCGACGATGACGAATTGACCTTCGTCGGTGCGCAGCACGGAATCGATACTGCCGGTGAGGAATCCGCGAAGCTTCGGGCCCGACAGTTCCCGCAGGATACCCGCATACGGCCGAAGCGGATCGTCGTCGGGCAGGTGATCCTCCATGAGTTCGGCCAGTTCGGTCAGTACCACTCCGTCGTCCGGTCCGGCCAGCGGCAGTTCGAAATCCAACTCGGCCAACCGGTCTCCGGGCGAAATACGCCACAGATCGCCGAATCCCAATGGGGTGGTGAGCACTCCGACGAGTGCGCGGGTGAGCACCTCGGTGTCGACGTCGGTCATCCCGTGCGCGGCGGCACGGCCGCAGAGTTCGGCGACATGCGCGGTGATGTCGGGGTGTGCGGTGTCGACGTACTCGAGGACCTCGTGCACCAGGGTGCCGAACGCCGCGCCGAACGGCAGACCGTTCATCAGCGACGGTGTGCCGGGACGAGCGCCCCCGATCTCCTCGGCGGAGTCGGTGTCCGGTTCCTCGGGTGGTTCGTCGTCGATACCGGAAACCTCGGGCTCGCTTCCGGTTTCGATGACCGGATGGGCGTGGCCGGCGTGCGCGATGATCGCCGAATACGATGTTCGGCGCCATGTCTGGTCGATGACCGAGGTAAAGGTCGCCACGCCGAGTTCGGTGTCCGCGGCGTGCGATGCGCCGCCCTGCCACACCTCGGCGGCATCGCGCCCGGCCGGTTCCACGGTGATCGACGGATCGCCGTCGGCGAGCGCCCGCAGCGTCGTCACACAGCGTTGGTCGTCGGGGATGTCGACGGTTTCGGGCACCATCGCCGCACCGGGTGTCCGACCGAAGAGCAGGCGATGCAGGGGCGATCGTGCGGTTCGGGCCATCGGTGCCCACCAGGCGACGACCGCCGACCGCGCCCGGGTCAGTGCGACATAGAGCAGCCGCAGGTCTTCGCCGGCTTCCTCGGTGCGGAAGGTGGCGAGTCGTTCACCACGGCCCGGCGACGCACCGCCGACATCGAGGTGCCGCACGCCGGCAGCGTCGTGGAAGGCAAAGGTGTCGGGTTCCACTGCACCCACGACGTCCCAGCCGAACGGCACGTAGACGATCGGGAACTGCAGGCCCTTGCTCGCGTGCACGGTCATGATCTGCACGGCCGCGGTGTCGCGGTCGAGGCGCCGGGTCTGCGCGTCGTGCCGGGTACGTCGTGAGCTGTCGCTGATGCGGTCGGCAAGCCACTCGGCGAGTCCGGCGAGACCGCAGCTGGTGTCGACGACGTGCCGGTTGCACAGCGACGCGATCTGCAGGACGTCGGTCAACTTCCGCTCACCGTCGTCGGCGGCTAGAAGCCTTGCCGCAACCTCATTTTCGGCGAGTAGGCGTTGCCCGAGCGCAGCGAATCCACCCTGGTCGAAGACGCGACCGAGGCGAGCGAGATCGGCAGCGAGGCCGGCGATCTCGGTTTCGCCTGCGTCGGCGACCCGACTCGGACTCCATCCGACCAGCGGGGTCATCGCCGCCATCGTGACGCGCCGGGTCTGGGCGGGTTGCTCGATCGCCGTGATGACGCCGAGCCAGTGCCGCGCGGCGGGCGTCTTGAATACGTCCCCGCCGGCCCCGACGACCGAGGCGACGCCGAGTCGGGCCAGTGCCTGCTGCAGCGGCGCGACGGTGTCGTGTTTACGGACGAGCACCGCGATGTCACCGGGTGCCACCGGCCGGAAGTCGTCGCCGGTGTCGATCTCGGCGTCCGACGACAGCAATCGTGCGATGTCGATCGCGACGTCCTCGATGACCGCCTGCCGAACGTCGCTGACATAGGGCAGACCGGTGGTCGCGGCGGTGGTGGTGAAGTCGCGGCGCACAAAGGCCCGCAATCGCAGCGGGACCGTCCCCCGCACCCGCGACGTGGCGTGGGCGGAGTCGACCTGGTGCACGACGATGTCGGGGTGACCGAGGCTGGCACCGCCGTACAACCGGAACAGCGCGTCGACGAGCGGGCGATCCGACCGCCAGTTGGTGCCGAGGGCCAGCAGCGCATCGGCCGAGCGGACCGCCTGCAGGTAGCTGAGCACCTCGGCACCGCGGAAGGCGTAGATCGCCTGCTTGGGATCGCCGACGAGCACCAGTTTGCCGTGGCCGTGGAAGCAGCGTCGCACGATCTCCCACTGCTGCGGATCGGTGTCCTGGAACTCGTCGACCAGCACCACCGAGAAGGCCGACCGGATCCGCTCGCACGCCTGCTCACCGACGACCGGGTCGGTGACGATGCCGTACAGGATGGACTGCAGGTCGTCGTAGGTCCGCAAGCGCGACAACCGCTTACGGCGTTCGGTCTCGGTCCGGACGCGGGTGCAGAACGCCACCCGCCATTCCGCGGCCTTGTCCCCCGCGGCCGGCGCCAGCACCGCCGACGGTTGCGCCACCGCCTCTTTGGCGAGTTTCACCGCCTGCTCGAGGGTGAAGGGCGGCGGGTCGGTGCGGCCGGCGAACCCGGCCAGGTAGATGTCGGCCGAGGCCTCTTCGACCAATTCGTTGGCGTCCTCGACGATGTCGTAGATGAGTTCGCGTTCACCGAGGAACCCGAGCGCGTCGAGCATGCGGTTGCAGAACGTGTGGGTGGTCGCGATGGTCGACGCGTCGAAATCCGACAGCGCTTTGACGAGATTGCTTCGTCGGGTGGCGATCTCGGCGGTGGTGCCGCGCAGCAGCAAGGACAGCAGCTCATCGCCCGTATCGTGCGGACCATCCGGGTGCGCAAGTGCGGCAACCAGTTCCGCGACCCGGAGCCGGGTGCGCTCGCGGAGTTCGGCGGTGGCGGAGCGGCTGAAGGTCACCAGCAACAGCCGCGAGATCGGTGTTCCTTCAGCGATGTGGCGGGCGGCGACCCCGACGATGGCGTAGGTTTTGCCCGTGCCGGCGCTGGCCTCCAGAACGGTGGTGCCCGTCGGTAGTGCGGCCCGGATGTCGAAGGGCTGCGGGCTGATCGGCAGCGTCTGGGAGGTGGTCATGAGGTGGCCTCGTTCGTCAGCAGCGGCTCCCAGATGAAACGGGACAGTCCGCAGAAGAGGTGATCATCCGGTTCACCGGGCAGGTGCAGGTCGCCGAGCTCGGCTCCGCCGATGGTCGGGGTGAGGATGTCGTCGAAGTCGACGGCGGCCGCGGTGTCACCGCCGTAGACCAGCCGCAGGTAGGAGTCGGTCTTCGCGGGCCCGTAGGGTCCGCTGAAGGCCTTGCGGGCGACCGCGATACCCGAGCCTGGCCGGGCACCGTTGCCGCACACTCGTGCGTACTCGGCGGCCGGGTCGAGCGGCAGCGGCAGCGGCGTGCGCAGGCCGAGGTCACGCAGCCGGACGAGGTCGTGCAGCACGGCGAGCGGGTCGTCGGGTGCAGTGAGCACCGAGCGAGCGACCGGCCGCGAGCCCGAACCCCGACCGATGACCACGCTCGAGACGATGGCCGGCTCGGTCGGGGCTGCGGCGGCCAGGGCGAGCAGGTGCACCCAAGCGGTCAGCCGCTGTTTGGCCTTGAGCCGGGAATAGGTGGCCGCGATGATCGCGGAGCCGAAGATGTCACCGACGGTGCCATGGATCTGGCGGCCGTCGGGCAACCCGACGACGATGTCCCGGCTCGCCGGCGTGCCGGAGCGTTCGGCGTCGGCGGCGAGGAAGAGTTGCCGCACATCGCGGGTGATCGTGTCGAGTTCGCGAGTACCGAATTCGAAGGGCGGCAGGCTTCCCCGGCGCTGTTCGGCGGCGCGGCAGGTGTCGAAATCGCGTCCCGCGAGCATCTCGGAGAGGAATCGGTCGCCGATGGCCCAGCGGTCCAACGGTTCCAGGGTGACGTCGAGGTGGTCGTCGGGACGCTGGTCCTCCTCGACGATGGAGGCACCCAACCGTTGCCGGAGGAAGCCCTGCAGCGGATTGACGAGAAACGCCGTGAGGTCGGTCAGGTCGATGTCGCCGTGCGGCGGTGCCGACACCTCGACGCCGGCGATCCGCGGGGTGACCACCTTGGTCGGTGACCGTAACGCCTTCGCACCCGAGAGCAGTTCCGCGTCGTAACTCAGCGGGCCGGAAATCCCTGGAACCACGCCGGATTCGAAGTTGTGCGCGTCGAAGGCATGCAGGGTGTGACGGCGGACGACGTCGACTCCCCCGGTCAGCACCGACAGCGTGTCGGTCAGTTCGCCGACGACCACGGCCGGCGGCACGCGGGTGCCGGTGATCGGGTCGGCGCCGGTGTAGAAGACGAGCAGGTTTTCGGTGGCGGCGGTGACCGCATCGAGGAACAGCTGCCGGTCCTCGTCGCGCGGATTGCGTTCCCCTATCACCGGATCCCGGCCCAGGACGTCGTCGCCGTCGCTGCGTTGGGCTCGCGGGAACACGTCGGTGTCGACGCCGAGCAGGATGATGACCCGGTGCGGGACCGACCGCATCGGCACCATCGTGCAGACAGTCAGTTCGCCGGTACGGAAGTTGGCGCGGGTGGGCCGGCCGGCGATCAGCGCCGACAACAGATCCCGCACGTCGCCGAGCCGCAGGACCTGGGTATCGGCGGTCCCGCGGTGTTCGCCGGGCTCGCCGACGGCGTCGCCGATCGCCGCCAACGCTTGTCCCCGCTGCCAGGCCTCGCTCGGGCCGACGGCGGTGAGGTCGTCGACGATGGCGGCGAGTCTCTCCGCCCACACGGCCCGGGGTGCGGGCTGTGCCACGTCGGCGAGGATGGCGGTGAGCCGGTCGATGAAGTCGATCAGCCGACCGGCGAGGTCGATGTCGGTGGATTCCACCCCGTCGAGCGGGAGTGCCGTGTCGAGCCACTCGCCGTCGCGCTCGTCGGCGAGGGTGCCGAGCGCGATCCGTCCCACGCCGGCGTCGAAGGTGCCCTGGGCGAATCCGCCGAGCCCGAAGGAGGCGCGTTGGCGGTCGTCGAGGCCCCAACGGATACCGCTGTGCGACAACCATTCCCGCACGACGTCGAGATCGTCGTCGGACATCTCGAAACGGGTGCGGACGGGATCGCGGCCGAGTAGGTCGACGACCTCACCGGCGGTCGCACGGCCGGCTGCGAGTTCGGTGACCACGGCGATGACATCGAGGATCGGGTTGACGTGACGCAGCCCGCGGTCGGCGAGGCGCACCCGCAGATCGAAGGCCGGGTGTCCGAGTCCGGGTTGTCCGAACGCACCGCGGATGAGGGGGGCAAAGGTGTCGACGTCGGGGCACATGATCAGGACGTCGCGGGGTTGCAGGGTGGGATCGGCGTCGAAGAGGTGCAGGAGCCGGTCGCGGAGGATCTCGACCTGGCGGTCGGGTCCGTGACAGGCGTGCACCTCGACGGAGGTGTCGGCGACCACCGAGCCTGGTCCGAGTTCATCGTCGCGGATACCGGACTGCAGGGCCGACAGGAGTGTGGGCGCCGACGGCGCCGCGGGCGGGTGGTGCTCGTCCCTATCGATCGATGGCCGCAGCCGTAGCTGTAGTTCCTGCACGTCGCGGGAGAGGCCGGCGAGCAGCGGATGCCCGATGGCCGCATCCGGGCGGGCGGTGCGGCGGATCGGCGCCGACCCGGCGGACGGCTGATCGTCGAGCCGCGTCCACAGCGCGGGACTCGCGTGCGGCACGAAGACGTGAACATCGCGGTGGGCGGCCAGGGCGGCGAGGACCGCCCGCAGCGATTCGGTGACCCGGGTGGGCCCGAAGACGCTGAGCCGCTCCGGCAGATCCGTCAGCTGCGGGTCGGCACGCAGCCGATCGCAGAGATCGGCGAGGAGTTCGGCCGGGTGCGGTTCACCGATGATCGCGCGAACCGCACGCCACACCATCGGCTGCCACGCCAGGTCGGCGGGCACTGCCGCGTCGATTCCGTCGGTGTCCCGATCGGCCGCCCAGTCCACCAGAATCGTCGGGCGTTGACGCCCATAGCTGTCGAAGAGGCCGGCGATGTGATGCGCCGCGGCGTAGCGGCGACCCAGCCGATGTTCGGAGTCAGATCCTTTGGTGTCCGACCCTTTGGGGTCCAGACCAAGGTGTCGGGCGAGGACCGAAAGGCCCGGCCGGTCGATCGTGTCGTCGAGAACCTCGAGGATGGGCCAGACCATCGCCGCCGGGCGCCACGGGTCACCGAGGCGGTGGCCGTCGCCGGCGCCGTGGGCGTCGGCGAGAACCCGATCAGTCAGTGCGGCCGGTGACGCGAAATCGATGTTGGCGCAGATCCCGTCGCCGACCCCGGACGTCCCCAACCGGGTGGCGAGACGTTGCTGCAGCCACCGTTCGACGCCGGGTGCGGGGACCGCGACCACTTCGGCGCGCATCGGGTCGTCGAGCGGGGAGACCACGATGTCGCCGAGGGCGTCGGCCAGGGTGTCGGTACGTTCGGCGCGGTGCAGGCGGAACATGGTGGCGCTACTCCACTCAGCGCCGTGCCAGCAGGCTCGCCCCTTCGACGAGATGCGGAGTCAGAATGTCGCGCACCGCCTCTGGGACGGGGGTGGCGCGGCCCGATTCCGGGTCGACCGACACCATGGTGGTCTCGGCGAGCGCGCAGGTGGTGCCTGCGGCGTCGATCAGGGTCAGCACCATGGTGAACGACGAGTTGCCGATGCGCCCGATGCAGGCGCGGCCGGTGATCGGCTCGACGGAGTAGTGCAGCACCGCGCGGAACACGATGTCCTGCCGGCCGACGACGAACGAGAATCCGGCTGGGCGGCCCGGGGTCTCGAACCACGTCGCGAACGACCGCACCCGGGTCTCTTCGAAGAGCCGGGCGATCTGCACGTTGTTGATGTGGTGATTGGTGTCCATGTCGCCGTAGCGCAGCTGCAGCGAGACGACTGTCTCGCGGGCGTCGTCGGTCCCGGGCGTTGGGGTGTCTGCGGTGAGTTGATCGGCCACGAAACGAACCATAGGGCATGGGTATGACAGCCTTCGGCACCGCCGGAGAACACGCCCTCACCGACACGCGGGATTCGGCGGTCGCGGACCGTAGACTCACGCCGGGATCACGACTCGGGGATCAACGGCGACAGGGGGCAGGGTGGATCTGGAGACCGCGCGACTACGACTACGGCCGGTCACGACAGCCGACGTCGATGCGTTGGTGGATCTCGACCGCGACCCGGCCGTGATGCGGTTTGTCAGCGGAGGCCACGCCACCCCGCGCGAGGTCATCGAGGACTGGGTGCTGCCCCGCGCGGAGGCCGAGCGGCGGGCAAATCGCACGGGTATGTGGGCGGCGATCGACCGCGGCCCTGCCGGATTCCTCGGGTGGTTCGCGCTGCGCAGGCCGCGCCACAGCAGCCGCCCGGAACTCGAACTCAGCTATCGGTTGCGTCGCGAGGCGTGGGGTCGCGGTCTGGCGACCGAGGCCGCGCGCGCGTTGATGGTGATGTCCTTCGACGACCTGGCCGCCGATCGGGTCTTCGCCAGCACGATGGCGGCGAATATGTCGTCGCGACGGGTGATGGAGAAGATCGGGATGCGGATCTCGGCGGTGCGGATGGGCGATGCGGGCCAGCTGTCCGGCGAGGTCGAGTACGAGTTGCTGCGTGCGCACTGGGAATCGTCGCTGCGCGGCCGGTCGCGGCACCGACGGGTCGTCGACCTCACCGCCTGAACCGTCCCGCAGTGCCGGAATGTCGCATTTGCGTGTTTTTTGTGACGCAACCGGGGTCCTCGTCGCGCCCGATGGGTGTCGATTGACTACCGTGATGGGTGGTGTGCGGCAGCAGCCGAACCTAGCAGCGACAGGAGACGTCCTTCAGATGAGCAGCCCCACTGGAACCTCAGCACGCCCGCATGTGGTCATCGTCGGTTCTGGCTTTGGCGGTCTCTTCGCGGCGCAGCGTCTGGCGAAGCACGACGTCGATGTGACCCTCATCGCCAAGACGACCCACCATCTGTTTCAGCCGATGCTGTATCAGGTGGCCACCGGGATCATCGCCGAGGGTGAGATCGCGCCGGCGACCCGCATCATCCTCCGCAAGGAGAAGAACATCCAGGTGCTGCTCGGTGACGTCTTCAAGATCGATCTCGAGGGCAAGACGGTCACTCACCGTCTGCTCGAGCGCATCACCGAGACCCCGTACGACAGCCTGATCGTCGCGGCGGGCGCCGACCAGTCGTATTTCGGCAACGACCACTTCGCGGAGTACGCGCCGGGTATGAAGACCGTCGACCATGCGCTCGAACTGCGCGGCCGCATCCTCGGCGCCTTCGAGCAGGCCGAACTCTCCGACGATCCCGATGAGCGCGCCAAACTGCTGACCTTCGTGGTGATCGGCGCCGGCCCGACGGGCGTGGAACTCGCCGGGCAGATCGCCGAGATGAGCGACAAGACACTCAAGGGCACCTTCCGGCACATCGACCCGACCGAGGCGCGGGTCATTCTGCTCGACGCGGCACCCGCCGTCCTGCCGCCCTTCGGTCCGAAGCTCGGCCAGAAGGCCGCCAAGCGGCTCGAGAAGCTCGGCGTCGAGATCCAGCTCAATGCCATGGTCGTCGACCTCGACTACGACGGCCTCGTGGTGAAGGAGAAGGACGGCAGCACGCGGCGTATCGAGTCGCAGTGCAAGGTGTGGTCGGCCGGTGTGCAGGCCAGCCCGCTGGGCAAGCAGCTCTCCGAGCAGTCCGGCGTCGAACTCGACCGCGCCGGTCGCGTTCAGGTGCTGCCAGACCTGTCGATTCCCGGTAACCCGTACGTGTTCGTCGTCGGCGACATGATGGCCGTCGACGGCGTGCCGGGCGTGGCGCAGGGCGCGATTCAGGGCGGGCGCTACGCGGCGGATGCGATCATCGCCGGGCTCCGTGGGCAGACGCAGGAGCAGCGCAAGCCGTTCAGCTATTTCGACAAGGGCTCGATGGCCACGGTGTCGCGGTTCAGCGCCGTGATGCAGGTGCCGTTGCCGGGTACCAAGAAGAAGTTCGAGACCGAGGGCTACTTCGCGTGGCTCGGATGGTTGGCCCTGCACCTGGTGTACCTGGTCGGTTTCCGCAACCGCCTCAACACCCTGGTCAACTGGTTCTTCGCGTTCAGCACCAAGGGACGTACGCAACTCGCGGTCACCGAGCAGCAGGTCTACGCGCGCAGCGCCCTCGGCGCGCTCTCCGACCTGGAGAAGCAGTCGATCCCGGAGGTCGAAGCGCGAGTCTCCGGCATACCGTCGACGAAGGCCGACGCGGGCTGACCCGCGTTTGCGCTGACCGACTCCCGTCGGCACACGTTGTGACGTTGTGCCGGCGGGAGTTTCGTTTGTCCACCGGTCAGGTGCGAGCCACGTCGAGTTCCAGATCGTCGCAGAGACCGCGTGCCCTGGTGGTCGACGAGTCGAGCGCAGTGGTCAGCGTCGAACCCGGAATGTCGTGTGGCCGAGTTAGTTCCAGTCGTGCCGCGTAGGCGACCGGCGAGACGGTGGCCGGCCGTTCGTCGGGAAATCGGAAGACGCTGCTGACGGCGCGGTGCCCGCCGCCGGCGGGGTCGCCGAGAGTCAGGCGGTGCCGCAGGATCGGTAGGCCCCCGATGTCGACGCGCAATGCCCCGGACCAGCGGGCGCGCGTCCGGACTGCGAAGGACTCTTCGGCACGCCCGAGTTGGGCGTGCTCGGCGATGATGACCGTGCTGTCGCGATGGGCGGTGACCGTGGTGGTGGAACCGTGCTGCGCGCCGCCTGCGACGATCGTCGGCTCCGGATCCACATGCAGGCGTGCGCCTTCGGCGACATCGATGTGCCATTCGGTGGTGGAGTCGAGGCGGTCGCGGGCGGGCAACGCGATGGTCGCTGCGACCGTGCGCAGGTGCAGCGTGGCACCGGCCTCGACCACGACCCGGATCACGATCGAGTCGCCGCCGAGTGGTGTTGCGGCGGTGCTGATCAGGTGAATCGCATTCGGCCCGGTCTGCCGCGCGGCGAGACCGCCGACCGCGGCCACCCGCGCGGAGCGACCGGCGGGCGCGACGATGTCGATCTCGGTCTGCACGATCTCAGCCGGGGATCCGGATCTCGGCCAATTGCGTTCGAACCCAGGACAACACGTCGGTGGCGGCCGGATCGTCGGTGAGCGAGATCAGCGCCGTCGGCCGACCCTCCCGGACCCGTTCGGCGTCGCGGCGCATCACGTCCAGGTCGGCGTGGACGCGTTCGGCGAGGTCGGTCTTGTTGACCACCAGCAGATCCGAGAACGTCACTCCCGGACCGCCTTTGCGCGGGACCTTGTCGCCGCCGGCGACGTCGATGACGAAGATCTGCACGTCGATCAGACCGGTGGAGAAGGTGGCGGTGAGGTTGTCGCCACCGGACTCGACGAGGATCAGGTCGAGCGGCGGATTGGCGGCGACGAGGTCGTCGATCGCGTCGAGGTTTGCGGTGATGTCGTCGCGGATCGCGGTGTGCGGACAGCCGCCGGTCTGCACGGCGGTGATGCGTTCGTCGGGCAGGACGGCGTTGCGCCGCAGGAAGTCTGCGTCCTCGGTGGTGTAGATGTCGTTGGTGAGCACGGCGACCGACAGTTCGTCGCGCAGCTGTCGGCACAGCGCCGCGACGAGCGCGGTCTTGCCGGAGCCGACCGGTCCGCCGACGCCGATACGCAACGCCTCGCCGGGTTCACGGTGGCGGCGCGGGCGGGCGTGATCGTGGCTGTGCGGTTGCCCGTCGATGAGATGCGGTGGCATGAATGAGTTTCCTTTCGGCAGAGCTGATTCGAGTGATTACGACATGAACAGTGGCATCGAGCGGCATTCGTGCCGCTCGGCGAAGACGTCGAGGGTCGGATCCGACAGGTCGGCGAGTTCCACCGCGGCGGCCGCGGCGATGCGTTCGCATTCGGCGCCGAGTTCGGCGATGACGAGGGCGACGTCGGCCGGGTCGAGGGCGAGCAGTCGCTGTCCGGCGGTGGCCGACCCGCTCATCGTCGTATAGACCAGGACCAGGGCGGTGTGGAAGCCGGACAGCCGGGAGGCCCGGCCCACGGACCCGCAGACGACCGGCAGGTGGGTGCGTCCGGTGTGCGGCGTCCAGTCGTGATCCGGAAACATGCGGCGGGCCAGGCGCAACATACCTCTCCCCTGCGCCAGCGATGCGCGTCGCGCCGCCGCCGACGGGGTTCGCGCATCGGTTTCGGCCTGCGCCGCAGCGACATCGAGCGTGTCGTCGACGACCGCAGCCGCGATGGATGCGGCGACCAAACCGCTGGTGGTGATCCGACGACGCAGATAGTCGGCCAGGGTGTCGGCGTCGACGATGACACCGTCGGCCACCGCCTGCTCGACACCGCCGGAATGAACGTGCCCGCCGACGGGGAGCCGCGAATCGGCCAGCGTGAGCATCATCGCCAGCCCGGACATGGGTTCAGTGGAGAACATCGGCGCACTCAGAACAGGAAATAGCGTTGCGCCATGGGCAGTTCGGTGACCGGTTCGGCATCCCACACCTCACCATCGACGCGCACGGTGAACGTGTCGGGGTCGACGGTGATCTCCGGTGTGGCGGCGTTGTTCGGCATGTCGGCCTTGCCGATCCCACGCGTATTGCGGACGGCCACCAGCCGCCGGTCGAGTCCGAGCGTCTCCTCGATCCCCGCGTCGAGTCCGCCTTGCGCGACGAAGCTGATCGACGTCGCCGCAGCGGTTTTGGGCGCGGCCCCGAACATCGGGCGGGGTAGTACCGGTTGCGGGGTGGGGATGCTCGCGTTGGCGTCGCCCATCGCCGCCCAGGCGATCGCGCCACCCTTGATCACCAGATCCGGTCGCACGCCGAAGAATGCGGGATCCCACAAGACGAGGTCGGCGAGTTTGCCGGTTTCGATCGACCCGATCTCCGCGTCGAAGCCGTGGGCGATGGCCGGGCAGATCGTGTACTTGGCGATATAGCGTTGCGCGCGTTGATTGTCGGCGGCTCCGTCGCCCGACAGTGCACCACGTTTGCGTTTCATCACGTGCGCGGTCTGCCAGGTACGTAAGACGACCTCCCCGATGCGCCCCATGGCCTGCGAATCCGAGCCGATCATCGAGATGGCCCCGAGATCGTGCAGCAGATCCTCGGCGGCGATGGTCGACGGCCGAATACGACTCTCCGCGAAGGCGAGATCCTCGGGGACGGTCGGGTTGAGGTGATGGCACACCATCAACATGTCGAGATGCTCGTCGAGCGTGTTGACCGTATGCGGCCGCGTGGGATTGGTGGAACTCGGCAGCACGTTGGGGTACGCCGCCACGGTGATGATGTCGGGTGCGTGCCCGCCACCCGCGCCTTCGGTGTGATAGGCGTGGATGCCACGTCCGGCGATGGCGCCGAGGGTCTGCTCGACGAAGCCCGCCTCGTTGAGGGTGTCGGAGTGCAGGGCGACCTGCACGCCGGTCTCGTCGGCGACCCGCAGGCAGGCGTCGATCGCCGCCGGCGTGCTCCCCCAGTCCTCGTGCAGCTTGAAACCTGAAGCGCCGGCACGGATCTGCTCATGCATCGCCTCGGCACTGACGGTGTTGCCCTTGCCCAGCAGCGCGATGTTCATCGGCCATCCGTCGGTGGCCTGCAGAATGGATTTCAGATGCCAGGCCCCCGGGGTGACGGTGGTGGCCTTGCTGCCCTCGGCGGGACCGGTGCCGCCGCCGATGAGGGTGGTGATGCCGTTACCGAGCGCCTCGTCCATGATCTGCGGGCAGATGAAATGGACGTGGCAGTCGATGCCGCCCGCGGTGAGGATCTTGCCGTTGCCGGCGATGATCTCCGTCGACGGCCCGATGACGAGATCCGGATGCACCCCGTCCATCGTGTCCGGATTGCCCGCCTTGCCCATCGCGGTGATCCGGCCGTCACGAAGGCCGATGTCCGCCTTGATGATTCCCCAGTGATCGAGGACCACCACACCGGTGATGACGGTGTCCGGGGCTCCGTCGGCGCGGGCGGCGCGGCTCTGCCCCATCGACTCCCGGATCACCTTGCCGCCACCGAAGACGGCTTCATCACCCGCGAGCCCCGGTCCGCCGCAGCGGTCTTCAGTCACCTCGATGAGCAGATCGGTATCTGCCAGGCGGATTCGGTCGCCGACTGTGGGGCCGAACAGCTGTGCGTAACGATCGCGTCCGAGTATCGCCATCAGTCGAGTCCTCCCGGCGCGTCGAGGGTAATGCCATGCACTTCGCGCGTCCCGCCGAGTGGCACCAGGGTGACGGTCATCTCGATGCCCGGCTCGAACCGGACGGCGGTGCCCGCGGGGATGTCGAGTCGACGGCCGTGGGCGGTGGTGCGGTCGAACCGCAACGCGGCGTTGGCCTGCGGGAAGTGGACGTGGCTACCCACCTGCACCGGGCGGTCGCCGGCGTTGACGACGGTCAGGGTCACCGCGTCGGCGCCCGCATTGAGTTCGATGGTGCCCTCGGCGGCGATGATCTCGCCGGGGATCATCGACGGTTCGGTTCGCGACATGCACACCTCTCGGCTGGCTGAGCGGATGATCGGGTTCGGCGTCGGAGCGTCAATCGATCGGGTTGTGCACCGTGACGAGTTTGGTGCCGTCGGGGAAGGTGGCTTCCACCTGGACGTCGTGCAGCATCTCCGGGATGCCGTCCATGACGTCGTCGCGGCGCAGCACTTCGCGTCCCGATGTCATCAGTTCGGCCACCGATCGCCCGTCGCGTGCACCCTCGAGGACGTGGTCGGTGATGACGGCCACCGCTTCGGGGTGGTTGAGTTTGAGTCCCCGGCCTTGGCGTCGTCGGGCGAGTTCGGCGGCGTAGGAGATCAGCAACCGTTCCTGCTCATGTGGCGACAAACGCACCCGGGTGACTCCTCGCGACAGAGATACGACATCGGATCGTGCACCCCCGGGACGAGCCGGGAGCGACGTACGGGTCATCCTGCCACGCGGTCACCGATCCGGCGCGGCGAGCGTCGTGTCGGCTGTGGGCGCTGTCGACGTGGGAGCAGGCGCTGTCGACGGGATCGGGGGCGCCGTCGACGCGGGAGCGGGCGCTGTCGACGCGGGAGCGGGCGCTGTCGACGGGATCGGGGGCGCTGTCAACGGGTGGTGGGGAGGCTGCCGCCGGCGGCACGCAGGTCGGCGAGCGCGTCTGCGGTGCACAGCGGCGCGATCGCAGTGACCTCGTCCGCGGTGAACGCACCCGCGGCGGCACCCCGGTCCAGCACCAGGGCCAGCGACAGTGCCGTGGCCGGCTCGTCGACGACGTCGCCTGCGCTGCGCTGAAAGTAGGACTGCAGGCGGGCGGCCGCGGTGGGCATGGCGGAGCGGAAGAAGCCGATGACCGCGGTCCAGCGAGTGACGAGATGGCCGGGATGCATGTCCCAGCCCTGGTAGAAGCCTCGTTCCAGCGAGCGCACGACCAGCCCGTGATGGCGGCGCAGGGCTGCCTCGACGTTCTCGACGCTGCCGGTCGGCATGATCTGCGTGGAGCCGTCGCTGATCCAGACGCCGGTCTGCGCCGCGGCGGCCTGCATGACCGCCTTCGCGTGGTCGGCGACCGGGTGCGCCAGCGACTGTTGCGCGGACACGATGCCGCACGCGGCGCTGTAGTCGTAGGTCCCGTAGTGCAAGCCCGAGAGCCGCGGGGCGGCACGGTGGATCGCCTCGGCGACGGTGGCCCGCCCGTCCGCACCCAGCACCGCCTGCGGGATCTCCACCTGGAGTTCGTAGCGCATGGTTCCCTCCGCAAGTCCATGAACCCGTTCGAGGTCGGCGCACAGCACGTTCACCGCGTCCACCTGCCGCACATCGCGCAGTTTGGGCACGGTGAACACGAAGCCGTCCGGCACCCCGCCGGCGGCGTCGAGCACCAGCTCGAGGGTGCGCAGTCCGCGGTGGCGTTCGCGGGCGCCGAGCCCCTTCGCGCGGATGCCGGCCATCCAGGGGGCGTACGGCCGCTGCCGGGTCCACGCGGCCAGCGTCTCGCCGGCCCGCCGGGCGTGGGCGTCCTCGACGGCGTCGTCGCGCCAGCCGTAACCGTCCTCCAGGTCGATCCGCAGATCCTCGACCGGATTGGTACCCAGGCGTCGCAGCGCGAGTTCCACGGCGTCGTCGCCGGCGAGCTCGGTCAGCGCGGTGCGGCCGACCTCGGCGATCTGCTGCGCCTGCGTGGCCCAGGTCCGGGGAGTGTCGACGTCGGCGTCGGCCGCGCTGAGGTAGACCGTGTGGGCGGGCTGCCGTGTCGGTCGATCACCGGGATAGCGGGCGGCGAGGTCGTCGTCGACGGGCCCGAGGATCTCCTCCAGACGCGTCCGGGCCTGCGGCGAGAGTCCCCGTCCGGGTCCGGTCACGCCCCACCCGCCGTCGGGACCTCGACGCCGGCCGGGAGTTCGATGTTCTGCAGCCGGACCTGGGAGGTGGCGACCAGCTTGCCCTGATCGTCGGTCATGGTGACCTTCCAGAGTTGCTGTCGGCGTCCGCGATGGATCGGCGACGACACGACGGCAACCGTGCCGGTGCTGACCGATTTGATGAAGTCGGTGTTGTTGTTGACGCCCACGGCGGTGCCGCCGATGCCGACGGCGTGCAGCCAGGTGAACGCGCTGCAGCTTGCCACGCTCTCGGCCACCGCGCAGTAGACGCCGCCGTGCACGATGCCGAACGGCTGATGGTGCTGCGGCCCGATCTCGAAGTGCGCGAGCACGGCATCCTCGGTCACCTCATCGAGCACCAGACCCAGGGCCGTGTTGTCGAACCCCTTGCCGAAGGTGTCCTTGATCATCTGCTCGCTGTCAATGCTCATACCCACGAGATTGTCATGACACCTGCATAAGGGCGCGCTCGGAAGGGTGGGGTTGGCGCCACCGAACCCGGGCAACAAGGCCCCACAGGGAACCGATAGGCCCCACGTTGCGTGGCAACGTGGGGCCTATCGTGGCGTGGACCGGGGGTCTCTGCAGCCCTCAGGACTCTCGCGCGGTCCGACGTAAGACCAATGTAGGATAGCCTTACCAACGTTGTCAAGGGCTGGTCGGGAAATCGCTGTGATCAGGACGGACGTGAAATGTCGGCCAACCTGAGCAAGCAGAGGAAGCGGAAGTAAAATGCGAAGAATGAATGGACTGGGTGATCTCGAGCGCGCGGTCATGGACACGCTGTGGGCGAGTCCGACACCGCAGACAGTGCGGCAGGTGCATGCAGCGCTGTCGCGTGACCGATCCCTGGCCTACACCACCGTGATGACGGTGCTGCAGCGCCTGGCGAAGAAGAACCTGGTCACCCAGATCCGCGACGACCGCGCGCACAAGTACATCCCGACCCACCCACGGGAAGACCTCGTCGCCAGCCTGATGGTCGATGCGCTGAGCGAGGCCGACGCCCCCGGATCACGCCACGCGGCCCTCGTCTCGTTCGTCGGCCGGGTCGGCGCCGAGGAGGCCGCAGCTCTGCGCGACGCACTCGATCAGCTCGAAGCCGCCCGCGGCACGCACGACTCGGGATAGATTCCCGAGCACAGCCACCCGCCCAACAGCCCACGCAAGGACACGCTCGATGACTGCGCTGCTCTTCGGCATTCTGACCCTGGTGTTGGTCGGTCCCGCCGCCGAGGCGTTGTCTCGCGCGAGCTGGCCGATCAAGACACCTCGGGCAGCGATGGCGCTCTGGCAGGCGATCGCCCTGGCCGCGGTCCTGTCGGCCTTCAGTTGCGGGCTCGCCATCGCCGCGAATCTGCTCGCCCCCGGCGCCGACGGCGCCCCGACCACCCATCCGATCCACGAGATCGAGCGCCTCGGCCTGCCGGTCTGGTTGATTCTGGTCGGCGTGTTCGCCCTGACCCTGATGGTCGGCGCCCGCCTGATGTACACCGTGATCCGCGTCGGTGTGCGCACCCGCGCCCGGCGGCACGCACACCGTCAACTCATCGACATCCTCGACCGCTGCGACCGCCGCGACGTCACCCATCCACTGTTCGCCAGCGACGTCCGGATGATCGACGTCCAGCAACCTCTCGCCTACTGTCTGCCCGGCATCCGCCAGCGCGTCGTGGTCAGCGAAGGGGTCGTCGCCCGACTCTCCCGCGACGAACTCACCGCGGTCCTCGCCCATGAGCGCGCCCACCTGCGCGCCCGGCACGACCTGGTCCTCGAAGCGTTCATCGCACTCCACGAGGCATTCCCCCGATTCGTCCGCAGTCGCTCGGCACTCGGTGCCGTCGAGCTGCTCGTCGAGGCCCTGGCCGACGACCAGGCCGTACGCGCCACCGCGCCGACCACCCTGGGCCGGGCGCTCGTCGCCTGCGCCGACGCGGTCGCCCCACGTGGCGCGATGGCCGTCGGCGGTCCCACCACCCTGGCCCGCATCCACCGGCTCTGCGATGACCGGCCGACCCGCTTGATCGCATTCGCCGCCTACATCGCGGCCGCGGCGATCCTCGTCGTCCCGACGCTCGCGGTGGCCATCCCCTGGCTGACCGAGCTGAGCAGGTTGATCTCTGCGGCCTAGTGGTGACCCCTCGCGGTCGTCGCTGTCGGAGACAACCAATAGGCTTGGCCCCATGACAAACGCTGCCGCCTCGTCCGACAAAAAGGCCCAGATCGGTGTGACCGGTCTGGCGGTCATGGGCTCCAACATCGCCCGCAACTTCGCCAGCCACGGCTACACCGTCGCGCTGCACAACCGGAGCATCGCCAAGACCGACGCGTTGATCGACCAGCACGGGTCCGAGGGGGACTTCATCCGCACCGAGACGATGGAGGAGTTCGTCGGCGCGCTGGAGAAGCCGCGCCGCGTGCTGATCATGGTGAAGGCCGGCGATCCCACCGACGCGGTCATCGAGGAACTCGCCTCGGTCATGGAACCCGGCGACATCATCATCGACGGCGGTAACTCGCTCTACACCGACACCATTCGCCGGGAGCGTTCGCTCGCCGAGCGCAACCTGCACTTCGTCGGTGCCGGCATCTCCGGCGGCGAAGAGGGTGCGCTCAAGGGGCCGTCGATCATGCCGGGCGGGCCTGCCGAGTCGTACAAGTCGCTCGGCCCGCTGCTCGAGGAGATCTCGGCGCACGTCGACGGCGAACCGTGCTGCACCCACATCGGCCCGGACGGCAGCGGCCACTTCGTGAAGATGGTGCACAACGGCATCGAGTACGCCGACATGCAGCTGATCGGCGAGGCCTACGACCTGCTGCGCAACGCGCTGGATCTGCCAGTCACCGACATCGCCGACGTCTTCCGCGAGTGGAACACCACCGAACTCGAGAGCTACCTCATCGAGATCACCGCCGAGGTGCTCAGTCAGGTCGACGCCGAGACCGGTAAACCGCTCGTCGATGTGATCGTCGACGCCGCCGGGCAGAAGGGCACCGGCCGCTGGACGGTGAAGTCGGCCCTTGACCTGGGCATTCCGACCACCGGCATCGCCGAGGCGGTGTTCGCTCGCGCACTGTCGAGTTCGACAGCGCAACGCGAGGCCGCCCGCGGGCTGGCCGCCGGACACCTGGGTGATGCGCCGACCGACAAGGACTCGTTCGTCGCCGACATCAAGACCGCGCTGTACGCCTCCAAGGTCGTCGCGTACGCGCAGGGTTTCGATCAGATCGCGGCCGGTAGCGCCGAGTACGGCTGGGATGTCGATCGTGGTGCGGTGGCCACCATCTGGCGTGGCGGCTGCATCATCCGGGCACAGTTCCTCAACCGCATCCGCGAGGCCTATGCCGAGAACCCCGATCTGCCGAGCCTCATGCTCGCACCGTACTTCCGGGAGGCCGTCGAGGCCGGGATCGACAGTTGGCGCCGCGTCGTGGCCACCGCCACCATGCTCGGTATCCCGGTGCCGGCGTTCGCGTCGTCGCTGTCCTACTACGACGGTCTGCGGGCGGAACGCCTGCCGGCCGCGTTGACGCAGGGGCTGCGCGACTACTTCGGGGCCCATACCTACCAGCGGGTCGACAAGCCGGGCACCTTCCACACACTCTGGAGTGGGGACCGGTCCGAGGTCACCGAATAGATCCGGCAAAACCACCCCTCCGCCACTCCCCGAGACTGGACACCACCGTGCGATTTCTCGAAGGCCATCGGCCCGCTCACGATCTGACCTACGACGATCTGTTCATCGTGCCGAACCGCTCGGACGTGGCGTCGCGGTTCGACGTCGACATGTCGACGTCGGACGGCACCGGTACGACGATCCCGATCGTGGTCGCGAACATGACCGCGGTGGCCGGGCGCCGAATGGCCGAGACGGTGGCCCGGCGCGGTGGGCTCGTGGTGTTGCCGCAGGATCTGCCGATCAGCGCGGCCGCCGCGTCGATCTCGTACGTGAAGTCGCGGCACCTGGTCGCCGACACCCCCGTCACGCTCTCGCCCGATGACTCGGTCACCGACGCGTTGGCACTGATCCCCAAGCGTGCGCACGGGGTGGCGGTGGTCGTCGACGAAGGACGTCCGGTCGGTGTCGTCACCGAGAAACGGTGCAACGATGTCGACCGCTTCGCCCGGGTCCGCGACGTCCTCGATCCGACGATGGTCATCCGACCGGTCGGTACGCCACCGCGGGAGGTCTTCGACGCGCTCGAGGACCAGCACCTCGGACTCGCGATCCTGGTCGACCCCGACGGTGCGCTCGCCGGGATTCTCACGCGCGTCGGGGCACTGCGGCACGGCATCTATCAACCCAACGTCGACGGCGACGGCCGACTGCGGATCGCTGCGGCAGTCGGCATCAACGGGGACGTGGTCGGCAAGGCGAAGGCACTGGCCCAGGCCGGCGCCGACCTACTGGTGATGGATACCGCCCACGGCCATCAGGAGAAGATGCTCGCGGCACTGGATGCGGTCGCAACCGCCGATCCGGGCGTGCCCATCGCCGCGGGCAATGTGGTGTCGGCCGCCGGCACCATCGATCTGATCAACGCGGGGGCGTCGATCGTCAAGGTCGGTGTCGGACCGGGCGCGATGTGCACCACCCGCATGATGACCGGCGTCGGTCGCCCGCAGTTCTCCGCGGTCGCCGAGTGCGCGACGGTCGCCCGTGAACACGGCGCCCACGTCTGGGCCGACGGTGGCGTCCGGCACCCGCGCGATGTCGCGCTGGCCATCGCGGCCGGCGCCTCCAACGTCATGATCGGCTCCTGGTTTGCCGGTACCTACGAGTCGCCCGGCGACCTGCAGGAGGACGCGCACGGGCGCTTCAAGGTCAGCTTCGGCATGGCCTCGAAGCGCGCTGTCGCCGCCCGGTCGGCCAACGACAGCACCTACGACCGGGCCCGCAAGAGCCTGTTCGAGGAGGGCATCTCGTCGTCGCGGATCCGGCTCGATCCGGAACGCCCCAGCGTTGAGGATCTGATCGACCACGTGTGTGCCGGGGTGCGCAGCACCGCCACCTACACCGGCGCCCGGAGTCTGGCCGAACTGCACGACAAGGTGGTGCTGGGTATCCAGTCGCCGGCCGGGTTCGCCGAAGGACGTCCGCTGCCCGGTGGGTGGTGATCGGTGGAGATAGTCATACTCGTCGCGAGTCTGCTCGGATTCGTCGCGCTGACCCTGGGCACCGCGCTGTTCGTGGCCGCGGAATTCTCGCTGACCGCACTCGAACGTTCGACGATCGCCGATGACGTCGCCACCAACGACGACCGGCGCTCGCGCCTGGTGCAGCGGGCACATGCCACGTTGTCGTTCCAGCTGTCCGGCGCGCAGCTCGGGATCACGATCACCACCCTGATCACCGGCTACATCGCCGAACCCGTCCTCGCGCGGATCTTCGCACCCGCGTTGGACGCGCTCGGCGTCAGCGACGCCGTCGCATCGGTGACGTCGTTGATCCTGGCCCTGGTGATCGCGACGTCGCTGTCGATGGTGCTCGGCGAGCTGATCCCGAAGAATCTGGCGATCGCGCGGCCGCTGGCGGTGGCCCGCGCGACCGCCGGACCGATGACCGTCTTCTCGGCCGCGTTCCGATGGGCGATCAACGGGCTCAACGGCACCGCGAACTGGATCGTCCGACGCCTCGGCATCGAACCCGCCGAGGAGCTGCGGTCGGCGCGGTCGCCGCAGGAACTCGTGTCGTTGGTGCGCAACTCGGCACGTGAGGGGTCGATCGACGCCGACACCGCCACCCTGGTCGATCGGTCGCTGCGATTCGGGGAGCGAACCGCCGAAGATCTGATGACCCCGCGCGTCACCGTCGAATGCCTCGATCGCGAGGACACCATCCGGGATCTGGTGATGGCGTCGTCGCGGACCGGACACTCGCGCTTCCCCGTCGTGATCGACGGCGACCTCGACGCGCTGGTCGGCGTCGTGCACGTCAAGCAGGCATTCACCATCGCCCCGGATCGGCAGGCCGGCACCACCGTGGCGTCCATCGCCCGGCAGGTCCCGCGGGTGCCGACGACCCTCGACGGCGATGCGCTGATGGAACAGATCCGCCGCGACGGGATGGAGGTGTGCGTCGTCATCGATGAATACGGCGGCACCGCGGGCATCGTCACCACCGAGGACCTCATCGAGGAGATCCTCGGTGACGTGACCGACGAACACGATCAGGAACGCGCCGACGTCGCCGCCGACGGAGACGGCTACATCTGTTCCGGTCTGCTGCGCGTCGACGAGCTGTTCGACGCGACGGGCTACCGCGCACCCGAGGGCTCCTACGACACCCTCGGCGGACTCGTGATGTTCTGCCTGGGTCGCATCCCGGAGGCCGGGGACATCGTCGACCTGCCTCCTCGCATCACCATCGACGAGGACGACGATGACGAGGAGCCGTCACCCGTGTCGGACACGACGTGGCGTGCGACGGTGACGCAGATGGACGGCCGTCGGGTCGACGTGGTCTCGCTGCGACCGATCACCGATGATGATGCGCCCCCAACCGAGCCGGCCGAACGGGACCGCCGGTGAACGACATCTGGGCACTGGTCCTCGCGATCGCGTTGCTGGCCGGCAATGCGTTCTTCGTCGGCGCCGAGTTCTCCCTCATCTCCGCGCGCCGGGACCGGCTCGAAGCACTGGAGGAAAGCGGCAAGACGCGGGCCCGGACCGTCATCCGCGCCGGCGAGCGCCTGTCGCTGATGCTGGCCGGCGCCCAGTTGGGCATCACGATCTGTTCGATCATCCTCGGCCGCGTCGCCGAGCCCGCGGTCGCGCATCTGATCGAGAAACCGCTGCACGCCGTGCACGTCCCCGACTCGCTGCTGCATCCGATCGCGTTCGCGATCGGGTTGGCGCTGGTGGTGGTGTTGCACATCCTGCTCGGTGAGATGGTGCCGAAGAACATCGCGCTGGCCGGACCGGAACGCTCGGCGATGCTGCTCGTACCGATCCATCTGATGTTCCTGCGCCTGGCCCGACCCCTGATCGCGTTCTACAACTGGCTGGCCAACATCTCGTTGCGCGCGATGCGTGTCGAACCCAAGGACGAACTGGCCGCGTCGGTGTCGACGGGCGAACTGGCCCAGATGCTCGGTGAATCCAAGCAGGAGGGACTCATCGACGCCGAGGAGCACGAACGGCTCAGCCGGGCGCTGCGGTCGGTGAGCCGGTCGGTCGCCGAGGTGATGATCTCCCTCGAGCAGATGCGCAGCGTCAGTGTCGAGATCGACCCCGCAACCGGCCGGGCCGGCCCGACCCTGGGTGCGGTGGAGCGCGCCGTCAGCGGCACCGGCTTCTCCCGATTCCCGGTGCGCGGTCCCGACGGCACCTTCACCGGCTACCTGCACCTCAAGGACGTCCTCGACGAGATCCTCGACGAGCAGATCGGCCCCGACACCATCATCGGCAGCGACAAGATTCGTCCGCTGCCGGTCATCCCCTCGACCACTCCCCTCGACGACGCCACCGCCGCACTGCGTCGCACCAGCTCACACCTGGGTGCCGTGGTCGACGACAGCGGCCGCACCATCGGCATCGTCGCGCTGGCGGACCTGGTCGAGGAGTTCGTCGGCACGGTGCGCGATGAAACCCACCGCGTCTGATGTCGGCACCCACGGTTCTGGCCACACGCGAGTGGCGTGCACGTGGTGAGCGCCACCGCGCCCGGGTCGACGAGCTGATCGGCCCGTATGTGCGCGCCCGGCGTCGGGGCATCAAGCATCCGGTGATCGACTTCCTGTTCACCTACTACGCGGCGCGCCCCGCGCAGGTCCGCCGATGGCACCCCGGGCCCGGCGTGGTGCTCGTCGGCGCCGACGAGTACCTGTCACTGCGGGGCTATCACCGGGTCGGCTCGGGCGCGACCGTCGATCCGGCATTCTTGAGCAAACGATCCGGGGCGGTCGCGGCCACCGAGGCGTTGCTGCGGGCCACCGCTCGACGGTCCGCCCGGTTCGGGTGTTTCGGTCTGCACGAGTGGGCCATGGTCTATCGCACCGACGAGACACGGCACTCGTTGCCGCTGCGCCTGGGCGCGGCCGGTACCGATGCGGTCGTCGAGCAGATGCCGCTGCGCTGCACCCACTTCGACGCGTTCCGCTTCTTCACTGACGACGCCCGACCGCGCAACGAGCTCCCGCTGCGCCGCGACCGACAGATCGACGACGAACAGCCCGGGTGCCTGCACGCGACGATGGACCTCTACCGGGCGTGTCTGCAGCTGAGTCCGCTGATCGACTCAGACCTGCTCCTGCGGTGCTTCGAACTCGCGCTGCGGGCGCGGGAACTCGACATGCGGGCCAGCCCCTATGATCTGCGGGCACTGGGCTACGAGCCGGTGCCGATCGAGACGGCGGCCGGGCGCGCCCAGTACGTGCGCGAACAGTCGGCGATCGCCGACGACGGTGCGGTCCTGCGCGATATCGTGGCCGACAGGTGCACCGATCTGCTGGCCGCGGACCACCGTCGCGATTTCCCCACACCGGCATCGCGGCCTGACCATCCGGCCAGTTCAGGGCTGACCGGGATGCCGGTAGGCCACTAAATTACCGACGAGTAGCATGGATGCATCGTTTCCACCGCGAGAGAGGCTGTCATGTCAGACCGGGTCACTGTCAACGGGTTGCAGGTCGCGTCCGTCCTGTACGACTTCATCAACAACGAGGCGCTGCCCGGCACCGGTGTAGACCAGGACGCCTTCTGGTCGGGAGCCGCGTCGGTGATCAACGATCTCGCGCCCCGCAACCGTGAACTCCTCGCCGTCCGCGACGATCTGCAGGCCAAGATCGATGCCTGGCACCGCGACAACGATGCCAGTGATTTCGCCGCCTACAAGGCGTTTCTGACCGAGATCGGCTACCTCGTCGAGCCGCCCGCCGACTTCCAGATCGGCACCGACAACGTCGACCGCGAGATCTCCGAGACGGCCGGACCGCAGCTCGTGGTGCCGGTCCTCAACGCCCGCTTCGCCCTCAACGCGTCCAACGCCCGCTGGGGTTCGTTGTACGACGCGCTGTACGGCACCGACGTCATCCCCGAGGCCGACGGCGCGGAAAAGGGCAAGGGCTACAACAAGGTTCGCGGTGACAAGGTCATCGCCTACGCCAAGGACTTCCTGGACAAGGCGGTCCCGCTCGAGCAGTGCAGCTACACCGATGTCACCGCGTTCGCCGTCGCCGACGGTGCCTTGCAGGTGACGCTCGCCGACGGCAAGACCTCGACGCTGGCCGACCCGTCGGCCTTCGCCGGATACCGCGGTGACGCATCGGCGCCGTCGTCGGTGCTGTTGCGCCACAACGGCCTCTACCTCGACATCGAGATCGACGCGGACTCCCCCATCGGCTCGACCGACCCGGCCGGCATCAAGGATGTCGTGATGGAGTCGGCGATCACCACGATCATGGACTTCGAGGACTCGGTGGCCGCGGTCGACGCCGACGACAAGGTGCTCGGCTACCGCAACTGGCTCGGCCTCAACAAGGGCGACCTGGCCGAAGAGGTCAGCAAGGGCGGCAAGACCTTCACCCGCACACTGAACTCGAACCGCGAGTACACCGCACCCGACGGGTCGGGCTTCGATCTGCACGGCCGGTCGCTGCTGTTCGTCCGCAACGTCGGTCATCTGATGACCAACCCGGCAGTGCTCGACGCCGACGGCAACGAGGTTCCCGAGGGCATCCTCGACGCGCTGTTCACCTCCCTGGCCGCCACTCACGGTCTGTCGACCGAGGGGCTGCAGAACTCGCGGACCGGCTCGATCTACATCGTGAAGCCGAAGATGCACGGCCCGGACGAGGTCGCGTTCACCGCAGAGCTGTTCGGCCGCGTCGAGCAGGTGCTCGGACTCCCGGAGAACACCCTCAAGGTCGGCATCATGGATGAGGAGCGCCGCACCACGGTCAACCTCAAGGCCTGTATCAAGGCCGCCGAGAACCGCGTGGTGTTCATCAACACCGGCTTCCTCGACCGCACCGGCGACGAGATCCACACGTCGATGGAGGCGGGTGCGATGATCCGCAAGGGCGAGATGAAGAAGCAGAAGTGGATGTCGGCCTACGAGGACTCCAACGTCGACATCGGTCTGCACGCGGGTCTGCAGCACAAGGCGCAGATCGGTAAGGGTATGTGGGCGATGACCGATCTGATGGCCGACATGGTCGAGCAGAAGATCGCACAACCGCAGGCCGGCGCGAACACCGCGTGGGTGCCGTCCCCGACCGGCGCGACCTTGCACGCCATGCACTATCACCTCGTCGACGTGTTCGAGCGGCAGGACGAGATCGCCAAGCGCGATCCGGCATCGGTCGACGACATCCTCACCATCCCGCTGGCCCCGAAGACCGACTGGTCGGACGCGGAGAAGAAGGAAGAACTCGACAACAACTGCCAGTCGATCCTCGGCTACGTGGTCCGCTGGATCGACCACGGTGTGGGCTGCTCCAAGGTGCCCGACATCCACGACGTCGCACTCATGGAGGACCGCGCGACGCTGCGGATCTCCAGCCAACTCCTGGCCAACTGGATTCGGCACGACATCGTGTCCGCCGACGACGTGGTCGCCGCACTCGAGCGGATGGCCCCGGTCGTCGACCGGCAGAACGCCGACGACCCGTCGTACCGTCCGCTGGCGCCCGACTTCGACACGAACATCGCGTTCCAGGCGGCCAAGGCGCTGATCCTGGAGGGTGCGAAGCAGCCCAGCGGCTACACCGAGCCGATCCTGCATCGCAAGCGGCGCGAGTTCAAGGCCGCCAACGCCTGATTTCACCCGTCCGCGGAGGTATGTGACACGGTTCCGTGACCGATCACATCCGTGTCGCATACCCCCGCGTCGGCGTTGCGTCCCATAGTCTTTTGCCAACGGCTTTTCGTCGCCACCCGTGGTCACTGGTGGGCGGCGGCGACCTGACGCGAAGGACTGGGTGTTGGCACATCATCGGAGTGACGACGGGCGCAACGGTATTCGCCACCGCGGGGTGAGCCGTGGACTCGTCGCCGCAGTGTTGTCGATCGTGCTGATCGCCGCCGCCGTCGTGGTGTGGCGGCAGCTGGGCGATCACATCGACGAGCAGGGCGATCAGGCCGCCGGCACCTGTGTGGCCGGGAAGACAACGGTGCCGGTGATCGCCGATCCGGCCGTCGCGCAGACCCTCGGGTCGATCGCACAGGACTATGCGAAGACCAACCCGATTGTCCGCGACCACTGCATCACGATCGCGGTCCGGCCGGGAGATGCCCGGGTGACCCTCGACGGACTCAAGGGCAACTGGGACGTCGAGTCGCTGGGCCCCTACCCGGCAGCGTGGGTGCCGGAGTCGTCGATCTGGGCGGCCGAGTTGTCGACGGCGAAACCCGACGCTGTGGAGGGACAGCCGTCGTCGTTGGTGACCTCGCCGGTCGTGCTGGCGATGGCGCCCGAACTCGCGCAATCCTTCGACGGCTCCCTCGACTGGAGCCAGGTGCCGATGTATCAGGCCGAGAACCGCAGCCTGGCCCGCGTCGGGCGCGGCAGCTGGGGCTCATTGCGGATGGCCGTTCCGGTGGGTGCCGGCTCCGACGCCACCGTGCTCGCCGGCCAGGCGGTCGCCGCGCAGGTGACCCGCACGTCCGGCACGCTGACCGCCGCCGACGCCAAGTCGCCGACCGTGTCATCCAGCATCGAAGCGATGATGAGCGGTGCACCGGCGTCACCGGACGGGACGACGCAGGGCGCGGCGAACACGATGGCGGAGAACTATCAGGATCCGGCGTCGTCGTCGATCCACGCGGTGCCGATCACCGAACAGTCGCTGTACCAGCTGACCCGCACCGACACCACGGCCCGGCTCGCCGAGGTGGTGCCGGGTGGTCCGACATCGGTCGCCGACTATCCGATCATCCGTCTCGGCGGCACCGCAGTCCCCCCGGAGCAGAGCGATGCGGTCGCCGAGTTCTTCGACTTCGTCAGCAAGCCCGAACAACTCGGCAAACTCACCGCCCTCGGCTTCCGCGGCGACGCCCCGATGCCGAAACCCACGGTGACCGTGACGTTCCCCGTCACCCCGAACCCGATGCCCAACCCCGAGCCTGCCGCCGCGGTCACCATCAATCAGCTGGTGTGGTCGCAGGCCGGGAACTGAAAGCCCTCGATGGCTGAGGAGCGACGAGCGAAGCGAGCCCGACGCATCACGAAGCCCCCTCAGCTGCTGAACGCCTCGATCGGCGGGCAGCTACAGACGAGGTTGCGGTCGCCGAAGGTGCCGTCGATGCGGCGCACCGCGGGCCACACCTTGGTCCGGCCACCGGCCGACGGCAGTCCGTTCGGGTAGACCGCGACCTCCCGCGAATACGGGTGATCCCACTCGGCGACGAGGGCCTCCGCGGTGTGCGGAGCGCCGCGCAGCGGGTTGTCCTCGACCGGCCAGTCACCGGCGGCGACCTTGTCGATCTCGTCGCGGATCGCGATCATCGCGTCGCAGAAGGCGTCGATCTCGTCGAGATTCTCGCTCTCGGTGGGTTCGACCATCAGGGTGCCGGCCACCGGGAAGCTCATCGTCGGAGCGTGAAAACCATAGTCGGCCAAGCGTTTCGCAACGTCGTCGACAGTGACGCCGGTCGCCTTGGTCAACCCCCGCAGATCGAGAATGCACTCGTGCGCGACCCAGCCCCCATCGCCTGTGTACAAAACCGGATACCGATCGCCGAGGCGACGGGCGATGTAGTTGGCGGATGCGATCGCGGTCAATGTCGCGCGCCGCAAGCCATCGGCGCCCATCATCGCGATGTAGGCGTAGGTGATCGGCAGGATCGACGCCGAGCCGTACGGCGCAGCGGCGACCGTACCCGCGTCGGGCAGTTCGGGATCCAGCGGGTGTCCGGGCAGATACGGCGCGAGGTGCTCGCGCACCGCGACCGGACCGACACCGGGTCCACCACCGCCGTGCGGGATGCAGAAGGTCTTGTGCAGGTTGAGGTGGCTCACGTCGCCGCCGAAGCGGCCCGGACGCGCCACCCCGACCAGCGCATTGAGGTTCGCACCGTCGACGTAGACCTGACCGCCCGCGTCGTGCACCGCCGCGCAGATGTCCTCGATGTCATGCTCGAACACGCCGTGGGTCGACGGGTAGGTGATCATGATGGCGGCCAACGCATCTCGATGCTTCTCGACCTTGGCACGCAGGTCGT
Organism: Gordonia sp. CPCC 205515; assembly: GCF_048537925.1. Taxonomy (NCBI): domain Bacteria; kingdom Bacillati; phylum Actinomycetota; class Actinomycetes; order Mycobacteriales; family Gordoniaceae; genus Gordonia; species Gordonia sp. CPCC 205515. Next base: position 17,845 of record NZ_JBCLVJ010000018.1, on the reverse strand, counting down.
CGACATCGACGTCGCCGTTCTCCCGGCAGGCCACCACGACGACGCGCATGCCGGCCATCACCGCCGAGGCGGCGTTGGTGCCGTGCGCGCTCGACGGGATGAGGCAGATCTCGCGATGGTCGTCGCCGCGGCCGAGGTGATAGCGGCGGATCGCCAGCAGCCCGGCGAACTCCCCCTGCGATCCGGCGTTGGGCTGCAAGCTGACCCGGTCGTACCCGGTGATGGCGACGAGCCAGTCCTCGAGCTCCCCGATCAGCTCACGGATACCCACGGTGTCGGCGGTCGGCGCGAACGGGTGCAGCCGCGCGAATCCGGGCCAGGTGATGGGTTCCATCTCCGCGGTCGCGTTGAGCTTCATGGTGCACGAGCCGAGCGGGATCATGCTGCGGTCGAGCGCAATGTCCTTGTCCGACAACGCGCGCAGGTACCGCAGCATCGCGGTCTCGGTGCGGTAGCGGTGGAACGCCGGATGCGTCAGGTACTCGCTGGTGCGATTCTCGATGGGCTGCGCAAAGGCCTTGGGCGCCACGCCTTCCGCGCTGAAGGCACGCAGCACAGCGGTGATCTCGGCGACACTGGTCGTCTCGTCGCAGGCGATGCTGACCGTGTCGTCGTCGACCCGACGCAGGTTGATGTTCTCGAGCTTCGCGTTGCCGACGACGTCGGTCGCGCGACCGGGGACGTGGACCTCGATGGTGTCGAAGAAGGTCGACGACGACACCGAGAACCCGGCGGCGGTCAGGCTGTCGGCGAGCAGGGCCGCCCGCTCGTGGACCCGACGGGCGATGGCACGCAGGCCCTCGGGTCCGTGATACGACGCGTACATCGCGGCGACGATCGCCAGCAGCACCTGCGCGGTGCAGATGTTGCTGGTCGCCTTCTCCCGGCGGATGTGCTGCTCGCGCGTCTGCAGCGCCAGCCGGTAGGCGAGGTTGCCGTCGGCGTCCTTGGACACCCCGACGAGACGCCCGGGCAGTTGACGCGCGTACGTGGCGTGCACCGACAGATAACCGGCGTGCGGGCCGCCGAAGCCCATGGGCACCCCGAAGCGTTGGGTGGTGCCGAAGCAGACGTCGGCGCCCTGTTCGCCGGGCGGGGTGATCAGGGTCAGGGCGAGCAGGTCGGCGCCGACGGCCACCAGCGCGCCACGCGCGTGGGCGGCCTCGACGATGGGCGCGGCGTCGAGAATGCGTCCCGAGGCGCCGGGCACCTGCAGGATGACGCCGAAGAACTCCCCGTCGGGCAACCCGCAGCCGGGCATTCCGGGATGTAGGCGTGCCTCGACCACCTCGATACCGAGCGGTTCGGCCCGGGTCTCGATGACGGCGCGGGTCTGGGGGAACACGTCGGCGTCGACGACGATGCGCGGTGACTTGGATTTGCCGGCCCGCCGCATCAGCGTCATCGCCTCGGCGGCGGCGGTCGCCTCGTCGAGCATGGATGCGCCGGCGACCTCCATCGCGGTGAGGTCGGCGACCATGGTCTGGAAGTTGAGCAGGGCTTCGAGGCGTCCCTGGCTGATCTCCGGCTGATACGGGGTGTAGGCGGTGTACCAGGCGGGATTCTCCACGACGTTGCGCACGATCACCGGCGGGGTGAACGTGTCGTAGTAGCCGAGGCCGATCATCGAGCGGGCGACGACATTTCGGCCGGCCAGGTCGCTGAGTCGGTCGTGGACCTGCTGCTCGTCGAGTGCTGGGGGCAGGGCCTGCAGGCCGTTGTCGTCGGGGCTGTCGGCGATCACCGCCGGCACGACGCGCGCGGCGAGTTCGTCGAGCGATTCGACGCCGATCGCGGCGAGAATCCGCGAGGTCTCGTCGGCGTCGGGTCCGACGTGCCGGTCGACGAAGGCGGCGGAAGCGGACGCTGCGGAATCCGGGGCGGTGGGCATGACGGTTACCTCTCGGCGGTCTGGCCCTCCCCCTCTGTCATGTCGGAGGTCGGTGTGGACCGCTGACGCCTGAGAGATTCAGTCGACGCACCGATGCGAGCGACCTTTCACCGTGGGCGGACCGGGTCACCCCGATCACTTTCCAGAGACGCCGACAAACACCACGGTCCTGGGTGCCTGAGAGTTTGACGAGGAGGTGTTGCTCCTTCGGCGGTCACCGTGAACCCGAATCGGTGACTCTCTCCCGTGACGTCGCGACGCGTCGCCAGTGTACTACCCGGTACGCCGTGCGCGGTTCTTGCGCCGCGCGGCGAGCTCATCCTCCGGAGCGGTCTCGGTGATGCCGCCGTCGGCGCGTTCCCCGGGGAAGTCGGCGATGGTGCCGGTCAGCTCGCGCATGGCGCCGCTGACCGCGATGCCGAACACGCCCTGGCCGCCCTGCAGCAGGTCGACGACCTCTTCGGCGGAGGTGCACTCGTAGACGGTGGTGCCGTCGGAGAAGAGGGTGATCCGCGCGAGGTCCTCGACGCCGCGCTGACGCAGGTGATCGACGGCGACCCGGATGTTCTGCAGCGAGATACCGGTGTCGAGCAGTCGCTTGACGATCTTGAGGACCAGGATGTCCTTGAACGAGTACAGACGCTGGCTGCCCGACCCCGCGGCACCGCGGATGGACGGCACGACCAGCGAGGTACGGGCCCAATAGTCGAGTTGGCGATAAGTGATGCCGGCGATCTGGCAGGCGCTGGGCACCCGGTAGCCGATCAGCTCGTCGGGCACGGTGTCGTTCGGGAACAGTCCGGGTGCGATGTCGTCGAGACTCCCCTGCGTCGGGGTCTGGCGGCCACTCGGTGCATCCGCGGGCACGTCGTGCGCCTCGGATGTCGGTGACGCCACTTCGTCGTCGAACGGCTGATCGCCCACTACAGACTCCCTCGCAACGCCTGGATCGGCTCGGCAGACGGTGTTCCGGGGTCCAGGGACCCCGGCGAACTGTCTCAACAGTACGCGCCTGACGAACGATCATCCTGTGTCGCCGGAGAAATCCGACCGACGTGTTGCACGGTAGGTCGGCGCGGGGTGCCAAATCAACGCGACTCGCGGTAAAGCCTCAACCTCGACTTGAGATCTAGCAATACGTGACCGGGCGGTGTCCGTACCGTTACCCGGTGAGCGACTACGCGCCGCCGCTGGCCTTGAAATCGTCGGGTGACACGTTGTCGAGGAACTCCTTGAACTTCTCGACCTCGTCCTCTTTGGCGTCGGCGGGTTTCCCCTCGTCGCCCTCTTCGTCCGGGATCAACAGACCGGCCTCCGCGAGGACCTCCTCGTCGGCGATGATCGGTACCTCGGCACGCATCGCGACGGCAATCGAGTCCGACGGTCGGGCCGACACCCGCAGATCCCCCGCAAACACCATCTCGGCGTAGAACGTGCCCTCCTGCATGTCCACGATCCGGACTTCGGTGAGGGTTTTCCCGAACTCGGTGATCAGGTTGACGATCAGATCGTGGGTCAACGGGCGCGGCGGCTCGATGCCTTTCTGCCGCAACGCAATCGACGCCGCCTCACTCTGTCCGATCCAGATGGGGAGATAGCGTTCCCCATCGACCTCGCGCAGCAGGAGCACCGGTTGACTCTGCGGCGGCTCGACCCGAATGCCCACCACTCGCATCTCGCCCATGCAACACCCGCTTTCCTCGTGATCGCCCGGTGGTTCTTTTCTGTCAACGACGCTACACCGCAAGGGGCGCCGACGGCGGTCCTGCGCGGTCGGCCTCGCCGACCCTGGTTCAGTCCAGAACGCCGCGCACGGCGGCCTTGACGAGCTGGGTGTGCAACGTCACCGACAGCGCCGCGATCTCCCGGACCAGTTCTTCGGCACGGTCACGCGCACCGGTCCCCTTGCCCTTGGCGATCGGACTCGCGATCTGGGCGACCAGACCGGCCTCCCGGTCGGCGGACACCTTGAACGCACGCAGGTGCCGGGTCTCGACACCGTAATTGGCCAGGGCCGCAGCCGCCTCCACGAGCCGGACCGCATCCTCGTCGAAGAAGCCAGCCGGCCCCGGGATCAGCAGACCGTTGCGCTGGAGTTCGACGACGAATGCCGAGTCGACGCCGGTGCGTTCGATGAGCGCCTCGCGCGAGACCCGCCCGCCACGAGTGCCGAAGTCGGTCGCCGGCGCCACCGCACTGCGCGCCGAACTGATCAGCCTGGTGCCGCCGGCACCCGCACCACCGTCACCGGAATCGATGGAGTCCAACTGCTCCTTGATCACCTTGAGCGGCAGGTACCGGTCGCGCTGGGCGGTCAGCACAAAGCGCAACCGCTCGACGTCGGCCGAACTGAACCGACGGTAACCCGACGGCGCCCGCTCCGGGGTGATCAGACCCTCGGCCTCCAGGAAACGGATCTTCGAGATGGTCACATCCGGAAAATCCTCGCGCAACAATGCCAGGACCGAGCCAATCGACATCGATCCTTCGCCGTGCTGACTCGCCGACGACGCCGTCACGGGGTCCGGCGCCTACTGGCCGTCGCGCGGGCCGCTGAGGAATACCAGTCGGAACTTGCCGATCTGCACCTCGTCGCCGTTGCTCAACTGCGCGGTGTCCACCGGTTCCCGGTTGACATAGGTGCCGTTGAGGCTGCCCACGTCGACGACCTGGAAGTCGTTGTCGGCGAGCCGGAACTCGGCGTGGCGACGGCTGACCGTCACATCGTCGAGGAAGATGTCGCTGTCGGGGTGCCGGCCGGCCGACGTGGTCGGCTGGTCGAGCAGGAAACGCGAGCCCGCGTTGGGGCCACGCTTGACGACAAGCAACGCCGTTCCGGGGGAAAGCCGTTCGACCCCGGTGTCGGCGGGTTCACTCGAGGTGGTGGTCCCGCCGTCGAGTTCACTGATGAACTCCTCACGGAACACCGAGGTGGTCTCCACCGGCGCCTCGAGATCCTTGTCGTTATCGCTCACCACTTCTCCTTCGTCTGTCTCGGTGCCGGTCGATCTCTGGCACCCCCGCCGCCGCGTGTCCCGCGGCGGCCACTGGTCCGCATCGCCAACCACGCGATGATCGGTGCATCGTCTTGTGCCTTCACGGCATCCGGTTCACCGAAATCTCGGTCGGAACCGGTTGTGCTGAACTAAACCGTACCGTGTGGTCCCCACCCGGCGGGCGGTCGTGTCGACCTCGACACCGCAGGAATGATCATAGTCACCGGATTTCACCGTCCGGGGTCTTATCGGCGGGCGTTGCCGGCTCGTGACCGGAAATCGGTCAGGATTCGGTGACCTCGCGGTAGCCGTCGGCGTCGAGCATGTCCGCGAGCGCGGCATCGAGCGTCGCTTCGTCGGCGACGGTGATCTCGACCAGCCAGCCCGCTCCGTAGGGGTCGGAGTTGACCAGGTCCGGTTGGGCTTCCAGGTCGCCGTTCACCGCCGAGACGGCGCCCTCGAGAGGGCCGTAGATGTCCGAGACACTCTTGGTGGACTCCACCTCGGCGAACGAATCGCCGACGGTGACCGCGGCATCGACGTCGGGCAGCTGCACGAACACCACATCGCCGAGCGCATCCTGGGCGAAATCGGTGATACCCACCCGGGCGGTGGCCGGGCCGGTCTTCTCCACCCACTCGTGTTCGGGCGTATAGCGCAGGGCTGCGGGCACATTGGTCTCGGTCACGGGCGTACCTCTCGTTTCCTTTGGTCAGCGGGCTGGGACCCCCGCAGAGATTAATTTATGTGGCCGGACGACGCCGTACGTGGTGGTAGCCGAACAAGCACCAGAACCGTCTGATACGCGTACAGCACGAACGACCACAGATACAGGCCGACGCCCCAGATCATGAACGCCCAGCCGATCGGATAGCACACCGTCCCGACCACCGAATCCAGTTGTCCGGCAAGGAGCCACGGGAAGGCGCTCATCAAGGCGAAGGTGGCCGCCTTCCCGATGTAGAGCGTCGGCAACGCCAGCAGGCCCCGCGACCGCAGCAGCGGCCCCATCGCGAACAACGCGACGTCGCGCCCGATGATGATGGCGATCAGCCACCACGGCACGAAGCCTTCGATGCCGAACGCGATCGGGATGATCACGATGTAGAGCCGGTCGGCGAGCGGATCGAGCAACTCCCCGATCCGCGAGTACTGATTGAGCAGACGCGCCAGTTTGCCGTCGGCCCAATCGGAGAAGCCGGAGAACATCAGGATCCAGAACGCCCACGCATAGGCCTCTTCGACCAGCAGCAACCAGACGAAGACCGGGATCAGCGCCAGCCGCAGCACGCTCAGCGCGTTGGGCACGGTGAGGATCCGATTCGACGGCGACGGGAGGTTCCCGCCGTCGTCGGTGCCCGCGCGGTCGTCGGTGCTCTCGGGCATCGGGCTTCCGGTCACCGGAAGATGCCGATGATGCCCTGCAGTGTCTTCGACCCGCCAGAGGAGAACAGGTTGTCGTGCACCATGTAGGTCCACGTGGTCGTCGACCGGTGCAGATCGGCGGTGCCCAGGTCGACGCCGTCGTTGGTGATGGTCGCCTCGCGGAAGGTCTTGCGCGCGTTGGTCACCGCGTCACCCGGCAGTTGGGCGAACTCCTCGAGGATCAGCTTGTGGAACTCATCGAGGGGGCTCTCCTTGCCGATCGACCGCAGGTGGATGCTGGCGCGGGCGTCGGAGACGAAGGCGAGGTGATCGGCCCACGCGCGGTCGAGATGAAAGAGCATGATCTCGCGCGCCGCCTGCGCAAGCACCTCTTTGTCGACGGGCTCGGTGACGGCCGGGACCGACTCGGAGGTGCTCTCGGCGTCAGACTGGTTGCTCTCGGCGTCAGACTGGTTGCTCTCGGCGTCAGACTGGTTGCTCTCGGCGTCAGACTGGTTGCTCTCGGCGTCGGACTGGGTGGCCGCGGGATCGGGGGTCGCGGTGCCGGTGAGCTCGGCATACCGGTCCGGTTCTTCGGCAGCGAGTTCGTCGAGCGCGACGTCGGTGGTCAGGATCTCCATCCGACGCTTGACGACGATGTCGCGCTGCTGGTTGACCATCTCGTTGTAGCGCCAGGTGTTGGCGTGCAGTTCGAGCATGACGCCTTCGGCGATGCGCTGGGCCTGCTCGATCAGGTCGACGCCCTTGGCGCCCATCGAACCGTCCTCGGACTGTGAGACCGGGTCGCGTTTGAACGCCAGGTTCTTGGTGACGACGGGGTCCTCGAGGCTGGAGAAGAACACCGACCGTCCGGGATCGCCCTGTCGGCCGGCGCGACCGCGGAGCTGGTTGTCGAGGCGTTCGGTGTCGTAGCGGCCGGTACCGACCACGCACAGGCCACCGAGTTCGACGATCTCCTCGCGCGCGGCGTCGTCGCCCGACGATCCGCCCAGCTTGATGTCGGTACCGCGACCGGCCATCTGGGTGGAGACGGTGACCGCGCCGCGCGTGCCCGCCTCGGCGATGATCTTGGCTTCTTCGGCGTCGTTCTTCGCGTTGAGCACCACCGGGGTGACCCCGGCCTTCTCCAGGAAGTACGCGAGCTCTTCGGATTCGGCGACGTCGTGGGTGCCGATCAGAATCGGCTGCCCCGTCTCGTGCACCTCCTTGACGTAGTCGACGACGGCCTCGACCTTGTTGGCCTTGGTGTCGTAGACACGGTCGGCCTCGTCGACCCGGACGTTGGCGGTGTTGGGCGGGATCTGCGAGACCAGCAGGTCATAGAACTGGCGGAACTGTTCGCCCGCGGCCAGTGCGGTACCGGTCATGCCGCACACCTTGGGGTAGCGACCGATCAGCGCCTGCACCGTGATGGTGTCGATGACCTCGCCCGAATCCGTCTGGGGCAGGCCCTCTTTGATCTCGACGGCCGCCTGGACACCGTCCGGCCAGCGCTGCATCTGCGCCACCCGGCCGCGCGAGGCGTTGATCAGTTGCACACCGCCGTCGCGGACGATGTAGTGGATGTCGCGTTCGAGCAGGTACTGCGCGTGCATCGCGACGTTGACATGCACGAGGGTGGTACCGACGTGGTCCTCGTCGTAGAGGTTGATGCCGCCGAGTTCGGCCTCCACGAACGTCGCGCCCTCGTCGGTGAGGGTGACGTTGCGGCCTTCGGCGTCGACGTCGTAGTGCTTGGTCTTCATCCGGGCGACCACATCGTGGATCGCCGCGTCGGGTACCTCGGTCTCGGTGGATCCGGCGAGCACCAGCGGCACCAGTGCCTCGTCGACGAGCACCGAGTCGGCCTCGTCGATGATCGCCACGTCCGGCTTCGGCGACACCAGGTTGTCGGCGGACTGCACGAGCTGGTCACGCAGGACGTCGAAGCCGATCTCGTTGACCGAGCCGTAGGTGATGTCGGCGGCGTAGGCGGCCTTGCGTTCCTCGGTGTCGGAGCGTTCCGACACCGCCTTGGCGACGATGCCGAACGCGGCGAACAGCGGGGCCATCCATTCGGCGTCACGGACGGCGAGATAGTCGTTGACCGAGATGACGTGCACCCGATGTCCCTGCAGCACGTACCCGATGGCGGCGATGGCGCCGGCCAGCGTCTTGCCCTCACCGGTGGCCATTTCCACGATGTCGCCCTCGAGCAGGCGTAACGCACCCTGGAGCTGGACATCGAACGCGCGCATGTCCAGCGTGCGGTCGGCTGCCTCGCGGGCCAGGGCCAGGAACTTCGCCCGGTCGTCCTTGTTCGACGCGGTGTCGAGTTTCTGCGCCGCCGCGGCGAACGCATCGTCGTCGAGCTCGGCGGCCCAGGCCGCGTGCGCGTCGGTCTCCTTGATCAGCGCGACGGACTTCGACTGATTGCGCGACGACTGGGAACCCAGCAACCGCCACATACTGTTCGACAGCTTTCCCACCGAAAACTTCTCCTGACTCGTGCCTGCTGCAGGCGTCGGTACTGGTCGGAGCCACGGCACGGGTGCCGTTCGCCGTCGCCGGCGACCCCGATGTCGCCGTCCACGGTACGCGGCGGGTCCGACAGCTCCACCGAGACGCCCACGCCGCTGCCGCCGGCGAGCCCGTGATGATGCTCACTCCTCGCCGGTGGTGCCATGCCGACGATCGTCCGTCGTGCGGCCCGTCCGTCGATTACCGTGTTCTCGTGCAGCGCGGTTCCCTGCAGCGGACGTGTCCGACCAACGAGAGTGTTGTCGCAAAGGAGCGGTCATGACCCGGCTCGACCACCGTCTGACCTCGGCCGCCGTCGGGGTGTGCGCAGTCGCGATGTCGGTGCTGGGTGTGGGGGCCGCCGCGGCCGCGCCCACACCGGTGCCGCCACCGAATCTGAAGCCGGCGCCGGTACCGCCGCATCGGACGCCCAACGCGATCGACGGCTTCACCGGTCAGACCTACGAGTCGGTCGCGGTCATCGGCGGCACGATACCGGGTGGCCAGAAGCTGGTCGTCGCCTTCGGTCCACGCGGCCGGATCGGGTTGAACGCCGGCTGCAACCAGCACGCCGGGACGGCATCGATGGCCGGCGACCAGCTGCGCATCGGACAACTTGTCTCGACGATGATGGCGTGCCCCGGTCCGCGCGCGGGCGCCGACCGCTGGCTCGCCTCGTTCACGTCGGTGCCCTTGACCTGGCGTGCCGCCGGTCCCGTGCTGATCCTGTCGAGCCCACGCCAGACGGTCATCCTCATCCGGCGCTGAGCGCCGTCCCACACTCGAGCAGCACACGACGCGAAGGGATTTCATGTCATCGCTCACCCCGTCGGTGGTCACCGTCACCGGTGCCGCCGGCCACATCGGGTACGCCGCCCTGTTCCGGATTGCCGCGGGCGCCATGCTGGGCCACGATCAGCCCGTCGCGCTACGACTTCTCGAACTGCCGCATGCGGTCTCGGCCGCAGTGGGCACCGCGATGGAACTCGACGACGGTGCCTTCGAGCAACTCGATTCGGTGAACATCTTCGACGACCCGCGCGCCGCGTTCGACGGCACCGATTTCGCCCTGCTGATCGGGTCCAAACCGCGCAGCAAGGGCATGGAGCGCGCAGATCTGTTGCAGGCCAACGCGGCGATCTTTGCCGAGCAGGGTGCGGTGCTCAACGAGGTGGCCGCCGAGTCGCTGCGGGTGATCGTGGTGGGCAATCCGGCCAACACCAACGCGGCGATCGCCGCAGCGCACGCACCGGACATCCCGCCGGAGCGGTTCACCGCCCTGACCCGACTCGACCATAACCGCGCCATCGCGCAGTTGGCCCGGCACGCCCAGGTCCCGGCCCGGGAGATCAGTCGAGTGTCGGTGTGGGGCAACCACTCCGCGTCGCAGTATCCGGACATCTTCCACGCCCGGGTGGCCGGGCGCAGCGGCGCCGAGTTCGCCGAGGACCGCGCCTGGCTCGTGGACGACTTCATCCCGACGGTGGCCACCCGTGGTACCGCGATCATCGAGGCCCGCGGTGCGTCGTCGGCGGCGTCGGCGGCCAGCGCGACGATCGATCACGTCCACGACTGGGTGCTCGGTACGCCGGATGGTGATTGGACGTCGGCGGCGATGCCCTCGCCCGGTGTGTACGGCATCCCGGAAGGCATCGTCAGCTCGTTCCCGGTCAGGGCGGTCGGCGGCCGGTGGGAAATCGTCGAAGGTCTGGAGATCAACGACTTCTCCCGCGAGCGGATCGATGCCTCGGCCGCCGAACTCGCGGGCGAGATCGCGGCTGTGCGGGATCTGCTGCCCGCCTGACCCGCAGCGTCGTAAACTCCTGGGATGACCAAGAAGTCGAAGGGCGCAAAGCCCGAAAAGCTCTCCAACAAGGTGTACGAGGCGGAGCTCTTTCGCCTGCAGACCGAACTGGTGAAACTGCAGGAATGGGTGCGCACCACCGGCGCCCGTGTCGTGGTCATCTTCGAGGGCCGCGACGCCGCCGGCAAGGGCGGCACGATCAAGCGGATCACCGAGTATCTCAGCCCGCGTGTCTCCCGGGTGGCGGCGCTGCCCGCACCGACCGATCGGGAGAAAGGCCAGTGGTACTACCAGCGCTATGTGGCCCAATTGCCCGCCCCCGGCGAGATCGTGCTGTTCGACCGATCCTGGTACAACCGTGCCGGAGTGGAGAAGGTCATGGGCTTCTGCACCCCCGAGGAGCACACCCGATTCCTGCGGCAGACACCGATCTTCGAGCAGATGCTCATCGACGACGGCATCCTGCTGCGCAAGTACTGGTTCTCGGTCTCCGACGACGAGCAGCTCAAACGGTTTCGCTCGCGGATGAATGATCCTGTGCGGCAGTGGAAGTTGAGCCCGATGGACCTCGAGGCCGTGTACCGGTGGGAGGACTATTCGCGGGCCAAGGACGAGATGATGGTGCACACCGACACCGCGATGAGCCCGTGGTTCGTCGTCGAATCCGACATCAAGAAGCACGCCCGCCTGAACATGATCTCGCATCTGTTGTCCACCATCGACTATCACGATGTGCCCAGCCCCAAGGTGGAGTTGCCGAAGAAGCCGATCGACACCGGCAACTATCACCGGCCGCCGCGGTCGCTGTCGAAGTACGTGCCCGACCACGTCAGCTCGCTGTTGGGTAGCGACCACTAAAGTCATCGAGGTGCAACTGCCCGGTTCCGACGTCGTCTCCCGTGTCCGCGATCGCCTCCGCCGCAACGAGATCATCTATCTCATCGCGCCGTCGGGGCATCCCAACTACGGCGACGAACTGATCGCCCGTGCCTGGCTACGGCATCTGGCGCGCTCCCGGCCGCGGGCCCTGGTGGTGCTCGACTGCCACAGCCCGGGCCAGGCCGCGCTGATGTTGCGGGACGCACATCCCGACGTCGTCTTCGTCGACACCCTGTGGCAACTGGCGCTGTATGCCGCCACCGAACGTGACGGCGACACCTTGAGCGAGGGCCCCGACCCCGCCGCACCGTGGGAGTGGGTCGCCCGGGCGGCCACCACTTTCGGGCCCGCTCCCCGCCTGTCCGAGGGGATCGACGTGTTCCGGCGGGCGTCGTCGGTACATCTGCTCGGCGGCGGATACGTCAACAAGGTATGGCCCGAGCATGTTTCGCTGGTGGTCGCGGTCGCCGAACTGGCGCGCACCACCGGGGTTCCCGCGTACGCGAGCGGGCAGGGACTCATCCCGCTGGTCGACGAACCCGCACGCACCGCGCTGCTGGCGGCGGCCGCCGAGTTCACCGTGTTCGATGTCCGCGACGCCGCGTCGGCCGAAGCGCTGGGTTCACTGGCCGGGCGCCGACAGACCGGCGACGACGCGTGGCTCGCGGTCCCCGAGGTATTGCGTGACCTCGAGCGCACCGAGACACCGACCCCCGACGGCGTCACTCTCTGCATCCAGTCCGATCTGACCGACGACTTCGCCGCCTTCGGCACCACCGGCCTCGACGCCCTGACCCGATTCGTCGGCGCCACCCTCGACGCGTGGGAGATACCGGGCAGCGCGGTCACCGTCGTCGAGGCCATCCCGGGTGCCGATCTCGAGGTACCGACCCGGCTCGGCGATCGTCTCGACGGCGCCACCCGCGTCCCGTTCCTCGACATCTGGCGCTCCGGCCTGCCGGTGGGCCGCGGCAGCACCTGGATCAGCACCCGCTTTCACCCGCACCTGATCGCGGGAGCCGCCGGGGACTCGGGCATCGGGGTGATCGGCCGACCCGACTACTACGCCACCAAACACCAGTCTCTCGTCGACGCCGGCTCACGGTGGACCGTCGTCGACGACCCCGATGCGATCCCGGCGCGGCCGCACGCCGGCGGATTCTCCGCCGACGACCGAGAGAAGGCGGTCGCAGCGAAAAAGGCCCTCGCACAACGCCTCTACCCGCGGCGAATAAAGTGATCGCGCGCTGACCCACAACCCGGCTACCATGTGCGACGATGTGGATCGGTTTCGTGGAGTTCGATTACCTGCTCGGTGATGTGCACTCCCTCAAGCAGAAGCGGTCGGTGATCCGACCGATCATCGCCGAGACCCGACGGCGCTATTCGGTGTCCGCGGCCGAGGTGGGGCATCTCGAGGTGCATCGCCGCTCGATCATCGGGGTCAGTGTGGTGGCCGCCGATCGGGCGCACGTGATCGACGTGCTCGCCGAGGTCGAGCGGTTCGCCGCGGGACGCCCCGAGGTGGAACTGTTGTCGATGCGGCAGCGGGTCATCGCCGCCGAGGATGTGTGAGTCGTGGACGTCTGATCAGACAACGCCCGCCGCGTGCGCCGCGGCGGCGTAGGACTCGGCGAGACTGCCGACGGTCTCGTGCGCGTTGAGTCCGCTCGGGTTGGGCACCACCCACACCTGCGCGCCGTCCCACCGCTCGTCCTGTGGTCCGGTGACGGCCTTCGGGAGCCCGAATGCCTTGCGGTAGGCCGTGATTCCGGCGACCGCCACGACCTTCGGCGCAACCTCGCGCACCCTCTCTCGCAATCGCACTCCCCCAGCACGCAATTCGTCGGCGGACAGCTCGGCGGCGGTTGCCGAGGCCCGGGACACCACGTTGGTGATCCCGACGCCCCGGGCGATCAACAGGTCCCGATCCTCCTCGCGCATGCCCGTCGACGCGTCGATGAGTCGGTCGGTGATGCCGGCCTGGTAGAGCGCGGGATAGAACCGGTTGCCGGGCCGTGCGAAGTGGGCGCCGACGGCCGCGGTCCACAGTCCCGGATTGATACCCACGAACAGCAATCGACAGTCCGGGCCGACGAGATCGGGGACCTCGGCACCGTCGAAGCCGGCGAGTTCCGCGCGCGTGAACCCCACCCCGAGCGTCAGTTCTGATCCGGCGAACTAGCTTGCGCGACACAGAACTGATTGCCATCCGGGTCGGCCAACGTCACCCAGGACAATCCCGGCATCTCGTGATCGGCGATCTTGGTCGCGCCGGCGTCGATCAACCGCGCCACCTCGACGTCGAGGTCCTCGGCGTGGAGATCGAGGTGGATGCGATTCTTGCCGGGGGTCGGGTCGTCGACGAGCTGGAAGCCCAGCACCGGCGAACCGTCGCCGATCGAGACCACGACAAAGAATCCCTCGTTCTCCGCGATGATCGAGCCGCCGGTCTGCTGCGCCCACCACGTCGCGAGTGGCAGCGGCCCGGTGGTGTCCACGGTGATCATGCCCAATGTCACGGTCATGGAGGCCAGGATAATCGGCAGCGCGCACATGCGAGAGCACAACGTCTAGACTTCGTGGGTGGCCCGGCTCGAGTTCACGGTCCTCGGCGGCCTCGGCGCGCAGATCGATTCCGAGACCGTCGAACTCGGCACGCGCAAACAACGCGCGGTGCTCGGTCAATTGCTTCTGGCCGACGGCGATCCGGTGACCACCGGCCGCCTGATCGACGGCATCTGGGGTACGTCTGCCCCGGACCGCGCGGAAGTCTCTGTGCAGGCATACATCTCGGGGTTACGGAAGGCACTGGAGCCGGATCGCCGACCGCGCACCCCGTCAACCGTGGTGCTCACCCGCGGCTCGGGGTATGTATTGGCGGCCGACGCCGATCAGGTCGATGTCCGACGTCTCGTCTCCGCTATCGATCGCGCCCACGACTCCCATCGTGCCGGTGACGCGGCCGGTGCCGCAGCGCTGCTGCAGTCCGCACTCGCCACCTACCGCCCGCTACTCCCCGAGTTCGAGGGACTCGGATTCCGCGACGAAGCGGCCGCCCATCTCGAACGTTTCATCACCGAGGCCCGGAAGCTGAGTTTCGAGGCCAGACTCGACAACGGTGAGCACCGCGCGGTGGTGGCCGAACTCGAACTGGCCGTGCGCCAGTCGCCGCTCGACGAAGGGTTGTGGGTGTTGCTCGCCACCGCCCGTTACCGATTGGGCCGCCAGTCCGACGCGCTGAGCGCGATCGGCGAGGCGCGCGCCATCCTCGCCGCCGAGATCGGCGTCGACCCGGGACCCCGGCTGCGTGCGCTCGAGCGCGACATCCTGGCGCACTCGCCCAGCCTCGACATTCCCGCGCAGGCGATCGACATGCCGCCACCCGCTCCTGTCGAGACCGAGCCGAAAGTGACACCCCCGCACACGGAACGGTCGCTGATCGGACGGACCGACGAGCTCGCCACACTCCATCGAGCCGTACTGTCGTCGCTGCACGGCCCCGGCGAGATCGTCGTCGTCGAGGGCGAACCCGGCGCCGGAAAGACCGCACTGCTCGACGAGGCCGCACGCCGTGCCGCAGACATCGCCGGACTGCAGGTGCTGTGGGGCCGATGCGTGGACGACGGGTCGGCGCCGTCGATGTGGCCGTGGGTGCAGGTGCTCGGCGCGGTGCTGCCCGAACTCGACCCCGACCACCGGGCCCGCCTCCTCGACAGCGAACTCGGCCGAATGGTCACCGAGGACACCACCGTGATCCCACCGCCGCGGGAAATGCGTGATGCGACAGCACGATTCCGCTTCTACGGACAGGCAGCAGACCTCCTGGCCGGCGTCGCCGAGCAGCACCTGCTGCTCATCGTGCTCGACGATCTGCAGTGGGCGGACAATGCGTCGCTGGAACTGTTGACGCACATGACCTCTCGCCACACCCCGGGTGTCACGTTCTTCATCTCACTGCGCTCGTCGGTGGCGCATCGCCCCGCGGTCACCAATGCGCTGGCCGCGGTGGCGCGTCTCGGCGAGCATCGTCGTATCGAGTTGGGCGGGTTGTCCGACAGCGACATCGCCGCCCTGGTGCGTCGGGAGACCCGGGAGTCGCCGACAGCCGATGCTCTCACGTCCATTGTCCGGCGCTCCGGCGGCAACGCGTTCTTCGTCCGAGAGCTGGCACGGATTCTCGCCGCTCGAGGGTCGGTGGACGACGGAACCGTGCCCGCCGGCATCCGCGACGTCGTCGGCAAGCGGCTGGATCCGCTGCCCGACACGACAGCGGCACTGTTGGCCACCGCCGCGCTGATCGGTCGCCGGGTGGACATCGCAGTGCTCGCCGACGTCGCGGGGATACCGGTGGACGACGCGCTCGACGCCCTCGACCCGGCCGCCGTCGCCGGCGTGATCGATCTCGACGCCGACGATCCCTTCGCGTTCGTCTTCTCCCACGACCTGATCCGCGAGGCGGTCGTCGACCGCATCCCCCGGACCCGCACCTATCGGCTGCACCTTGCGATCGCCGAACGCCTCGCCACCAGCCGAACCCCGGCTGCGGTCACCCGGTACGCCGCGCACCTGTGGGCCGCGGGACCGCTCGCCGACCGACAGCGCACCGCCCGTGCACTGATCGAATCGGCGCACATTGCGCTGCGCAACTACGATCTCGACCTGGCCGAACGTCAACTGTCGGACGCGGCGACGCTGGCGCGGGCCGCCGGGGACGACGAGGTAGAACTCGCGGCCATCGCCGCGCGCCTGGCCATTACCTCGACGGATCCCGCTAGCGACAGCTGAACGCCACTCACTTGGAACGGGCGGACAAGTGCACCCCAAGCCCATCCCAAGGACCGCGCGCGACCGTTGTTCTCGAACCGGCACCCCCGCCGGCCCCCGCCGGACATCCGGCCGACCCGAGGAACACCGATGACCATCTCGTCCGCTCCCCTGATTCCCGCCACCGCCATCGACGCGCTCCGCACCCGCATCAGTGGTGACGTCATCACCCCGGCAGATTCCGGGTACGACGCCGCGCGCAGCGGATTCAATCTGCTCACCGATCACCGACCGGCCGTCATCGTCGTCGCCGCCCACCGGTTCGACGTCACCGAAGCCGTCCGGTTCGCCGCCGACGCGGAGTTGCGCGTCGCTGTGCAGGCCACCGGCCACGGTCCGGGACCCAACGTGAACGGCGCCCTGCTGATCAACACCTCGGCGATGACCGAGGTCACCATCGACCCGGCCGGACGCACCGCGCGGATCGCGGCGGGTGCCAAATGGGCACCGGTGCTCGAGCAGGCCCAACACCACGGACTCGCACCGCTGTTGGGGTCCAGCACCGACGTCGGCGCCGTCGGCTACACGCTGGGTGGCGGATTCGGTTGGCTGGGACGCAAATACGGCCTGGCCTCGGATGCCGTGCGGTCCTTCGGCCTCGTCACACCCGATGGCACCCCGTTGCATGTCAGTGCCACCAGTCATCCGGAGATCTTCTGGGCGTTGCGAGGTGGTGGGGTCGGCTCGATCGGTGTGGTCACCGACATGGAGATCGACCTGTTTCCCGTGGCGATGGTGTACGCGGGCAACCTGTTCTACCCTGCCGAGGACGCCGGCGACATCCTGCGTCGCTTCAACGAGTGGGCCCCGCAGCAGTCCGCGGACCTCACCTCGGCGGTCTCCATGATGAACTTCCCCGACCTCGACATGGTGCCGGAGCCGTTCCGCGGCAAGAGTTTCACGATGTTCCGGGGTTGCTGGTCGGGTGACGTGGAGGACGGCAAGGCGGTCGTCGACGAGTGGCGCGCCTGGAAGGAACCGCTGCTCGACATGTGGACCGAACTCCCCTTCGCCGCGGCCGACGCGATCAGCATGGATCCGACCGACCCGATGCCGGCGATGGTCACCACCGAATGGCTCGACGACCTGCCCGACGCCGCGATCGACATCCTGACCTCCCGCATCATCCCCGCGGATGGCTCGATGCCGCTCATTCTGTTCGGCGAGATCCGCCACGCAGGCGGTGCCATCGGCCGCAACGCCGCCGACGCCGCCAACGACCTGGGCCGCAGTGGCACGTTCCTGCTGGAAATCGGTTCGGTGGTTCCCGATCCGCACGTCGGCCTGGCCATCGAGTCGGCACAGCGACTGACCCGGAAAGCGTTGGAGCCATACGTGACCGGAGCCGCGTATCTCAACTTCACCGAGGGTGCCGAACGGTCGGCGCGGACGGCCAGTGCCTTCAGCGACGACCATCTGCGGCGGTTGACCGCGATCAAGCAGTCGCTGGACCCCGACAACCGGTTCTGCCACGGCGTGGCGATCGGCTGACACCGCACACGACCCGACCCGGCGCAGGGGACGGCCTGCCCCGGGGAAGAGCGGGGCGGGGGGGGCCGGGGT
>NZ_JBCLVJ010000017.1:0-79123 GCF_048537925.1 Gordonia sp. CPCC 205515 | reverse complement strand
CGCCCCCCCCGCCCCCCCCCCCGCCGCGCGGAGGGCTCGGCCACCGGGGGGTCGGGTCGTGCTCGGCGGACTCACACCTCGGTGAGGTCGAGATCCTTTGTCTCACGGGTGAACAGCAGCACGGTGCCACTGATCAGGGCGAGGGCGATGACGAACAACCCGACCGGCATCAGCGAATTGCCGGAACCGGCGAACAGCGACGCGAGGATGACCGGGGTGAAACCACCGCCGAGCAGGGTGGCCAACTGGTAGCCCAGCGACGCACCGGTGTAGCGGCTGCGGGTACCGAACTGTTCGGAGATGTAGGCGGCCATCGGGCCGTAGGTGGCGCCGTGGCACACCATCGACAACACGAAGGCGAGGGCGATGAGCGCCAGGTTTCCCGAGGCCATCAGTCCGAACAACGGGTAGATCAGCACGATCATCCCGACCAGACCGGCCAGCATCACCGGCCGCCGCCCGATGCGGTCGGACAGCCGGGCGTAGCCCAGGATCAGGAAGATGCCGCAGAACTGACCGAGCGCATAGGCAAGCAGGACATCGGGTTTCGACGATCCTCCGTGCACGGCGTAGGCGATGCCGAAGGTCGCGAACGCGGTCTGGATACCGAAGCTGGCCAGGCACGCACCCGCCGCGATCAGCACGGTTTTCGGTGCGCGCAACACTTCGACGATCGGTGCCGCCGCACGGGTTTTCGCCAGTTTCGCCTGGTCGGCGGCTGCGGCGAAGATCGGGCTCTCGCTGACCCGGGAACGCACGAACAGGCCGATGACCAGCAGCGCGGCCGACATCAGGAAGGGGATGCGCCAGCCCCAGGCCAGGAAGTCGTCCTCGGGCAGCGTGGCGAACAGCGTCAGTGCGAGAGTGCCGAGGACGGCACCTGTCGGTGCGCCCGCGTTGGTGAATGCCGCCATGAATCCGCGGCGTCGTGGGTCGGCGTGTTCGAGGGCCATCAGCGCCGCACCGCCCCATTCGCCGCCGACCGCGACGCCTTGCACGATGCGCAGGGTGATCAGCAGGATCGCGCCCCAGCTACCGATCATCGACGCAGGCGGGATGAGTCCGATGAGGATCGAGGCGACACCCATCACGGTCATGGCAAGGACCAGCATCGACTTGCGGCCGACGCGATCGCCGAAATGACCGAAGATGATCCCGCCGAACGGTCGGGCCAGGTAGCCGGCGGCGAAGGTGCCCAGCGAGGCGATGGTCCCGGCCGCCGGCGAGAGACCGGAGAAGAACACCGGCCCGAACACCAGGGACGCGGCGGTGCCGTAGAGCAGGAAGTCGTAGTACTCGAGGGTGCTGCCGAGATAGCTCGAGAGCACCACGCGGCGGGCCTCGCGGGAGCGTTCGGTGCGGGTGAGATTGTTCAGTGCGTCGGTGGTCGTCATGCGGGGGCCTTTCGGAGGTGACGATCGGGGACGTGAGTGCGGGCCGAGGAATGTCGTAGATCACACAGAACCATCCATAATTGAGTTTGTCAATGGTTGAGATTCAAACGCCATCCTGGCGGGTCTATTGTGGTGCCAACGCACCGCACACAGTGAGGACCACCACGAACTCCCCATCCCCCGCACCCCGAACGCTGCTCGTCGTCGACGCAGCGAACGTCGTCGGGTCGAAGCCCGATGGATGGTGGCGCGATCGACGCGGGGCGGCCGAGCGGTTACGCGATCGATTGGTCCCGCTCGCCGACGCCGGTGTGCCCGGTGTGGCCGACGGGCCCGTCGAGATCGTCATGGTCACCGAGGGCAAGGCCCGCGGAGTGCAATCGGTTCCGCAGGTGACGATTGTCGAGGCAAGCGGTTCCGGCGATGACCGCATCGTCGAGGTGGTGGACGCCCGTGCCGAGGGGCGCCCGTGCATCGTCGTCACCGCCGACCGTGGTCTGCGTGCGCGCGTCACCGAACTGGGCGCCGTCGTCGTTGGGCCAACAGCGCTGCCACACCCGGCGTAGCGTAGTCGTGAGCGCAGGTAACGACTACTCCCCGGGAAGGACCACTCGTGGCGACGACAATTGCGGACACCATGGTCGAGATGTTGAAAAACTCTGGGGTGCAACGCGTCTACGGCATCCCAGGCGATTCGCTCAACGGCTTCACCGACGCGCTACGCCGCGACGGCACGGTGACGTGGCGCCACGCCCGGCATGAGGAGGCCGCAGCGTTCGCCGCCTCCGCCGACGCTGCGCTGACCGGCGAACTCGCCGTCTGCGCCGGCAGTTGCGGCCCAGGCAATCTCCACTTGATCAACGGACTCTTCGAGGCCCACCGCAGTCGCGTACCGGTCCTCGCCATCGCTGCCCACATTCCCGCGGCAGAGATCGGCAGCGGGTACTTCCAGGAGACCCACCCCGAGCGACTCTTCGTCGAGTGCAGCGCCTTCTGCGAAATGGTCAGCACCCCAGAACAACTCCCCCGCCTGCTGGAGATCGCCATGCGCACCGCGATCGAGCAGCGCGACGTCGCGGTGCTCGTTGTGCCCGGAGAACTGTTCCTGGGTAAGTCCAAGGGCCGGGCTGCCGGCGCCCCAGTCCGCTGGATCGATCGGATCGTTCGCCCCACCGATGCCGAACTCGGAACTGTCGCAAAGGTTCTCAACACGGCCGAGCGCGTGACCATCCTGGCGGGAGCCGGTGTCGAAGGTGCCCACGACGAGGTCGTACAGTTGGCCGGCGCGCTGCAGGCGCCGATCGTGCATGCGTTGCGCGGCAAGGAGTTCATCGAATACGACAACCCATACGACGTCGGCATGACCGGCCTGCTCGGGTTCTCCTCCGGATACCGCGCCATCGAGAAGTGCGACACGCTGCTCATGCTCGGCACCGATTTCCCGTATCAGCAGTTCTATCCGTCCAAGGCCACGATCATTCAACTCGATGTGCGTGGCACGCAGATCGGCCGGCGCACGCCGGTCGACATCGGGCTGGTGGGCACCGTGTCCGACACCCTGCCCGCGCTGCTTCCGCTGATCGACCGCAACCGAGACTCGATTCACCTGTCGTCGTCGTTGAAACACTATGCAACTGCCCGCGAACGCCTCGACGACCTGGCCATCAACGACCGCAACCGCACGCCGATCCACCCGCAGTACCTGGCCAAACTCGTCAGCGACCTGGCCACCGACGACGCCGTCTTCCTCCCCGACGTCGGCTCGCCGGTGGTGTGGGCGGCCCGCTACCTCCAGATGAACGGGCGGCGTCGGCTCATCGGGTCGTTCTCCCACGGCACCATGGCCAACGCACTCTCCCAGGCGGTGGGCGCACAGTGCGCCTATCCCGATCGGCAGGTCATCGCACTCGCCGGCGACGGCGGCCTGGCGATGCTGCTCGGAGAGTTGTTGACGCTCACGCAGAATCGATTGCCCGTCAAGATCGTGGTGTTCAACAACTCGTCGCTGAACTTCGTCGAGGTGGAGATGAAGGCCGCCGGCTTCGTCACCTACGGCACCGACCTGGCCAACCCCAACTTCTCCGATCTCGCAAACTCCGTCGGCGTCTTTGGACGACGGGTGGAGGAACCCGACGACCTCGAACCCGCCCTCCGCGCGGTCCTCGAGCACGACGGCCCCGCCCTGCTCGACGTCGTCACCGCGCGGCAGGAGTTGTCCATCCCGCCGACGATCACCGCCGCCCAGGCCAAGGGATTCACCCTCTACGCGTTGCGCACCGTGATGTCCGGACGCGGCGACGAACTCATGGATCTCGCCGAGACCAACGTGTTCCGCCGGCTGTTCGACTGAGCGGGTGGCGCTATGAAGTTCTCAAAGGTCGTGCGCGGTTCCGATGGATGTCGGATGCGCGGAAATGTGCTGAGCCATACGCTGGTTGAGCCGTCCCGAGCCGCCAGGCGAGGGGCGTGTCGAAACCTTTCGTCACGGTGGACTCCTGCCCACCGCTGGGTGAATAGCCCCGACAGAGGAGGGGCGTATCGACACCATCACGCGGCGACCCGATCCTCGAGTGTCATGGTGCGTCTGTTGTAGGCGGGCAACGGTTTTTGCGCCGGATCGATCGTGGTCGGTGGGATCAGCCATGGATGCCGGTCGACGCCCATGACGATCTCCCAATCCGAGGCGTGGATCTGGGCATGACACGAGGCGCACAACAGGCACCCGTTGTCCAAATCGGTTGGGCCACCATGACTCCAGTAGGCGATATGGTGACACTCACCCATCCAGGACGGCGCCCCACACTTGACGCAACAGGTGTCGCGGATCAAGATCGCCTTGCGGAGGTGGTGCGGAAACCGCCGTTTCTTCTCACCCATGTGCAGCGGTACGCCTTGTCCATCGAGAATGATTTCGGTGACTTTGCTGTCGCAGGCCAGCAGTTCAGCGGTCGCCTGGGTCAGCGCGGAGGTCCATTGCAGAGTGGCCGGCGCGGAGGTGTTGGCCGAGACCGTCACGTTCAGATCGGTGTGCGGGGCGGCGACGAACGGGGTCGGGTTACTCGCGGCCGCCTCGAGAACCAGGTTGAGCGCATCGGCGCGCTGCTGGCCCGGGGTACGAGCATCTTTCGAGCCATCGGGTTGCGGGCGAGGCTCGACCAGCGACTCGATCGCGGTCTGCAGCCTGGTGCCGGTGACGACGTCCAGATCGCCCCGCACCGCAATCCGACCCTCGGAGGTTTCGGAGACGGTGAACTCGTTGATACTTCGGTCCTCGGCCGCCGGCAAGCCACCGGTCTCCGCGGCGAAGGTGTTACCCAGTTCGCGAGCCTTGGTGCTGATCTGTTTCGGCGTCGCCCCCGACATCGCTTGCGCGATCAACTCCACCTCCACCTCGCGACGTTCCTCGTCGCACAACCCGTCCAACGACCGCCGTGCCACGTGAGCCACCCCGGAAACAATCGCGTCGAGATGCTCGACCGGAAAGACACCGTCCTCGGCATACCCCGCCAACAGCTGCATCCGCGACATACCCAACCCGATCCGCAGGGTCCGCTCGGCCACCGACGGCGCCAACCCCATCGCGATCAACAAGGCTTTGGTCTTGCCATTGTCCCGCTGCTTGGCCACACCCAGCCGATCCATGTGGGCCGCACACACCGCCAGCT
Source organism: Gordonia sp. CPCC 205515 (assembly GCF_048537925.1). NCBI lineage: Bacteria > Bacillati > Actinomycetota > Actinomycetes > Mycobacteriales > Gordoniaceae > Gordonia > Gordonia sp. CPCC 205515. The sequence continues at coordinate 74,064 of NZ_JBCLVJ010000017.1, read as the reverse complement.
GGTAGCACAAGGCGCTGACCGCAGTGATCATCACCTTCGTCGTCTCAAAGGCCTCCCGGCCGGAGGTGATCCGGCCGAAGTCAAGGTCATAGACCGCGGACAGCAGCGCGCTGACTGCGGTGGTGGTATTCGGCGGGGCGGTGGGGGTGGCGACTGGTTCGGGCATGCCTCCACTGTACTCGCACACATGTGCGAGTCAATAGAATTACGAGAACTAATTCGACTGTGCAGCACTAGTATTCGAACACTAGACTCATGCAAATCCTCCAGCATATCGCGCCCCTCCGACAGTGTCGGAGCGTGCAAATCTGGGCACATCACGTCGGCACCAAGCACCGAGATCACGCCTGCAACAATGGCAATCATGAGTGACACCGCCGTCGACCTCCCCGCCTACCTCGCCCGCGTCGGCCACCACGACGCCGTGTCGCCGACCCGAGAAACGCTCGACGCGCTGATCGCCGCCCACCTGCGGCACATTCCGTTCGAGTGCATCGACCCACTGATGGGTGTCGCGGTCGAGCACCTCGACGCGAAGAGCTTGCAGGACAAGCTGGTCGCCCGTCGTCGTGGCGGGTACTGCTATGAGCAGAACGGCTTGTTCCGATACGTGTTGTCCGCCATCGGTTTCGACGTCGAACTCCTGGGCGGACGCGTGGTGTGGATGAAGGAGCCGGGCGGACCGCCGCCCGCCGAGACCCATCAACTACTCCGCGTCCACATCCCCGACGATCCGCAGCCGTATCTCGTGGATGTCGGATTCGGTGGTCAAACCCCCACGCAGGCTTTACGTTTCGTCGTCGACGAAGAACAGGACACCGACCTCGATCCGTTCCGGATCGTCGCCACCGACGACAACCGATTCCTGGCCCTCGAGACCCGGATCGGCGACGATTGGCGGCCGGTCTATCTCTTCGGCACCGCACCGCGCCCCGACATCGACAGCGTCGTCGGCAGCTGGTTCGTCTCCACCCACCCCGGCCATCCGTTCAACACCGGACTGAGTGCGGCGATCATCGCCGACGGCGCCCGCTGGAACCTCCGCGGCCGCCATCTCGCGGTCCATCGTCCCGGCTCACCGACAGAGCGGCGCGAATACCAGACCGCCGCCGAGGTTCTCGATCTGCTGACCGAGCGATTCGGGATCGATCACACCGACGTCGACGGGCTCGAGGCGCGGGTCGCCGAGGTGCTCGACAGCTGAGTCTCGTCCTCGCGCCCCGCGACGATCACCAGGGTGCAACCGGTGGGATCTGGTCCCGATGTTCGGCGACGTACAGGCCGGGCAGGATGCGCGACAAGAACGTGAACTCGTTGTAGGCGTGCGCCAGCAACCCCTGGGCGAGTTCGATCGGGACGGCAGCGGCGACCTGGTCCGGGGTGGCGCCGGTCGCCGGTAGATCGGTGCCCATGTAGAAGTGTGAGCGCATCGCGAGCCCCCACTCGGTGTCGCGTCCGACGTGGAGCAGGCGTCCGCCCAGAACCTGGCCGTCGTCGGTGCGCGGTGGCTCATGACCGATGCCGGTTCGTCCGACGACGGCGCAACTGACTTCGCCCCGCTTCCGCGCGGTGCGGTAGGTCTCGGCGTCGAAGAACTCCTCTGCACCGACGAACTGGATGAGCAGATCGGTCGCCGGGAGATCGGTCAGTTTCTCGACGACGATGTGCTCACTACCGACGTGGGTGTCCGGGGACAGTGTGCCGGCCCACGTGCTCGACAAGTGGTCGATGGGATGCCACCAGACGTACTTCTGGGTGTCGCAGCGCCACCGGAACCACCACTCGAACATCTCGCCGGTGCAGCCGTGCATGTCGGTGCGGGCCGCGATGTGTAGCGAGCCGTCGTCGAGGCGCTCGTATCCCATCTCCAGCGGGAGCGGAGTCGGATCGAGGAGGACGTCCCAATTATCCGGAGTGATCATGAATCGAGTCCCTTCGTGGTGGCAATGCACCGTCATTATTGTTGAGAATGGGCAGTTTTCGAGTAGTAGGTCAAGAGTTGGCCGAAACGCGACTACGTCCGGCGACCGACGTGACGAAGTCGTCGACCAGTTTCACGGTGTCGTCGATCATGGTCGACCCATACAGGTGGAAGTCCGGTCGGACGAGGACCGTGTCGACGCCGAGTTCGTCGAACCACTCCTGATAAGTACCGTCGACATCCTCGATCACCGCCACACCGTCAGCCGTCCCCGAGAGCGCGACAAGCGAGATGCCCAGTGCGGTCAACCGCTCGCGCAGGTCGGCCGGAAGGCCCTCGAGCGCATCGGCTCTCCGGGTGATCAGCGTGCCCGGTCCGCCGAACGCGTCGTCGAACAGCACGACATCGTCCGAGCCGACACGCACCCGCCCCTGCCGGGCCAGCATCCCGCCGGTGGGCCCGGTGTGCAGCCCGGGGCCGAGGCCCGGGCGGGGTGGTGCGGGTGGCGTCATCCCGGCCGACCAGTCGGTGATCATCCGCTCGTCGCGGGCTTTCGCCTCGGTGGGATCGGTGATGCAGATGACCTGTCCCAGCGAGGTGGAGAACTTCACAAAGGCCACCGCGTGGTGAATCCGTTCGGTGCCGTAGGTGTCGAGCAGGGCGTCGTCGGCCAGGCCGCGCAGCACCGCATCGAGTTTCCAGGCGAGGTTCACGGCATCGCGTACTCCGGCGCCGAGTCCCTGCCCGGCGAACGGCGGCATCAAGTGCGCGGCGTCGCCGGCGATCAGCACCCGACCTGCACGCCAGTCGGTGGCCCAGCACGCCTGGAAGGTGTATACCGAATGTCGCTCGAGTTTCGCGTTCTCCGATGAAATCCCGTAGGGCGCCAGTAGTTCCCACGCCTTGTCGGGTCGGCCGAGATGTTCGGGGGTCTCGTGTGGCAGCCGCATGAATTCCCATCGTCGACGGCCGGGTCCGCCGGGCACCATCGTCGACGGTCGCCGGGTGTCGCAGTTCTGGGTGGCGATGTGCGGAAAATCCAGTCCGGGTTGAGGTTTGACGTCGACGACGAGCCAGTCGAAGAAGTAGCCGTCGTTGTGCCACTCGATGCCCGCCCATTGCCGGATGCGGCTGCCGGCGCCGTCGGCACCGACCAACCACCTGGCGGTGACCAGCTCCTGTTCGCCCGTAGTGACAGAGCGGATCTCGACAGTGGCCGAAACATGGTCTTGGGACAGCGAAATCGCCTCCCATCCGCGCACGACACGCACCGACGGCAGTCCCTCGATGACCTCGTCCAAGGCGTCCTCGAGGCTGGGTTGATGGAAGAAGTAGGTGTTGTACCAACCGGATTCGCCGACCCCGCTCCAGTCGACCTCCACCAGGGTGTCGCCGTCGCCGTTGCACCAGCGGTACATGTCGTCGTAGGGCTCGGTGATGTGGCCGATGGTGTCCGGGGCGAGGCCGATCGACTGCAGGATGTGAGCGAAGTCCGAGCAGTGGGTGACCGCCCGCGGCAGCGGATACCCCACCTCGTTGCGGTCGACCGCGATCACCCGGTGTCCCTGGCGTCCGAGCATGATCGCCAGCAGCTTGCCGACCGGCCCGAATCCCACGATGAGGACGTCGGTCGTGATCGGATGTGCGGACGAGGTGTGCCTCGATGTCATTGGAGTTCCGTTCTGAGTAGACGACGGTCTGCCACGAGCATGCGGCCTCGATGTGCGGCCGGTCACGTTCTGCGTCCCGGTTTCCGGGACAGATTCCCCGGCGACCCCGGTGCCGATGAAGTGTCCCGGATTTCGAGACGGGATGGTTATCCAGATCACACTGGGCCCCCATGCTGTCGGTTGTCACGCCGCCGGGAACTCCCTCGACGGCCGGCCAACAGAGTCGGAGACCTCGATGCATCTGTCCTCACCCCCACCCGTCCCGTCCCGGTATGCCGGAGTCACCGGCGAGACCCGGTCCCATCCCGGGGTCATCGTGCTGTGCATGTTCATCACGGTGATCGAAGGATTCAACCTGATCGTGTACGGCGCCGCGGTACCGCTGCTGCTCAAGGACACCGCACTCGGCCTGACCGATCAGGCGACCGGACTCGTTGGTGGTCTCGTCTACATCGGAGCGATTCTCGGTTCGGTGTGCGCTCCGGCGGTCGCCGACCGGATCGGTCGAAAGAACGTGCTGCTCATCGGGATCGGCTTGTTTGCGCTCGGCGGGGTCCTGACCGGATCGGCGATCAGCGTGCCGATGCTCGCGGTGGCCCGGTTCGTCACCGGGTTCGGTGTGGGTATCGCGTTGACCACCGCGATGACGACCGCACGCAACAGTGCTGCGGCCACCCGGGCGTCGCTGGTCGTCACCATCACCATGGCCGGGATTCCGCTCGGCGGTGTCGTCGCCGCCTTGTTGGCGATGCCGATCCTGCCGGCCTTCGGGTGGCGGCCGATGTTCTTCGTCGGCGCGGGCACCGCGATCGCCGTCATGATCGCGGTCGCGTTGATGAGCATCCCGACCGATACCCCTCAGGAGGTCGCCGGTCGGACCTGGACCACTGCGCAGAAGTTCCGAGTCATGTTCACCGGCCGCGGACTCATCGCGACCATCGTCATCGCGGTCTGCGCCATCGCGAATATGGTTGCGTGGCAGGGGCTCAACGTGTGGGGCGCGCAGGCGATGACCGAACTGGGTTACTCGCTGCAGGTCGCGCTGCTGGTGACCTTCACGCTGACCGGCGCGGCGGTGGTCGGCTCCTTCGTCACGGCGTGGGCGGCCGACCGGCGCGGTTCAGCGGTCATCTCGATCGCTACGAGCGCCTGCACGGTGATCGGCCTGGTGGGCATGCTGACCCTGCCGCTGTCGATCGGCACCACCATGGTGTGCGTCGGTTTGATGGGCATCGGCGGACACTCGACGATGAACCTGGTGCACACCACCACCGCCGACATCTTCCCGTTGCCGGTCCGTGCGACGGCGCTCGGCTGGTCCAACGGCACATCGTTCATCGGAGCGTTCCTCGGGCCGGTACTGGGCGGCGCCGCGATCGCGGCGGGCGGTGCGCACGGAGTCTTCACCGTCTTCGCCGCCTCGGCGACCATGTGCCTGGTGGCGGTCAGCGCCCTGTGCGCCGTCGACCGGACAGCGCACACACGTGCCAATGCCGTGGTGCCAGAACGAGAGTCCTTACAGCCGGCGTGACCCGGTCACGCACCGACCAGCCGCCGCAGGCCCCCGACTGCGGCGGCCTTCTTGTCGGCGAATCGGGCGGTGGGCATGACCACCGCGATCGCTTGCAGCGCACCGGTAGGGCCGGTCATCCCGACGGCGACCGCGCAGATTCCGATGTCGTGTTCCTCGACGTCGACCGCGATGCGGGTGCGGCGGATCTCCTCGAGCCGGTCCTTGATCGCGTCGAGATCGGTGATGGTGTGCTCGGTGAATCGCGTCAGCGGCGGCGTCAGGAGCTCATCGATCTGAGCGTCGGGAAGCTGCGCGAGCAAGGCCATGCCCACGCAGCTGGCGTGGAGCGAAAAGCTCTTGCCCACCTTGGTGACTCCACGGAGTCGTTCGGGTGAGGCGAGTTGATCGACGATGACGACCTCGCGACCGCTGAAGATCGCGAGTTCGACGTTCTCGTTGATCTCCCGGGCCAGCGCCGCGAGCTGCGGCCGGTTGCTCGAGAGCAGACGCAGGTGGGCGTTCATCCCGAACTTCAGCAGGCCTGGGCCCAGGGTGTAGCCGGGCCGGTCGGGTACCCGCACGACGTAGAGTTCCCGCTCGAGCGATTGGACGATGCGGTGCACTGTGGACCGCGGAAGTCCGGTGCGCGCGGCCAATTCGGTCAGCGTGAGCGGTCCCCGGCCCTCGGCGATGGCGTCGAGGACCAGGGTGGACCGGCCGAGATCGGCCATCGTCTCAGGCCTGGTGCCCCTGCTGCCACTGCCGCAGGAACGCGCGGCCGTAGTCGTTGCCGTGCGGGGTGCGAAGCACGGTGTGGATGTGGAAGGTCTTCGGGGTGTCGTAGTCGAGGAACACTCCGCAGTGGTGGTCGAGTTCGGCGATGATCACCGGCGACTGCACCCGGTAGTAGAAGACGTCTCCTTCCTCGTGCCCACCGATCCACGAGAGCCAAGTGTCGTCGAGGTGCTCACGGACCTCGCGCATCTTCGCCGCCCGCGGACCTTCGGGCAGTAGCCCGACGAACTGCTCGACGACCTCCCACACGAGTTCTTGTGCTTCGGTTGATAATTCGGCCACTCGGATGCCCTCGAACGGGATCACCCGATTGTCCTGGAACGCACCGGCCAGGTGTCGTTCGTCGCCGGGATGCACACGTCCCTCCGGCATCGCCGGATCGACCATCTGCTCGAACACCGTTGCGGTGGCGCGCTGCTCGGGTGTCAGGGCGGCCATCAGCCGCACCCCGAGGTCGATGCGCGGCAGGAACGACTCGACGCCGACATGTTCGCCTTCGTCGATCTCGTTGGGTTCGGCACCGAGGAAGGCCGGACTGATCACCATGAGCCCCTCGACGACGAGGCAATTGAGCGCCATGTGATGGCCGTACACCTGCCAGCCCCACGGTTCGGTGGCATGCGGGGTGCCGTAGAGGGCGACGTTGTAGCTGAATTCGTTGAGGACGCTTTGCAATCCGACGACCTCGCCGAGGAATCCGTTGATGAGCATCATGTTGTGGGCGAGCTCGTAGCCCTCAGGGCTCAACGACGCGGCCATCAGGGCCAGGGTCTTCTGCTGTACGTCAGCGGACTGGAACTCCAGGCGCAGTCCGGTGTCGAACTGCATGAACTCCGGATTCGCCCACGTCTGCCACTCCGGCGCGTCCACCGGATAGGAGATCCGTTCGCGCCCTTCGTCGTCGAGCGCGGCCAGCAAATCCTCGGCCGCCGCGACCATGGCCGCCACCGGCGCTTCCTCCCCCGGCCGTGCCGGCTCGAACCGGTAGATATTCTCGCGTAGCGTGCCGTCCTCGGTCACCCCGCGGAACTCGTTGAGGTACAACGGCGTCCATCCGGCGACCAACCCGCCGGTGAAGGTGCCCTCCTCGCGGGCGGCCTTGCGGTAGGTGTACGGATCCATGCCGCGGACGTCGGCCAGTCGCGGATGATCGTGGGGGAACAGGTATTGACGGAATTCTCCGGTCATCGCAGGGGTCCTATCAGACGGTGGTGTTGTGGCGGGAGACGGCCTCCCGGACGGCGGATTCATCTCCGGCGGCAATGGCGTCGACCAGGTCGACGTGGACGTCGAAACGACGGCGACGGTAGGCCACGGCATCGTCGTCGTCGATCCGCGGTGTAGAGGTGTTGAGATGGCCGAGGGTGCCGACGTAGACCGCGCGCGCCATCTCGTTGGGGCAGATCGCCGCGATGCGTTCGTGCAGCGCCCAATTGGAGTGCAGGAAGTCGTCCCACGTCGGCGCGACCTGCATCGTACGCAGCAGTGCGTTGAGTTCACTGATGTCGGTTTTGGTGCAATGCCGGGCCGCGGCCACGTCGATGAGCACCTCGAGGTGATCGCGCAGTTCGATCGCGTCGGCGACGACGGTCGGCTGATCGCCCACACTCAGCAGCGTGTGACGCATCCGGACCACCGGTCCCGCCTCCGCGACGAACAATCCGCCGCCCCGACCGGGCCGGATCTCCAGGACGCCACGATCGCGCAGCAGGCGCACCGCCTCGCTGACGGTCGAGTAGGCGAATCCGGTCGCGGTCCGCAGCGACTCAATGGTGCCCACCGTTTCACCAGGCGCGAACTCCCCGGACCGGATCCGCTCGTCGAGGGAGGCTGCCAACTGCTCGGCACGCGTGCGTTGCGCGAAACCCTGCGGCGGCGCCGTGAAAACCGGCGCATCCTTCCGCTCTTGCGGTCGCGGTGTGTTCTGGGGCATAGTCACATGAAACCATAACCTCCGAAGGTTTAAAAGGGTTTTCATTCTGATCGTGAGAAGGGAGCGCTCATGCGCCTCGTTGGAATCACCCGCCAGGGCACCGAACAGGTCGAGGTGGCCGACCTCGCCGCGGACGGCACGACGGTGACCGTGCTCGCCGGCCTGACCGAGTTCTGGTCGGACGCAGCTGGTTACATCTCCCGTGGCGGGCAGGAGACATTACCCCGCGCCGAGGTGACCATCGTGCCACCGGTGCTGCCGGACGCAAGGGTCATCTGCATCGGACTCAACTACCTCAAGCATGTGGCCGAGGGCAGCTTCTCCGGTGAGGCACTCCCCGAGTACCCGACGCTGTTCGCCCGCTGGTCGGCGTCGCTGAGCGTCGACGGCACCGAGGTCCCGATACCGGCCAACGAGGACGGCCTCGACTGGGAAGGCGAGGTCATGGCCTGGGTCGGGTCCGAACTCGTCGACGCCACTGCCGACGATGCACTCGCCGCGGTGGTCGGCTACTCCACCTTCAACGACCTCACCGCCCGCCGCGCCCAGAAGATCACCTCGCAGTGGATCCTGGGTAAGAACGGCGACAACTCGGGGCCGGTCGGCCCGATGGTCCCTGCGGCGGAGGTCGGCGACCTGCGCGACGGGCTGCACATCACCACCCGCGTCAACGGAGAGACCGTGCAGGACGCACACACCGACGAGATGGTCTACACCGTCGGCGACACCCTCGCCCACATCTCCCGCACCTTCACCGTGCGGCCCGGCGACCTGATCGCCACCGGCACCCCGTCCGGCGTCGGCTACGCGCGCACCCCGGCGTGGTTGCTGCAGCCCGGCGACGTCGTCGAGGTCGAGGTCGAGCGCCTGGGTGTGCTGCGCAATCCCATCGTCGCGCGATAACCACCGGCCGTCAGCCGTGCGCGTGCGCCTGCGCGGCGGCGCGGGCCCGTTGCGAATCGCCGGCGGCGATCGCGTCGACCAGATCCCGGTGCAGAGTTACCCGCCGGGCGAAGTAGTCGTGGTCGTCGGCGGCGCGGGTGACGTGTGTCGCGTGCTCCTCGATGAACGTCGCCAGATCCAGATAGACCTGCTGCAGAACATGATTCGGTCCGATGACGGCGATCCGTCGGTGCAGTTCCCACACGGCCCGGATGAACGCCTCGGACTCCCCGACCGACACCTCGATCCGTCCGACGAGACGGCCGAGGTCGTCGAGATCGGCGTCGGTGCGGTGCACCGCAGCCAGTTCGGTCACCAGGGGTTCGAGTTCCTCGCGCACGGCGATCGCGTCGGCGACCCCGCCGGCATCGTCCACCGTCAACAGCGTGCGGCCGAGGCGGACGGTCGCACCATGCTCGGCGACGAAGAGCCCGCCACCCGGCCCCGGTCGGACCGTGATCACCCCGCGATCCTGCAGCAGACGGACCGCCTCGATCACCGTCGCGCGAGCCAGACCGGTCGCCTCCTGCAGCTCACGACGCGTCCCGACCCGGTCGCCGGGCCGCAGCTCCCCGTCGCGAATCCGCGTCTGGACGAGTTCCACCAGCGATTCTGCGCGCGTGGGGCTGTTCGAGAACGCCATGCCAGCCAGTATCGCCGATCAGCGGCATTGTGACCGCTCTTGACCCGGAGCGCCCACCGTGGCTAGCATCACACTTAATGGTTATAACCGTTTAAGGGTTTATCACCACCACCCGGCTGAAGGTAGGTTTCATGCCCCGCTCCGTCTCCCCTGACCTCCCGCGCACCCGCATCGTGGTTCCGCTGCTCTGCTGGCTCGCACTGCTGTCCGACGGGTACGACCTGTTCGTCTACGGCGCCACCCTGCCCGCGATCGTCGGCCATCAGCCCTGGTTCGTCACCGCGAGTGCCGCTGGCCTGGTCGGCAGCCTCGCCCTCGTCGGCGTCTTGATCGGCTCGTTGGCCGCCGGCACCCTCTCCGACCTCTTCGGCCGACGCCGCCTGTTCATCGCGGCGCTGGCACTGTTCGCCGCGGCCACCGCCTGCACCGCGCTCGCCCCGAGCTTCGAGATCTTCGCGGTCACGCGATTCGTGGCGGGCCTGGGCATCGGTGGACTGATGCCGACGGCCATCGCAACAGCGAGCGAGTTCGCTCCTCCGGCGTTCCGGTCGCGCATCCTCGGACTGGTCCTCACCGGGCCCGCCGTCGGCGGTGTGCTGGCCTCGCTGGCTGCACTGATGCTGTTGCCGGACCACGGTTTTCGGGCCGTCTATGCGCTCGGCGCGTTGCCGCTGATCATCGTGGTACCGCTGGCTTGGTTCCTACTGCCCGAGTCGAACGCCTTCCGCGCCGGCGCCCGCGCCGATCGACCGACATCCGCCGCCTCGCCCGTGGCCAGTCTGTTCGGAAATCACATGGGCCGCGCGACGATCGGTATGTGGCTCGTTGCGATGTGCAGCATGCTGACGATGTTCGGGGTCACCACCTGGCTGCCGCAGATCATGCGCAAGGCCGGCTACGACATCGGGTCGGCCGTGTCCTTCCTGCTCGTCTACAGCGTCGGCGCAATCGTCGGCACCCTGGTCGCCTCGGCCATTGCCGAACGGGTCGGACCCAAGCCCCTCGTCCTGGGCGGCTTCCTCACCGCCGCAGTCTCCCTGGGGCTGCTCGGCACGCACCCACCCACCGCGGTGCTGGTGATCCTGGTGGCGCTGGCCGGATTCGGCGGCCTGGGCACGCAGAACATGCTCAACGACCACATCGCCACGTTCTACCCCGCGCCGATCCGCGCCACCGGCCTCGGCTGGGCGCTCGGTGTCGGACGGACCGGCGCGATCGTCGGACCGACCTACGGCGCCGCGTTCGTGGCCGGCGGCAGCGCGGTGATCGTCAGTTCGCTCGCGTTCGCGGTGCCCGCCCTCGTCGGCTGCGCCATCATGTCGACCTTGCCCCGTCGGCCGCGCGGCGCGACCCTGGATGTCGACGCCCCCGCCACCACTGAGTCGCTCCCCCACTGACCGCCGCACCACCCGAGAAGGAATCATGTCGCACAGCATCACTCACATCCCCGTCCTGATCGCCGGCGGTGGTCCATCGGGCCTGGCCAGCGCGCTCGAACTGTCCCGCCGCGGCATCGCGAGCCTGGTGGTCGAACCACGCACCGAGGTCGACGCCCAGCGTCCCCGCGCCAAGACGACCAACGCCCGCACCATGACCCACCTGCGTCGGTGGGGCCTGGCCGACGAGTTGCGTGCCCAGTCACCCCTCCCGGTGGAGTACGCACAGGACATCGTGTTCTGCTCGACGCTTCTCGGCCGCGAGATCACCCGCTTCGCCAACGGTTTCCAGCTCGACACCGCGCAGCCAACGCTCGCACCCGAGCAGGGTCAGCAGGTGCCGCAGCCGGTCGTGGAGAACGTATTGCGCGACGCTGTTGCAGCGTCCGAGCACGCCACCCTCGAGCTCGGCTCACGCCTTGTCGACTGTCATGAGCTCGCCGACGGCACCATCGAGGCCACCGTCGAGTACGACGGGTCGACGCGAACCGTCCGCGCCGACTATCTGCTCGGCTGCGACGGCGGAGCCAGTGTGGTGCGACGTGCCATCGGCGCTTCCTTCGAGGGCAGCTCCGGCGAGCGACCGAATCTGAGCATCATGTTCCGCGCACCCGGACTCGCCGAGCGGGTGCCGTTCGACAATGCCATCCACCACTGGGTGATGGCGCCCGGCGCGGCCGGCATCGTCGGACGCCTCGACCTCGACGACACCTGGTGGGCGATCGTCCAAGGCGTGGACGTGCGCACCGACGACGTCAATCCCGTGGAGCTGGTGCACCGCCTGATCGGTGAGCCGCTGCCGGTCGAAGTAATCGCCACCGACCCGTGGGTGGCGCGCATGCTGTTGTCCGACAGCTACTCCCGAGGCAATATCTTCTTGGTCGGCGACTCCGCACACCAGAACCCGCCCTGGGGCGGGCATGGATTCAACACATGTATCGGCGACGCGGTCAACATCGCGTGGAAGATCGCCGCCACCATCAACGGATGGGGTGGGCCGCACCTGCTCGACAGCTACGGCGCCGAGCGGCGCCCGGTCGCGGCACGCACCATCGCGGACGCGGGATCGCAGGAAAGCGCTCTCGCCCATCACTTCTCGGCCGTCGAACTGGGCCAGGACGGCCCAGCCGCCGACGAGGCGCGACGCCAGACAGCGGCGGCGTTGTCCGTGAAGAAGAGCGAATTCCATTCGCTCGGACTGGTTCTCGGCTACAGCTATCCGTCGTCGCCGATCGTCGTCGGCGACGGCAGCGTGGCACCGGCCGAGGACCCGATCGAGTACACCCCCTCCGCCTGCCCGGGATCGCTTCTCCCACATGCGTGGCTGTCCGACGATCGATCGCTCTACGACGCGCTTGGCGCCGGTTTCACCCTGTTGGTGGCGGACGACGTGCGGGCGGATGTCTCCGGTGTCGTCGCACGTGCCGAGGAGCTGGGCATCCCACTCACCGTCGTGGAACTCGGTGCCGGCGATCTGACCGACCCACCCGCCGACTTCTTCGGGGCGGCACTGGTGCTCGTCCGCCCCGATCAGCATGTCGCGTGGCGCGGTGACGACGTCACCGCCGCGGAGAAGGCCATCGCCACCGTCGCCGGCTGGTGATCGCGCAAACTGACCAAGACCCTAACGAAACGGAATCATTATGTCCCACAATCACGCCTACATTCGGCGCGAGACCGCCATCAGCATCGTCATCAACACCGTCCTCAGTCTGCTGTTCTTCCTGGTGGTGTTCGGCTTCGGGAAACAAGTCCAGGTGTGGGGTCTCGGTAACTATGTGTTCGACTTTGTGCCGCAAGGATTCATGATCGCGCTGATGGCGACGCTCGTCCCGGGTGCGATGGCCGGTAAAGCATTGCGCGCGGGGCGGATCGCCCCCTCCGCGGAACGCAGCCGCTTGCCGGCGGCCCTCTGGCAGCGGTCGCTGGTCATGGCAGTGGGGTCAGCACTCATCTCGGTTGCGCTGGCCGCCGTGGTGATGGCGCTGATCGGCGCCGATACGCTGCCCTTCGCCGCCGCGTTGGCGGGCAAGCTGGTGTACGGCGCGGCGTTGGCCGCCGTGGTCACGCCGATCGGCTTGCGCGCGGCGCTCTCCGCCTCACCCGCCAACGCCGCAGTGCCGCACGCACAGTCGCTGTAGTCCCGGACGAACTCACTCGGCGCGGGAGAACTCCGAGGCCCGGGCCACCTGCTCGGCGGTGATCGCAACACCGGTGTAGCGCTCGAACTGTCGGGCAGCCTGCAACGCGATCACCTCAGCGCCCGTGATCACCTGCTTACCGGCGCCCCGCCCGGCGGTGATGAGTGGTGTTTCGGCCGGGAACGCCACGACGTCGAAGACCACATCGGCGGCGGCGATCGCATCGTCAGTGAACGACTGAGTGTTCTCATCCGCACCACGCATGCCGAGCGGGGTGACGTTGACGAGCACCGACGCGCCGGGCGCCGGATCGTCCGTCGCATGGCGGTAGCCGTACTTGTCGGCAAGCGCGGCACCGGCCTCGGCATTGCGAGCCAGCACGATGACGTCATCGAAACCGGCACCGCGGAAGGCCGCGACCACCGCCTTGCCCATGCCGCCGGACCCGCGGATCACCACCGACGACGATGGGTCCACGCGGTGCTCGGTGAGCAGCGCCGCCACCGCCTCGTAGTCGGTGTTCGACGCGGTCAGCCGGCCACCGTCGTTGACGATGGTGTTGACCGACTCGATAGCCGCCGCCGACTCCTCCATCTCGTCGACGAGCGGGATCACCGCCTCCTTGAACGGCATCGACACCGAGCACCCGCGAATGCCGAGCGCACGGATACCGCGGACGGCGCCCTCGATGTCGTCGGTGGTGAACGCCTTGTAGATGAAGTTCAGCCCGAGTTCGTCATAGAGATAATTGTGGAAGCGCGTGCCGATGTTCGACGGCCGCGCGGCCAGCGAGATACAGAGCGTCATGTCCTTGTTCAAGATGGGCATCCACTCACCCTAATCGGCCGGACCCCGCGATGTGCGCCGGTAACGTCGGACCCATGACCATGCACAGCCGACACATGTCGATCGTCATCCCGGACACCACCGCCGACGCGGTCTACGCGTTTGCCGCCGATCCCGACAACCTGCCGCAGTGGGCGGCGGGTCTGGCCAGTGGGGTTCGTCGGGTCGGCGACACTCTCGTCGTCGACTCACCGATGGGTGAGGTGACCGTCCGGTTCGAGCCGACCAACCGCTACGGCATCCTCGACCACGATGTCACGCTGCCCGATGGCACGGTCGTCGCCAATCCGCTTCGCGTGCTGGCACATCCCGAGGGCGCCGAGGTGATATTCACCGTGCGCCAGCGGGACATGACCGACGAGCAGTTCGAGGCCGATTGCGCTGCGGTGGAGCGGGATCTGGCGGCGCTGGCGGCAGCGGTCACCGTCTGACGCCACCGAGTGATCGGGAACATCTGCGGCTCACCGGGTTTCGACTCGATGCTCCGCTGGCGCTCCGCATCGGCTCAACCGGCGGGAGTCACTTCCCGAACCCCGCGTCCCGCAAGGCCTGTGCCATCGATCCGCTCGGTGCCGGCTGGTCCCGGTTGCCGCGTCGCTGGTTACGATCGCCGCCGCCGCGCTGTCCCTTCTGCCCACCCCGGTTACCGCCTCCGGGCTTGCTCTGTCCCCCAGCCGGTTTCGCCGGCTTTCCGCGACCGCCGCCGCCCGGTTCGTCGTTGAGGCGCAAAGTCAACCCGATGCGTTGCCGGTCGACGTCGACCTCGAGCACCTTCACCCGCACCACCTGACCGGAACGCACCACCTCGTGCGGGTCGGACACGAACTTGTCCGACATCGCCGACACGTGCACGAGTCCGTCCTGGTGCACACCGACGTCGACGAACGCTCCGAAGGCCGCAACGTTGGTGACGACACCCTCGAGAACCATGCCCGGCTTGAGGTCGGACACCTTCTCCACGCCGGCCGCGAAGGTCGCGGTGGTGAATGCCGGTCGCGGGTCACGGCCGGGCTTCTCGAGTTCGGCGAGGATGTCGGTCACGGTCGGCACACCGAACCGGTCGTCGGCGAACTCGGTGGGCCGCAACCCGCGCAGCGTGCGGGTGTCGCCGATCAGTTCGGCGATCGCCAGACCGGAGCGGTCGACGATCTTGCGCACCACCGGATACGACTCGGGGTGCACACCCGAGGCGTCGAGCGGATCCTCCCCGTCGCGAATTCGGAGGAAGCCGGCGCACTGTTCGAAGGCCTTGGGGCCCAGCCGCGGAACGTCGAGCAGACCCTTGCGGTTGCGGAACGGTCCGGCCTCGTCGCGGCGCGCGACGATTGCCGAGGCCAGTCCGGGCGTGATGCCCGATACTCGCGACAGCAGCGGCACCGACGCGGTATTCAGGTCCACGCCAACGGCATTCACCGCATCTTCGACGACGGCATCGAGGCTGCGAGCGAGCGTGCTGGGCGTGACGTCGTGCTGATACTGGCCGACACCAATGGATTTCGGCTCGATCTTGACCAGCTCGGCCAGCGGATCCTGCAACCGCCGCGCGATCGACACCGCGCCACGCAGCGACACGTCGAGTTGCGGCAGTTCGTTGGAGGCGTATTCCGACGCCGAGTAGACCGACGCCCCGGCTTCGCTGACCATCGCCTTGACCGGGGGTGTGGCACCGGTCTTACGGATGTCGGCGACCAATTCGCTTGCCAGCGCATCGGTTTCCCGCGACGCGGTGCCGTTGCCGATGGCGATCAACTCGACACCGTGCCGGGCGACGAGCGCACCGAGGGTGGCCTTGGCCTGATCCCACTGCTTCTGCGGCTGGTGCGGGTAGATGGCGCAGGTGTCGAGGACCTTGCCGGTGGCGTCGACGACGGCGACCTTGACTCCGGTGCGGAAGCCCGGGTCGAGGCCGAGGGTGGCGCGGGTGCCGGCCGGCGCGGCCAGCAGGAGGTCCTTGAGGTTGGTGGCGAACACCGTGACGGCGTCTTCTTCGGCGCGTTGCCGCAGTCGGACGCGGGCCTCGATCGATGCCGACACCATCAGCTTGGTGCGCCACGCCCAGCGGGCCGTCCCGAGCAGCCACGGTGTCGCCGGGCCGGGGTTGGCGCCGTCGATGCCGAGGGTGGCCGCGACCATCGCCTCGTATCCCTCGTCCTCACCACCGTCGAGGGTCAGGGTGAGTGCTTCCTCCTTCTCCCCGCGCAGCACCGCGAGCACCCGATGCGACGGCATCTTGTCGAGGGGTTCGGCGAAGTCGAAGTAGTCGCGGAACTTCTGTGCAGCCGGGGTGTTGGCCGTGGCCTCCGACCGTGCGCCGGTCCGCATCGAGCCACCCGCCCAGAACTTCTCGCGGATGGTGCCGACGAGTTCGGCGTCCTCGGCGGCACGTTCGACGAGGATCTGGCGTGCCCCGTCGAGCGCGGCGGTGGTCTCGGCGAAGCCCTCGCAGACGAACTCGGCGGCGGCCTCGTCGGGGACCAGCGATGGGTCGGCGAGCAGACGGTCGGCCAGCGGTTCGAGCCCGGCCTCCCGCGCGATCTGTGCCTTGGTGCGCCGCTTCGGCTTGTACGGCAGGTAGATGTCCTCGACGCGGGCCTTGGTGTCGGCAGCGAGCAGCGACGCCCGCAATTCGTCGGTGAGTTTGCCCTGCTCCTCGATGGAGGCCAGCACCGCGTCGCGACGCTCGTCGAGTTCGCGCAGATACCGCAGCCGCTCGTCGAGAGTGCGCAGCTGCGCGTCGTCGAGGCTGCCGGTGACCTCCTTGCGGTACCGGGCGATGAACGGGACGGTCGACCCCTCGTCGAGGAGTTTGACCGCGGCCGCCACCTGCGATTCGCCGACGGCGAGTTCCTCGGCGATGCGGGCGTTCACTGACTTCACAGCAGAGCTCGAATTCACTCGCAGCACCCTACCGAAGCCGTCGGACACCGCGGTCAGGTCGGGCGGTGCGTGTCGCGGACCTCAGAACTCCTCCCACGTCTGCGGGTCCTGCCCCTTGTTGCGGCCGTCGGGCCGACCGAGGGAGGTGATGCGGGCGATCTCGTCGTCGGAGAGGGTGAGGTCGACGGCGGCGAGGTTGTCGGTCTGCCGGTTCGGTGAGGCCGCCTTGGGCAGTGGGATCGCGCCGCGCGCGGCCGCCCACGCCAGCACCGTCTGCCCCGGGGTGTACCCGCGACCCTCCGCGACATCCCTGATCAGCGGGTCGTCGAGCAGGTCGTTGCCCTGGCCGATCGGGCTCCACGCCTCGGTGAGGATGCCGTGCTCGGCGTCATAGGCGAGCAGCTCGGCCTGCGGGAAACGCGGGTGCAGTTCGATCTGGTTGACCACCGGCAGCACCCCGGTTTCGCGGTCGAGACGCTCGAGGTGTTCGGGCTCGAAGTTGCAGACACCGATCGCGCGGACCAGCCCGCGCTCGCGGGCATCGATCAGCGCGCGCCACGCCTCGACGTATTTGTCGACGCGCGGATTGGGCCAATGGATCAAGTAGAGGTCGAGATAATCGAGGCCGGTCCGGTACAGGCTCTCCTCGATGGTGACGACCGCTTCGTCGTAGGCGTGATGACGGCCGGGCAGCTTGGAGGTGACGATCACCTGGTCCCGCGGCACCGAGGATGCCCGGACCGCACGCCCGACGGTCCCTTCGTTCTCGTAGTTGAAGGCGGAGTCGATGAGCCGGTAGCCGGTATCCAGGGCCCGGGAGATCACGTCGACGCCGTCGGCGCCGTTGCATTTGTAGGTGCCGAAACCGATCGCGGGCAGCGTGAAACCGTCGTGGGCGGTGGGCATGGAAGATCTCCTGACGTGATGCGGACAGAGCGTCACCCAGGGTGCCACCCCAGCGCCGGGCCGAGACGTAGGGCCAGGTCGGAGATGATCTGCGCGTAGTCCGGGGCGTCGAACGAGAACGGCAGGGCGAACGCGACCTCGTCGGCGCGCTGGAATCCTGCGTGCGCGTAGAGGCGTGCGGCGAGTTCGTCGGACGGTCCGACGTAGTCCGGCGAGAACAGCATGCCCCGCGGACCCTGCGGGGTGAGCGTGCGCTCGAGGCGGGCATCGGCGTATGCGCGGTACTTGCGGCTCTGGTCGGGGGTCGCGGTGTCGGTGGGGATCACCACGAGTCCCTGCGAGACGCGTGCCGTGTCCGGGTCCGGATGGTGCGCGCGGTAGGCGTCGATGTGCTCGGCCTGAATGGTGGCGAAGTCCCGCGACGACGTGCCCTCGGTGGTGACGACCGACGACGTCAGATAGTTGAGCCGGTTCTGCGCCGCCCAGATCGACGACGACAGTCCCCCGCCGTACCAGACGCGCCCGGCCAGGCCCGGTGAGTGTGGTTGCACGCGACGGGAGAACACCTCGATCCCGATGGTGCCCTTGAAGTCGCTCATCGATTCCCCGCGCAGGCAGTCGAGGAGTCGGGTGACGCGGTTCTTGGAGAAATCCTCGAGATCGTGGGTCGCGGGGTACAGCGCCGCCTTGTAGTTGTCGTTATGCATCGGGGTCCCCACGGACACAACGGGATTCAACCGTCCATCCGACAAGAGGTCGACGGTGGCGAGGTCCTCGGCCAGCCGCAGCGGATTCTCCAGCAGCAGACCTCGTCGACGTCAGCCCTCAAACGCGCGGTGATTTCGGCGGCGAACTCTCGCGACGGCAACAAGAAACGAACCTCGGTGGTGCCGGGCACATCGCGTCGGTATCAATGGAACGGAACCGAGTGCATGTCCATGGTCGAGGCCGCACAATGATCTTCATGGTGCACCGGTTAGCTACGAGAAGGACATGCTCGGCCACACCGTCGTCTGAACCCCGGGTCTCATGACCTCGGCCGCAGCCGGACCCACCCAGATCGACAAGGGCAAGCTCTGGCCGATCTTCGGCGGTCTGATGCTCGCGATGCTGCTGGCCGCGCTGGATCAGACCATCGTGTCGACCGCGTTGCCAACGATCGTCAGCGATCTCGGTGGCGCCGAACACCTCAGCTGGGTCGTCACCGCGTACATGCTGGCCACCACCGCCACCACGCCGCTGTGGGGGAAACTCGGCGACCTCTACGGCCGCAAGTATCTGTTCATCGGATGTGTGGTCATCTTCCTCATCGGCTCGGCACTGTGCGGGACGTCGACGACGATGGTGCAGCTCATCGCCTACCGGGCGATACAAGGCGTGGGCGCCGGCGGCCTGATGGTGTTGTCTCAGGCCATCATCGGCGACGTCGTCCCGCCGCGCGAGCGCGGTCGGTATCAGGGTGTCTTCGGCGCGGTCTTCGGCCTCGCAAGTGTCGCCGGTCCGCTGCTCGGCGGGTTCTTCGTCGACAACCTGAGCTGGCGGTGGGTGTTCTACATCAACCTGCCGATCGGCGTCGTCGCCCTCATCGCGATCGTCATCGTACTGCCGAAGACCAGTACGACCACCAAACCGTACATCGACTATTTCGGCATCATCCTGCTCGCTGCGGCCTCCACCTGCATCGTGCTGGTCACGAGCTTCGGATCCATCTGGGGATGGGGATCGACGCGCATCCTCCTGCTGATCGCGCTCGGTGTCATCGCGGTGATCGCCTTCGTGATGGTCGAACTGCGCGTTCCCGAACCGGTGATGCCGATACGACTGCTCACCAACCGGGTGTTCGCGACTGCCTCGATCATCGGTTTCGTCGTCGGCTTCGCGATGTTCGGCGCCATCACGTTCCTGCCGATGTTCTTGCAGGCGGTCCAGGGCGCCAGTGCGACGTCGTCGGGTCTGCGGATGATCCCGATGATGTTGGGCCTGCTCATCACGTCGATCGCCAGTGGTCAGATCATCAGCCGCACCGGTCGCTACAAGATCTATCCGATCGTCGGCACAGCCATCTTCACGGTGGCGTTGTTCCTGCTCTCCACCATGGACCGCTCGACGTCCAACGGGCTGACGAGCCTGTACCTGTTCATCCTGGGCGTCGGCCTCGGCATGGTGATGCAGGTGTTGGTGCTGGCGGTGCAGAACGCCGTCGAGTACCGCGACCTCGGTACCGGCACCAGTGGCGCCACCTTCTTCCGGTCCATCGGCTCCGCGGTCGGCGTAGCGGTCTTCGGCGCAGTGTTCAACAGCCAACTCGAATCGCATCTGTCCCAGTCACCACCGGCCAGTGCGATCGGTCCGTGCTCGGCCGAGGTCCTCGAGGCGTCGCGGGTGTCGCTGCCGTCGTGCCCACGAGAGGTCCAATTCTGGTTCCTCGACGGCTTCACCGACGCGTTCCACGTCGTCTTTCTGGTGGCGGTGCCGATCGGCTTACTCGCGTTCGCCTTGTCGTGGTTCCTGCCCGAAGTCGAACTGCGCACGGCCACCAGCACTCCCGACCCCGGCGAGTCGTTCGGCATGCCGTCGGAACGGTCGTCGCTCGAGGAGTTGCGGCTGCAGATCTGGCGCACCCTCGACCGCGAGGACCGGCTGCGGATCTGGGAGATCGTGGTGGCCACCGCCGGCAGCGATCTGTCGCGCGGCGAGGCCTGGATGGTGAGCCGGGTCGCCGAGGAACGCACCCGCACCATGGCGCAGATGGCCGAGCATTCCCACACCCCGCTGCCCACTGTCGAGGAGACCGCCCGATCGCTCGCCGACCGCGGCATGGTCACCATCCGCGGCGACCAGGTGAGCGTCACACCGGCGGGCGACGCCGAGGCCGATCAACTGCTCGAGGCCCAGCGCATCCGCTTGCGTGAGTTCGTCTCCGACTACCCGGGCAGCGAACGCGACGACGTCGAGAAGATGCTCGACGAGATCGCGCGGTCCCTGCACGAGGCGCCGGTCTGATCGGTCGGGTGAGCGCTCGCCCTCGCGTCGTCGCCTGACCCGAGAACCAGGTCTACGGTTCGCCTATGGACATGCGCCAGCTCGAGTACTTTCTCGCCGTCGTCGAACACGGTGGGGTCAATCGTGCGGCCGCGGCACTGCGGGTGGCGCAGCCGTCACTGTCGCAGGCCATCCGCAAGCTGGAGAAGGATCTCGGTACCGAACTGTTCCACCGGGTGGGCCGCGGCCTGGTGCTCGCCCCGGCCGGCGAGGCGTTGGTCGGTCCGTCCCGGCTGATCCTGCGGGAGGCCGAGGCCGCGGAGAACACCGTGCGCAGTGTCGGGCAGGGCCGTCGCGGACGGATCGACATCGCGACGATCTCCGACATCTCCACCGATCCACTCTCAGTGTGGGTGGCCAGGTTTCGGTCCGAGGTGCCCGACGTCCGATTTCACATCGAAGAACGCGACGACACCGCCGACGTCGTCGATCTGGTGCGGTCCGGCGCGTGCGAGGTCGGATTCGCCGCGCTGCCGTTCACCGGCACCGAATTGAGCACCGAAGAACTGGTCGAACAGCATTTCGTCCTGGTGTGTCCACCGGGCACCGACGCCTACTGGCCGGATCCCACGCCCATCGAGGCATTGTCCGGTGTTCCGTTCGTGATGGGTGAACGAGGAACCACCACAAGGGATTACATCGAATCCGCGTTGGGCGCACACGGCGTGGAGCCACGGGTGGTGATCGAGGTCCCACAGCGCGGAGCACTACTCCCGATGGTGATGGCCGGCGGTGGCGCCGCAATCGCCTCACTGCGCACCGCGATCGACACCCGCCACCGCGGCGGCGTGATCCGCGAACTCTCGCCCGGCCTGTCCCGACGATTGGGCATGGTGCATCGCCCGGGACGACTCACCGCCACCACCGCCGAGTTCCTGTCGTTCGCCCGAGGATCGATCAACTTGTGGACCGACGGGATCGCGACAAACAAACAACTCGGCCACTCCCTGGTGGCTGCGGCCGAACTCAACGCGCAGGCCGCCGACGAACGACTCTGTGCGCGATATGAGACCGGGACCGACATACGCCCGCAGTAGACCCCGTTACGACAATTGATAGGCAATTACAGTCAAATCGGGCCGAAACTAGTCTTTGACCCAATCTATTGCGACTCGTTGAATAAGTGTGTGCCGGTTCACAGGCACGCCACACCGCGACGAGGAGCAGTATGGACGCGCACATCCACTATCGAGTCGACGACCGCGTAGCGACGGTGACGATTGACAATCGAGGACGACGGAATGCCGTGTCCTTCAGCATCTTCGAACAGCTCAAGGACTCCGTCGCCGAGCTCGAGCAGCGACCCGACGTCGGCGTCGTCATCCTCACCGGGCGCGGCGCGGACTTCAGCGTAGGAGCCGACCTGGCCGCGCCCGCAGACAGTCGCACCTTGCGCGGCACCTCGGTGGCCGCCGATACCGAGCGGTTGACCCGGGTCAGCAGAATGGTCCGGGCCTTCCACCGGTTGCCGCAGGTGACCATTGCGGCCATCGACGGCGCGTGCGCCGGCGCCGGATTGTCGCTCGCCGTCGCCGCCGATTTCCGGATCGCCACCGAGCGGGCGAAGTTCTCCACCGCTTTTGTCCGCGCCGGATTGTCCGGAGATCTCGGCGGCGCCTGGTTCATCACCCGACTCGTCGGCGTCGCGCGGGCCCGGGAACTGCTCCTCGATCCCCGCACGATCTCGGCAACCGAGGCACTCAGACTCGGTCTGGTCACCTCAGTGACCACCTCCGACACCCTGATGGACACCGCAGCGGCGTTCGCCCAGCGCCTCGCCGAATCCGCACCAATGGCCATGCACGCCATGAAGCAGAACGTGCTCGACGCCGAAATCGCCCCGCTCCCTGACTATCTGACGACCGAAGTGCACCGCATGGTGCAGTGCTTCCACTCCGACGACGCCCGCGAGGCGGCGGCCGCGTTTCTGGAGAAGCGTCGGCCGGCATTCGTCGGTCGCTGACCATCCCACTCACCCCCTTCCCTTCGGAGACCTTTCATGACCGAAACCCTGGTCGCGCCAACGACTCACACGAGAGTCGTCACCCCCAAGCGGGCCTGGCTGATCACCTCCCTGTTGTTCGCCTTCCTCCTGCTCAACTTCGCCGACAAAGCGGTGCTGGGCTTCGCCGGCGTACACATCCAGCAGGACCTCGACATCACACCCGCACAGTTCGGCCTGCTGCAGAGCGCCTTCTTCTGGCTGTTCGCGGCCGGTGCCATCGTGCTCGGTGCACTGTCCTCGCGCATCGGCATGCGCTGGCTACTGGCCGCGATGATGCTGGTGTGGATCGTGACCATGGTTCCGCTGCTCGGCCCGGTCAGTTTCGGCGTCTTGCTGGCGTGCCGCATCGCGCTGGGCTTCGCCGAGGGCCCCGCCTACGCCTTGGCGACCCACACCGTCCACTCCTGGTTCCCTGCCGAAAAACGTGCGTTGCCAAGCGGAATCGTCACTGCCGGGGCGTCGGTCGGACCGCTGCTGGCCGCACCGATCCTCACGTGGGTGATCGTGACCTGGTCGTGGCACGCCGCGTTCGGGGTGCTCATCGTTGCCGGCGGCCTCTGGATGGCCGCGTGGCTGGCCTTCGGCAAGAACGCTCCGGAATCCACGGATGTCGCACAGACAGTCGCCACCCCGCAGGTCGCGGATCGGTCGCTGCGCCGAATCCTGTTGACCGGAACCGTCATCGGCATCGGATTACTCACCTTCTTCTCCTACTGGGCAACGACGCTGAAGGTCGCATGGCTCCCGGTCTACCTGACCGACGGCCTGGGCTACGACACCACCACGGCCGGACGACTGATCATTCTGCCCTATGCGGTCGCCGCGGCCACCGCCATCGGCGCCGGATGGTTGTCCAATCATCTGACCGCGCGGGGTGTTTCACGAAAGGCATCGCGGGGCTACCTGGCCGGCGGACTGGTCGTCACGTCCGGGGTATCCATGGTCGCCTTCACCCTGCTCGCAGCCGGATTACCGCAGATGCTGTTCATCACGTTGGCGTTCTCGCTCAACTCGGCAGCCTTCGCGGTGGCGTTCACCGCGATCGGCGATGTCGTCCACCCACGTCGACGTGGCACCGTCATGGGCTGCCTGGTGGCCTTCTACAGCATGGCCGGCATCCTCGCGCCGCTGGTACTGGGCTACTTCGTCGGCTCGGCATCCGACCGGATCACCGGCTACGGACACGGATTCGCGCTCACCGGCATCCTCATGGCGGTCGGCGGCGCGGCCGCGACACTGCTGGTCAACCCCGAACGTGACATGAACCCGACCAGAGAAAGCACAGCTACCATCACCACCACGGAGGTGATCCGATGACCGCCCCACTCACCGGTGTCCGGGTCGTCGATTTCGGACAGTTCATCGCCGCACCGGCCGCCACCCAGATCCTGGTCGACCTCGGCGCGGACGTGATCAAAGTCGAACCGGTACACGGCGAATCCGCCCGGCAGATCGGTCTGTACGGCGAGGCCATCATTCGCAACTACAACCGCAACAAACGAGCCATCGCGATCGACCTGAAAGACCAGCGCGGACGGTCGGTCGCGTGGGACCTCATCGCCGGCGCCGACATCGTCGTACAGAACCTCCGTCCCGGCGTCCTCGACTCGTTCGGCCTCGGCCCCGACACGGTCCGCGCGGCATACCCGGGCATCGTGTACGCCACCGTCACCGGTTTCGGCTCGCACGGACCGTCGAAAAGCCGTGCCGGACTGGATATCGCGGCGCAAGCCGAAAGCGGCATCATGTCGGTGACCGGCGAAGCCGACGGTGAACCGCAGCGGGTCGGTTTCCCGGTGGTCGACGCCGCTGCGGCACATGTCTTCGCCCAGGCCATCCTCGGCGCCTACGTGCGTCGGTTGCGTACCGGAGAGGGCGACACGGTCGAGACCTCGCTGCTCGAGGTGGCCGTGCACCTGCAGGGCCCCAACTGGGGCGAGTACTTCCTCACCGGGAACGAGCCCACCCGCAAGGGCAACGGCCAGCCCACAGTGGCGCCGGCCGCCGATGTCATGCCGACGAGCGACGGCTCCATCGTCGTATCCGCCTATTCGGCAGTGCATTTCACTCGCCTATGCCGTCTGATCGGACGGCCTGAGCTGGCCACGGATCCCCGTTTCACCGACAATGTTCTGCGCGTGCGTCATCGCCCAGAACTCCTGGCCGAGCTCCGTGCGACCTTCGCCACGTTCACCACCGACGACGCGATGGCGCTGCTCACCGGTAACGGTGTCGTCGCCGGCCGGATCAGCTCCTACCGGGAGGTCCGTACGAACCCCGACGTCGAGGCCGCCGGCATCTTCATCGACGCGACCGATGCGCACGGCATCGAATACCCGACGCTCGCGTCGCCGTGGCATCTCGGCAGCATCGACCGTCCGTCGACGACCGGCGCACCGGAACTCGGTGCGCACACCGAAGAACTGCTGGTCGAGCTCGGGTACTCCGAGGCCCAGATCGACGAACTCGTCGACGGAGAAGTCGTCCGGGCACTTCGGTGTCCCGCACTGATTCCCTGAACGCACAACACTTTTCACCACCGACAGGACACTCTGATCATGATTGCCCACGCCACCCGCATATTGGACTTCCCCGACTATCTCGCCACGATTCGCCGATTCACCGACGACGAGCTCATTCCCGCCGAACCCGAGATGGTGCGCACCGGTTGCGTTCCCGAGCGCCTGGTCGCGCGGATGGCCGAACTCGGCCTGTTCGGCATGACACTCGAGCCCGAGCACGGCGGCATGGGCTGGACCGTCGAGCAACAGGTACTTCTGACCCTCGAGTTCACCCGCGCGTCGGTCGTCTACCGGTCACGGTTCTCCACCACCATCGGCCTTGTGTCGCAGGCGATCGCCGCCTTCGGTACCGACGAGCAGCGAGCCCGCTATCTTGCCCCGATGGCCAACGGGGACTGCGTCGCCGCGTTCGCCCTGACCGAGACGGAGGCGGGCACCGACGCCACGTCGGTGCGGACCACCGCTCGGGCCACCGCCGACGGCTATGTGCTCAACGGTGCGAAACGCTTCATCACCAATGGGCATTGGGCCGACGTCCTGCTCGTCTTCGCGCGCACCGACCCCGAATCCCGGGAACTGTCGGCGTTTCTCGTCGATCGGACAGCTCCCGGTGTCAGCACGTCGTTGCCAGAACAGATGAACGGGCACGCGGAGGGTCCGATCGCCGAGATCGTCCTACAGGATGTCCATGTCGGGCACGAGGCGCTGCTCGGCGGTACTGAGGGGAACGGTCTCCGGCAGGCGATGCGCGGAATCAACCATGCGCGCACCCACGTGGCGGCCACCGCGGTCGGACAGGCCACCCGGCTCCTCGAAGAGGCCGGTCGACATGCCGGGATACGTCGGCAATTCGACCAACCGCTCGCCGATTTCGGCGCCGTGGCCGCGATGCTCGGGCGCAGCTACGCCGAGGTGGAGGCCGGTCGCGCGCTGATCCTTGACTGCGCCCGCGAGTTCGATCGATCCGGCCCGCCCCGCGACCGGATCTCGGCGGCCAAGCTGTATTGCACCGAGATGGCCTCCGAGGTCGCCGATCGTGCGGTCCAGATCCTCGGCGGCGAGGGAATCGCCGGCGCGGGTCCGGTTCCGCGGATGTGGCGGGACGTCCGGGCACTCCGCATCTACGAGGGCGCGTCGCAACTCCACGAACGCAATCTCGCCCGCGCCGTCGTCGCGGCGAGCACGCCTTAACAGGTCCCACGGACGGCCCATGCACGGGCGGGGAGGGTGAACGGTCGGTCCGGACCATCGCCGATCAACCGTTGGTGCAGTCGCGATCTCAGGTCCGCGCGCTGGTCGTCGGACAGCGCGCGGGCCATCGCGCCGGCCGGTCCCTGGCCGAAGCCGAACGGCTGCCAGTAGTCGTCGAACGAGTCGAAGGCGGTGCTGATCGACAGGGATTTCTCCTCGACCTCTCGCAGGCCGGCCGTCCGCCACAGGTCGGTCAACTCGCCACTGCGGGAGAGCGGCATATGGCGTTCGTCGCGCGTGCCGGCTTGGGGAGCGATGTCGCGTGCGGCGTCCCAGAATGTCCGCAGCATGCCCATGCCGTCGCCGTAGTCCCAGACCGCACTCGCGACCACACCACCCGGCCGAGTGACCCGGACCATCTCCGCCAGCGCCCGGACGGGGTCATCGACGAAGTTGAGGACCAGCATCGAGATCGTCCGGTCGAAACTGTCCGTGGGGAACGGCAATTCTTCCGCACCGCCGGACACGAAACGCATCGTGTCCGCGCCGTCACCTGCGCGGGCGACCCGGAGGAACTCGTCCGACGGATCGATTCCGGTCACGTGGACGTCCGGGATTCTTGCTGCCGCATGCGCCAACGCCCCGGTGCCGCACCCGACGTCGAGCACTGCCTGACCCACGCCGATCCCGGCGTAGTCGAGAAGCAAGGGCGCCAACAGACGACTCCAGCGCCCCATGAAGCGTTGGTATCCGTCGCTGTCGGAGAACATGATCCACCGTGCCGTCGTTTCCGGTTCCAGGGTAGGACGCTCGCCCGAGTTCGGACAGCCCGCTCAGCCGATAACGCATCGGTGAATACCAAGCCGGATCAGCGCGGATGTGGACGACGAAACAGATCGCTGTGTCCACCGAGTCCAGATCGTGACCCGAGGATGCCACAGATTCGCCCGCGCATTCGTCACAATAACCTCAGTTGTCACTCTGGTAACACGCTGTCGAACGACTGGGAGGTCCCGTGCCGCGCTTGAACCGGTCAATTCGTCTGTCGTTGGCGGCCGTGGTCGCCACGTCCGCGTGCGCCGTTGCTCTCGGTCACGGTGCCGGACCGGCCGACGCGGCGCCGTGCGGCAACTCCGGATTCGGCTCGAGCGGTATCGACTTCGGGTCGCTCGGATCCAGTGGTTCGGCCGGATCGAGTGGATCGTCGGGGTCCAGCGGGTCCAGTGGGTCCAGCGGGTCGTCGGGCAGCTCCGACATCCCGAACCTCGGGCCGCAGGGACCGCTG
Source organism: Gordonia sp. CPCC 205515 (assembly GCF_048537925.1). NCBI lineage: Bacteria > Bacillati > Actinomycetota > Actinomycetes > Mycobacteriales > Gordoniaceae > Gordonia > Gordonia sp. CPCC 205515. The sequence goes on along the minus strand of NZ_JBCLVJ010000017.1, from coordinate 46,396 downwards.
CCGCTGTACGCCGGTCTGCGGTCGCGCACCGTGGCGTGGGTGACCGGACCACTCAGCATCAACCGAACCTTCAGTCGGTTCGCGATCTCCGGGACCGACGTCGGGGTCAGTTGGGACAACGGCTCCGGCCAAACCCTCATGGCGTTCGGCGACACCTTCGGCAACTGCAACGCGCTGGGCCAGCAGTGGCGACACAACGTGTTGTTGCGTACCAACGACGACCGTCTCGTCGACGGCATCACCGTGCCGAACGGCATTGCCGACGACCCGAATTCGGGCAGCGTTATTTTCCCGGGCCAGCCGAACTTTGCCCAGCAACTCATTGCGTCATTGGGCATCAGCGGCGTCGAGGTCACCACCATCCCGACCGCGGCGATCGCCTTGCCCAGACCCGGTGGCGGTTTCCGGCAGTTCATCAACTACATGTCCGTCCGGTCGTGGGGGTCGGCGGGCAATTGGGTGACCAACTTCTCCGCGATCGCCTTCTCCGACGACAACGGACAGCACTGGGAGACCGACCGGAGCACGATCCGTCTCAATTCGCCGGTCTCGGTGAATCTTCCGGAGGCCCTGCCAACCCTCGAGTACAACAACGGCAAGTTCCAGCAGGGCGCCTACACCCCCGGCCGTCCCAACTCTGAGGAAAGCGCATACGTCTACCAATTCGGCACGCCCAACGGCAGATTCGGTGCCGCCTTCCTCGCCCGATTCAAGCCGGCGGACATCCTGAACTTCGACGGCTACGAGTACTGGGCCGGCAGCGCGCTCGGCTGGGTCCGTGACATCGCACAGGTACCCGACAACGGCTCGGCCATCGTCGTTCCTGCACCCGTCACCGAACTGTCGGTCGCGTGGAGCCCCTACCTCGGCAAGTACGTGATGCTCGACGGCGACAACGGCATCAAGCTGCGCACTGCGGATCATCCGCAAGGCCCCTGGAGCAGTCCCACCTACATCGTGCCGCCGGGCGTCATCGTTCTCTACGCACCGATGATGCTGCCCAATTCACCCGCATTGCAGGGCAACTCCCCTGACCTGTATTTCAACGCGTCGCGGTGGAGTGACTACAACGTCATGCTGCTGCAGACAAATCTGCGGTTTGCCCGTGGCTAGTGGCTAGTGGCTCCAGATCTTTCCGTAAGCGGTCACCGAGTCGCCGTGAGTCGAGGTCACCCGGAAGTAGGGACGCACGCTGGTCCGACCGATCACACCGGTGACCGAGACGTGCCAACCCCATACCTTGAACCGTCCCGACGGGCCCGTGACGTCGACGGTGCCGACCTTGGCATCGGTGATACCCGGGCCCAGGCCGACTCCGAACGTCGCTGTTCCGCTTGGGATGTCGGTACGAGTACCAAGCTCCGGATTGCTGTAGCTGAGGCTGATGGTGCCGGTGCTGAACGGAAATCCGACCTGGTAGCCCATCGTCACCTTGCCGGTGAACTTGTCGGCTCCCGGACCCTTCACCCGGTAGGCCAGCACGCCGTGCTGAAACCATTCACGCGTCGACGGGTTTCCGTCGAGTGGTCGCACGAACGACAGACGGGTGTCGGAGAGCTCGGCCTCGATCATCAGGCCGTCTGGCGTGACGATCCGGGTGATGTTGTCGACGGCCGCGTTCGCGGGACCCGTTGCAGCAACCGTCGATCCGAGCACCGCGAGCGTCGCCGCGAAGACGCTGACCAGCGTCAGAAGTGGAGTTCTGCGGAGCCTGATGCGATTGGCCATGACCCGACACCTGTTCTCGATGTTCCGCTGATGTGGCCGCAGGTGGAAGCTGCACAGCCGGGCCGATGCGGCTACCGACCCGAGGTAAGCCTAGCCTCCATCGGGTGGGCTTTCGGCAAAATGCGATAAGTCCTGCGAAGCGCGACTGAGGTAGCGCACTACGCTGTCGCCCGGCGCAGCGGTGCGCGATGCTGGTCAGATGACCGAGCCCAACGCCCCCGACCCCCGACTGTCCGTGCGTATCACCGCACCCGACCGCGCGACCGCATTCGACATCGTGCGCCGGTATCCGTTCGACTACGGCTGCCGACCGACTGCCCTGCCCACCGACGACGGCGTCGCGGTGCCCGCACTCCTCTCCCCCGCTGAGATCGAGACGTTGCGCAATAACGGAATTGACGTCGACGTGCGATTCGACATCCGCGACCGGGATGAGGGGACCGCGCCGATCGGTGACGGCGACCGATTCGACGGCGGACGACGTCCTCCGCAGGGTGTCGGTACCGCCCCCGATGGCAGCACCGATCCCGGACCGATCCTCAACGTCGACGAAATCGGTTCGGCCATCGACGGTCTCGTCAACGAGTACGGCATCCCCACCTTCACGCTGCCGAACGGCACCGCCGAGGGGCGGCCCAGCACCGGCGGGCAGGTCGGCGACGTCGACCCCAGTCGGTACCACGTCTATTTCACCGCCGGGGTGCATGCCCGCGAACGCGGCGGTCCCGACGCGCTGCTCTATTTCATCGCCGACCTGTTGCACGCCAACAAGTTCGGTACCGGCATCACGTACGGTGCCCGCACCTTCACCAACGCCGACGTACACAAGGCACTCAACACCGGCATCGTGTTCTTCCCGTTGGTCAATCCCGACGGTGTCGCCTGGGACCAGCGCACCGGCAGCCTGTGGCGCAAGAACCGCAACCCGGCCGGCGCGATACCGGGCGATGAGGGCTCGATCGGGGTCGACATCAACCGCAACTACGATTTCCTCTGGGACTACCGCACCCACTTCGACCCGTCGGTCACCGGTAATTCGGCCCTCGCCTCCGACGATCCACGCGCGGAGACCTTCCACGGCGCCGCCCCCCTGTCGGAACCGGAAACCCGAAACGCCACCTGGGTGTTCGACCAGTTCCCGAAACTGAACTGGTACATGGATATTCACTCCGCAGTCGGCGACATCCTGTACAACTGGGGCGATGACGACGACCAGGTCGGCGACGAGGCAATGCGGTTCTTCGATCCGCGCTGGGATGGCGCACGCGGAGTCCTGACAGCCGACGACTATCGGGAGTGGCTGCCCGAGGCGGACCTCGGCCGGATCCGGCTCGTCGCGCGGCGGACGGCAGCGGCGATGGCCGCAGTCGGTGGCCGCACGTTTCGCCCTATCCCCGCCGCCGACCTCTATGCCACCTCCGGTGCGAGCGACGACTACGCCTACAGCCGCACGTGGATCGATCCGCAACTGAGCAAGGTCCACGGTTTCACGATGGAGTTCGGCTATCCCACGAACTTCTACCCGACGTTGACCGAGTACCACCAGAACCTTGCCGATGTGGGTGCCGGGTTGATGGAGTTCTGTCTGTGCGCAGCCGACAACCCGGTCACGTGACAGCCGATCCTGGATCTCGTATTAAAACTACGGCCTTGTCCAGAAATGAGACTCCTCGGATTTCGAGACTCGCAGAGTTTGGCGCACACATAGCGAGTTACATCGACAAGCTGTCGCAATATCTATTGGACACGTCTCGCAGAGTTCGGTGAGTTTTGAGATAGGGTGAGCTGCGTGACCCCACAAGCACCAAGTGCGCACGCCGGCATGCTGCTCGGCTACGCCCGCGCGGGATCCCGAAATCATGCGCTCGAGTCGCAGATCGAAGCCCTCATCGACACGGGGATCAGTCCCGAACGCATCTACACCGACACCGTTGACCGGATTTCGACCCTGCAGCGTCGCCCTGGATTCACCGCACTGTTGGACTACGCCCGACCCGGCGACATCGCCGTCGTCGTGGGGATCGACCGGCTCGGGCGCTCGACCACCGAGGTCATGGCCACCACCCGCGATCTCGGCCACCGACAGATCGGTTTGCGATCCCTGCGCGAGGGAATCGACACCGACGACCCGGCAGGCGCGATGATCGTCGGTGTCCTCGCCTCCCTGGCCGAACTCGCCGAAGGCGACAGCCGGAAACGGCGACACGGGAGCCATCGGTCGTCGACGGAAAGCAGCACCTCCCCCGTCGGCCGCCCGCGAGTCCTCGACGACGACCAGGTGGCTTTCGCGCTGCGCCGACGCGCCGAGGGCCGGCCGGTACCGACCATCGCCGAAGAACTCGGCGTCAGCCGCGCCACCCTTTACCGCACCCTCGCCGAAAGACGTTCAGTCCGTTGACATCCAACAACACCGACTTGCCGGACATCGACATCGTGACGGCCCACGGCGTCGTCACCCGGCTGCCCACGTCGTTCCCGATCATCGATCCCGAACTTGACGCATGCCTCGACCCGGATCTGTTCCAGAAAGGTTTCGCCGACGCGGTCGCCGTCCTCGATGCCCTCCCGAAGCCGTGGGCCCGACACCATGCCGCCTCGACGATGGCCACCGCCCCGGATACCGACGATGACGAACCGAGCTACACCCGCGGTTACCGCGCAGCCCTGTATGGCCACCTGCGGCACGCGAGGGACTGACCCGGCTTTGACTAGTTAGGTAAGGCTAAGGAAAGATCGTCGTCATGATCTCAACAAAGAAGCTGATCGTCACCGCAGTCATCGGAGCCGGCACCGTCGCCGGCGTCGCCGCAGGCGCGGGCAATGCCTCCGCGAAGGTCGCCGAAGGCACCTACAACTTCTGTGTGCAGACCCAGTACGGCAGCTCGGCCGACGAACGCTGCAACGTCTACCGCGTCGTCGGCAACCAGTTGATCGGACCCGCCAACACGCCGCTCACCCTGACCGACACCGCCACCGGCGCATACACCGACATCGAGCCAGTGAGCCGACTGACGCTCATCAAGACCGCCAACGGCTACAAGGCCATCAATTCGGTCCTCGGCATCCCGGTCGCCACCTCAACGTTCATCCCCGTCGCCGGCTGACGCTGTCGTTTCAGCACTGCGCAGACTCGTCGGGTCTCCGCTCGGCGAGCCTGCACTGTGTTGCCAGCGGTTTCGTCGTCCACAGGCTGTGGATAACCGCGTAGCGTGCGGGAGGTGAGCGATCAGCGACACGGCACTGCTCGGCATCCGTCGCCCGCACGGCGGTCGATCCGGCCGCGGCGCCTGACCACCGTCGAAGTCGCGCTTGCGCAGACGGTGTTCGGCGACGACGTCGACTGGCTCGACGCCGTGCGCGTGGTCGGCGTCATCGGGGTCAACGGCCGCGCCTTCACACTGCCCGGCCTCGGCGGCCGCGTGTATCTCGGCCTCGGTCAACATGCATCGGCCCCCGCAGCAGCGAGCACTCGCGGTTACCCATCACCGGGTCAACTCCTGATCCACGAACTCGTCCACGCGTGGCAGGTGCGCGAGATGGGCGCGGTGCGCTATCTCCGCGCAGGGGTGGCCGCGCAGTACCGACACGCGCGGGGCGCCGACGTGTACTCCGTTCACGACGCGAGCATGCCGTGGACGGCGATGACCATCGAACAACAGGCAACCGTCGTCGACCGGTGGTTTGGCGGGCAATCGTCACCGGCCGTTCGGCCGCGCGACCCGCGCAGTCCCTTTCGCCACCACCTCGAGACGTTCAGAGTTCGGTCACCTGTCCGTCCTCGACCTGCCACCGACGATCGATCCGCACGGTGTCGAGCATCCGACGATCATGCGTGACCAACAACAGCGCGCCGTCAAACGAATCCAGTGCTGACTCAAGCTGTTCGATGGCCGGCAGGTCGAGATGGTTGGTGGGCTCGTCGAGCACCAGGACGTTGACGCCACGGGCTTGTAGCAGCGCCAGCGCCGCGCGGGTGCGCTCCCCCGGAGACAGATCCTCGACCGGCCGGTCGACGTGATCGGCGCGGAGGCCGAACTTCGCGAGCAGGGTGCGCACCTCGGCCGTCGAGTAGTCCGGTACCAGTTCTTCGAAGCGGTCCGCGAGCCGTTGCGGTCCTGCGAACTGTCCACGCGTCTGGTCGATTTCGCCGATCGCCACGTTGGTACCCAGCTGCGCGGTGCCGTCGTCGGGTGCGATCGTGCCCAGCAGTAGACGTAGCAGCGTGGACTTGCCTGCCCCGTTCGGTCCGGTAACACCGATCCGCTCACCGGCGTTCACCTGCAGCGAGACCGGACCGAGCACGAAATCACCCTGTCGCACAACCGCATTGTTCAGCGTCGCGACCACCGAACTCGATCGTGGCGCCGACCCGATGGTGAACTCGAGAACCCATTCCTTCCGCGGTTCCTCGACCTCATCGAGTCGCGCGATCCGACTCTCCATCTGACGCACCTTCTGCGCCTGCTTCTCGCTCGATTCGCTGGCCGCCTTGCGTCGGATCTTGTCGTTGTCCGGGGCTTTGCGCATCGCGTTGCGGACACCCTGACTCGACCATTCGCGTTGCGTTCGCGCCCGCGCCACCAGGTCGGCCTTCTTCTCGGCGAACTCCTCGTATTCCTCGCGCTTGTGGCGGCGCGCGACCTCGCGCTCCTCCAGATAGCTCTCATAGCCGCCGCCGAACACGGTATTGGTGTGCTGCGCCAGATCGAGCTCCAGGACCCGAGTCACGCTGCGCGCGAGAAACTCTCGGTCATGGCTTACCAACACCACGCCGGCGCGCATGCTACCCACCACCTCTTCGAGTCGGGCGAGCCCGTCGAGGTCGAGATCGTTGGTGGGCTCGTCGAGCAGGACGACGTCGAATCGAGAACACAGTAGGGCCGCCAGCCCTACGCGCGCCGCCTGCCCACCGGAGAGCGAGGTCATCAGCGCCGTTTCCGCGGCCACGTCGTCGGTGCGCAAACCCAGGTCCGAGAGCACGGCCGGGAGTCGATCGTCGAGGTCGGCGGCACCGGTCGCGAGCCAGTGGTCGAGGGCAGCGGCGTAGACATCGGCCGGATCAGCTGCTCCTGCGGCAGCGCCGTCACCGAGTGCGGCGGCCGCGGCGTCCATCGCCTGGGTGGCTGCGGCACAACCGGTTCGACGCGCGACGTACTGTGCGACCGTCTCCCCTGGCACCCGATCGTGTTCCTGGGGCAACCATCCGACGAAGGCGTCGGCGGGTGCGCGCGTGATGCTTCCCTCCAGCGGTGCGAGGTCGCCGGCCAGGATCCGCAGCAGGGTCGACTTGCCTGCGCCATTCGCACCGACCACACCGACCACGTCCCCGGGCGCGACCGTCAGATCGAGGTGGTCGAAGAGGACACGATGGGCGTACCCACCGGCGATGTCCTTGGCGACGAGGGATGCGGTCATGGGATACATGGTCGCACCCGGCCGCCCGCTATCGAACGTGGCCGTCGACGTGCGGACCGTAGGTCACCACGAGTGGAGCGTGATCGGACAGGCGCTCCTCGGGCACGGGTTCCTTGTCGACGTCGACGTCGGTTGCACGGCGAGCGAGACCGGGTGTGGCGAGTTGGTGATCCACCCGCCAGCCCACATCTTTGGCGAACGACTGCCCCGCCCAACTCCACCAGGTGAGCGGACCAGGCTGTTCGCCGTGCACTTGACGCACGACGTCGACGAGGCGGCGAGTGCCGAGAATCGAGCTGAACCACTCGCGGTCTTCGGGCAGGAAGCCGTCCATCGATCGGGCGGCGCGCCAGTTGGTCACGTCGTGCTGCGTGTGCGCGATGTTGATGTCGCCGACGAGGAGGAACTCGCGTCCCGCGCGCAGCGCCGCACGACGGTTGCGGTCGACCTCACGGGCGAACGCCGCAAGAAACCGCTGCTTGCGCTCGTACTTGGCACCGCCGTCGGGCTGCTCGCGCATGGAGCCGGGGCGCTGGCGGTGTGCCGGCAGTCCACCTTTCGGGAGGTAGAGACATGCCACCGTCACCGGCCGGTCGGCCAGGTCGACCTCGATATAGCGGCCGTGAGTGGCAAACTCGGCGAGTCCGCGGGCTTTCGGTGGATGGCTCACCCACGTTCGTACCGCGGCGGCCGGCTCCCTGGTCAGTACGGCGACACCGTTGCGGCCGGCCACGGAACCGACGTCCACCGCCGCCGAATATCCCGGGAATGTGCCCACCTCGGATGCGGGACAGCGCAGTTCCTGCAGCGCGACCACGTCCGCCGCTCGGGTGCCCAGCCAGTTGTCGAAGCCGCGACGACGAGCCGCCCGGATCCCGTTGACGTTGAACGTCGCTACTGCGAACGAATCAGTGGCAGCGGGACCCATGCCGACCACTGTGCCCCACCGCGCCGACCGGCTCTGCCGTGGGTCAACCGCTGGTGCACAACTCGACTTCTCCGGCACGCACGACGACAGCCGAGTTCTTCTGGCTCAAGGACGTTCCGCCAGCGGTATTCAGCGAGATCCGGCGTCTACTTCCCGGTGAACTCGGGTACGCGCTTGGCCAAGAAGGCGGCTTGCCCCTCGTGACAGTCAGCGGAATGCACCGCCACGGTGAAATTGCGCTTCTCATGCTGAAGTCCCTGTGCCAGCGAAGTTTCGAGGGCGTGCAACGCGGCGTCCTTGGCCAGCGCCACCGCCAGCGGCCCGTTCGCAGCGATCCGCTGGGCCATGGCGATCGCCTCTGCCACGGCGTCCCCGTCGGCGACGACCCGGGCGATCAGCCCGGCACGTTCGGCGTCGGCAGCCGACCACGGATCGCCGGTGAGCAGCAACGCCATGGCTTTGGCCTTGCCGACAGAGCGGATCAGCCGCTGGGTGCCGCCCGCGCCAGGGATGACGCCGAGCTTGACCTCGGGCAACCCGAATCGCGCCGACTCCCCCGCGATGACCGTGTCACATGCCAACGCCAGTTCGCATCCCCCGCCCAGCGCCAGGCCCTCCACGGCGGCGATCAGCGGTTTCGCGAATGCCGCCAACTCACGCCAGACTTCGCGGTCGGCATCGGAGCCGACCAGCGGCGCGGCGCGCAGCCGGTCGAATTCGGAGATGTCGGCGCCGGCGCAGAACGCCTGCCGGTCGCCGGTGATAACGACAGCACGCACCGTCGTGTCTCGGGCCAGGTCGGTCATCGCGGCGCGCAACTCGGCCAGCAGGGTCGCGTTGAGCGCGTTGCGGGCCTTCGGGCGGTTCAGCTGCACGATCGCCACGCGGTCCTCGCGGGTGACGGACAGTACCTCGGACACTGCCGTCGAGATGTCGGTATCAGTCATGATCGCCTCCATCAGATGCGTTCGATGATCGTCGCGTTGGCAGTGCCATTTGCCTCGCAGATCGTCTGCAGCCCAAGCGTTTTACCGGTGCGCTCGAGCTCGCAGAGGAGATCGGTCAGCATGCGGGCGCCGGTCGACCCCAGCGGGTGACCGATCGCGACCGAACCACCATTGACGTTGAGTTTGTCCGCCGGAATACCGAACTCGCGCTCGAACATGATGGGCACCCCGGCGAAGGCTTCGTTGACCTCGAACAGGTCGATCTCGTCGACCGACACATCGGCGGCGTCGAGCGCCTTCCGGGTCGCAGCGAGAATGGCACTGAACTGGATCACGGGGTCGTCGGCGGCCACCGACAGGGCGCGGAATCGGGCGCGGGGCCGCAGACCGTGTGCCTCCGCGAAATCGCGACTTGCGATGAGGAGCGCCGCAGCACCATCACTGAGCTGTGACGAGTTGGCCGCCGTTGTGGTGCCGTCGGCGGCGAACACGGTTGGCAGCGAGGCCATCTTCGCGGGATCGATGTGCTCCCGGATCCCCTCGTCGCGGTCGAGGACGGTAGCCGCGGCGTCGTCCGGATCGACAGTGAGCCGCACCAACTGGTCGCGGAACTTGCCCGCCCGAGTTGCGGCAAGCGCCCGCTCGTGGCTGCGGGTACTGAACGAATCGAGATCGGCGCGGCTGATCGCGAACTTCGAGTTCATCAGCTCCGACGACGCGCCCTGCGCCATCAATCCCCCGTCGTAGCGGGCAAGTTCGCGTGGACTGTAGTGCGGGCCGAGCGGCGCTCCGGGAACCATTGCCGCCGGAAGCGGTACCTGCGACATCGATTCCACGCCCGCCGCGATCACCAGATCACAGCTGCCGGCGGCGATCGCCTGCGCGGCGAAGCTGACGGCCTGCTGACCGGATCCGCACTGACGATCGACCGTGACCGCGGGTACCGATTCGGGGAATCCGGCGGCGAGTACGGCATGGCGGCCGAGATTGCCGCTCTGCTGGGTGTTCTGCATGACACACCCGACGATCACGTCATTCACCAGTGCCGGGTCGATGGCGCACTGTTCGACCAGTTGGCCCAACGTTTCGGCGAGCAGATCCACCGGATGCCATGCGGCGAGTGCGCCGCCGCGCTTACCGACCGGAGTGCGTAGCGCACCGACGATCACCGGGTCCGAACTTCTCATTCTTGTGTTTCTCCTCGTGTGGGGACGGCGACGCGAGCCAGGGGAATGTCCACCCGCTGCGCCAGCTCCTCCCAGAATTTCGTGGGCTGGGTGGCGAAGATCGCCTCGTATTCCTCGCGACTGTCTGTGGTCGCGCCGAGCGCGTCGCGGGTCCGGTCCCGGAAATGCGGCTCGAGCGCGGCCAGCGCGATCCATCCGTCGGCCGTGGCGTAGAGGCCATAGGCCGCGTCGGCGCCACCGAGGGGTGCACCGGGCCCCATCAGACCGTGTCGCACGGCAGCACCGGCGAACACCGCCGCATCCTCAAGTACCACCATATTGTGCTGTCCAACACCAGTTTTCGTGCGCTCATGCAACGCGAGCACAGTGGCGCTCACGGCTCGTTCGGCGCCGATCATGTCGGCGACGGGCACAGTTGGCATCGTCGGCGGACTCACGGTCGCATACGCGGCCTGGTAGGTGAGATCGTGTCCCGGAATCTCGGCTGCTTCGCCTGCGTGTCCCACGATCTCGACATGCGAGAGCCTCGGGTGCCGCTTGCAGACATCGGTCAACCCCAGCCGCCGCAACGCCGACGGCCGGTAGGACGTCAACAACACGTCGGACTCGGCCAGTTCGCCGTCCAGCTTCTCGCGGTCCGCGTGGTCCTTCAGGTCCAGTCGCATCACCGTCTGCCCGACAATTAACTCGGCGTACCACAGCGGCATCTGATGGTCGAGCGGGTCGCCCGCGGGCGGTTCCACCTTCACCACGTCGGCACCGAACTCCGCCAGGCGGGCCGCCGCCAGCGGCCCGGGCAGATTCACCGCCAGCGACACCACGCGCACACCCTGCAATGGGAGTGTTCCTGTCATCGTGTACCTCTCTTGGTTGAGACGACCCATGCGACGGCGACCAGCACCGCACCGCGTGGCCATCGACTCTGCTCAGATCGCCAGGCCGCCGTCGACCGGCAGCACGGCTCCCGTGATGTAGCCGGCCTCGCGGCTCGCGAGAAAAGCTACCGCGGCGGCGATTTCACTTGGCTCGGCGACTCGGCCCAGCGGAATCTGCGCGGTGAGCGCCGCGCGCTTGTCCGCCGGGATGGAGGCAACCATCCGGGTCTCGGCGTTGGGCGAGATGGCATTTACGGTCACTCCGAAGCGCGCGAGCTCCTTGGCCGCGGTCTTCGTGAAGCCGATGATTCCGGCCTTGGCCATCGCGTAGTTGGACTGCCCGACGTTGCCGCGCAATCCGGTGAAGGACGTGACATTGACGACGCGGCCGTATCCCTGAGCACGGAAATGTGGTGTGCACGCGCGGGTGAAACGGAACGTACCGCCGGCGTGGACGGCCATGACGGCCTCGTAGTCGTCGTCGGACAGTTTCCACATCACCCCGTCCCGCAAGATGCCCGCGTTGTTGATCAGCACATCGATCCGACCGGTTTCGGCGACGACGGCGTCCACGACCCGCTGGACCGAGGCGCTGTCGGCGACGTCGGCAACCTCGCCGCGACAGCCGAGTTCGGCGGTCGCGGCCGCGAGCGCGTCGGCGTCGAAATCCACCAGGACGGTGGTTGCGCCGGCGGCGCCGAGGAAGCGGCCGAGTTCCAGTCCGATTCCGCGAGCGGCGCCCGTGATGATCACCGTTCGACCGGTGAAGTCGTAGGACAGATTCGAGTCCAAAACTGCGGCAATGGTTTCGGTCATGTGTTCAACCTTTCGATGGGTCGCCGCGGCACGTGACAACGTCACGAGCCGAGATCGCGACCGATGAGTTCCGTCATGATTTCGTGCGAGCCGGCCCAGATCTCGGGGACGGCGAGGTGTTCACTGCACTGATTCGAGCGCGTACAGGTCGCGCACCTGGCGTCGAAGAAGCTTGCCCACCACACTCTTCGGGAGCGGCTCGCCGGCGATCACGATCCGTTTCGGCTTCTTCACCGAGCCGACCTTCCCGCGCGCGAACGAAATCAGTTCGTCCTCGGTCGCGGTCGCGCCGTCGTGCAGGTACACGGCGGCGAACACCGCTTCGCCCCACTTCTCGTCGGGCACACCGACAACCGCGACTTCCCGTACCGCGGGATGCGCGGCGAGTGCATTCTCGATCTCGAGCGGCCAGATGTTGAATCCGCCGGAGATGATGAGGTCTTCCTTGCGATCGACGATGTGCAGGAAGCCATCCTCATCGAGACTGCCCATGTCTTTCGTGCGTACCGCACCGTCCGCCGTGAATCGAGCGGCGGTCGCCTCGGGGTCACCGTAGATCGCCTTCATCGCGCCCGGGGTGTCGACGCAGATCTCGCCGATCTCCCCGACCGGCAGAATATTGTCGTGTTCGTCGCGGATCGTGATCAGCACGTTCGGATTGGGTCGACCCGCCGACGTCAGGATCTGCCGATCTCGTTCGGTACCACCGAGTCGGTGATTGTCGGCGGTGAGCGTGGCGATCGGCAGCGCCTCGGACTGGGCGTAGCTCTGGTACATGATGTTGCCCCACAGATCGATTCCGGCACGGAGTGCCGATTCCGTGATGGGCGCCGCACCGTAGCTCACGACCCGCAGGCTGGACAGGTCGCGATCCTTGGCGCCGGGCGTGGTGGCGAGCATCTGAACCATCGTCGGAACGATCATGGTGATGGTGCACCGTTGTTCCTCGATGGTCGCGAGGAACCGCTCCGGGTCGAAGCTCGGCATGATCACGTATCGCGTGCCCCGGGCCAGGAACATCCAGATCATCAATCCGGCGGCGTGCGACAGCGGCGACGCGACGAGGTAGACGTCAGAGTTGGTGAAAAGCGGTAGTCCCGAGGCGAATTCGTTGCCCATGGCCAACCAGCCCGCGTTCGAGTGCACGATGCCCTTGGGCGTCCCGGTGGTGCCCGCGGAGAATCGGATGATGTGGTCGGCGTCGGGATCGACGACCAGGTCCGGGAAGGCCGGAGACGATCCGGCCAGCAGGGTTTCGTACTCGACTTCTGCACTGTCGTCGACCGGATCGATGACGATGACGTGCTCGAGGTTGGGCACGGAATCGCGAACCGCGGCCACGTCGGCGGCGTACTTGCCCTGCACGATCAGGGCGCGAGCGCCAATCATGTTGAGCAGCTTGGCGTTTGTCGCGGCCGGATTCATCGTATACATCGTCGCCCGGACGTAGCCGCCGATGGCGATGCCGGCAACCTGCTCGAGCGTCTCGAGTTGGTTGTCGGCGAGCATCGCGACACGGTCGCCCGGGTGCAGACCCAACCCGGACAAGGCGTTGGCCAACCGGGCCGCGCGCTCGCCGAGTTCGGCGTACGTCTGCTCCCGGGTGCGTGCCGGCTCCACGAAGGTGACCGCAACGCTGTTGCCGAACATGGTCGTGCTTCGGCGAAGAATCGATGAGAAGTCCATCGGTTCGACCTCTTTCCAAACTGTGAATTGTGGACTGCCCGAAGGACAGCCGATTTTCTGTACCTGATGAGTCGGCATGTCGCGCCCGCAGGAGCAACGCGGACCGAATTGACTACGTCCGGCCCACGTGGGTGTTTCCGCCATCGCGGCCTCCGGCGCACTGCTCGCACACACCCTCGGAGCTACCTATACACTCTAACCGCTAGTTACTTATTTCGTCAATACCCACTACACTGGTGTTTGTCGATACGATCCAAATCGTCGTTCCGATTACATAGAGGCACGTGAACATGCTGATCCGATCGAGTAGTGCCGCTATAAACTCGGCCGGGACAGGTACAACAAGTGAGGAGACTGACGGTGGAGCCCCAGGAACGCCGAGTGACGCGCCGGCCTCGTGATCGACGTCAGCAGATAATCGCCTCGGCGGCACGACAGTTCCGCGAGTTCGGCTATCACAATGTCGGAATCACCGGTATCGCCGAGGCGGTCGGCATCACCAGCGGCGCGCTGTACCGGCACTTCGGCGGCAAACAAGAGTTGCTGCTCGCGACGGTCGAGAACACACTCGATCAATTGCAGGTCGCGTGGTCGCAGCCGGACGCCACCCTGGACTGTCTGCTCGACGCAACATGCGCGCTCGCATCGACCGGCCCGCAGGTGGGCGCGCTGTGGGCGAGGGAGATCGCGCACCTGCCGGAGGAACGCCAACGCGAGCTGCGCGGGCGGCTACGCACGGCCACCGAACCGCTGCGTGCCGCCCTGGCGGTGCAACGGCCGGAGCTATCCCGTGACGCCGTCGACCTGCTGATCTGGGCGATGATGGGCGTCATCTCCAGTCCGGCGTACTACACGGCGCGGCTCGAGCCGAGCGCTCTTCATCAGTGCCTGCTCGACGCGTGCCGCGCAGTCGTCATGACGCCGCAGATCGAGCCCGGCGAGCAGGCGGCCGATATCGCCGATCTTCCCGATGTGCTGCTGCCGGCCTCGCGCCGGGAAGCCATCCTGATCGCGGCGTCACGCCTGTTCAGCGCCCGAGGATTCCAAGCTGTCGGTGTCGACGACATCGGCGCCGCAGCCGGAATCACCGGCGCGACCGTTTACCACCACTTCCCCAACAAGGCAGCGATACTCAGCGCCGCGGCCAACCGCGTCGTCGCCGCGATGATGCTCGACCTCTCCCGGGCACTGGACAGCTCACAAACCGCCGCCGAAGCATTGGACAAGGTGCTGCGCTTCTACGTGCGGATCAACGTCGAACACGTCCGGGAAATGCGGTCACTGCAGAACGAAGCAATCAACCTTCCCGAGGCCGATCGCCAACTGCTCGGAGAACGCCGCGCCGACTTCATCGCCGAGTGGGTCGCGTTGCTCACCGCCGACCGCACCGACCTGTCCGTCGACGAGGCACAGGCCGTGGTCCTGGCCGCCTCGACGTCGATCAGCGCGCTCATGGGAATCCCGCACATCCGACGTCGTCGCGATATCGGCTCCGAACTCGTCCTCATCGGGGAGGCAATCCTCGGTCTGCGCGGCGCCGGAGACGCCCCCACAGCCTGACCCGGGACCACTGACTGGACTCTCGCTACCGATTGGACAATTACTTATACTGAGAAGGTGCAGTTAATTGCGCATGCGTGCTGGACAGACTTCCAAGTTGTGGGTTACACTCTAACCGTCAATTACTTACCGAGGCATCGCGCCTCTCTCGGACGGATTCCAGCATGACCAACGCCACGGCGGATATCGTCGAACGATTCGTGACGATCGACGATGTCCGCACCCGCACGTTGTCGGTGGCCGGTACAGGACCGACGATCCTGCTCCTGCACGGCTTTACCGACTCGGCCGATACATTTCGCCCCGTTCTCGCCGAACTCGCCGCACTCGGACGAAGCGCCGTGGCGGTCGACCTGCCGGGCGCGGGTTACGCGCCGGCACTCGGCCGGCCCGCCATTGCCGCGCTCGACCGCTTCGTCGACGGATTCGTGAGTCAGCACAGCGAACCCGGGGGCGTCGTGCTCGCCGGCAATTCGCTCGGTGGCTTCATCGCCCTCCGGGCCGCCGGGCGATCCGAACTGCCGATCCACGCCGTTGCCGGACTGGGCCCCGCCGGGCTCGCATACCACGGCCGGCTGGCATCGCTGACCTCGCTGCTGCCCCGGCTCGAGCCGATCCTGAGCCTCGCCGACGCACTGCCCGTGCCCACCGCGGTGGTGCAGTGGATGGCACGAATGATGTTCTGGCAGAGGCTCGCCCGGCGACGCGGAAGCGCCTCGATCGCCCACCGCTACGCCTCGCATTACCGTGGGCTGCCCGACATCGCTCGGATCCGCCGTGACCTGATCGCCTTCGGTCGGGAGGACAACCTCCTCGATCCGGCTGCTCTCGCCGCGATCGACGTTCCGACGCTGTTGATCTGGGGCGATCGCGATCCGCTCGCCGATGTCGGTGGCGCTCCGGTCCTGCTGGACACGGTGCCGGACTCACGGCTCGTCGTACTCGACGACTGCGGGCATTGTCCCCAGCTGGAGTATCCGGCAGAGATCGCCGAGCTCCTGGCCGGCCTTCCTGCGACGGCACTCGCCGGCGACACGCCCACACCCCTATCGAAGTCTCGGGAGAAGTAGTGAACACAACCGAAATGCCAAGCGGCGGTGACCTGCTCGGGCGCGCGATCGCGCTGGCGGTCAACGGATTCGAGGTCGCTCGCTACGGCGGCCTGCGCACCGAGTCCGCACCCGCACCCTACGATGTCGTCACGAGTCGACCGGTGTACCGACTGCGCCACTACCACGCAGACACCGCTTCCGGGCAGCCGGTCCTGTTGGTGCCACCACTGATGCAGGTCGCCGATGTCTGGGACATCTCGCCCGATACCAGCGCGGTGTCCATGTTGCGCGGGCAAGGCCTGGATCCATGGGTGGTCGACTTCGGCGACCCGGCAGTCGAACCCGGCGGACCGAGCCGAACGTTCAGCGACCACGTGCTCGCGGTCGTCGACGCGATCAACTGCGTCAGGGAGGCGACCGGACAGGACGTGCACGTCGGCGGGTATTCGCAGGGCGGAATCTTCTGCTACCTGGCCGCCGCGTACTCGAACTGCGACGGTGTGGCAAGCGTTTTCGGCCTCGGGTCGCCAGTGGTGACACTTCCCATCGATCGCATCCTCCCCGAGTCGCTGTTCTGGGAAGCGGCTCGACTCGAAGGCAAGTTGCTCGCACGCACCGGCCTCCCCCGCTGGGCGGTCGCACCGATGTTCAACTGGTCCAACCCGCCGCGAACCATCAAGAACGACCTGGACTTCCTTCTCGCGCTGCACGATCGCGACGCACTGCTGCCGCGCGAGCCGCAGCGCAAGTTCCTCAAGCACGGTGCCTGGCTCGGCTGGCCAGGTCCCGCGATCGAGGAACTCGTCGCCGCGCTGAGCGAACGTCGACTCGTCGACGGCGGCATCGTGATCGGCGACCGGACGGTCGCGCTCGCCGATCTCACCTGCCCCGTGCTCGCCTTCATCGGCGAGTCGGATACCTTCGCCACGCCGGCGATGGTGCGACGGATCCAACAGGCGGCGCCGCGCGCGACGATCTACGAATGCGTGTTGCCGGTTGGGCATTTCGGACTGCCCGTCAGCTCACACGCGAAGGCGAAGACATGGCCGGGGATCGCCGCGTTCATCCGATGGGCCACCGAGGGTACCGCGCTACCCGACTACATCGTGCCCATGGCCGTCGACAACGCGGCCGAATGTGCGCAGGCACCCCGTGGGCGCGTGGCCGCGTTGAGCTACGGCCTCGGCTCCGCACTGCACGCCGGACTCGCGCTGCCCCAGCTCACCGTTGAGGCCGGCCAGCGTCTTGCGGGCGCGATGCTCGAAAGCTCGGTCGGCGCCCTGTCCCACCTGCCCCGGCTCGTCAAGCTGGAGCGACTCGGCCCGGATACTCGGGTGTCCTTCGCAGGAATGCTCGACGACACCGCCGGCAAACGCGGTGACGACATCGCCTTCCTGTTCGAGGACCGCGCCCACACGCATGCCGCCACGAAAATCCGCATCGACAATGTCGTCAGCGGCCTGCTTTCGGTGGGGATTCGCCGTGGCGAGTACGTCGGTGTGCTGATGGGCACGCGACCCAGTGCACTCACCGCGGTCGCGGCGCTCAACCGTATCGGTGCGGTAGCGGTCATGCTGCGCCCCGGCGAAGACACGCTCCGCGAGGTCGGGCTGGCGCACGTCAGCAGGATCCTCAGCGATCCCGAAAATGCCTCTGCTGCAGTCACACTCGACAAGAGTGTCTTCGTACTCGGTGGTGGGGCCGATCGCGGCGTCGCGGCCGGCGCGATCGATCTCGAGCAGGTCGATCCCGACAGTGTCGAGCATCCCGCGTGGTACCACGCGAATCCGGGTCGGGGGCGCGACATCGCGTTCGTCCTGTTCTCCGGTCACGACGAGCACACGCGCGCCAATCGCGTGACCAACGCCCGCTGGGCCAGTTCCGCACTGGCGGCAGCGTCCGCGGCGGCACTGACGCCGAGGGACACCGTGTATTCGATCAGCCCGTTGCATCATCCGTCCGGCCTGATGCTGGCCACCGCCGCGCCCGCTGCTTCCGGGGCGCGCATGGCCATGGCGACCCGGTTCGCCCCCGATCGGTTCTGGTCCGAGGTACGCCGGTACGGCGTCACCGTTGTGCCATACACGTGGACGATGCTGCACGCTCTCGTTGATGCCCCCGTACACGCCGAGGAACGCGGCCATTCGATTCGGCTGTTCGTCGGCTCGGGTATGCCGGCCGGGCTGTGGCAGCGGGTCCACGACCGTTTCGGTTCGGCGGCCGTGCTCGAGCTGTACGCCTCGACACGCTCGGACGCGATGCTGGGCAACGTCAGCGGCCGCAAGGTCGGCGCGCTCGGCCGACCGCTGCCCGGATCGCCACGGGTCCGTGTGGTGGCCTACGACGCCGACACCGGCGCGCCGAGCATCGGTACCGACGGCTACGCCCGCGCCTGCGACCGAGATGAGACCGGCCTGCTGCTGGTGGAGGCCGATCCGCACCACCACGGCGGCAACGAGATCCCGCTGCACGGAATGTTCGCCGACGGCGACGCCTGGTTGTCCACCGGCGACCTGTTTCGAGTGGATCGTGACGGCGAGCTGTGGTTTGTCGATTCGCTCGCGGCCCTGATCCCGACATCGCACGGCACAGTTTCTCCGCACACCGTCGAAGGCGTCCTTGGCGGGCTCGACGCCGTGGATCTGGCCGCGTGCTTCCCCGTGCCCAGCGAACGCGGCGTGCGCGCCGTCGCGATGGTCACTGTCCGCGAGGCGGCGGTACTGACCACGGAAGTGTTGAACGGCGCGTTTGCCGAACTCGACCCCGACGCCCGGCCCGACGTCGTCGGCACCATCGATGCCATGCCAACGAACTCATGGTTCCGGCCGAGCGTGCAAGAACTGCAGAACACCGAGCCGACGTTGCGTTGGCACCTCGATCGTCGTAGCGGCCGTTACCGGACCACCACGACAACCTCATCCAACCGAAAGGCAGCAACAGCGTCATGAAGCGCACCATCTACAACGAAGACCACGAAGCATTCCGGAAGACAATCCGCGACTTCATCGCGCGCGAAGTCACTCCGCACTTCGCCAAGTGGGAAGAGGTCGGCCACCCCCCGCGGGAGTTGTTCCGCAAGCTCGGCGACCTCGGGGTCATGGGTTTCGGCATCCCGGAGGAATTCGGTGGGCCCGGCGAGGTCAGCTACAAGTACCAGGCCATTCTGAACGAGGAATGCGCCTCAGCCGCAGTACTGTTGGGGCACTACGGGGTCACCACCGGCATCGTTCTGCCGTATCTGCTCAACCTCGCCAACGACGAGCAACGGCAGCGCTGGCTGCCCGGCATCGCGAGCGGCGACATCCTGCTGTGCGTGGCGATGACCGAACCCGGCACCGGATCGGACCTGGCCGGCATCAAGACCACCGCGAAGCTGACCGAGGACGGCCGCCACTACATCATCAACGGCGCCAAGACCTTCATTTCCGGCGCCCGCAATTCTGAATTGTGTGTCGTCGCCGCGCGCACCGCGCCCGCAGGCTCCGACAACCGACGGGGCGGGCTGTCGCTGATCGTCGTACCGACCGACACCCCCGGGTTCGAGATCGGCCGCAAGCTCGACAAGATCGGGCTGCACTCCAGCGACACCAACGAGATCTCCTTCACCGATGTGCGGGTGCCGGTGGAGAATCTGCTCGGCGAGGAGGGCGAGGGGTTCTCCTACCTCGGCCAGAATCTCCCGCGCGAACGCCTCGCGATCGGATTCGAAGCGGCTGCGCGGGCGAAGGCAGCAATCGCGTTCGCGCGCAGCTACACCCAGGACCGCGATATCTACGGCAAGCCGGTGGCCTCGTTCCAGAACACGAAATTCGTGCTGGCCGAATGCGACGCGGAGGTGTCGGCCGCGTTCGCGATGGCCGACCACGGCATCGAGCTCGAGGAGACCGACGACCTCACACCGGCCGACGCCGCGCGGATCAAGCTGTTCTGCACCGAGGTCGCCGGCCGGGTGATCGACAAGTGCCTGCAGTTGCACGGCGGCTACGGCTACATGTTGGAGTACCCGATCGCCCGGATGTACGCCGACACCCGCGTCAACCGGATCTACGGCGGTACCAGCGAAGTGATGAAGACCATCATCGCCAAGGACCTCGGGCTGTGACATGCCCTCGATATCAGACGCGAAGAAGGGAAACAACACCATGACAACAATGGCTGAAGCTGCTGTACAGCAGTCGATCCAATCGCCGTTCCGGCTCGACGACAAGGTCGTCCTGATCACGGGCGCGTCGTCCGGCCTCGGCGTCGCATTCGCGCGGGCCTGCGCCGGAGCGGGCGCGGACATCGTCGTCGCGGCACGCCGCGCCGATCGTCTCGCCGAGACGGTGGAACTGGTCGAGTCCCTGGGCCGTCGCGCACTCGCCGTGCCCGCGGACGTCACCGGCCCCGACGACTGCCGCAAACTCGTCGATGCCGCCGTGGCGCAGTTCGGCCGCATCGACGTCCTGGTCAACAATGCGGGTATCGAGGACCATGCGCCCGCCACGCGACTGCCGATCGACGAGTTCCAGCGCGTGCTCGACGTCAACGTGACGGCCTGCTTCGCCCTCGCCCAGGCCGCGGCGCCGGCGATGCCGAGCGGATCGTCGATCGTCAACATCTCCAGCGTGATGAGCAGAACCACGATGGACTTCCCCTCCACCGGTTACTCCACGTCCAAAGCGGCATTGAACGGGCTCACCCGAACACTGGCTCGGCAATGGTCCGGCCGCAAGCAAATTCGGGTGAACGCGCTGCTGCCGGGATTCTTCCCGTCCGAGATGACGGACAACGTGGCGCTCGACCTCCTGGAGAACCGCGTCGTCATGGGCCGGCTCGGCCGACCCGAGGAACTCTCGGCGGCACTCGTGTTCCTCGCATCCGATGCCAGTAGCTACATCACCGGAACCGAACTCGTCGTGGACGGCGGGCTGCTGCTCAGCTGATCGAGAGTCGAAGGGACTGATCACGATGACTGTTCGCGTCGATGTGATTCCCCGGCCGGTGCGTACGGCGCTGGGGCAGTTCGGCGATTCGCCGGGGAACGTCCCGCACCGAATCACGTCCCAGGTGCGCGCCACCATTCCGGACTGGCAGGGTCGGCCCGATATGGATGGGCACTGGCCCGCGATCCAGCGGGAGCTCGAGGCAGTCGTACGGACGCTCGCAGACGGCCGCGGCGATCGTCGCGCCGCCGCGATCCTCGGGGCCACCGCGGCGCGACGCTGAGTCGCGCTGTCCCCGCTCGTTCGAGCGTATCGAGCCGCAGCCGCGATGCTGTGGGACATGCAGGTCACGGCAGCAGAACGTCTCGGTGCGCAGACGGCCGACCAACTCGCCCGCAACGCGCCGGAATTCTGGCAAGCCACCTGCCGCGACGCCGAGCACTTGATCACGGCCTACCAGGAGGCCACGGACCCTCCCGGACCCGACGCCACCGCATCGGTCCTGCTCGCACGGCTGCTGCGCCACCCGGTCGACCCCACCGCGGTGACGCAGGCGGTCACGACACTGGCATTGCACCGCGAAGGCCAGTACGCGATCGTGCGCTACCGGGACCGGCTACCCGTGTCGACGGCGGAGCTTCGCGATCGCACCGCAGCCACGGTTCTGCCGGTGGCACAACCGGACACGGGAACGACGCTGGTTGCCTCGCTGGGCAGCGCGGACATCGATCCGCTCGTGCGCGCGCTCGACAGCATGTACCCCGATCGATGCGGTGCGGTCGGTCCGGCGGTCGCCGGCCTCGCCCGGCTGCCGCTCGCCTACGAATTGGCAACGTCCGCCCTGCACGCCGCCGGCGACCGACCGGGCCTGACCCGCGCTGATCACCGTATGTGCGCGACGCTCCTGCCCGCCTGCCCCGAACCCGCGCGCGCAGCCGCGGTCGGCATCCTCGAACCGGTCCTCGGGCTCGCACCACACGAACGGGACCGACTGCTCGCCACGCTCGACACCTGGCTGGACAACCGCTGCGACACCGCACTGGTTGCTCGGCAGCTTTTCTGCCACCCCAACACGATTCGCAACCGACTGCGCCGGGTGGAGGTGCTCACCGGGCTGCCGATGAATCGGCCGAACAATCTGGTCGCGCTGACCGTGGCGCTGGAAGCGCACCGCGCGCGCACGAACACCCCTCGCCCGTTCCGGCCGGGGGTGAAGTAATGCCTGCCGCCACCATCACCGGATCCCCGACAACGGCAAGCCCCGCGACCACCTTGCGTCAAGCCGCGGCCGCGCTGCACGAGCGCATCGCACCGCTCACCAACCGCGCCACCACGACTCTCGGCGAGATTGCCGACTACACCGACGCATTCAGCCGCTCGGATCTGCGGGACGCGGTGCGAACCGGGCTCGATATCGGTGTGGGTTCGATGGCGAACCCGAGCCTTTTTGCCGAGTCCGGCGAGCATGCGCGCAGTGTCGGCGAACTCCGCGCGCGCGAGGGCTTCCCGCTGGCCGCGGTCGCGCAGGCCTACCGCGCCGGCGGACAACAGATTTGGCTCGGACTGATCGAAGTCACGGCCGAGCACGCCCCTGCCCGGACCTCGACGCTGACGCAGGCCGCCGGACTGGTCTGGCGCCACGTCGACCGCGATCGCGAGCTCATGACCGACGCCTACCGGCAGGCCTGCGGCAAAGCTTGCGCCGAGGCGCCGCGTGCCGCACTACGGACCCTGCTGTGGCCCGGCGCCGACGCAATCGACATCACCGGCGCCGCCGTGCGCCTCGGACTACCGATGCGAGGTCGCTATGTCGTGGTGCGCTTCCAGCAGGCCCCGATCGACTCTGTGCCGCAACCGGGAACAGCCGATCACCTCGATATTCCTGGCACGATCATCCACAGGCTGGCTCACAGTATCGGCGAGATCATGGTAGTGGAACTGGGGCAGCGCGCCCCAGCCGAACTGGCGAACCGGCTGCGGTGCAAAGGAATCCGCGGCGGGATCAGTTCGGTGCGGACATCGGTCGCAGACCTCGCCTGTGCGCTCGCGGAGGCCGACCTCGCCGCTGCGACCTGCACCCGGGATGGCGATATCGCGCACGCTACCGGTCGCATGGCCGCGATAGTCGTGGCGGCGCGTCCGGAGTTGGCCACCGCTCTCACGGACCCTCTCCTGCGGCGGGTGAGCAGTGCCGAACCCTCCGCAGCGCCACAACTGTGGGAAACGCTCGCAACCTGGTTCGACTGCGAAGGGAACGCGGCCGACACCGCGGAAGCCCTCGGATGCCATCGCAACACGGTGACCAACCGGCTGCGCCGATTGCACGAGATCACCGGACTCGATCCCGCCTATCCCCGTGACCTGGCGAATCTCGCGTTCGCACTGTACACGTACCGGCTGCACGTGCAACCACGCTGACCTCCCGGTGTCGCGTCGCTTGTCAGCCTGCACAGCGGCGTGACCCAGCACTCCCCCGTGGCACAGTCACTGCGGGAATCGGCGCGAATCCGCCGCTCGCCTCACTAGCGTGATCGAGGTTACAGCCCAACCAGACCGGGCCAACCCCAAGGTGCGCAAGGAGGCCACCCGAATGCCACGCTCGTCCGCGAGATCGTCATTCCCCGACGTGCTGCCGACTAGATCGATCAGGCGAGTGCGCCGAGCGACGATCACGGCCATAGCCGTCGCGTCGGCCCTGCTGGCCACGCCGATGACCGCGGGCGCCGAGCCACTGCCGGTCCCCTACGACCTCGGCCACGCCCTCGCGATCGGATTGGTTCAGCCGACCGTGGCACCCCCCGGTGCAAACAACCCCACCTGCCGGCTCACGCCCGAGCACCCACGGCCGGTTGTCCTCGTCAACGGCACGAGCGGCAACATGCGCGCCAATTGGGACACCCTCTCGCCGCTGCTTCGCAACCAGGGCTATTGCGTCTACACCTTCAACACCGGCGGCGCGCCGGGTTCTCCCGTCCAGACGATTGGCCCGATTCAGGACAGCGCGTCCGCTCTCGGCCGGGTAGTCGAGGATGTGGTGTCGGCGACCGGAGCCCAGCAGGTCGACTTGGTCGGGCATTCCCAGGGAGGCACGATCGCGCGCTACTACACCAACAAACTCGGTGGCGCCGCCCGAGTTCACGAGTTGATCGGCGTCGCGCCCGGTTCGCATGGCGTGACGGCGAGCAATCTCATCTCGCTCTACCGTTCCCTGGGTCTCTATCCGCTCTACACCGTGTTCGTGAACGCGATCGGCTGCGCCTCCTGCGAACAACAGGCGCAGGACTCCTCCTTCATCGCCGATCTCAACCGTGGCGGCGATACCGTGCCGGGCCCGCATTACACCGTCATCGTCAGCGAGAGCGACGAATTTTCGACCCCGTACACCGACGCATTCCTCGACGGACCCGCCACCACCAACATCGTCGTCCAGGACGGCTGCCCCGCCAACCACGTCGGGCATCTGCAACTGGTGACCGATCGCCGCACTTCTGTCCTCGTTCTCAACGCTCTCGACCCCGACCATGCCGTGCCCGTCCCGTGTTATCCGGAGGCATGGCTCGGCTGAACTGCTTCGGCAACACCAGCCAACCGACGCCCGGGGGGCGTGGCATCGAAAGCGCCACGCCCCCAACACCACCGTCACCACCGTCACCACCGTAACCACGGAAAGGCTCCATCGAATGTCCCGCTTCCGACGTTCTGCACACCGCCTCGCAGCCGCACTCTTCTGCGCCTGGCTACCGATGGCCGCAGCAGCGACGGTGCACGCAGCGCCCACGGATTCCACGCCACCCTGGGGTCCCCCCGCACCCAATTGGTGGGCCGCGATGGCGGCATCCGCCCAGCATCCCGACTGGTTTCCCTCGGGCATGAACGACTGGTCGTGCAAACCGAGCACCGCTCACCCGAAACCAGTGGTGCTGGTGCACGGGTTCATCGATAACGCCTACGCCGCCTGGTCGGTGTACTCGCCCACGCTCGCAGCCGAAGGCTACTGCGTCTACGGCCTCAACTATGGCGGCGCCGACAATTCGCCCTACCAGGGCGCGGCCAACATGCGCGCGTCGGCGGCGCAGCTCGCAGATTTCGTCGACACGGTTCGGACCCGAACCGGTGCAGCCAAGGTCGACATGGTCGCACTCTCCGAGGGTAGGCTTCTCGGGCCGTACTACATCAACAAGCTGGGTGGCCACAAGGCCGTCGACCGAATGATCGGTATCGAACCGGCGAGCAACGGCATCGCGGCATACGGCCTGATGCCCGCCATCGCACAGAGCCCGTTCCTCACGTTCTGGCTCGGTGTCTACAACCAGGCCGGCGTCGACTTCACCGCCAACTCGCGATTCGTGAACGAACTCCGCCAACCCAACGGCCCCACGCATCCGGACGTCCACTACACCACCATCGCTTCCACGACCGATGGCGCGCTCACTTTGCCCGAGATGCAGTGGCCCGCCGCCCCGAACGTGACCAACGTCGTCATCCAGGACAGCTGCCCCGACGACCACGTCGACCATGTCGGCACCGTCTACGACGACATCACGCTGCGCCTGGTCCGCAATGCGCTCGACCCGGCAACCGCCCAGGCTCCTCGCTGCCACCCGGTTGGTCCCACCAGTAGCTATGCGCCGGGGAACTGACCGCCGGGATTGAATCCCCCCCGGCGTGTCCGGAGACTGATGTAGCCCGGGTTTGACGGAGTTGGTTTGCTCGACTTCTGGTCACGACGTCCGTCGAAGGAGCCGTATCCACCTCTCACTCGCACAGGGTCTGGTGCAGCCGCAGCGACCGCTGCCTTGCCTCGTGTTCCCCGCCGCAGCGCGCAACCAGAACAAGAGAGGACATCGGATCCATGAGCCCCCAACGAGACGCAGAACCCACACTAGAAAACCCCGAAGAACCCGCCGGCGATGACCACGATCCCGAAGACCCAGTCATCGACGGCGACGAACCCGAGACCCTGGAAGACTTCGTCCGTGATTCCGCGGCGGGCCAATCCGGTACGCAATGGGGCCCGGCCGGCGGGCAAGCGATCTCGAAGCAGGAATGGTATGGCCCGCCAGTGGGCCAGGACGCTCGATGCGCTGCTGCTTCGCCATTGCTGCAAGCTATTCCACGGCTCTGACATCTCACCGCGTGTTGGCCCACTATTGACCCACTGAGGTTCGGCACTACTGGCCCACCAACGACGAAACCCCCTCCGAAGCTGGTCAGAGAGGGTTTTCTCGGTCGGGCTGACAGGATTTGAACCTGCGACCACCTGACCCCCAGTCAGGTGCGCTACCAAACTGCGCCACAGCCCGTTGCCCCGCTTTGCGGAGCGTAGAAGAGCCTAGCCGACGACGTGCCGTTCGAACCAATCGGCTGGTCAGGACGGTCCCCGACCCAACCGGACCACGTCGCCTAAGCCTTGATCAGGCCGCCGTCGACCGTCCCTTGAACCACAGCCACCCACCGGTCACCAGGATGGCGCCGACGATCGAGCCGATGATGCCACTGGCCCGAAACGAGATCCCGTCCCCGGACAGCAGGCTGATCAACAGGCCGCCGACGAAGGACCCGATGAGACCGGCTGCGAGAGCGAGTCCCCAGTCGATCCCCTTACCTCCCTTGCCCAGGATGAGCTGGGCTCCGGCGCCGACGAGCATTCCGAACAAGATGATTGCGATGATGAGCACAGAGGGAGTCTATGGCACACACCATTCGGCGCCACAGAACCTGTCGGTGTGCCGCGATAGACTGGCAGATTTTTACCTAAGAATGATCGAAAAGCATTGGCGCACAGTCGATTATTTCTACACGAACTCTTGCCTCAAACAGGTATTCGAGTACCATTGAGCCATGCCCGAGACCACCATCCCTGACACCACTCCCGCAGTCACCGCCCAGATGGCCGTGTGTGCCGCTGAGATGAACCGGCTCGGAGTGGCCAAGCAACGCGACAACGGCAAGACCAAGGCCCGGCTGATCACCTTGTGACGCCCGCTCGTACCTCGCGGGCCCCTCAGGCAGTAAGACCAGCGCACCCGATGACCTCGGGACCGCGCACGGCCTTTGACAACTCAAGAGTGTGAAAATGGCGACGGGGGCTCGGCGGAGCGTCAGCTCCCGGCGACCACCCGACAGGCCAGTCGTCCCCGATCAGCGTTTGCCGCGGCGCAGCTCCCGCTTGTCCCGGACCCGAACGTTGATCCGCACCGGGGAACCGTCGAAGTTGAACTCCTCGCGCAGTCGGCGTTCCAGGAAGCGGCGGTAGCCTGCCTCGAGGAAGCCCGTGGTGAACAGCACGAAGGTCGGCGGACGGACCGACGCCTGCGTCGCGAACATCACGCGCGGCTGACGACCACCGCGCAGCGGTGGCGGCGTCGCGGCGATGACCTCTTTGAGCCAGTTGTTGAGTCGTCCGGTCGAGACGCGCTTGTCCCAGGACTCGAGGGCACCCTCGAGCGCCGGCACGAGCTTGTGTACCGAGCGTCCGGTGTTCGCGGAGATGTTCACCCGGCGCGCCCACGGCACGCGGGCCAACTCGCGGTCGATCTCCTTGTCCAGCTGATACCGCCGGTCTTCGTCGACCAGATCCCACTTGTTGAAGGCGATCACCAACGCTCGACCGCTCTCGATGATCAGCGAGAGGACGCGGAGGTCCTGCTCGGTGATCGGTTCGGACGCGTCGATCAGCAGGATCGCGACCTCGGCCGCGTCGAGGGCGGCGCGGGTGCGCAGCGACGCGTAGTACTCGTGCCCACTGGCCGTGCGCACCTTTCGCCGCAGTCCGGCGGTGTCGACGAACTGCCATGTCTTGCCGTCGAGTTCAACGAGCTCGTCGACGGGGTCGACGGTGGTGCCGGCAACGTTGTCGACGACGGAGCGCTCCTCGCCGGCGAGTTTGTTCAGCAGCGAACTCTTACCGACATTGGGTTTACCGACCAGCGCGACGCGGCGCGGACCGCCGAGAGTGGCGGTGCCCTCGCGGGGCGTCTCGGGCAGTACGTCGAGCACGACGTCGAGCAGGTCACCGGCGCCACGGCCGTGTGCCGCCGAGACTGGTTGCGGCTCACCGAGTCCCAACGACCACAGGGTGGCCGTCTCGGCTTCGGCGCGTTCGCTGTCGACCTTGTTGGCCGCCAGGATGACCGGTGTCTTCGAGCGGCGCAGCACCCGGGCGACGGCCTCGTCGGTCGCGGTCGCGCCGACGGTGGCATCGACCACCAACACGATGGCATCGGCGGTCCGCATGGCCAACTCGGCCTGCGCGGCGACCGCCTGCTGCAGTCCCTTCGCGTCGGGCTCCCAGCCGCCGGTGTCGACGACAGTGAACCGCCGACCCGACCAACTCGCCGCATACGACACGCGGTCGCGCGTCACACCCGGGATGTCTTCGACGACCGCTTCGCGGCGGCCGAGGATGCGGTTGACGAGCGTCGACTTGCCGACGTTCGGGCGACCGACGATCGCCAGCACCGGCATCGGCACCGAGCCGGCGCCATCGCCGTCGACATCGAAGTCGCCCAGTTCCCAATCGGTTTCGTCGGACCAGGTGCCGTCGCCGGGCAAGGCCAGATCGTCGGCGCCGGTGATGTTCTCGCTCACGACTGCACTCCAGTCTTCGAGGTCGGGGCATCCGAGGCAGGAGACACGATGCGTTCCCGGATGAGGTGGTCGAGTGTGTCGACGACCTGAGCCAGGGTCAGGTCGCTGGTATCGACGAGGACCGCATCGTCGGCCGCCCGCAACGGCGACACCTCGCGGGTGGAATCGAGATGATCCCGACGATTGACACTGGCCAGCACCGTCTCGTAGTCACTGTCCCGCCCGGCCGAGAGGTTCTGCCGATGGCGACGCTCGGCACGCGCTTCCGGTGTGGCCGTGAGGAACACCTTCACGTCGGCGTCGGGGAAGACCACGGTGCCGATGTCACGACCTTCCACCACCACGAACTCGCCCTCTGCCTCACTGCGTTGCACGGCAACGAGTTTGGTACGGACGGCGGCGACGGCGGAGACCGCCGACACCGCACTCGTCACATGATCGGACCGGATCTCCTGCGAGACGTCAACTCCGTCCAGGTAGGCGGTGCAGCCGCCGTCACCGAGATCGAGTCGAATGTCGGCGTCGGCCACGGTCGTGCCGATCGCCGCCGAGTCATCGAGCGCTACACCGGCATTCAGCACCGCGAGGGTCGCCGCCCGGTACATCGCACCGGTATCGAGGTAGTGTGCACCGACCCGCTTGGCAATCAGCTTGGAGACCGTCGACTTTCCGGTACCGGCGGGTCCGTCGATGGCGATCACCCGTCCGCGAGCCGAATCAGCCTGTGTCACAGACCCACCGCCTTGTAGAGTTCGCCGATCTCCCGGTTGTTGAGCACCCGGATGCTGCCGGGCCGCTGCTCGCCGAGCGTCACCGCACCGAGGTGGGTGCGGACGAGTTCCTGCACCGGATACCCGACCTCCTCGAACAGACGACGCACGATCCGATTTCGTCCCTCGTGCAGAGTGATTCGCACCATGGACTGTCCCTGGTGCACACCCACGACCGTGAATGAGTCGACAGTGACCGGGCCGTCCTCGAGTTCCACCCCGTCCCGCAGTTGTCGACCGACGGACCGGTCCACCTCACCGCGCACCGTCGCGAGGTAGGTTTTGGGCACCTCGTAGGACGGATGCATCAACCGATGTGCGAGCTCACCGTCGTTGGTCAGCAGCAGCAGTCCCTCGGTGTCGGCGTCGAGTCGGCCGACGTGGAACAGCCGCTGTCCGGCCATCACCCGCTCGGCGATGATGTCGCCGACGCAGGGTCGCCCCTGTTCGTCGGCCATTGTGGACTGCATACCCTTGGGCTTGTTCAGCGCGAGATACTGCTTGTCTTCGTCGATGACGACGCGCGCGCCGTCGACGCGGATGATGGCGGTGTCGGGGTTGATCCGCATGCCCTGCTCGGTGACGATCTCTCCGTCGACCTCGACGCGTCCGGCGGCGATCAGTTCTTCGGCGCCGCGACGCGAGGCCACCCCGGCCGCCGCGAGGACCTTCTGCAAACGCAGACCGTCGGCGACATAGGTCGCACCGGCCCCCGACGACTCGGCGGGCGTCTGATGCCGCGCCGGGCGCGCATTGTTCAACCGCACCTTGCCCGAGGCGACGTCGGGTTTCGACGATCCCTTGCGGTGTTGCTTCTTGCCCCGGGCGGGGTCAGGCGCGCCGTGTCTCGTCCCGCCGGCGCGACCGGTCTTATTGCCGGCCTTGCTGCCGCCGGCCGACTTACCGCCGGTCGTCTTGGTGTTCTTCGCTGCGCGCGCGGGCTTCTTGCCTCGGCCCGGTGTGCCGTCTCGGCTAGCGGATGCCATGTCGATGTCCTAGTCGTCGGTGTCCGTGACGCTCCCCGACGTGTCGTCGGCGTCTGTCGCGGGTGAATTGTTCCCTGTCGAGTCTGACCGGTGAGCGTCGAGTTTGGCGAATCGCGGGTCCGACGACAGTTCCTCTTCGAGGTCGTCGATGACGTCGACGCCGGGCAGCAGTGGGGCCAGGTCCGGCAGCTCCGACAGCGATGCGAGTCCGAGGCGTTCCAGGAACAACTCGGTGGTGCCGTAGGTGGTGGCGGTGGTCTGCGGGTCGGTACCGACCTCGCTGATCAGGCCGCGTGCGACCAGGGTGCGAATGACGCCGTCGACGTTGACACCGCGGATCGCACTGACCCGCGCGCGACTGACCGGCTGCCGGTAGGCGATCACCGCCAGGGTCTCCAACGCGGCCCGCGTCAACTTGGAACGCGCACCATCGAGCAGCAGCCGTTCCACATAGGGCGCGAACTCGGCGCGGGTGTAGAACCGCCAGCCATCGCCGGCAAATCGCAGGTCAAAGCCACTGTTGGCCGCGGTCAGTTCCTCGGCGATCCGGGTGAGCATGCCCTGCACCCGCACCCGGTCGGTGTCGACGGCGGTCGCCAGTTCGTCGGTGCTGACCGGGGTGTCGACGACGAGCAGGACGGCTTCGAGCGCCGATCGCAACCGGTGATCGTCCAGTTCGTCGTCGAGGTCGTCACCGGGGAGATCCACCGTGTCCGGTTCCGGCTGCTCGGTCATCCGTAGTCCTCCGCCTTGTCGATGTTGACGTCGTCGACGTCGCGTTCGCCGGTCCAACTCACCTGGAGATCACCCAGCGCGAGCGGTTGTTCGAAGGCGATCGCCCGCTCGCGGAACAGTTCGAGCAGTCCGAGGAAGCTGCCGACGACTTCGAGACCACTCTCACAGTCGGCGATCAACTGTCGGAAGCTCACCCACTCGCCGGGTGTCGTGGCCAGCAGCGTCGCCATGCGTCGCGCCTGCGCCGGCACCGACACCTGGTGCATGTCATGCAGATGGCCGAGTCCGACACTCGGCACCGGACGTGGGGTCAGCGCGGAGGCCGCCACCACGGCGAAGCCCTGCGCATCCACACCGAGTGTCACTTCGGGCAGCAACTCCTCGAACTGCTTCTCCAGCGACACCGCCCGCGGATACCGTTGCAGCGCAGCCGCTTCCAGCTCACCGAAGAGCGCCGCGACCTGCTTATAGGCGCGGTATTGCAACAGCCGCGCGAACAGCAGATCCCGCGCTTCGAGCAACGCCAGGTCTTCGGGGTCGTCGACCTCGCCGGTCGGTAGCAGGCGCGCCGCCTTCAGGTCGAGCAGGGTGGCGGCAACCACCAGGAACTCGGTGGTCTGTTCCAGCCCGACCTCGGGGCCGAGTTCACGCGTATAGGCGATGAAATCATCGGTGACCTCGTGCAACGCGACCTCGGTCACGTCCAGCCGATGCTGGCTGATCAGGTTGAGCAGCAGGTCGAACGGACCCTCGAAGTTGCGGAGTTTGACCTGGAATCCGACAGGCTTGTCCGTAACCGCTTCGAGGCCGTCGTCGGTCATGTGGGACGGGCGTTGCGCGCGATGACCTCGCGGGCGAGCGCCCGGTAGGACTCGGCGCCACCGGACTTCGGCGCCCACGACGTGATCGGCTCACCCGCGACACTGGTCTCCGGAAACCGCACGGTGCGGCTGATCACCGCGTCGTAGACGACATCGCCGAACACCTCGACGACGCGGGCCATGACCTCCCGCGAATGCAGAGTGCGCGCGTCGAACATGGTGACGAGGATGCCGCCGAGTTCCAGACGCGGGTTGAGCCGGTCGCGCACCTTGTCGACAGTGTCGGTGAGCAGCGCCAGCCCACGCAGGCTGAAGTACTCACATTCCATCGGGATGATCACCGTGTCAGCACACGCCAGCGCGTTGACGGTGAGCAGACCCAGCGACGGCTGGCAGTCGATGAGGACGTAGTCGTAGCGGTCGAGGACGGGGTGCAGGGCCCGGGCCAGTGACTGTTCCCGGCCGACCTCGGTGACGAGTTGGATCTCCGCGGCAGATAGGTCGATGTTGCTCGGCAACAGGTCGAGTCCGTCGACGCGGGTACGCATCAGCACCTCGTCGGTGGCGACATGCGGCGGCACCAACAGGTTGTAGACGGTCTGCTCGAGTTCGTGATGCGGCACACCGAGTCCCGCCGACAGTGCACCCTGCGGATCGAGATCGACGAGCAGCACACGCCGCCCGAATTCGGCCAGCGCCGCGCCCAGGTTGATGGTCGACGTCGTCTTGCCGACGCCGCCCTTCTGGTTGCAGACAGCGATGACGGTGGCCGGACCGTGCCGGTCCAGCGGAGTGGGTTCGGGAATGTCGCGGTAGGGACGACCGGTCGGTCCCAGCACGGGCTCGGCCGGGGCGGCCGGCTCGGCGGCAGCCGTCTCGGCGGATTCGGCTGAGGCGGGCTCGGGAGTGGTGGGTACCGGTGCGGGCGGTTGCGGTGCGACCGGCGCCGGAGCCGCAGGCTCGGGTGTGGACGGTGTCGTCCCCCACGGCGCAGCCTGCCCATAGGACCCACCCGACGTCGGCGGGACAGCGTCCGAGCCGGTCTGCGGGTCCGGTGGTGTCGGAACGGATGGTGTCGGCACGGATGGTGTCGCGTCGGCGCCGTCATGAACCGCGTCGAAGCCGAGTTGAACCGGCCGATGGAACTGATCGCGGGAAGGTCCGGCAGATCGCGGTGCCCCCGGGGTGCTCACGTGTCCGCCGCTCCCTTCTGTCGTGTCGCCGCCGGCGCTGGTCGTCGCGACCATCGCGGCAGTGCTCCCAAGCCTAATGGGTCGAATCGCCGAATCTGCGACGCACCGCCGTGCGCCGTCACCGGACAACCGGTCGGTGCGTCATCGTGCCCGCGGATGGGCGGTCGCGTAGACCTCCCGCATCGTGTTGACCGTCACCAATGTGTAGACCTGCGTCGTCGTCACCGACGCATGACCGAGCAGTTCCTGGACGACGCGGACATCGGCCCCGCCGTCGAGCAGGTGCGTCGCGAAGCTGTGTCGCAGGGTGTGCGGCGACACTGCTTTGTCCAGGCCCGCCCGCTGCGCGGCGTCGGAGAGCACCTGCCAGGCACTCTGCCGCGACAATCGGCCACCGCGGGCATTCAGGAACAGCGCCGGCTTGGCGCGGCTGGCCAACGCCGGCCGTCCCCGCACCAGATAGGCGTCGATGGCGTCGATGGCCGGACCGCCGACCGGCACCACCCGTTCCTTGCCGCCCTTGCCGCGCAACCGCACGGCACGGGTCTCGGTGTCGATGTCGTCGACGTCGAGCGCGATCGCCTCGGAGATCCGCGCGCCACAGCTGTAGAGCAGTTCAAGCAGGGCACGGTCCCGCAGCGCGCGTGGGTGGTCGGCAGCACCGGCCGACTCGAGGATCGCGAGCACCTCGTCGATCGGCAGGGACTTCGGTAGCCGACGCGCCGGTCGCGGCGGTGCCACCGCATGGGCGACATCGTCGACGACGATCCCCTCGGCCGCGGCGAACTTGTGAAAGCCTCTGACCGCCACCAGGGTTCGCGCGATGGAGCTGTCCGCCAGCGGCGCCTGCCCGGCATCACGGTCACCGCGCCGCAGTTCGACGAGGAACTCGCGGACATCGTTCTCGGTCACCTCCGACAGCGCGGTGATGCCGCGGCTGACGAGGTAGTGCTCATAGCGGCCGAGATCACGCCGATAGGAGGTGACGGTGTTGGTCGCCGCGCCGCGTTCGACGGTGAGGTGATCGAGGTAGCGGGTCACCTGTTCGGCGGTGGCCGACGCGGCGACCGGATCGGACACGCCGGTGCCGGTCATCGACCGGCTCGCCGCTCTTGCAACGCCGTCGGCTGATCGGTCCACGGGGCGTCGACGTGGCGCAGCGGGACGCCGCGCGCGGCGGCAGCGGCCACCGCGAGGATGCCGGCCACACAGGTAGCGTTCACGATCTCGCCGGACAGGATGCGGGCGACGGCGTCGTCGAGGGTCACCCACTCGACGGACATGTCGGCCTCTTCGTCGTGGCGGGCGGCGGCGTCGAGTTCATGCAGGCCTTCGGCGAGGAAGACCCGCAGCGCCTCGTCGGTGAATCCCGGCGACAGGTCGACGTCGACCAGCACGTGCCAGTCGTCGGCGGCCAGATCGACCTCTTCGGCGAGTTCGCGTTGTGCGGCGGCCAGAGGCGTCTCGTCGGCACCGCCGTCGAGCAGACCCGCGGGCAACTCGAGCAGCCGGCGACCGATGGGATGCCGGTACTGCCGCACCATGGCGATGCGACCCTGCGCGTCGCGTGCGACCACTGCCACCGCACCGTGATGCTCGACCACCTCACGTTCGGCGACACGGCCGCCGGGCATCTCGACCTCGTCGACCCGCAAGGTCAGGATCGCGCCGTCGTACACACTGCGACTCGCGCGCACCGCGAACTCGTGGATCCCGGCCGATTCACCGACCGCCTGCGCGTCCTCCCCCGGTCCGGTCAAGCGCCACGTTCCTCGAGATCATCCTCGGCGTCGTCGACCATCGGCGGCTCGTAGTCCCCCAAGTCGACCGGAAGACGCTCTGCTGCCTTGTATTTCAATGCAGCATCGATGAACGCGCGGAACAGCGGGTGCGGGCGGGTCGGCCGACTCTTCAGCTCCGGATGCGCCTGGGTGGCCACCAGGAACGGGTGCACCGACGGCGGGTACTCGACGAATTCGACGAGGTGACCGTCGGGTGACGTGCCGGAGAAGACCAGTCCGGACTGCGCGATCTTGTCCCTGTAGGCGTTGTTGACCTCGAAGCGGTGCCGATGACGTTCGGAAACCTGGGTGGTCTCGTAGGCCGTGGCGACCACCGATCTCTTCTCGAGCACCGCGGGGTAGGCACCGAGCCGCATGGTGCCACCGAGGTCGGCTTCCCCGGCTACGACCTCGTGCTGGTCGGCCATGGTGGAGATCACCGGGAACGGGGTGTCGGGGTCGAACTCGGTGGAACTCGCCTCGTCGAGTCCGGCCGCGCGGGCCGCCTCGATGACCACGCACTGCAGACCCAGACACAGTCCGAGCAGCGGGATCCCACGTGTGCGGGCGAAGTTGATCGCACCGACCTTGCCCTCGATCCCGCGGATGCCGAAACCGCCCGGGATCAGCACGGCGTGGACATCGCCGAGCGCGGCCAGCGATCCCTCGACGGTGGCGCAATCGTCCGAGGGCACCCATTTGATCTCGGTGCGCGCGCGATGGGCGAAGCCACCCGCCCGGATCGCCTCGGTGACCGACAGATACGCGTCGGGCAGGTCGACGTACTTGCCCACCAGCGCGACAGTGACGGTCTCCCGCGGGTCGTGCACCCGCTTGAGGAGTTCGCCCCACTCTGTCCAGTCCACGTCCCGGAACGGCAGGTTAAGGCGGCGCACCACGTACGCGTCGAGCTGTTCGCGGTGCAGCACCTTGGGGATGTCGTAGATCGACGGCGCGTCGGGGGTGGAGATGACGCCCTCGAGGTCGACATCGCACATCAGCGCGATCTTCTTTTTCAGACCCTCCGGGACCTCCCGGTCACACCGCAGGATCAGCGCGTCGGGCTGGATACCGACGTTACGCAGCGCCGCGACCGAGTGCTGGGTCGGTTTTGTCTTGAGCTCCCCGGACGGCGCCAGGTACGGCACCAGCGAGACGTGGATGAAGAAGACATTGTCGCGACCGACGTCGTGCCGGATCTGACGAGCGGCCTCGATGAACGGCAACGACTCGATGTCACCGACGGTGCCGCCGATCTCGGTGATCACCACGTCCGGGGTCTCACCGTCGTCGCCGGGCTCGCGCATCGCGAGGACCCGGGCCTTGAGTTCGTCGGTGATGTGCGGGATGACCTGCACGGTCTCACCCAGGTACTCGCCGCGACGTTCCTTGGCGATGACCGACGAATAGACCTGTCCGGTGGTCACATTCGCCGACTGGGAGAGGTTGCGGTCGAGGAACCGTTCATAGTGCCCCACGTCGAGGTCGGTCTCGGCGCCGTCCTCGGTGACGAAGACCTCGCCGTGCTGGAACGGATTCATCGTTCCCGGATCGACGTTGAGGTACGGGTCCAGCTTCTGCATGGTGACCCGGAGGCCACGAGCAGTGAGGAGTTGTCCGAGGCTCGAGGCGGTGAGCCCCTTACCCAAGGATGAGGCGACACCACCCGTCACGAAGATGTGTTTGGTGTCATGCACATGGCGCAGTGGTCGCAAATGCGTCTCCCGTCGGCCGAAATCAGGCCAGAAATACCTGTTTACCTACGGGACTACAGGGTAACACCTCCGCGGGCGAACGCCTGCCACGACACCGAACCCGACATGTTCTCGTGTCGGGTTCAGTGATCGGGAGTCAGGCGGCGGGCCGGGGCGCGGGCTCGGCCCCCACGGTGATCGCGGTGGCTCCGGGGCCGGTACCGAAGGCCGCGGTGCGGCCCTTGGCCTCTTCCCCAAGGACCAGGACGGTGGTGATCCGACCGGTTTGTTGGTCGACGTTGTCGACGGTGGAGACCGCATTGCCGAGTGCCGGGTCACTGCGCACGACGGCGATGGGTGAGCCACCGGTCGCCGATCCGGTCCGCCCGACGAGGGTGCCGCCCTGCCCGCGGGCGGCCATCGCTGCGGCGAACCGCGCGACGAGCTGACCTTGCGCCCCCGAGTCGTCGGGCATCGCGTCGCCGCTGACCACCACCACGAGATCGGCGGGCGCCACCGCACCGTTGGCGTAGTCGATGAAGCCGCCTTCCTTCAGCGCCTGCAGGCCAAGGCGACGGTCATCGGTGGAGGCCGCCTGCGCCCCGTCGGGGTGCAGGATCAACGAACCGAGCAGGTCGCCCACCCGGCCGCCGGAATCGGTGAGCTCGGTACGCAGCGTGGTGCCGGCCGGAATGGTCTGGTCGACGATGGTCCGCAGCTGCTCGGCTTTCTGATCGCGCAGCAGGGTGTCGGTCATCGCGACCTGTCCGGCGAACTTGCCGCCCGCCGCCGACACCGACTCCTTGACCGCGTCGACATCGGAGTCGGCGGCGTTCGGCGCGGTGACGACCAGCACCGACTGTCCCTTGAGACTGCCGGCCAGCAGTCGCGGTGCGATCGCCGCCTCGAAGCTGTTGGCGGCGTTGACCTGATCGTTGAGTTCGTCACGTTGCTTCTCGAGGTCGCCGACGCGATCCCGGGACGTGCCGGTGAGCGCATTCATCCGGTCGCCGACGAAGCCGGACCCCAGGAAGAGTCCGACGGCCAGCGCGAGGAAGACGGCGACCAGTGAGATCGCGTGCTGCCGAGAAGAAATCATGGGCTACCTGTTCCAGACGCCCTGCGCCCACTCGACGGCGTCGTGATACTGGGCGACCGCCCAATCGGTCACCTCGGGACCCCAGCTCGACAGCATGACGGCAGCGATGATGGCGACGAGCGCGGCGAGGATCACGCAGGCGATCGCGGCACCGGAGATCCGGCTGCGATACAGCGTGGCCACGGCCTTGGCGTCGACCAGCTTGGGACCGACCTTGAGTCGGGTCAGGAATGTCGACGGGTTGCTCTCGCGACGCGAGCGGTCGAAGAAGTCGTCGAGGGTGCCGCCGTAGCCGACGGTGACGATGAGGTCGGCGCCGTGATAGTCCGTCAGCAGCAGCGCGAGATCGGCGGCGCTGCCCGCTGCGGGGAAGGTGGTGGCGCCGATACCCAGATCCTGGATGCGGGCGAGTCCGGCGGCATGGCCGTCGGTGTCGGCGGGCAGGACCAGCTGCGCCCCCGATTTGAGGGTGGCGGCCTTGATGTCGTCGGGGTCGCCGACGATCAGCGCAGGCTTGTACCCGGCCTTCATCAGGGTGTCGGCACCGGCGCCGACTCCGACGAGCACCGGTGAGTACTCCTTGATGAACGGCTTGAGCGCGCGCAGGTCGGTGGTCCGGTCCGCGCCGTCGCCGACGATGACCACATGCCGTCCGTGGAAGTCGACGTCCACGTCGGGCACGCCAACCCCGTCGATGAGCAACGGCGACTCGCTGCGGATGAACTCGATTGTGTTGCCGGAGAACGCTTCCAGGTGATCGACGAGGCCCGTTTTGGCCTCGATCATCTTGTCCGCGATGTCGCTCTCCTCGAGCTCGGTGCCCATCGCGAGGCGCCGGTCGCCGACGAAGAGCCGGTCGTTGTCGATGCGGAGTTTGGCGCCGTCCTTGACGCGCTTGAACACCTCGTCGCCGACGTTGTCGAGCAGCACGATGCCCGAGGCCACCAGGACCTCGGGACCGAGATTGGGATAGCGCCCGGAGATGGACGATGATGCGTTGACCACCGCGACGACGTTGGCCTGCACCAGAGCATCGGCGGTGACCCGGTCGAGATCGACCTCGTCGAGGATCACGATGTCGCCGGGGCCGACTCGATCGAGCAGTCGGCGGGTGTTCTTGTCGATCCTGGCTATTCCGGTGACGCCAGGAAGTTCATCGGTCGTACGGGCTAGCAGAGCAGGCATCTTCATGACGCTCATGATTGACGCGTTGCCGCGGCTTGCCGGGGAGGCGCGCCGTAACAACTGCAACTTTTGTCACATGAGTAACATGCCTGTCCTGCCGCCCGTCCGTCGCATTGCGAAAGGAGGGATCACACTCCGTTCATGTGGTAATCGCGCGACGAGGTGTCGGCGACGACCTGCTCGGTGCCGATCGGGCGAGCCATCGAGTAGTTGCTCTCGTCGACGTCGATCTCCTCGTGCCGAACCTGGCCGGTGACCCGTTCGGTGCGCTGGACGCGTTCCTTGCCGAGTTCGACCTGACCGATCACCCGGACCCTCTTGCCCAGATCGACTTCCTCGCTACGGAGTTCGATCTCGTAGGACTCCTCCTCGAAGAGATGATCGAGGTCGGCCTCGCGGTCGGCATCCATCCGGTTGATCTTGATCTTCTCGTGGTAGGTCTCGACGTCGATCGCCTCGTCGTGCACGACGATGCGCTTGGAGATCCGCACCACACCGGTCGCGACTTCGCGTTTGGTCGCGATCAGATCCTCACGATAGAGGTCGATCGTCCGGCGGTCGTCGGTCGTCCAGTTGGCCGCATCCATCGACGCGTTCGTGTCGGCCATGCCCTTGTTCGTGTCAACCAGGCCCTTGAATTGACCGGCGCCGGCACCTCGCCAGCTGCCGCCCATGATCCACTCACTGTCCTGGTCCAACCGGACGAAATCGGGTTCGAATGCGGCGACACCTTGCTCGCCGACCGCCATGCGATCGCCACCCTTGAGATCGATGACGAGATCGTTGCCCTCGGTGGCGGCAACCGTGCCGACTTCCGTGCCGTCGCGGCCCACTACGGGCGTGCCCACCTTGATGTCATAACCAGCGAATGTGACTACCATTGTCGCACCATTCCCATTCTGCATCGTGAACTTGATTTACGGGTCCCCACCTAAATCGGAATCTAGACCCCGTCAAGCCAGAATGTGACCGGTTTCACAATTATTATCAGCGTGGCTACAGATCGTTATCGCACCGATAACCCCGCTGTTGGTGTATAAGTGTTTCGCTTACTTCGGTGCCTACTGCGCCGGAGTGCTATTTGGTCTGTGCCCCAGCCCTTTTCGGCGTAACCTTCGCATCATTCGCTTTTTCGCTGTCGGCGGTCGCCAGAAGTTCTTCCGCGTGGGCCTTACCCGTATCGGAATCCCCGAGTCCGGCCAGCATCCGGGCCAGTTCGGCGATCCGGTCGTCGCGAGACAGCGTGCGTACCGTGCTCGTCTGCGGCTTTCGTCCGCGCGCACCCGAACTCTTGCCGATGACGAGATGATTGTCGGCAAACGCGGCCACCTGCGGCAGATGGGTCACGACGATGACCTGATGAGCGCGGGCCAGATTCGCGAGCCGACGCCCGATCTCGACCGCGGCGCGGCCACCGACACCGGCATCGACCTCGTCGAACACCATGATGGACCCGCTCGTCGGCGCCGCCAGCACCACTTCGAGCGCGAGCATCACCCGGGAGAGCTCACCCCCGGACGCCGATCGGGCGATCGGCAGTGGTGTGGCGCCCTTGTGCGCGACGAGACCGAACTCGACGCGGTCGGCGCCGGCCGATCCGGCATGTGCACGCCGGCCGTCGAGCTCGATCGCCAACCGATCATCGGTGCCGGCGGGATCCGGCGACACCTCGACGGCCAGGCTCGCGTCGCCCATGGCCAGCCCGGCGAGTTCCGCAGACACCTTGGTGGCCATGGATTTGGCGGCGGTGCGTCGTCGCTTGTGCAGGGTCGCGGCGGCGTCGGCAACCTTGTCCGCCGCAGCGGTGGCCGCGGCCTCGAGTTCGGCGATCGAGTGCGCGGGATCGTCGATGACGGCCAGGCGGGCCTCGGCGTCGCGACGCCACTCGATGACGCCATCGATATCCGGTGCGTACTTGCGGACCAGCGCCTTGAGTTCGGCCTGCCGGGTCAGCAGTTTCTCGAGTTCGTCGGCATCGGCCGGCAGGTCGGCGACAAACGAGGTCAGTTCCTCACCGACGTCGGTGACGACAGCGAGCGCTTCGGCGATCCGTGGCAGCAAGGCCACCAAGGCGTCCTCGGTGGTCGATTCGAGGATGCTGCGCACTTGGCCGAGACCGTCGATGACGGATCCGCTGTCACCGGTCACGATCTCGCGGGACTGGGCGGCGGCGGTCCGGATGGTCTCCAGATCGCTGAGCCGACGAATGGTGGCCGCGAGTTCGGTGTCTTCGCCGGGTTGCGGATCGACGGCCGCGATCTCATCGACGCCGAACCGTAGCCGATCGGCCTCTTGCGCCAGGTCACGCGACCTCGACCGCCGCATCTCGAGGTCGTCGAGGATGTTCACCCAGTCGACGCGGGCCGCGCGATAGGTCGCGAGGGCGTTCTCGACGGTCTGGCCGGCGAAGGTGTCGAGTGCGGCGCGCTGGTGCTCGGGTTTGATGAGCCGGAGTTGGTCGTTCTGTCCGTGGATGGTCAGCAGCTGATTGGTGAGCCGGCCGAGCACCCCGACCGGGACGGATCGTCCGCCGACATGCCCACGAGATCGGCCGTCGCTGGTGACCGACCGTAGGGCGATCAGCGAACCGTCCTCGTCGACGTCGGCGCCGGTGGATTCGAGGATCTCGGCGATCACCGGATCGGCGATGGAGTCGGCAACGTCGGCCGCACCTCCCGCATCACTGAGCCGGAATCGGCCTTCGACGGTGGCCTTGGTGTCCCCTGAACGCACCCGTGAGGCGTCGGCGCGCGCGCCCGACAGGAGATGCAGGCTGGTGACGATCATCGTCTTCCCGGCACCGGTTTCGCCGGTGAGCACGGTGAAGCCCGGGTGGAAGGTCGCCGAGGCCTGTTCGATGACGCCGAGCCCCTCGATGCTGAGTTCTTCGAGCATGCTCAGGGCTGCCTTCCGCGCCAACCGGTGACGGGCAGGTCGAACTTGGTCACCAGGCGGTCGGCGAACGGGTCGGAGTCGATCCGCACCCACAGGACAGACCGGTCGCTGCGCACCACTTCGACGCGCGCTCCCGCGGGGACATTGATCCGACGGCGACCGTCGCAGAGCGCGAGCGCGGAGCGCCCGTCCTTGTCGATCTCCACCGCGACGCGTGAGCGCGGGCTGGTGACCATCGGACGGGCGAAGAGCGCGTGGGCGTTGTTGGGCACCACCAGGATTGCTTCCAGATCGGGCCACATCACCGGTCCGCCCGCGGAGAAGGCATACGCCGTGGAACCGGTCGGGGTGGATACGAGGACACCGTCGGCACCGAACGCCGACACCGGCCGGTTGTCGACCTCGGTGACGAGTTCGAGCACGCCGTTGTTCGTACGGTTGAGGATGGCGACCTCATTGAGTGCCCAGGTCTTGATCGGCGGAGTGTCGGGCTGCGACGGGTCGATGACGGTGACGTCGAGGGTCATCCGGGGCACCACGGTGTAGTCGTTCTGGACGAGTTGCTGCATGACCTCGTCGACCCGATTGGCTTCGGCCTCGGCGAGAAATCCGATGTGCCCGAGGTTGATTCCGAGGACGGGAACCTCTGCGGGATAAGCGAGTTCGGCGGCACGCAGGAATGTGCCGTCGCCGCCGAGCACGATCGCGACCTCGCAGCCCTCGGCGGATTCGGGGACCGCGGACGCTATCTCCACGGCAGCGCCGGTGCTACGCAGTCGATCGGGATCGACCGAATGGATATCCGGACGTGCCGGTTCGGGGTAGTACTCGTCGACCGATCGGTTGGCGAGGTCGTGGACCTGGGCGTCGTGGTCGACCACTCGCAGTTTCACTCCGGCCGCCGCACAGTGCCGGGCGATGGAGTCCAAGGTCTGGGTGACGACTTCCCGGCCGGTGTTGGCGACGACCAGGAACTCTCGGTGGCCGGCCCGATCGGCGACATCGGCAGTCGTCACCCTCGTCCCTCCGTCTGTCACTGCGGTCCGTTCGCAACGGCCTGGGTGATCAGGTCGATCACCCAGGCGTCGTCTGCTGAGCCCGCATCCCCGGTCATATCTGTTCGGTCTTCGACCCTATCGGGATGCCCGGATGCGGTGTCGTCCCGGGCGGCATCGTGGTCTTTGCGGAGCCAGAGGAAGTATTCGACGTTTCCCGACGGCCCAGGTAGCGGGCTTGCCACCACTGCGCGGGTGACCAGCCCCAATTGCCGGGCGGTGCGGGAGACGGCCAGCACGGTGTCGGCTCGCTGCTGCGGATCGCGGACGACACCGCCGGCTCCGACCCGATCCTTGCCGACCTCGAACTGGGGTTTCACCATCGGCAGCAGGTCACCGCCGAGCCGGGTACAGGCCGCCAACGCGGGCAACACCAGCGCGAGGGAGATGAACGAGAGGTCGCCGACCACCAAGTCGACCTGTCCCCCGATGCCCTCCGGGTTCAGGTGCCGCACATTGGTACGGTCGTGCACGTCGACGCGCGGATCATTCTGCAGGCGCCAGATGAGTTGCCCGTAGCCGACGTCGGCAGCGACCACCTCGCGAGCACCGCGGCGCAGCAGTACGTCGGTGAATCCGCCGGTCGACGCCCCCGCGTCAAGGCATCGCCGACCGTCCGCCGACACTCCCAGCGGCTCGAATACCTCAAGCGCCCCAAGCAGTTTGTGCGCACCCCGCGACGCCCAGTCGTCGTCGACATGGTCGACGACGAGAATCGGCGTGTCCTTGGCGACGTTCGTCGCAGGCTTGGCGGCGACGACCCCGTTCACCTTGACCAGTCCGTCGGCGATCAGGTGCTGCGCTTGTTCACGGGATCGCGCGAGTCCGCGGCGGACCAGCTCGGCGTCGAGCCGTGCGCGCGCGGCCACTCAGCCGCTCCTCATCGAGGATCGACGTTTTCCAGCGCGGAGGTCAAGGTGTCGTGCGCCTGCTCGAGCAGTTCGGTTTGCCGCGCGAGCGCCGGAAGGTCGAACGTGTCGCCGGTTGCCCGGCGGATCTCGTCGACCTGGCCGACCAGTTCGGCGACGTTCTCGGTCACCGAATCCGGCGATACTTCGCTGCCGACGCCGGGTGCCCCGCCGCTGGTACGCGGCATCATCTGCGGCCCGGGACGCGGCGGACCCGGGACGGGTGCCGGGCCGGGACGCGGTGGCTGATCCGGTTGGCTCATGGTGCCCCCAACGCTAGCGCACTCCGCCGACACCCACCGATTCCAGGAGCGCCCGCACGTCGCCGTCGGGACTGGTCACCGAGAGTTCACTCGGATCGAGTCGATCCTCGTCGATTGCCTGCCACACGACATGCGCCACCGCTGGGATGAGGCTTTCGTCGACGCTCGCTCCGTCCCGCGTGACCGTCGCGACGTCGCCGTCGAGGTCGACCAGCCAGCCCGGCTGGTCCGCGACGCGCACCGAATCGGCGTCGCTGAACAGATGGGTCAGGTCGGCGATCACATACGTCGGACGCTGCTCCGGCGGTGCGACGAGCAGGTCGTTGACCGAACTCACCCCGGTCAGCACCAGGGCGCTGTCCACTCCGACGCTGTGTGCGCCCTCGATATCGGTGTCGAGCCGATCACCGACCACCAGTGGGCGGGTCGCACGACTGCGGGCGATCGCGTCGGCCATCAACGGTGCGGCGGGCTTGCCCGCCACCAGCGGGGTCTGCCCAGTCGCGTTGGCTACCGCGGCGACCATCGATCCGTTGCCGACGAGGTTGCCGCGTTCGGAGGGCAGCGTCGCATCGGTGTTGCAGGCCACCCACAGGGCGCCCGCATTGATGGCCAGCGCGGCCTCCG
Source organism: Gordonia sp. CPCC 205515 (assembly GCF_048537925.1). Taxonomy (NCBI): domain Bacteria; kingdom Bacillati; phylum Actinomycetota; class Actinomycetes; order Mycobacteriales; family Gordoniaceae; genus Gordonia; species Gordonia sp. CPCC 205515. Next base: position 1,675 of record NZ_JBCLVJ010000017.1, on the reverse strand, counting down.
ACAACTGTGCCCACCCGGTGTCGGGTGAATGTCCCTGGATGACGGCAGCCGGCCGATCATCGGCGCTACGGGTCACACCGATCCCCACCTCGCGAACTTCCTGCGCGAGGCCGTCGGTACCGATCACGAGAGCACGGGATCCCGGCTCGAGATGTTCGGCGAGCAGCCGGGCCGCCGACTGCGCGCTCGTCACCACCTGTTCGGTGGTCGCGGTGAAACCGAGTTCGACGAGATGCTCGACGACCGCTGCGGGGCGCCGGCTCGCGTTGTTGGTCACGAAATACCGAGGTGTCTCGATCGACTCCAAGCTCTCGCGCGCACCGGGCAGTGCCCGATGGCCTGCGAACACCGTGCCGTCGAGATCGAGCAGCAACGCGTCGTAGCGTCGGCCGAGTGCTGCACGTGGCTCACTGACGACGGTCTCCGCCGACGCAGTCGGGTCGGACTCCGTCGAGTCGATGTCCGTCGAATGCTGCTCTGTATCACCGACTTTCGCTTCGTCCACCGGAACAGCGACATCCGACGTCGAAGCCTCGACAGGCGCCGGTTCAACGACGGCCGCCGGTTCGACTACAGCGGGTTCGGCCACGGCAGGTTCGGCTACGGCGGGCTCGGCCTCGACCTGTTCTGCAGGCAGCACATCGTCAACACCGTCGCGATCCGCGGGCTCATCCGACGTGAGTTCCACCAACCGCAGCTCGGCGTCGGTCACGTCGTCGACGTCGGCCGAGGCCGTGTTCATGAACCAGGTGATTGCGTCGTCGGTGCGACCGGCGGCATGCAACGCGGACGCATAGGCGTAGAAGAGGCGAGCTGGGCCGGTGCCCGTCTGGCCGGGTGTCAGATCCTCGGCCTGCAGCGTCACGATCGCCTTCTGCGGCTCACCCAGATCGAGGCGGGCTCCGGATTCGACGATGCGCATCTCCGTCGCCTCGTCGCCGGTCAGGGCGCGACCGTCCTCACTGCGCGCGATTTCGATGGCCCGCTCCGGACGCCCAAGGCCACGCTCGGCGTCTGCGATGAGCGGAAGCAGTGCGGTGTTACCGGTGATGCGGCGGGCTGCTCGTAGCTCGGACAGCGCTTCCTGCCACTCGCCGGCGTTATAGGCGGCGACGCCCATCGTTTCGCGCACCAGACCGACCCGGCTGGCGCGACTACGCGCAGCACGTGCGTGCTCGAGGGCCAGCGCCGGGTCTTCTTCCAGAAGTCGAGTGACCATCACCAAGTGGCGGGCCACATTCTCCGCGTTGGTCTTGTCCAGCGTGAGCAGGTCGCGACGGACCTCGGTGTCGAGGTCGGAGGCATATACGTCATCGGGGATCTGTGGTTCATCCGGTCGGCCGGCGGATCCGGTGCCCCGAGGCGACGACGAACGCCTCGGACGGTCGGGCCGTCCGCCGTTACGTCGGGGTTGTCGGTCGCGATCGCGATCATTCATAGGAGCCAATGTATGCCTCGAAGTCAGCGGGAAGAAGGTGGTACCCCGATGTACGTGACACCCGGGATACCGAAAGAAGGGGAAACATGAAGAAAGGCTCTGCATCCGATGGGCTACATCGAATACAGAGCCTTTCTGTAAGTTGTGTTCGGCGGTGTCCTACTCTCCCACACTGGTTAGGGTGCAGTACCATCGGCGCTGGAGGGCTTAGCTTCCGGGTTCGGAATGGAGCCGGGC